>CADCUI010000022.1 GCA_902805845.1 uncultured Nocardioidaceae bacterium
TGATTCTTGTCGCGCTGATCAAATTACAGGTTCGTAGTTCACGAGAATGCATTGCAGGCTCGTGTGACTGATGTGACGGTTGGTACGTCTGAGACCAGTCCGTTGCGCCAGGAGCACCGCTTGAAGCCCGAGAAGAAGAGCCGTTTCGTGCTCGTCTGCCAGCAGTCGCTCGCCCTCGGCGTGGTCACCGCGGTCGCCTCGTCGGCCACCGGGGTGGTGGAACTGCAGATCGTGGCTCCGGGCCAGGAGCCACGTGCCGAGCTGGTTCCCCGGGAGAGCTCCGTGACGTCCTCTGCCCCGGTGAGACCGAAGGTGCGCACGGTTCCGCTGACGAAGAACACGCCCGAGCCCAAGCCCGAGGCCGGCGACAGCCGACCGTCCCAGGATGACACCCCCCGTCTCGCGCCGCAGCGGAACCGCGTGGTCAGCGCTCCGGAGCCCGCCCCGGGGTACGCCACCGTCGGTGTCACCTGGGATGCGGGACCGGAGCTCGCCGAGGACCAGATCACCGTGTCGCTGCGGACGCTGGAGGACGGCACCTGGTCCGCCTGGCAGCCGATGCACTACGACCCCGAGCACGAGCCTGACCCGGGGGAGGGTGAGGGGGGCCAGGGCGCCGTCCGCCCCGGCACCGACGCCGTCGTGGTCGGCGACGTGGAGGACGTGCAGGTACGCGCGGTCACCAGCACCGGCGCCGTCCCCGACGGGCTGTCACTGGCGGTGGTCGACCCCGGCAAGGACCTCGCACCGGTGGACGACGAGCCGGCCATCGACACCGGGACGCTGTCGTCCGCCACGACCACCGTCGCGGTGCCCTCGGCGGGCAAGCTCAGCGCCCCGAAGCCGAAGATCTTCTCCCGCGCCCAGTGGGGCGCCGACGAGCGGCTGCGCGACCGCGGCTCGCTCAGCTACGGCGAGGTGCACGCCGCGTTCGTCCACCACACCGTCAACGCCAACGACTACAGCAAGTCGCAGGTGCCGGGCATCCTGCGCGGCATCTACGCCTACCACACGCAGTCGCGCGGCTGGAGCGACGTCGGCTACAACTTCCTCGTCGACAGGTTCGGCCAGATCTGGGAGGGCCGGTACGGCGGGGTCGCGCGCCCCGTCGTGGGCGCGCACACCCTCGGCTACAACGAGCGGTCCTTCGCGATGTCGGCGATCGGCAACTTCGACGTCGCCCGGCCGAGCGACGCGATGATCACCGCCTACGCGAAGCTCCTGGCCTGGAAGCTCGCGATCAGCGGCGTGCGCGCCGACGACTCGCGACAGTGGGTCGCCAGCCGGTACTTCCGGGCGATCAACGGCCACCGCGACGCCGGCCAGACAGCCTGCCCGGGCCAGTACCTCTACTCACGGATCCCCGACATCCGCCGCAAGGCGGCCGCGATCCAGCGGTCCGGCGGCTCGACGACCACGCCCACCCCGACCCCGACCCCGACACCGACACCGACACCGACGCCGCCGCCGACGCCCGGGCCGCCGAGCGAGCCGACCGACCTCACCGCCGACCTCTCGGGGACCTCGTGGCCCGACCTGGTGGTCCGCGACCGGAGCAGCAAGCACGCCCTCGTCGTCCGGACCGGGGGCCAGAGCACCTTCCTCGAGGGCGCCACGGCCGCCCGCGGCTGGGAGGACGTCGACCTGCTCGCGGCACCCGGCGACCTGACCGGGGACGGCGTCGACGACATCCTGGCCAGGAACGCCACCACCAAGGTCACCGCGCTGCACCCAGGGACCGACGACGGCACGGTGCGGGCTGCAGTGCGCTCCTATGGCCGGTTCGGCAACCTCGACCAAGTCACCGGCGTCGGTGACTTCGACGGGGACGGCCACGACGACCTGGTCGGGCGCCGCGGCTACGACACCCGGCTGCTGCTCTACCCGGGAGCGGGCGAGGGCGGCTTCGGCAAGGCGCGCCTGCTCGCCAGGACCTGGGACTACGACCTCACCACGGGGGTCGGCGACCTCGACGGTGACGGCAACCCCGACCTCGTCGCCCGCAGCGGCACGGCGCTGGTGCGGGTGCCGGGCACCGGCGACAAGCTACGCGCCCCGGTCGCGATTCCCGGACGCTGGGGCGGCTTCGACCTCATCAGCGGTCGCGGGGACGCCACCGGAGACGGCAACCCTGACCTGCTCGCCCGCGAGAAGGACACCGGTCTCACCTACCTCTACCCCGGCGACGGCGACGGCCAGCTGTCCCCCCGGCTGGGAGCGTTCAGCCGGTTCCGCTCACTGCTCTGGCTGGCACTGACCGGCTCCCTCGGCGGATCCAAGGCGCCCGACGTGGCCGGCTTCAGTGCCGGCACCGGACGGCTTCGGGTGTTCGCCGCCAGCGGTCGCAGGAACGTCCGGCAGACCATCGACACGGGCATCGACCTCACCGACGCCGACCTGCTGCTCAACGTCGGGGACTGGAACCGCGACGGGCGCGGCGACGTCATGACCCGCAGCCGCACCACCGGCACCCTCCAGCTGCGTGCCGGCCGGAAGGACGCCGGCCTGGCCGCACCGGTGGCGGTCGCGACCGGGTGGGAGAAGTTCCGCCACGTCGCCCCGGTCGGTGACGTGACAGGTGACGGCTTTCCCGACCTGATGGCCCGCACCCCGAAGGGCTCCTACCGGGTCTACCCGGGCGACGGCCGTCGCGGCTTCGAGAAGAGCGTGTTCGCGCACCGCCGGGCGCCGGCAGTCGGACAGCTGGGCCTCGGCATGTGGGACCGCGACAAGCGGCCCGACTCCGCGCTGGTGCACAAGGACGGCACGCTGTGGCTGTGGCCGAGCCGCGGGGGTGCCAGCACGCAGATCGCCTCCGGTCTGTCCGGCTACGACTGGGTCCGCGGGCTCGGGGACGTCGACGGGGACGACCGTCCCGACGTCGTGGCCCGAGAGCGGACCACCGGCTACCTCTGGTTGCTGCCCGGGCGCCGGGACGGCTTCGCTCCGCGCCGGCTCATCACCACCGGGTTCGGGGCCTACGACCTCGGCTGACCCGGCGCGAGCTCGCGCCGCTCACGGGGCACGCCAGGAGGAGGTGACCTGCTCGGTCGCGGCGCGGGCGTCCCACCGGGTCGACTCCGGGCGCGATACCCACACGGTCCCACCGCCGGACGTGAGCGGGCCCAGCAGGCAGCCGAGGCCGGGTGCGGAGCAGGGGTTCGCGTCGGTCAGGAGCCGGGTCCCCGGGCCGCTCCACGGCCCGCGGACGGCGGCGTCGAGGAGGGTCCCCTGGGTGTCTCGCGCAGCATCGGAGAACCAGGCGAGGTCCTCGGCAGCGGGCTCGTCCGCCGCGACGAAGAGGTCGGGCTGGCCCCACACCGAGGCCCCGTAGTCCAGCACGCCCTCGGGGAGCGGGGTGGAGAAGCGAGCCCCCAACGGGAGCAGCGACAGGGCGACCACGTGCGGAGAGCCCAGCGCGCCTGACCCGGCGTACCGGTCGAGCCCTGCCGGTCCGCAGACCACGACATCCACGTCACCGACCGCCTCGAGGTCGTCGGTGACCGCCGCCCCGACGCTCCAGGCGGCGCCGATCCACACCGGCCCCAGCCAGTGGGTCGGAAGGTCGACGAGCAGCCTGCCGCCCCGCTCGACGTCGAGCTCGTCCTGCAGCAGCCCGGCGGTCTTGGCCACCCAGTTGGCGTAGGTGGCGGCCGACAGCTCGACCCGCTCACCGGTCGCGTCGTCGTAGAAGGTGACGACCGGACGGCCGGCGGACCGGCGCACCTGGTCGGCCAGCATGCGGGGGAACGTCGACGCAGCCACCGGCCTCACCCTACGGAGGTGGGAGGATGCGCCGGTGCCGACGTCCCCCGCGTCCCCGGTCGCACGGTCCGTGACGCCACCACGGCCGCCCGAGGCGGTCATCGTGGCAGGTGGCTTCGGGACCCGCATGCTGCCGCTGACGCAGAACCGCCCGAAGCACCTGCTGGAGGTCGGCGGCGTGCCGTTCCTCGAGCACCAGATCGCCAAGCTGGCGGCGGCCGGCGTCGAGCACGTCGTGCTCGCGACGTCTTACCGTGCCGAGCTCTTCCGACCGGCGCTCGGGCAAGGCGAACGCTTCGGGGTTCGGCTGACCTACGTGACCGAGGAGGAGCCGTTGGGGACCGCGGGTGCCATCCGCAACGTCGCCGACGCGCTCGACGACGACCCTGACCGGGCCGTGGTGATCCTCAACGGCGACGTGCTGTCGGGCCACGACCTGGCCGCCCAGCTCGCCGGCTTCCACACCCCCCGCGACGGGGAGCCGGTCGACGTCTCGCTGCACCTGGTGCAGGTGCCGGACGCCCGGGCGTTCGGCTGCGTGCCGACCGATCCGACCGGGCGGGTGACCGCCTTCGTGGAGAAGTCCGACGACCCGGTCAGCAACCAGGTGAATGCCGGGTGCTACGTCTTCCGGCGCCGGGTCGTCGACACGATCCCCGCGGCCCGCGTCGTGTCGGTGGAGCGCGAGACCTTCCCCGCGCTCGTCGCGTCGGGTGCCCTGGTCGTCGGGTACGTCGAGACGTCGTACTGGCGCGACGTCGGCAGCCCCGAGGCCCTGGTGGCCGCCTCCCAGGACGTCGTCTCGGGCCGGGCGCCGACCGCAGCGGTCACCGCGGCCGAGGACGGGGCGCGGGTCATGCCGGGCGCCCGGGTGGCGGGCGAGGCCGTGGACGGCACCCTGGTCTGTGCCGGTGCGACGCTCGAGCGGGGCGCGCGCGTGGTCGGCTCGATCGTCATGGCGGACGCCGTGGTCGGTGCCGGCGCGCGGGTCGTCAACTCGGTCGTCGGGCCGCGCGCGACGGTGGGGGACGGTGCCGAGCTCGTCGGCGTCACCGTCGGCGACGACGGCTGCGTCTCCGCCGGCGGCCGGCCGCCGCCGGGCACCCGGGTCGAGTGCGGGGCCGCCTGGGGCTGAGGCAGCCTCAGAACCAGCGGGAGCTGAGCTCCACGAGCCAGTCGGCCCCTCCGAGGAAGCCGGCGAACCTCAGCGTTCGGCCGACGAAGCCGACGCCCAGGAACATCCAGACGTTCATCCGCAGCTGCCCCGCGAGCACGGCCACGATCGCGAAGGGCGGGAAGCCCGAGACGGCGGAGACGAAGAGCAGCAGGGCCCCGACGAGGGGGCGGTCGTTGGTCCGCCTGCGCCACAGCTCCAGCTTGGCGGCGGCCTTGGGCTTCTCCATCTTGCGCCGCACCCACCCCCACCGCAGGGCGTTGCCGCCGAGGTGGTACCAGACCAGCTTGCCCAGCATCTGGCCCATCCCGCCGACGGCCGCGAGGAACCAGGTGTGACCGCCCCCGGACACCGCGGCGAGCCCGATGAGGTAGACCTCGATGTTGATGACCGGCACGAGGGCCGAGGCGATCGCGACGCCGAGGATGCCGAGGGCGTCACCCACGACGCCCGCCGACAGCACCCGTCGTCACGGGCACCTCACGTGATCACGGTGCGTTCGGCTCCGGCGAGTCGGTGTAGGGGTACTGCTCCATGAAGCTCTCGACGACCGAGCCGCTCAGCCCCTCGCAGTACTGCCAGACGCCCTGCTGACCCTCGGGGTTCCCGTTCGTGCCGCCCATCGACCAGTGGGTGAGGGCGAGATGCGTCCCCTCGGGGAAGCCTGCTCCGTCCTCGGAGGTCCAGGGTGCGGCGATGAACTTGTCGGTGGGGTCGGTGCTGCTCGGGAACCTCCGGGCGAGGGCCTCGACCTCGTCGAGCTGCTCCTCGTCCTCGGCCACCGTCTCGTCGTACCAGAGGATGGTGTGGCCGTGCTCGAGGCTGTGCACGAGCTGCTCGACGGCCGGCCGGTCGTCGGCCGAGTAGAACTTCCGCAGCTCGGTCCCCTGGAGGTAGGGCCCCCAGTGCGGACCGTTCGCGGGAGGCACGTTCTTGTAGAGGATCTTCTCGCCCACGTCGCGGTGGTCGGCGGCGCCCTCGGCGGGGCGGGCGACGACGTCCTGGCAGCCGGCGTCGGCCTCGGCCACGCCGACCGTGGCCAGCCCGCCGCTGTTCTGCGACTCCGCCTTGAGGGTCTGCCACACCGCCACACCGATGATGATGGCCCCCACGGTCAGGGCAGCACCAAGGACCAAGAGCCCGCGACGACGCTCCTGGCGCTGCTGCTGACGTCGCATCTGCTCGACGACGGCACGGCGGTCGGCGGTCTTCTGGCTCTTCGCCACGGCGGGTCCTCGCGGGTCGTCAGGAGCGGGTCGGGTCGCCGTGGAGTCTACGGACTGCGCGGCGAGAACCTGAGCACCTCCGGTGGACCGGTTCGGTCGTCGGGGCCGCTCGGGTGCCAGCCGTGTGCGCGTGCGAGCGCGGTGAGCCGGGCCGCGGTGACCCCTCGCGAGTACGGGTCCTCCTCGGCCAGGGTGACCGTGGCCGCGTGGGCCGCGACGTGGACGGCGGCTGCCGCGCCGGCCATGGACGTCAGCGCCGCGCCGAGCTCGGCGCCGGAGGCGGGCGCCCCGAACCCACGGAGGTCACCCCCCGGGGCCAGTGCGCGGACGACAGCCTCCCGTGCGCCGTAGCCGAACATGTCCGACGCCTCCTCGCGCACCAGGGCGGCGGCACCAGCTCCGTGCTCGCCCCGGGTGAGGACGACAGCGGCGAGACCGCGGACCACCGCCACCGGGCTCGCGGAGAGCTTCCCGGTGGCCAGCTCGGCCGCGGCCGCGACCTCGTCGGCGACGGCGGGAGCCGTGACGAGGAGAGGGTTGCCGTAGCGGTCGGTGCGGCCCGCATGGTCGTCGAGGACCACGAGCCCCGCGGCCCCGATCGCGATGTCGGTCTGCCCGGTGCGCCAGGCCCGGCCGCTGGTGTCCGTGACGACCACCGCCACGTTGACCCCGGTGTGCTCGTGGAGCCCCTCGCGCAGGCGGCGGGCCGTGCCGTCCGGATCCACAGGAAGCAGCACGGCGGTGCCGGGGGCGGTGTTCGAGATGTCGATCCCGGCCGCGGCCATCACGAGCCCGTGCCGGGTGCGGACGATCGTGGTCGGCCCGCGGCGGGCGACGACCCGGTCGGTCTCCTGGTCCAGGACGTCCTCGCGCCCCTGGCCCGGCTCGAGCACGACGACGCGGCCCTCGGACTTGCTCACGATCTTGCTCGTGACGGCGACGACGTCGCCGTCACGGAGGTCGGCACGGTCGGCCACCAGGGCGGCAAGGTCCGTGCCGAGGGAGACCTCGCCGATGCCGGTGACGGGAGTGACCGTGAACGAGGTCACGGACCGACCAGCTCGAGCGCCGCCCGGGCCATGGCGGCGGTCTCCTCGACCCCCGTCATCATCAGCGGCACCGCGGCGGATCGGATGCCGGCCTCCTCGAGCCTCGCCACGGATCCGACGTCCGCGGTGTCCACCAGCCAGCCGTCGAGCACGCCGCCCCGGCTCCTCGCGCCGTAGTGCTCGGCGACGCCGGCCGCGGAGACGTCGACGCCGAGCGTCGTCAGCAGCTGGGCGGCCATGCCGCGGACGTGCCTGCCGGCCACGATGGGGGACAGCCCGACGACCGGCGCCGGGCCCTCGCGGAGCGCCTCCCGTACGCCGCTCACCCCCAGCACCGTGCCGATCGAGACCACCGGGTTCGAGGGCGGCAGCAGCACGACGTCGGCTGCGCGGATGGCCTCGACGACCCCGGGCGCGGGCGTGGCCCGGTCGAGGCCGACGACGACGACGGCACGCGCGGGGACGGCGGCCCGCAATCGCACCCAGTACTCCTGGAAGTGGACCACCCGTCGGCCCGAGGGGGACTGCGGGTCGTCGACGGCGATGTGGGTCTCCACGCGGTCGTCGCTCATCGGCAGCAGCCGGACGCCCGGATCCCACCGCCGGCACAGGGCGTCGGTGACCGCGGAGAGCGGGTAGCCCGCCTCCAGCATCTGGGTGCGGACCAGGTGCGTGGCGACGTCCCGGTCGCCGAGCCCGAACCAGGTGGGCTCGACCTGGTAGGCGGCCAGCTCCTCCTTGATCAGCCACGACTCGTCACGGCGTCCCCAGCCCCGCTCGGTGTCGAGCCCGCCGCCCAGCGTGTACATCACCGTGTCCAGGTCAGGGCAGACCTTGAGGCCGTGGACCCACATGTCGTCCGCGGTGTTGGCCACCACCGTCACCTCGGCGTCGGGGCCCAGCAGGTGGAGCAGCCCCTGGAGGAACCGCGCCCCGCCGTAGCCTCCGGAGAGGACGGCGTAGCGTCTCCGGGCGGATCCGGCGGTCGTCATGGCTGCATCTGGGTCGTGGTCCGTGGTCCTCGCAGGAGCGCCAATACCAGATCGGCTCTTGACTTCAGGGGTACGACAGGCATGTAATTCCCACAGTGCCATTCACGGTGTCACGCTCCTCAGACCGGCTTCCCCATCGTTTCCCCCATCGTCGATCCGGCCGTTTCGAGCGGATGCCACCGATGTCACCACGCTTGCAAGAGGGGATCCGTCAGGATCTCACGGGTCGAAAGGGAGAAGACCGTGCGAGAACTGTTTGTGCTGGATGGTGAAGTCGAGGAGCTGGGTTGGCAGGAGCGCGCACTCTGCGCGCAGACCGACCCGGAGGCGTTCTTCCCGGAGAAGGGCGGCTCCACACGAGAGGCGAAGCGGGTCTGCCTGACCTGCGACGTGCGGGGCGACTGCCTCGAGTACGCCCTCTCCAACGACGAGCGCTTCGGGATCTGGGGCGGGATGTCGGAGCGAGAGCGCCGCAAGCTCAAGAAGCGCGCGGTCTGACCGGGCGGCCTCCGAGGCCGGGACCGGAGTCGCCTCACCCGGGGTCGTAGCCGGGATGGATCTCCTCGGGCGGCCGCCCGAGGAGCTCCGAGACCTGCTCGACCAGCACGGTGAGGACCAGCGCGCCGAGGTCGTCGCTGGTCTCGCAGCGCAGCTCGATGGGGCGTCGGAAGAGCACGAGCCGGGTCGGCCGCACGCTGTCGCTGCGCATCACCGAGGCCAGGGGCACGGTGGTGGCCGCCCAGTCGTCGGGCAGCACCGGCACCTCTTCGACGACGAACTCCACCGCGCCCAGCTCGTCGGCCCACCGCTCCTCCAGGGCTGCGACCACGCCGGCCACGGTGGCGTCGAAGCGCTCTCGCCGGCTGAGGGCCAGCGGCACGCCGCCGGGGGTCAGTGGTCCCGGGAGCACCGCCTGGCCGCGAGGGCCGTGGCCGCGTCGGTCGCGGGCGGCGAGCGTACGCCGAGGCATCGGACCCTGCCCGCCGTGGGGCTGGGGTGCACGACGACCGGGTGCCCGACTCACGCCGCGAGCCTAGCCGTGGGCACCCCCCTCCCGGGGTACGGTTCGGCTCGTGAGCCCGACCCGCCGCTGCTCGAGGACCGCCTGCCGGCGCGCTGCGGTCGCCACGCTCACCTATGTCTACGGCGACCAGACCGCGGTGCTCGGCCCGTTGGCGACCTACGCGGAGCCGCACGCCTACGACCTCTGCGAGGAGCACTCCGAGCGGCTCTCCGCCCCCCGCGGCTGGGAGGTCCTGCGGCTGGCGCCGGACCCGGCTGCCTCCGGACCCAGCACCGACGACCTGCTGGCGCTCGCCGACGCCGTCCGGGAGGCCGCGCGCCCAGCACCCGCCGCCGGGCTCGTGCCGGAGCAGGCCGGCGCTCCGCAGTCCGCCGGGGTCGGACGCCGCCCGGGCACCGAGGACGGCCGTGGACTTGGCCGTCGAGGGCATCTCCGGGTGCTGCCTCGGGCCGAGGACTGAGCCCCGGTCGACGGCGGGTGGACGCGACGACGTCCGGGGGCGGTCCCGGCGTCCTCGGCGGGTCATCTGAGCGGCGGCGTCGGAGTAGATTGCCGCCCATGTCGTCGACGATGAAGCCTGCGAACCTCGACCGGATCTTCAAGGCCTACGACGTCCGGGGGACGGTGCCCGACCAGCTCGACGAGTCGCTCGCCCGTGCCGTCGGCAACGCGTTCGTGCAGGTCGCCTTCGGGTCCGGGTCCGGGTCCGGGTCAGGGGCTCCGCGCGGTGCCGGTGCCGGTGCGAGCACGCGCTCGGTCGTCGTCGGCCACGACATGCGCCCGTCCAGCCCTGCGATGGCGGCGGCGTTCGCCGAGGGGGCTGCGGAGGCCGGCGTCGACGTGACCATGATCGGGCTGGCGTCGACCGACGAGCTGTACTTCGCCTCCGGCCACCTCGGCGTGCCCGGTGCGATGTTCACGGCCAGCCACAACCCCGCCCGCTACAACGGGATCAAGCTGTGCCGCGCGCACGCGGCACCGGTGGGCGCGGAGTCGGGGCTGACCGACGTCCGCGAGCTCGTGGCCGCCGGCACCACCCTGACCGCGGACCGGCCGGGTCGGATCCAGAGCCGTGAGCTGCTCGACGACTACGCCGACTACCTGCTCGAGCTCGCCCCGGTCTCGGGACGGCGGCTGAAGGTCGCGGTGGACGCCGGAAACGGGATGGCGGGGCACACCGCTCCCGCTGTCCTCGGGCGGCTCGACCTCGACGTGGTCCCGCTGTACTACGAGCTGGACGGGAACTTCCCGAACCACGAGGCCAACCCCATCGAGCCCGAGAACCTCATCGACCTGCAGGCCGCGGTCCGCGACGCGGGCGCCGACATCGGACTGGCCTTCGACGGGGACGCCGACCGGTGCTTCGTCGTCGACGAGCGCGGCGAGCTCGTCAGCCCGAGCGTCCTCACCGCCCTCATTGCCGACCGCGAGCTGAAGAAGCATCCGGGGGCGACCGTGATCCACAACCTCATCACCAGCCGCGCGGTGCCGCAGATCGTCGGCGAGCGCGGTGGTGTCGCGGTCAGGTCCCGTGTGGGGCACTCCTTCATCAAGGCGACGATGGCCGAGACCGATGCCGTCTTCGGTGGTGAGCACTCCGGCCACTTCTACTTCCGCGAGTTCTGGCGGGCCGACTCCGGCATGCTCGCGGCGCTGCACACGCTCGCCGCGCTCGCCGAGCAGAAGAGTCCGCTCAGCGCCGTGCTCGCCGACTACAGCCGGTTCGCGGCCTCCGGGGAGATCAACAGCACCGTGGACGACCAGGCCGCGGTCATCGAGCGGATCCAGGCGGACTTCGCCGACGAGCCGGGGGTCGAGATCGACCACCTGGACGGGCTCACCGTCAACGCGGACGACTGGTGGTTCAACGTGCGCGCCTCCAACACCGAACCGCTGCTGCGGCTCAACGCCGAAGGGGATGACGAACAGACGATGGCCGAGGTCCGGGACCGGGTGCTGAGCATGATCAGGGGCGGGGCATGACCGAGGACGCCGGCCGTCAGCCCGGCTCCGAGAACGGTGTGGCCCTGGCCCCCGAGCTCCTCGAGATCCTGCGGTGCCCCGCCTGCCTCGGCGAGTTCGCGCCGCCCACGCCCGCCGAGCTGGTGTGCACGTCCTGCGGTCTTCGCTACCCGATCCGCAACGGCGTGCCGATCCTGCTGGTCGACGAGGCGCAGCCTCCGCAGGACGGCGACGTCACCGCACCGCGGGCCTGAGTCCACACCGGCGACGAGAACTGAGGAGGAAGAGTGGCGGACTGGTTCGACGAGTCGCTCCTCGACGACGAGGAGGCGCTCGCGCGCGCCGACGTGGTGCTGCGCCCGCTCGCCGAGGCGGGTGCCCGCGTGCGTCACGAGGCCGCGGAGGTGCGCGAGGCGATCGGGGCCGCGGTGACGGCGACCAAGGACAGCCCGCCACGGGCGGTCATCGCCGGCGGCCCCGACTCCCGGCTGCTCCGTGCGGTCCTGGAACCCTCCTGCCCGGTGCCCTTCGTCGCCTGGCCGCACCCCGGCCTGCCCGGCTGGGCGGGCGCCCTCGACCTGGTGATCGTCCTGGCTCCGGACGGCTCCGACACCGGGGCCGCCAGCGCGGTCGCCGAGGCGGTACGCCGGGGGTGCCAAGTAGTGGTGGCATGCCCGCCCCGGTCGTTGGTCGCCGAGCACGCACCCGGTCGGCACACCACGGTCCTGCCCGCGACCTCCGGCGACCAGCTGGCGGTGGCGGTGGTGCTGCTGGAGTTCCTCTCCGAGGTGACGCTGGGACCGCACACGGACGCCGAGGAGGTCGCCAAGGCTCTCGACGAGGTGGCGGTGGCCTGCTCGCCGTTCCGCGACCTCTCCGTCAACCCCGCCAAGCTGCTGGCGATGTCGCTCGCCGACGCGACGCCGCTGGTCTGGGGCGGGTCGGTCCTCGCCGCCAGGGCGGCTCGCCGTGTCTCGGAGTCGATGCGCCGCTCGAGCGGCCGCACCGCCTTGGCGGGTGACGCCGAGCACCTGCTTCCGGTCATCGCCTCGGCTGCGGTCCACGACGTCTTCGAGGACCCGTTCTCCGACGCCGGCGCAGCCGGGTCCGAGCCCGCGGAGCCGCGGCCCGCCCTCGTCGTCCTCGACGACGGCGCCGACGACCCCACGGTCCGCGAGCAGCGCGGGCGGCTGGTGGCGGAGGCCGAGGCGCGGCGGGTGCGGGTGGAGTCGCTGTCGAGCACGGCGCCGAGCGAGGTGGCGTGCTACGCGTCGCTGCTGGGCCAGGGCCGCTACGCCGCGGCGTACCTCGGCATCGCACTTGATCGCTCACCGCAGTGAGCCGGCCGGGTTTCGGGTGGGCTCGCACCGGTGAGCCTGGGTCTGTGAGCCACCTCCTCGCCCGGGCTACCGGCTCTGGCGTCGTCTCTGGCGTCGTCCACGGGGTCGCCTGATGGCCGCGGGGCTCTTCGGGCTGCTCGACGACGTCGCTGCCCTGGCCAAGCTGGCCGCCGCGTCGGTGGACGACATCGGCGCCGCCGCGGGTCGCGCCGGACTGAAGTCCGCGGGGGTCGTCGTCGACGACACCGCGGTGACTCCTCAGTACGTCCATGGGGTCACGGCGCAGCGGGAGCTGCCGATCATCCGCCGGATCGCGCTGGGATCGCTGCGCAACAAGCTGCTCGTGATCCTCCCGGCGATCCTGCTCCTCAGCCAGTTCCTGCCCGTGCTCATCACCCCCTTGCTGATGGTGGGGGCCACCTACCTCTGCTACGAAGGCGCCGAGAAGCTGTGGGCGGCGGTCCGCGGTCACGACGGGGGCCACGCCCCCGCAGCGGTGGAGGGCGGTGAGACGGAGGAGACGGTCGTCTCCGGCGCCATCCGCACCGACTTCATCCTCTCGGGCGAGATCATGGTCATCGCGCTCAAGGAGGTCGCGGACGAGCCGTTCCTCGCGCGCGCCCTGATCCTGGTCGTGGTGGCGATCGGCATCACGGTGCTCGTCTACGGGGCCGTGGGCCTCATCGTGAAGATGGACGACGTGGGGCTGCACTTCAGCCAGCGTGCGTCCCGCGCCACCCAGCGGTTCGGGCTGGGGCTGGTGCGAGGGATGCCGCTGCTGCTGCGGTTCCTGTCGATCGTGGGGGTCGCGGCGATGCTCTGGGTCGGGGGTCACATCCTGCTCGTGGGGCTCCACGACCTCGGCGAGGACCTCAACGTCTCCTGGCTCGGCTGGCTCTACGAGACCGTGCACCACTGGGAGGAAGACATCCACCACGCCGTGTCGGCCCTCGGCGGAGTGCTGGGATGGCTGGTCAACACGGTGGCCTCCGCCATCCTCGGCGTGATCGTCGGCGCCGTTGCCGTGGCCGTGATGCACGTGCTGCCCTTCGGCCGGGGTCACGGTGACCCCGGCGGGCACTGACCACCGGGCTCGGCGCCGCGACGCGGGCAGCCTTCGGTACGCCGGAGGACGACCGCCGGGCAGGTAGGCTGAGCCGGTCATGCGCGGGAGATCCCGGAGAAGCGCAGCTGCGCCGCTGGCACCACGACAGTGACGTGAGGAACACCATGGACTTCAAGGTCGCCGACCTGAACCTGGCCGACTTCGGCCGCACCGAGATCGAGCTCGCCCAGCACGAGATGCCGGGGCTGATGGCCATGCGCGAGCGCTACGGCACCAGCAAGCCGCTGGCCGGGGCGAGGATCGCGGGCTCGCTGCACATGACCGTGCAGACCGCTGTGCTCATCGAGACGCTCGTGGCGCTCGGCGCCGAGGTCCGCTGGGCCTCGTGCAACATCTTCTCCACCCAGGACCACGCAGCGGCGGCGGTCGCGGTCGGGCCCGACGGCACCCCGGAGAACCCCGCCGGCGTGCCGGTCTTCGCCTGGAAGGGCGAGACCCTGGAGGAGTACTGGTGGTGCATCCAGCAGATCCTCCGCTGGCCCGGCGGTCCCGACCAGGGCGCCAACATGATCCTCGACGACGGTGGGGACGCCACCCTGCTCGTCCACCTCGGTGTGCAGGGCGAGAAGGAGGGCACAACGCCCGACCCCGCCACCGCCACGAGCACCGAGCAGCGGGTCATCTACGAGGTGCTCCGGCAGTCCCTGGCCGAGGACACCAACCGGTGGACCGCGATCGCCAACCAGTTCCTCGGTGTCACCGAGGAGACCACGACCGGCGTCCACCGCCTCTACGAGATGATGCGCGACGGTCGGCTGCTCTTCCCCGCGATCAACGTCAACGACTCGGTCACCAAGAGCAAGTTCGACAACAAGTACGGCTGCCGCCACTCGCTCATCGACGGCATCAACCGGGCGACCGACGTCCTCATCGGCGGCAAGGTCGCGGTGGTCTGCGGCTACGGCGACGTGGGCAAGGGGTGCGCGGATTCGCTGCGCGGCCAGGGTGCCCGCGTGGTCGTCACCGAGATCGACCCGATCTGCGCCCTGCAGGCGGCGATGGACGGCTACCAGGTCGCCACGCTCGAGGAGGTGCTGCCCGTCGCCGACATCATCATCACCGCGACCGGCAACCAGGACGTCGTCACCGCCGACCAGATGAGCCGCATGAAGCACCAGGCGATCGTCGGCAACATCGGGCACTTCGACAACGAGATCGACATGGCGGGGCTGGAGTCCTTCCCCGGTGTGGTGCGCAAGAACGTGAAGCCGCAGGTCGACCTCTGGACGTTCCCCAGCGGCACCAGCGTCATCGTGCTGTCGGAGGGCCGGCTCATGAACCTCGGGAACGCCACCGGCCACCCCTCGTTCGTGATGTCGAACTCCTTCACCAACCAGGTGCTCGCCCAGATCGAGCTGTTCACCCGGACGGCGGACTACCCGGTGGGTGTCTACACGCTGCCCAAGCACCTCGACGAGGAGGTCGCCCGTCTCCACCTGGGCGCCCTCGGCGTGTCCCTGACCGAGCTGACCGACGCGCAGGCGAGCTACCTGGGGGTCGACAGGTCGGGCCCGTACAAGTCCGACCACTACCGCTACTGACCGCGACGGGTCGCGGAGCAGACGAGCGGCGCGGACATGGTGCCCCAGGGGGAGCAGGGCAGGGAGGCCGGCCACCGCGGCCGGGTGCTGGTGGTCGACGATGACGCGGCGCTCGCCGAGATGCTGACGATCGTCCTGCGCACCGAAGGTTTCGACTCCCGGGTCTGCTCCTCGGGGGACCGGGCGCTGGCGGCGTTCCGGGAGTACCACCCCGAGGTCGTGCTGCTCGACCTGATGCTGCCGGGCAAGGACGGCATCGACGTCTGCAAGCAGATCCGGGCCGAGTCCGGCGTACCCATCGTGATGCTGACCGCGCGGACCGACACCGTCGACGTGGTGGTGGGGCTGGAGTCGGGCGCGGACGACTACGTCGTGAAGCCCTTCAAGCCCAAGGAGCTGGTGGCCCGCATCCGCGCCCGGGTCCGGACCTACGACAGCGAGGTCGCCGAGGCCCTGCAGGTCGGCGACCTCGACATCGACGTCGCCGGTCACCGGGTGACCCGGGGCGAGGAGGAGATCTCGCTGACGCCGCTCGAGTTCGACCTCCTCGTGTGCCTGGCGCGCAAGCCGCGTCAGGTGTTCACCCGGGAGGTGCTGCTCGAGCAGGTCTGGGGCTACCGCCACGCCGCCGACACCCGGCTGGTCAACGTCCACGTGCAACGGCTGCGCTCCAAGATCGAGCACGATCCCGAGAACCCGGAGATCGTCGTGACGGTCCGGGGCGTGGGCTACAAGGCCGGCTGAGCCGTGCGGGCGCGGAATCGGAGCGGCCTGCTGCGCACCGCGACCACGTTCTGGCGGCGGTCGATCCAGGCGCGCGTCGTGCTCAGCACCGTGCTGCTGTCGGCGGTCGTCGTCACGCTCGTCGGCTGGACGCTGACCCAGCAGATCACCGACGGGCTGGCGAAGGACAGGGTGCGCGCCGCCGTCGCCGAGTCGGGGCGCACGAGCACCGACGTCCAGAGCAGCCTGAGCGCGGCGACGTCGGACTTCGACGCCAACGCGCAGCTCCCGGCGCTGGTGTCCGGAGTCGTCTCGCGGGGCTCGGTCCGCGGGTACGACGCGGTGGTCGTGGGGCCGTTGGAGGGACCGAGCCGCGGGACGACGCTCGGCGGCGGGGAGTTCTTCACTCCAGGGCTGCAGGTCGGAAGCGTCCCGAGCCGTCTGCAGTCCGTCGTGGAGGAGGTCGGAGGCTCCGGCTCCTGGACCTTCACGCGGATCCGTTACGACAGCGACTCCGGCCGCGAGGACGTCCCGGGCGTGGTCGTCGGCACCCGCCTGGTGCTGCCCTCGGACGGCGGCACCTATGCGCTCTACCAGCTCTTCCCCATGACTGCCGAGCAGCGCACCCTCGACCTGGTCAGGCGCGCCCTGCTCACCAGCGGCGCCCTGCTCCTGGTCCTGGTCGCGGCGCTGTCCTGGCTGGTGACGCGTCAGGTGGTCACCCCGGTGCGGCTCGCCCGCCGGGTGGCCGAGCGGCTGGCCTCGGGCCGTCTCGAGGAGCGGATGCAGGTGCGCGGCGAGGACGACCTCGCCCGCCTCGCGGTCTCGTTCAACCAGATGGCGACCAGCCTGCAACGGCAGATCCGGAAGCTCGAGGACATGTCCGCCGCCCAGCGCCGCTTCGTCTCCGACGTGTCCCACGAGCTCCGCACCCCCTTGACCACGGTCCGGATGGCCGGCGACGTGCTGCACGACGCCCGCGACCAGTTCGACCCGGTCACCGGCCGGGCCGCCGAGCTGCTCCAGAACGAGCTCGACCGCTTCGAGCTGCTCCTCACCGACCTGCTCGAGATCAGCCGCTTCGACGCCGGCGCAGCGGCGCTCCACCTCGAGGACGTCGACCTGCTCGAGCTCGCGCACCGGGTCGTCGACTCCGTCGCCGCCCTGGCCGAGCGCCGTCGCACCCAGGTCGTGGTCCGGCGGGTGGGCGGCCCGTGCGTGGTGGAGGCCGACGCCCGCCGGGTGGAGCGCATCGTGCGCAACCTCGTCACGAACGCGATCGACTACGCCGACTCCTCCGACGTCGTGATCCTGCTCGCCTGCAACGCCGAGGGAAGCGCGCTGGCCGTCCGCGACTACGGGGTGGGGCTGCGTCCCGGCGACGAGGTGCGGGTCTTCAACCGGTTCTGGAGGGCCGACCCGGCCCGGGTCCGCACCTCGGGAGGCACGGGGCTCGGGCTCTCGATCTCCCTGGAGGACGCGCGCCTCCACGGCGGGTGGCTCCAGGCCTGGGGGGCGCCGGGGCGTGGTTCGCAGTTCCGGCTCACGCTTCCCCGTCGCGCCGGGGAGCGGCTCACGCGCAGTGCGCTTCCCCTCGTTCCCCGCGACGCGGACAGCCAGAAGGCGGGGGTCCCGTGAGCGCCCGGCGCGGAGGCGTGTCGAACAGGGCGCCGAACGGCGCGTCGAGGCGGCGGCCGGCGCTCCTCGTCGCGGTCTCCGTCGCACTGCTGCTGGCGGCGGGCTGTGCGTCCCTGCCCGACGACGGGCCGGTCCAGGCCTCCGGCACCCAGTCCCCGAGCAGCGCGGCGGCGCCCTTCGACTTCAACCCGCCGGGCCCCGCGCCGGGCGCCCGGCCCGCGGAGATCGTGAGCGGGTTCCTCCGGGCTCTCCAGGCGACGCCGGTGACCACCCGGGTGGCCGCGGAGTACCTCGGTCGGGACGCCGCGGCCGGATGGCGGCCGGACCGCAGGACCCTCGTCTACGGCACCCCGCGCGTGCGTCAGCACGGTGCCCGCGTCCTGGTCGACCTCGACAGCACCTTCGAGCTCGACCGGCACGGCCGGTGGGAGGCCAGGCGCCGAGGCAGCGAACGCCCCACCGCCAGGCTCGGCTTCGACATGGTCCGCGAGGACGGCGAGTGGCGGATCACCGATCCGCCGGACGCGATGATCGTGCCACGTTCACACTTCGAGACCCGCTACCGCGAGTACTCCCTCTTCTTCTTCGACCTGAGCGCGTCGGTGCTCGTGCCGGAGCCGGTCTACCTCCCGGTCGGTGTCCAGGCGCCGACGCTCCTCGTGTCGGCGCTGCTGGCCGGGCCGCGTCGAGGCGATGGAGCCGTGGAGCGGACCTTCCTCCCGCAAGGCACGAAGCTGGAGGTGAGTGTCCCGGTCGACGGCGGCGGCGTGGCGGAGGTCCCGCTGACCGGCGCGGTCCTCGACCTGTCGGGGGACCAGCGGCAGCTCGTGGCCGCCCAGCTGGCGTGGACCCTGGGCCAGGTCCCCGGCGTGGAGGCGTTCCGGATGTCCGTGGACGGCACCCCCGTGCAGGTCCCGGGCACCGGCAGCGTGATCGACGTGGGGACGTGGCAGGAGTACTCACCGGCGATCGCCTCGGCCTCGACCGACCTCTTCGGGGTCCGGGGGGACGCGGTGGTCCAGGTGGTGGGGGACTCCCCGCTCGAGGCGGCCGAGCTCGGCCAAGCCGTGAACGGACCCCCGCGGTCGCTCGGCGTCAACATGACGGGCCAGCGCTTCGCCGTCGTCGCCGCCGACGGCCGCACGGTCGTGGTGCTCTCGCGCGCCGGTGCCGACGTGCGTCCCCGGACGGCGTACGTCGGCAGCGACGTGCTGCGGCCGATGTGGGACCGCACGGACCGGCTCTGGCTGGTGGAGCGCACGGCGGTCGGTTCCCGGGTGCTCGTGGGCTCGGCGTCCGGGGTCCGCCCCATCACGGCACCGGGCCTGGAGTCCGAGACCGTGCTCGCGGCCGCCTTGTCGCGAGACGGCACGCGTCTGGTGGCAGCGGTCGAGGGGCGGCGGCCCGGCTCGACGGCCGGTGCCCGGCTGGTCCTGCTGCGGGTGGTCCGCGGCCTCGCCGAGGTCCCGCAGCGGCTGACGCCCGCCCGGCCCGTCACGACCGCCGAGCCGCTGATCCGGGTCCTCGACGTCGGCTGGCGCGACCCGACCACGGTGGCGGCGCTGACACGACCCTCCAGGACGACCAGCCAGGTCCTGCTCGCGGCAGTGGACGGATCCACCGCCTCGGTGGGGCTCCAGGTCCCGATCGACGTGCTGTTCGCCCGAGGCGTGAGCCTGGCGGCGTCGCCCGGAGGCCCGACGGCGCTCATGGTCGCCACCGTCGACCAGCAGCTCCAGGAGCTCGACCCGGTGGGTCGGTGGCTGCCCGGTGACGGGTCGACCGGGTTGCGGATCCCCACGTACGTCGGCTGAGGCCCGCTCGCGCCCCCGGCGCCGAGCCCGGCGGCGTCATGCACAGGCGTGGCCGGGCCGCCATGTCGTCGTCGGTTCCGCGCCACCATGGCCGGGTGCTCGACGCCTGGCTCGATCTCGTCCTGGGCTCGCGGTGCGCCGGGTGCGGCGCACCGGGGCGGGCGCTGTGCGTCGGCTGTGACGGCGCCCTCGCGCGCGTGGCGGCGGAGGCCTGGCCCACCCCGACGCCGCCAGGGCTGGTCCGCCCGTCCGCGACGGCAGCGTACGGAGACCAGGTCCGGGCAATGGTGATCGCGCACAAGGAGGAAGGGAGGCTGGCGCTGGCTCGTCCGTTGGGACGGCTGCTCGGGGCCGCCGTGCTCGACGCCGCCCTCGCGCCCGCCGCCGGGACTGTCCCGCCGCGGCAGGCCACCGGGATCGATCTCGTCCCGGTCCCGTCCCATCCCGCGGTCGTCCGGCAGCGGGGCCACGACCCACTTCTGCGGATCGCGCGCGTCGCGGCCGGCGATCTTCGTCGGCAGGGCTTCGACGTCCGGGTGCGACGGCTGCTGCGGGTGACCGGGGCGCGTCCCGGCGACCAGGCGGGGCTCGACGCCGCGGCGCGTGCCGCCAACCTCGACGGGCGGTTCACGACCCGTCCGCGTGCCGGCGACGCCGCTGGCCGCCGCGGCGGGAACGGCCATGAGCGGGTCCTGGTGATCGTCGACGACGTCATCACCACCGGTGCCACGCTGCGTGAGGCGCAGCGCGCGCTGGAGGCGGCCGGTTTCCCGCCGCACGCGGCGGCCTGCGTGGCCGCCACCCGCCGGCGGCTGCCAGCGGGCGGACCCCCGCTTCCGAGGAGCGGTCCGGAGGACTAGCGTCTGAGCATGGAGTCCGTCCGGGTCCGTGGTTGCGCCGGCGGGAGCAGTCCGGGACCCGAGCCCGGCGAGTCCTGCCGGCAAGCCGATGCCAGTCGCAGGCGAAACGGTCCACGTAAGACGCCGCTCCGGGCGCCCATGGGTGCTCGGCGTCGTCGATCACGGTGCGGCTTAGAGGTAAGTCCTGCCGTCCAGGGGCCGCCAGATGCGGCGCCGGTGCCGACTGCCTCCGGGCAGCCGGCGCCACCGGGCGAGAAGGCGGGTAGTGGCAGAGAAGCCGCGAGAGTCTCAGCAGGCGGTTGTGGGGTCGAAGACCAGGTCGGCCGGACGGGCTCCATCCGAGGCATCTTCACCGGTACGGACGGGTACCGGCAGCCACGCGTCGAATACGGGAGGTAATGCATGGATGTCGTCGTGAACGGTCGCCACTTCGAGGTGTCGGACCGCTTCCGAGCCCACGTCGAGGAGAAGCTCGGGCGGCTCGAGAAGCACGACCACCGGCTGATCAGGGTGGAGGTCGAGCTCGCGATGGAGCGCAACCCGCGGCTGCAGGACAAGGCCGTGCGCGTCGAGCTGACGGCGTTCTCGAAGGGGCCGGTGATCAGGGCCGAGGCGGCGGCCGAGGACAAGATGACCGCCCTGGACAGGGCACTGGACAAGATGGCGGCACAGATGCGCCGGGCCGCTGACCGCAAGCGGGTCCATCGCGGCAAGCACACGCCAGTCTCGGTGAGCCAGGCTCTGGCCGGCTCGGTGGCCGACGACTCGGCGCCGGTCGAGCCGCCGGAGGAGACGTCGCGCCAGGTGGCCTAGTTGACCGTCGACGGCGACGGACCGCTGGTGGTGCGGGAGAAGACGCACACCGCCGGACCGATGACGCTGGGCCAGGCCTTGTACGAGATGGAGCTGGTCGGCCACGACTTCTTCCTCTTCGTCGACCAGGACACCTCCCGACCGTCGGTGGTCTACCGCCGCAAGGGATATGACTACGGAGTGATCACCCTCGAGGCCGGCTAGGGCCATACGCGGACTAGGCCCCCACGCCGACCGGTGTGGCGGATTCGCTGACCGGACTAGCCCGAACGTGCCATGATCAGCGCGTGTCCAACGCTCACCCCTCGGCCCCGTACCCGTCGGCACAACCCGATGAGGCGCCGATCCGTGTGCTCGTGGTCGACGACCAGGAGCTGTTCCGGCGCGGCCTCACGATGCTGCTCGCCGTCGAGGACGACATCCAGGTCATCGGCGAGGCGTCGGACGGCGGGTCGGCGATCGAGCTCGCACGCACCCACCTGCCCGACGTCGTGCTCATGGACGTGCGGATGCCGAAGCAGGGCGGGATCGAGTCGTGCTCGGCGCTCAAGGAAGCCGCCCCGAACACACGGATCATCATGCTCACCGTCAGCGACGACGAGGCCGACCTCTACGACGCCGTCAAGAACGGTGCCTCCGGCTACCTGCTCAAGGACTCCTCGACCGACGAGGTCGCGCAGGCAGTGCGCGTCGTCGCCGACGGTCAGTCGCTCATCAGCCCCTCGATGGCGATCAAGCTGCTCGACGAGTTCAAGCAGATGTCGCGCAACGACCGGTCCAGCGCGCCGACACCGCGGCTGACCGACCGCGAGCTGGAGGTGCTGCGGCTCGTGGCTCAGGGCCTGAACAACCGTGAGATCGCCCGGCAGCTGTTCATCAGCGAGAACACGGTCAAGAACCACGTCCGCAACATCCTGGAGAAGCTGCAGCTCCACTCCCGCATGGAAGCCGTGATGTACGCCGTACGGGAGAAGCTGTTCGACATCCCGTGACCGGCGGTTCGCCGGTCAGGGAGTCGCTCTCCGCCGCCCAGGCACGCAGGGTGGCGCTCGCCGCCCAGGGCTTCACCGACCGCCTGCACGCCCGGCCCACGCTGCGCACCCTCGTGCGCACCGTCGGCCGCACCGGCGTGCTGCAGATCGACTCCGTCAACGTGCTGCAGCGTGCCCACTACCTGCCGTTGTTCAGCCGGATGGGCCCCTACGACACCGGGCTCCTCGACCGGGCCTCGGGCCGGGCTCCCCGGCGGCTGGTGGAGTACTGGGCGCACGTCGCGGCGTTCATGCCCGTCGACCTCTGGCCGGTCATGGCGCACCGGATGCGTCACTACCGCGAGCAGGGCCATGACTGGGCCGCGATCAAGCACCGGCCCGAGCTCGTCGACTCGATCCTCGCGACGGTCCGCGCCGAGGGACCCAAGACCGCACGTGACCTCGACGACGGCCTGCCGAGGACGCGCGACCACTGGGGCTGGAACTGGTCGGAGAGCAAGAAGGCGCTCGAGTACCTGTTCGCGGCCGGGGAGCTCGCCGTCGCCCGCCGCAACTCCGCCTTCGAGCGGGTGTACGACCTCCCGGAGCGGGTCCTTCCACGCGAGGTCCTCGAGGTGCCCGAGCCGTCGAGGGAGGATGCCCAGATGGAGCTGGTGAGGCGGGCGGCGCGCTCTCACGGCGTCGCCACCGAGCGCAGCCTCGCCGACTACTACCGGATGCGCGGAACGGACACCCGGGTGGCGGTGCGCTCGCTGGTGGAGGCCGGCGAGCTGCAGCCGGTGACCGTCGAGGGCTGGCGGCAGCCGGCGTACCTCCACCGCGATGCGCGGATTCCCCGACGGGTCGACGCCTGCACGCTGCTCAGCCCGTTCGACCCGGTCGTCTGGGAGCGGGCCCGGGCCGAGGCGATGTTCGGGTTTCACTACCGCATCGAGATCTACGTCCCGGCCCCGCGCCGGGTCCACGGCTACTACGTGCTGCCGTTCCTGCTCGGCGACCGGCTGGCGGCACGGGTCGACCTGAAGGCCGACCGCGCATCCGCCACGCTGCTCGTGCACGCGGCGTACGCCGAGGCGCACGCGCACGCGCCCGGGCACGTCGCGGACCGGTTGGCGCAGGCGCTCGGCGACCTCGCGCAGTGGCTGGGGCTCACCCGGGTGCTCGTGCATCCACGGGGAGACCTCTGGCGGCCCCTGTCCGACGCCCTCGGCGCCGTGGTCTGAACCTGCGCAAGTCGTCTGCCGGGTCGCGGCGCGCTGGGTAGAGTGGCAGGCGATCCACCACTGCGACCGGGAGCCCACGTTCTGTGCCTGCCATCATCGACAAGATCCTCCGCCTCGGCGAGGGGAAGATCCTCCGCCAGCTGGAGGTGATCGCCCGGGCAGTCAACGCCATCGAGGACGAGTTCGTCGCCATGTCCGACGACGAGCTGCGCGGCATGACCGACGAGCTCAAGAAGCGACTGGCCGACGGCGAGACCCTCGACGACCTCATGCCGGAGGCCTTTGCCACCGTCCGCGAGGCCGCCAAGCGCGTGCTGGGCCAGCGCCACTTCGACGTCCAGCTCATGGGCGGAGCAGCCCTGCACCTCGGCAACATCGCCGAGATGAAGACCGGTGAGGGCAAGACGCTGGTGGCGACGCTGCCGACCTACCTCAACGCGCTGACCGGCAGGGGGGTCCACGTCGTCACGGTCAACGACTACCTGGCGAAGTACCACGCGGAGTGGATGGGCCGGGTCTACCACTTCCTGGGACTGACCACCGGCGTCATCCTCGCGAACATGTCGAGCGACGAGCGGCGCACCGCGTACGCGGCGGACGTCACCTACGGCACCAACAACGAGTTCGGCTTCGACTACCTGCGCGACAACATGGCCAACAGCCTCGAGCAGTGCGTGCAGCGGGGCCACTACTTCGCGATCGTCGACGAGGTCGACTCGATCCTCATCGACGAGGCGCGGACGCCGCTGATCATCTCCGGGCCCACCCAGGACGAGGTCAGGTGGTACCCCGAGTTCGCCAAGATCGCGTCCCGGATGGTCAAGGACGAGGACTACGAGGTCGACGAGAAGAAGCGGACGATCTCGGTCCTCGAGGGCGGGATCACCAAGGTCGAGGACTACCTCGGGATCGACAACCTCTACGACTCCGTCAACACGCCCCTGATCTCGTTCATGAACAACGCGATCAAGGCCAGGGAGCTCTTCAGGCGCGACAAGGAGTACGTCGTCCTCAACGGCGAGGTCCTGATCGTCGACGAGCACACCGGCCGGATGCTCCACGGCCGTCGCTACAACGAGGGGCTCCACCAGGCGATCGAGGCCAAGGAGGCCGTGCAGATCCGCGAGGAGTACCAGACCCTCGCCACGATCACCCTGCAGAACTACTTCCGGCTCTACGAGAAGCTCGGCGGCATGACGGGCACGGCGATGACCGAGGCCTCGGAGTTCGACAAGATCTACAAGCTCGGCGTGGTGCCGATCCCTACCAACCGGCCGATGGTCCGCATGGACCAGGCGGACCTCGTCTACCGCACCGAGGACGCGAAGTTCGCCGCGGTGGTCGACGACATCGCCGAGCGGCACGCCAAGGGCCAGCCGGTGCTCGTGGGGACGGTGTCGGTGGAGAAGTCCGAGCGACTCTCGCAGGAGCTGCGGGCCAAGGGGGTGCCGCACTCGGTGCTCAACGCCAAGGAGCACGAGAACGAGGCGAACATCGTCGCGCTGGCCGGGCACAAGGGCGCCGTGACCGTCGCGACCAACATGGCCGGTCGCGGCACCGACATCATGCTGGGCGGCTCGGTCGACTTCCTCGCCGACACCGAGCTGCGCAAGCAGGGGCTCGACCCGACCGAGCACGCCGACGAGTACGAAGCCGCCTGGCCCGACACCGTCGAGCGGATCCACAAGCAGGTCGCAGCCGAGCACGACGAGGTCCGCGAGGCCGGTGGTCTCTACGTGCTGGGCACGGAGCGGCACGAGTCCCGCCGCATCGACAACCAGCTCCGGGGGCGGTCCGGCCGCCAGGGCGACCCGGGGGAGTCCCGGTTCTACCTGTCGCTCGAGGACGACCTCATGCGGCTCTTCAAGTCCGACTGGGTCGACTGGGTGCTGACGAGCCTGAAGGTCCCCGACGACGTCCCCATCGAGAACAAGCGCGTGACGAACTCGATCGCGTCGGCGCAGTCGCAGGTCGAGGCCCAGAACTTCGAGTCCCGCAAGAACGTCTTGAAGTACGACGACGTGATGAGCCGCCAGCGCGAGGTGATCTACGCCGAGCGGCGCGCGGTGCTCGAGGGCGCCGACCTGCACGAGCAGGTCCGCTCGATGGTCGACGAGACCGTCGACAGCTACGTGACGGGGGCGACCGCCGGGTTCCCGGAGGAGTGGAACCTCGAGGCACTGTGGACGGCGCTCAAGACCCTCTACCCGCTCTCGTTGAAGCTGGCCGACGTGGAGGAGGAGGCGGGTGGGCGTGACGCGCTGGACCGCGAGTACCTCGTCAAGCTGGTCCGCGAGGACGCCCACCGCGCCTACGACGAGCGTGAGGAGCAGTTCGGAGCCGAGGTCATGCGCGAGCTCGAGCGGCGGGTGCTGCTCTCGGTGCTCGACCGCAAGTGGCGCGAGCACCTGTACGAGATGGACTATCTCCGCGAGGGCATCGGCCTGCGTGCCTACTCGCAGCGGGATCCGCTCGTCGAGTACCAGCGCGAGGGCTTCGACATGTTCCACACGATGATGGACGGCATCAAGGAGGAGTCCGTCGCGTTCCTGTTCAACCTCGAGGTGCAGGTCGAACCCGAGCAGGACGAGCAGGCCGGCCTGGAGGCGGGTCAGGAGACGGCGGAGGACGCCGGGCTGGAGGCGGACTCCGAGGCAGAGGCGCTCGCCCCGCTGTTCAGCTCGGGGGGCCAGCAGCCCGTGATCCACGCCAGGGGGCTGGAGCAGAAGAAGCCGGCCGCCGGCCTCACCTACACCGCGCCGTCGGAGACCGGGGGGACCGAGGTCCGCACGGCCGCCGCGGCCACGGCGGACGACGACACGTTCGCGTCCGTGGGCCGCAACATGCTGTGCCCGTGCGGCTCCGGAAAGAAGTACAAGCGGTGCCACGGGGCGCCGGGTGGGCCGACCGGCCAGACGTCCCGCGTGGGCTGACAGCGCCGGGTCAGCTGAACTGCAGGACGGTGCAGATCCACCGTCCGCCACGCTGCTCGAGGCGCATGGCGACGGCGCGCGAGCGGTGCCCGTGCCGCACGTGCACGCTGACCTCCGCGACCTCCGTGGAGGGCCGGCAGACGTGGACGCTGCGAACCTGCGGACGCAGCGACCGGGGTGCCGTCCCGGCGGCGCGTCGTACGACCAGGGCCCGTCGCTCGAGGTCACGGTGCACGTCGGGGGCGGTCCACCGCACCAGCTGACTGGCCGGACGCTGTCCACCGAGGGTCTCGACGACAGCCTGTGCCAGCCGCGCCGCCCAGCCGCGCACCTCGGCGTCGGACACACCCGGCAGCCGGGGTGGGGCGACGGCGTCCAGCTCGGGTGTCTCGGGCAGCCCCGGCTGGCTGCCGTGGAGGTCCAGAGCCAGCGTGCCCTGGACGCCGTAGGGCGCCGTTCGTGTGCCGACCTGGTCGGGTCGGCTCCGCAAGGTCAGAGGATGCTCGGTCACGGCGGTGCTCCTGTCGTAGGGATGGGGCGCTCAGCTCTGGGGGCTCAGCTCAGTGGCCCGGGGCGCCCTGGCAGCCGGAGGAGGGTGCCGGGCCGGATCAGGTGGGGATCGCTGCCCACGGCAGCGCGGTTGAACGCGAAGAGCCGACGCCACGACCGGTCGACTGCCGCGTCAGGAGACCCTGGGGGAAGCTGGGCGGCAGAGATTCCCCAGAGGGTGTCGCCGGCCCGCACGCGGTAGGTCTCCCGGCGCTCGCTGGTGCCGGTCACCCGGTCGGGAAGGGGGAGCCCCGAGAGAGACCTCGGGAACCGGGGCTGCTCGTGCGCCACCGCGACCGCCGGCCCGGCGGTGGAGACGAGCGCGCCCGGACCGGCCACAGCGGGCGCCAGGATCGCGGGTACGGCGGCCGCGCCGACCAGCCGGCAGACGATGCGCCGGACCCCCTGGGGCTCCAGTGCAGCGAGTGCGCCGAGCCGCCACCGGGCGCCTGAGGGTCCACGGAGATCATCGAGGCACGCGAGCACGCACAGCAGCAGCCAGGCCCACGTCAGGGCAGCCCCGGCAGCGCTGAGGATGACGAGCATCGCGGCCACCTGGTCATCGGGCGGAGCGGTGCCGGTGAGGACCTCGGCGGATCCCACGACGACGCGGCGGAGCGCCACCGCCCCCGACGCTCCAACGGCGAAGAGCAGGACGAGCAGTGACACGGACCGCAGGCCGTGACCGCGCGAATCGTCTGTAGGTGGCATTGTTCTCTCACGTTGGACAGCGTTTGACGTTGTTTGCCGATTCTGGGCCACGGAGACCCCGAGATCAATCCGGACGTGGTTGCTTGTTGACAGCCCGAGGCCGCTCGGTGAGGGTGCAGCGGTGACCTGGGAGAGCCGCCTCTTCGACCTCTTCGACGACCTGGAGCAACAGGCCGAGGGGCTCCACCGGGTGGACCTGGACGCGGAGGTCGCCGAGCTGGCTCGTGCCGGCTACTCGGAGGTGGCGCTGGCCTCGCGCTTCCACGCCTCACCGGCGCACGCGGTGGAGATCACCCTCACGGGTGGCGCCGTGGTGCGTGGCGAGCTGGGGCGGGCGGGCCGTGACTGGTGTCTGGTGGCCGAGGCGCAGCCGACCGGCCGGGAGGTGCTGGTGAGCCTGCCGGCGGTCACGGCGGTACGCGGCCTCTCGACCCGCGCAGTCCCGGAAGCGGCTCGGCCGCTGTCGGCACGACTCGGTCTCGGCTCGGTCCTGCGCCGGGTGGCGGAGGAGGCGGAGCGGGTGCACGTGGTGAGCACCGACGGCAGCCGGCGTCAGGGCGTGGTGCAGCGCGTGGGCGCGGACTTCTTCGAGCTCAGCAGCGAGCCGGGGCTGGTCGTCGTGCCCTTTGTCGGTCTTGCCCTCCTGCGGCGGTGACGCCGGTCCGACAGGGGGATCAGCCGATCGCCTTGTCGGAGCCGGAAGCCTGGTCCCTGCTGGTGGAGCTGTCGGCGGTCCGGTCGGACCCGGTGTGCCCTCGGCGCTGCTCGCGCAGGTGCTCCTGCGTCTCGGCGTACATCCGCTCGATGAAGGCTTCGAGCTCGGTGGTCTCGACGCGCCACTGGCCTCGACCGCCCAGCTTCAGGGCGCGGAGGTCCTCCCGCCGAACGAGGGCGGTCACCTGGGCCAACGAGGTGTTGAGGATCTCGGCGACGTCAGGCAGCGTGAGGAAGCGGGGCCCATCCACCATGCGCTCACTATGGCACCGTTTGCGGGGGCGGCCGATTCTTTACCTTCGCTTGCCTGTGGAAAGGTGCCTTCGGCCTTGGTGGTCAGGGGTGCCCGAGCCGAGAATGCAGCGGTGAGCCCTCCCTTCCCCGGGTCGCCCAGCAACGGGTCGACGGCCGTCGACGACGGGGGGCGGCTTGCCCGGGCACAGCTGCCACCGACCTCGCCGGTGGCGCGACGAGCGCGGCGGCCGTCGTGGCGTGACCCGCGGCTGGCGGTGGGTCTTGCCCTGGTCTTCCTGTCCGTGCTGGGCGGCGCTCGCGTGCTCGACCGGGCCGACGACACCGTGCCGGTGCTCGCGGCAAGAACCGCGCTCTCCGGCGGGACCGCGGTCGAACCCGCCGACCTGGTGACGGTCAGGGTCCGCTTCGGCTCGGCGGCCGAGGCCGACCGCTACGTCTCCGGCTCGGCCGACCTCACCGAGGGGTCGATCCTGCTGCGTCCGGTGGGTCCCGGCGAGCTCCTCCCGAGGGCCGCCCTCGGGTCACCGGACGGCCAGTCGGCGCTCGAGCTGCCGCTGGCCGTGGACCCGGGCCGGGTCCCCGCGGGCCTGCGGGTCGGGTCGGTCGTCGACGTGTGGGTCGCGGGCAGCAGCGCCGGTGTCGGCGGCGCCGTCGATGCAGAGCCTGACGATCCGCCCCGACGCGCCGAGCTGCTGCTCTCGGAGGTGTCGGTGCTCGCGACCACCGGGGCGTCGGCGGTCGGACCCGCCGGGCTGCAGCAGGTCGTCGTGGCGGTGCCCCCCGCCGACCAGCCCCGGCTGGGCCGGATCGTGTCGCGGGTGGCGTCGGGCGCGGTGCTCCTCGTCGGCCGACCAGGCTGAGCGCATGGTCGACGCCCGGTCTGCCAGGACCGATCCGTTCGGTCAGTCGTCGCGGGTCGGCGTCCTCGTCGCGGCCGACGCACACCCCTGGGAGGCCGGTGCCCTGGAGGCGATCGCCGGCGCCGGGCGGCACCTCGTCCTGGTGAAGCGCTGTCTGGACCTGTCCGACCTGCTCGCGACCGCGGCCACCGGGAGCGCGCAGGTCGCCCTGGTCTCTTCCCGCCTGAGCGGTCTGGACGCCGACGCCGTCGACCGGCTGGCGGGCCAGGGGGTGCGGGTGGTCGCGGTCGTGCCGGAGCGGCCGCCGTCGGCCCGCGTGCCTGAAGAGGAGGTCGATGAGCACACCCGGCTGCTGCGGACGGGGGTCAGCCGGGTCCTGCGGGCTGATGCGGTCGCCGCCATCGCCGAGTCGTTGCTCGACGCGGCGGACGCCGACCCGCCCTCGGAGCCACTGGGCACGCAGGCTCGGGGGAAGGGCGCCATCACCGCGGAGGCCGCTGTCGGGCCCTCCGGCGACGGTCCCGAGCGCCAGGGCAGGCTCGTCGCCGTCTGGGGTCCGACCGGGGCGCCGGGACGGACCACCGTGGCGGTCGGGATCGCGGCCGAGGCGGCCGCCCGGGACAGCCACGTCACCCTGGTGGATGCCGACCCCTACGGCGGGACGGCCGGCCACCACCTCGCCGTGCTGGAGGAGGTGTCGGGGCTGCTGGCCGCGACCCGGCTGGCCAACTCCGGTCAGCTGGATCCTGCCGCTCTGAGCCGCGTTGCCCGCGAGGTCGCACCGCGGATGCGGCTGGTCACGGGGCTGCCCCGACCCGACCGGTGGGTGGAGGTCCGCAACCAGGCCTTCCGCACCGTGCTCGCGACAGCACGCCGGCTCGACCAGCTGGTGGTCGTCGACACCGGGTTCGCCCTTCCCGGTGCGCCCCGCGACCCGTACAGCAGCGCACCCGGACGCGACGACATGACCGCGGCGGCGCTCGCGGAGGCCGACGACGTCGTCGTCGTCGCCTCGGCCGATCCGGTGGGGCTCACGCGCCTGGCGCGGTCGCTCCGCGACCTTCTCGACGTCCGGCCGGACGGCCCCGGCCACGTCGTGGTCAACCGGATGCGGCCCACGCTCGGGTGGTCCGAGCGCGACATCTGCTACCTGGTGGGTGGCGTCTCCCCGGGGGCCTCGGTGACGTTCCTGCCCGACGACCGCGCCGCCGCCGACCGCGCCCTGGTGTCCGGCCGCTCCCTCGTCGAGAGTGGCGACAGCCCGCTGCGTCGCGGCATCGCCGCGGTCGTGGACCAGGTGCTGAGGGAGCCCGCCGTGGGCGCCGTGGCGAGGCGTCGCCGCCGACGCGGTAGGTAGGGGCCCACGTCGTCGTCGGACGTCACTCGGACTCGTCGGTGAGGGCGGCTCGGAGCGCGGCAGCCCACGTCGCACTGGTGCTGTCCGCCTGCCTCTGATGAGGCGTCACCGCCCGCCAGGTCGCGGGAACGACGACCTGCAGCCGAGCAGCGATGGCCTCGACGGTGGCCCGAGGGTCACGGACGAGCTGTTCGTAGGTGACCTGCTCGGGTTGAACCCCGTGGCGGTCGAACCATGACTGCCACGCCCCGTTGTGCTCGCGGATGACGTTCACGAACCCTTTCAGCGCAGCGATGTCCTGCTGCGGTGGGCGCACCACGCTGTCGCCCTGCTGCCAGAATCCCGACTGCTCGGCGCGACACCACGAGACGGCTTGTTCCACGATGTCGTCGCGGCGAAGGAACACCAGTGCCAACGGCCCGAGCGCCTCCTCGAGGACAGCCAGGTCAGACCGCCTCGAAGGCGGACGCAGGCGCTCCGCGATGCGCCCGAGGGAACCCCACATGATCCGGACCCCGAAGACCCCGTTGTCCGTCGTGGCCGCTGCCCGCACTGCGTGCACGAAAGCGCCGAAGTCACGCACCCGGCCGTCGACCACCGGTACGCCGAGGCGTCGTGCCCACGTCGCCTCGTCGGGCTCCCGGAAGTAGGACTCGGGTCGGCCCAGGACCCCGGTCGACGAGAGCAGACTGCACAGGAGCGTGCTCCCCGTGCGGGGAGTCGCACACAGGAGGTAGCCGCCTGGCGAGACCACCGGCGAAGCGTAACCAGCGGCCCGCGTGACGACCGCTCGCTCCCGAGTGGTCCTGCACGACCGGCCGGTCCCGGCGGCGGTCAGACGGTGAGCAGCAGGTAGAGGCCGCTGACCGTGTAGCCGACCATGACGACGAGGAGCGGCAGCTGCCCGGTCAGCTGCGAGCGCCGGGGGAGGAGCTGCATGGCTCGGTCGTGCGCGGCGATGACCCCGAGCACGTGCCCTCCGACGATGGCGCCCACCTTGAGGGAGGCCAGCAGGGTCGGGTGCAGGCTGAGCCAGTAGCTCGGTTGCAGGTCCGCCGTGCCGAGGAGGTTGGACCCGTTGACCATCGGGTCGCTGAGGCGCACGAGGGTCTGCTGCCCGACCTCGACGAGGTAGGTGAGGTAGTGGGCGGTGAGGTAGCCGACCACGATCGGCACCAGCGAGTGCGCGAAGTGCCCCGGCAGCTGTCGGCGGGGCAGGTGTGGCGGCGGTGCCGTCGCCATCGTCGCCGCCGCGAACAGCACGCCGACCAGCACGGAGAAGGACACCAGCCCGGCGGTGTCGAGGGGTACGCCGGGCAACGTCGACGCCTGGGTGTAGCGGACCCACGCCAGCGAGTCCGAGAAGCTGTCGAAGGCGGTGCTGCCCACGAGCACCGACACGGCCGCCACCAGCCCCGGCTGGGGCTCGATGCCGTCGAGGTTGCGCAGCGGGCTGCGGATCACCAGTGTCCCGTCGCTGGTGCGCCCGAACGGCGACAGGTGGCCGACGAGCGTGGAGAGCACCTCGAAGGGGTCCGCGGCAGCGAACCACCGGTCACCGAACACGGCGGCGCCGACGAGCAGGACGACCGCGTACCCGGCGAACCACAGCCGCACCGACGACAGGTAGTTGGCCTCGGGGAACACCAGCTCCAACCAGGTGAAGGCCAGGAGCCCGAGGGCCGCGGGCCACAGTCCCACCCAGGAGGGCAGCCGGAGGATGCTGTCCTCGGGCCGGCCTCCGGTGACCCGGGAGAGGAGGCGGTGGACGGTCCGCACCGGGCTGACCGCGCGGAAGACCGGCCCGAGGAGCAGCGACGCCGGCACGATCCCCACCCAGAGCAGCACGTAGACCACGCCGAAGGTGGGGTTCGCGAGGGTGTCGGGGCCGGCGAACGCCGCCCAGCCGACGTACGCCGTGAAGACCAGCCCGAACGCCCGGAGCAGCTGGCTCAGCCAGCCGCCGTCGACGGCGGCGACCACGGCCCGCGGAAGCGGCCGGCCCTGGTTCGCGGCATCGAAGCGCGGGGTGCGCCAGGCCATCACGAGCACGATGAACGACACCGCCAACGCGGCCGCTCCGCCCGCCAGCGCGAACGGCAGCGAGATCGGCAGGTCCTGGCTGCCCCCGATGCCGTGCGTGAAGACCCTCACCGGCGGCCCCCTCTCTGACGACTCCGACCGGCGGCCCGCCGGCTCGGGACGGCGGGCCGCGGCGCACGACCGGTCTCTGCCAGAATTCCATGCAGGCGGTCGGACATCGCCGGAAGGGGTGCAGGGGTGGAGCGGCTTCGTCCGGGCGACCTGGCGCTGCTGGCGATGGAGTCGGCGAGCACGCCCATGCACCTGGCCACCGTGGAGGTGTTCGAGCCTCCCGAGGACGGTTTCGACTACCGGAGCCTGGTGGCGCTGGTGGCGGACCGGCTGGCGTTCGTGCCGCGCTACCGGCAGCGGCTCCTGCAGGTGCCCGGTGGGCTGGCACCTCCGGTGTGGGCCGACGACGACGACTTCGACCTCACCTACCACGTCCGGCAGTCGGCGGTCCCTCGCCCCGGGTCGCGCGAGCAGCTCCAGGAGCTCGTCGCCCGGATCATCACGCGCCCGCTGGACCGCACCCGGCCGCTGTGGGAGATGTACCTCATCGAGGGGCTCGAGGGCGGTCGCTTCGCGATCCTGTCCAAGTCCCACCAGACACTTGTGGACGGGGTCTCGACCATCGACCTCGGCCAGGTCATCGTCGACGCCGAGACGGTGCCCCGCGAGGAGATCCCCGACGGCTGGGTCCCGCGACCGGAGCCGTCCTCGCTGACGTTGCTCGCCGACGCCGTCCACGACCGGCTCCGCGACCCGGTCGGCACCGTCGGCGCGGTCCGCAATGCCGTCGGGGCCGTCGGGGCCGTCGCACGCGCGAACCCGCTGCTGCGGAGCCGCCGGACCGCACCGGAGTCGCCGCTGCAGGTGACGCTCTCCCAGCAGCGCCGCTTCCTCACCGTGCGCACCGAGCTCGACGACTACGGCAAGATCCGTCGTTTCCACGGTGGCACCGTCAACGACGTCGTCCTCGCCACCGTCACCGGAGCACTCCGGGCGTGGCTGATGACCCGCGCGGAGTCGTTGCGCACCAGCCGCCATCTCCGCGCGATGGTCCCGATGGGGGTCATGGACAAGGACCTCGAGCCGACCTCGCTGGGCAGCCAGGTGGCGGGCAACATCATGGACCTGCCGATCGGTGAGCCCAGCCCGGTGGTCCGGCTCCATCAGGTGTCCTACGCCATGAAGGCGCACAAGGACACCGGCAGGGCGGTCTCCGCGCTGCGACTGATCGGGGTGGGCGGGTTCGCGCCCACGACCTTCCACGCGCTCGGTGCCCGGGTCGCAGCCGACGCGGTGCAGCGGGGCTTCCACCTCGTCGTGACCAACGTGCCGGGCCCGCAGTTCCCGCTGTACGCCGCGGGGGCCCGGATGACCGAGAGCTACCCGGTACAGCCCCTCCTGCCCGGTCATGCGCTCGCGATCGGCGTGACGTCCTACGACGGCGGCGTGCACTTCGGGATCACCGCCGACCGGGACGCCATCCCGGACGTCGAGGTGATCGGCCAGTGCATCACCGAGGCGCTCGCCGAGCTGAGCGAGACCACCTCGGAGAGCCGGATGCGAGCACCCCGCGGGCGTGAGCCCGGCCGTCGTCGCCCTCCGGAGAGCTGACGATGGCTCGGGGTCGTGTCTACCTGCCGCTCACCGCGTCGCTGCTCGCCCGGGCTCGAGACGCCGGAGGTTTCGACGCAGCGACGCCCGCCCACGCGGTGACCGAGCGGCTGGCCGACGAGCTGGGCACGGGGGACGAGGAGGACCTCGAGCACGCCGCGTCGACCGGAGCCGCCCTCGACGCCCTCCTGCTCATGGGTGCCGACGACCCGCCGCGCCGGGTGGTGGCCGCTGCCGAGCCCGTCGACTGGGAGCCCAGGGCGGGTGCCGACGAGACCGCGAGTGCGGTCACGGTGACCGGCGGCGTACCGCTGCGCCTGCTCGCCGCCGTGCTGGCGGACTCGACCGACGCAGCCGAGGCGGTCACCGCTGCGCGGGACGCCCTGGCCGCGCGCGCCGACGTCGACGACGCGGCCGTGCAGCGCTGTCTCGACCACGACCTCGGGTGGTACGCCGCGCAGGAGCTCGACCAGCTGCTGACCGAGCTGTCGGGCGGCTGACCGGACCCACCTCGACGGCGCCTCCCCGGGGTTTGGGCGCGGTCGCCGACCGTGCCACGATCGACGCATGGACGCGATCACCTCTCCGCCGCAGCCGATCAACGAGCCGAACCTCACCTACGCCCCCGGCAGCGCGGAGCGCGCCGAGCTCGAGGCGGAGATCGTGCGTCAGGAGGCGGTGCAGCTCGAGCTCACCGCCACCATCGGTGGCCGCAAGGTCGCCGGTGACGGGGCCGCCATCGACGTGGTGCAGCCCCACGACCACTCTCACGTGCTGGGCAGGATCCGCAGCTCCACCGAGGCCGACGCCCGCGCGGCGATCGAGGCAGCGGCTGAGGCAGCGCCCGGGTGGGCCGCGACCGACTTCGACGACCGGGCGGCGGTGCTGCTCAGGGCCGCCGAGCTGCTCGCCGGGCCGTGGCGGCAGCGGCTCAACGCGGCGACGATGCTGGGGCAGTCCAAGACCGCGTTCCAGGCCGAGATCGACGCCGCCTGCGAGCTGATCGACTTCTGGCGCTTCAACGTGCACTTCGCCCGGCAGATCATCGCCGAGCAGCCGGTCGCCAACTCACGCGGCGTCTGGAACCGGACCGACCACCGGCCCCTCGAGGGGTTCGTCTACGCGGTCACGCCGTTCAACTTCACCGCGATCGCCGGCAACCTGCCGACCGCCCCCGCGCTCATGGGCAACACCGTCCTCTGGAAGCCGTCGCCCACCCAGCAGGTGGCCGCGCACCTGACCATGGAGCTGCTCGAGGAGGCCGGGCTGCCGCCGGGGGTCATCAACATGCTGCCCGGCGACGGCATCGACGTCTCCTCGGTCGCGCTGCCGCACCCCGACCTGGCCGGCATCCACTTCACCGGCTCCACCGCCACCTTCCAGCACCTCTGGCGGCAGACGGCCGAGAACATCACGCGCTACCGCGCCTACCCCCGGATCGTGGGAGAGACGGGGGGCAAGGACTTCATCGTCGGGCACTCCTCGGCAGACCCCGACGTGCTCCGGGTCGCGATGATCCGCGGTGCGTTCGAGTTCCAGGGCCAGAAGTGCTCGGCCGCCTCACGGGCCTACGTCGCCCGCTCGGTGTGGGACCGGATCAAGGACGACCTGATCTCGGAGATCGAGTCGATCTCGGTGGGGGACGTCACCGACCTGTCCCACTTCATGGGGGCGGTGATCGACGAGCGGGCGTTCGCCAAGCACGAGAAGGCGATCGCGCGAGCCCGCGAGTCGGCAGGGCTGACGATCCTGGCGGGTGGCGAGACCGACGACTCGGTCGGCTGGTTCGTCCGGCCGACGCTGGTCGAGGGCGGCGACCCGACCGACGAGATGTTCAGGACCGAGTACTTCGGGCCGATCCTCACGGTCCACGTCTTCGACGACGGCGACTTCGAAGCCGTCGTGGACCAGATGGAGTCGTTCGCGCCGTACGCCCTCACCGGGTCGATCGTCGCGCGGGACCGGCGGGCGATCGCGTGGGCAGCGGACCGGCTTCGCTTCGCCGCAGGGAACTTCTACATCAACGACAAGCCCACGGGCGCGGTCATCGGCCAGCAGCCGTTCGGTGGCGGGCGCGCCTCCGGCACCAACGACAAGGCCGGCGCCGCGAGCAACCTGCAGCGCTGGGTCTCCGCCCGCAGCATGAAGGAGACCTTCGACGCAGCGCGCGACTACCGCTATCCCCACATGGGCTGAGGGGTGGTCCTCGAGCCGGCCGCGCTGGTGCCGATCCACGTCGGCGACGTGCACGTCTACCAGTGGGTGCTGCTGGCCCTGATCGTCGGAGGACCGTTCCTCGTCATCGGGGTGCTGGTGCGTCGGCGGCGTGCGCAGGAGCTGGCCGCGGACGTGCCTCCCGAGGACGACGCCGAGGAGCGACCGGCCGACCAGTCGCAGGACCGGCTGTGAGATCCGCGGCTCTCGTGGCGCCATCATCGCTCAGGACCTAGGGTCGTAGGACCGGCGCGACGGCCTCTGGGAGCGCGTCGGCTTCCAGGGAGGAGCCAGGCAGGATGCCGAGCGACGGCGCGCAGCGGGACGACGTGATCTCCAAGGCCGCCACGGTGGCGGCGTCCCGGCGAGGAACCGGCGGACCGCCTCCCGAGGCCGCCGCCACCTACCTCCGCCAGTACTACCGGCACGTGGCGCCCGACGACCTCGCGGATCGGAGCGACGTCGACGTGTACGGCGCCGCGATGAGCCAGTACCGGCTGGCCGGCGAGCGACCCCAGGGCCGAGCCCTCGTGCGGGTGTTCACCCCGACGGTCGCCGACCACGGCTGGTCGGCCGCCGGCCACACCGTCGTCGAGGTCGTCACCGACGACATGCCCTTCCTCGTCGACTCGGTGACGATGGAGCTCAACGAGGAGGGTCGCGGGGTCCATCTCGTCGTGCACCCGCAGCTGCTCGTCACCCGCGACATCTCGGGAAAGCTGCTCGAGGTCATCGACAACGAGGGGTACGTCGTCGGCTCCCAGCCCGGTGTCTCCCGCGAGTCCTGGATGCACATCGAGGTCGACCGGGAGTCCGACCCCGAGCAGCTGGCCGCTGTCGAGCAGGCGCTGCGCACCGCGCTCAGCGACGTGCGGGAGGCGGTCGAGGACTGGGACCGCATGCAGCGCCAGGTCGAGGTCGTCGTGGAGGACCTCCGCAGCAACCCGCCCCCACTGAGCGAGCAGGAGGTCAAGGAGACCACCGAGCTGCTCGAGTGGCTCGCCGACGACCACTTCACGTTCCTGGGCTACCGCGAGTACCGCCTCGACGAGGTGGAGGGCGAGACGGTGCTGCGCGCCGTGCCGGGCACCGGCTTCGGCATCCTGCGGGCCGACCAGGACATGTCCGAGGCGTTCGGCAGGCTGCCTCCGCTGGTCAGGGAGAAGTCCCGGGAGAAGAAGCTCCTCGTCCTCGCGAAGGCGAACTCGAAGGCGACGGTGCACCGTCCCGTCTACCTCGACTACGTGGGTGTGAAGACGTTCGGCCCCGACGGTGAGGTGGTGGGGGAGCGACGGTTCCTCGGCCTCTACTCCTCCACCGCCTACACCGAGTCGCTGACCCGCATCCCGGTGGTGCGCGAGAAGGCCTATGCGGTCATCCAGGCCGCCGGCGCCGACCCGCTGAGCCACACCGGGAAGGCGCTGCTCGACGTCCTGGAGAACTATCCCCGCGACGAGCTCTTCCAGACCTCCGTCCAGGAGCTGGTCCCGATCGCGCAGGCGGTGCTCCAGACCCGCGAACGGCGCCAGCTGCGGCTCTTCGTGCGCCCCGACACCTACCGCCGCTACCTCTCCTGCCTGGTCTACCTGCCTCGTGACCGCTACAACACCGCGGTCAGGGAGAGGATCGCCGCGATCCTCAAGCGCGAGCTGCGCGGCGAGACGGTCGAGTACACCGCGCGGGTCAGCGAGTCCCTGCTGGCTCGCCTGCACTTCGTGGTGCGCCCGTCCCGCGGCGAGCTGACGGCCGACGACGTCGACGTGGCGGCCGTAGAGCGCAAGCTCGCCGAGGCCGCCCGGTCCTGGATCGACGACTTCGCCGCCGCGGTCAAGGACGAGTTCGGCGAGGCGAGAGGCGTGAGCCTCGCCCGCCGGTACGCCGAGTCGTTCCCCGAGGCCTACAAGGAGGACTACGCGGCACGCACCGGGGCCGTGGACCTGGGCCGCCTCGAGTCGATCGCGGGCGACGAGGGCATCGCGCTGTCCTTCTACCAGCCGATGGACGCCGGTCCCAGCGAGGCCCGGCTGAAGATGTACCGGATCGGACCTCCGCTGTCCCTGAGCACGGTGCTGCCCATGCTCTCCACGATGGGCGTCGAGGTCGTCGACGAGCGGCCCTACCAGCTCGACGGGCTGCCCCGGCCGTCGTACGTCTATGACTTCGGCCTGCGGCACACCCAGCCCATCCCCGGCCAGGCGCGCGAGCTGGTCCAGGACGCGGTGGCCGCGGTGTGGGAGGGGCTGAACGAGGCGGACGGGTTCAACGGGCTCGTGCTCGGGGCCGGTCTCACCTGGCGTCAGGCCACCGTCCTGCGTGCCTACGCGAAGTACATGCGGCAAGGCGGCACCCCGTTCGCTCAGGACTACATCGAGGGCGCGCTCAAGGGCAACGCCGAGATCACCCGGCTGCTCGTGGCGTTCTTCGAGGCCCGCTTCGCCCCGGGGCGCTCCGGCATCCCCGCGGACGGCGAGGCCCGGGTGGCCAAGGTCGCTGACCTCGAGGACCGCATCCTGCGGGCGCTTGACAAGGTCGTGAGCCTCGACCAGGACCGGATCCTCCGCTCGTACCTGACGGTCATCAAGGCGACCCTGCGCACGAACTACTTCCAGCTCACCGAGCAGCGGCAGCCCAAGGCGTACATCTCCTTGAAGCTGGAGCCCAGCGCGATCCCGGAGCTGCCCGAGCCGCGGCCGCGGTTCGAGATCTTCGTGTACTCGCCGCGTGTCGAGGGAGTGCACCTGCGGTTCGGCGCCGTCGCCCGCGGCGGGCTGCGCTGGAGCGACCGCCGCGACGACTTCCGCACCGAGGTGCTCGGCCTGGTGAAGGCCCAGATGGTCAAGAACGCCGTCATCGTGCCGGTCGGCGCCAAGGGCGGCTTCTTCTGCAAGCAGCTGCCCCACCCCTCGGACCGCGAGGCGTGGCTGGCCGAGGGGGTCGCCTGCTACCGGACCTTCATCTGCGGGCTTCTCGACATCACCGACAACCTCGTCGACGGCGAGCAGGTGCCGCCACGCGACGTCGTGCGCCACGACAGCGACGACTCCTACCTGGTGGTCGCCGCGGACAAGGGCACCGCGACGTTCTCCGACATCGCCAACGGCGTCGCGGCCGACTACGGCTTCTGGCTGGGCGACGCCTTCGCGTCGGGCGGCTCTGTCGGCTACGACCACAAGGCGATGGGCATCACCGCGCGCGGAGCCTGGGAGTCGGTCAAGCGGCACTTCCGCGAGCGTGGCATCGACTGCCAGCACGAGGACTTCACCTGCGTGGGCATCGGCGACATGTCCGGCGACGTGTTCGGCAACGGCATGCTGCTCTCCGAGCACACCAAGCTCGTGGCCGCCTTCGACCACCGCGACATCTTCCTCGACCCGGACCCCGACGCCGCGACGTCGTTCGCCGAGCGACGCCGGCTGTTCGAGCTGCCGCGGTCGAGCTGGCAGGACTACGACCGGTCGCTGATCTCGCAGGGCGGCGGAGTGTGGTCGCGCTCGGCGAAGTCGGTCCGGGTCAGCCCGCAGGCGCGGGCAGCGCTCGGCATCGAGGACGGCGGGGACACCATGACGCCGGCAGAGCTGATGCGCGCGATCCTTCTCGCCGACGTCGACCTGCTGTGGAACGGCGGCATCGGCACCTACGTCAAGGCGGAGAGCGAGAGCAACGGCGACGCGGGGGACAAGGCCAACGACGCGATCCGCGTCAACGGCGCGGAGCTGCGCTGCAAGGCGGTCGGGGAGGGCGGCAACCTCGGGCTGACCCAGCTGGGCCGCATCGAGTACGCGCGGCTCGGCGCCGGCGGTGCCGGAGGTCGGATCAACACCGACTTCATCGACAACTCCGCCGGCGTCGACACCTCCGACCACGAGGTGAACATCAAGATCCTGCTGGACCGGGTGGTGCGCGACGGGGACCTCACGACCAAGCAGCGCAACGAGCTGCTTGCCTCGATGACCGACGAGGTGGGCGACCTCGTGCTGCGCGACAACTACGAGCAGAACATCGCAGTGGCCACCGCGCTCCACCTGTCGCCACCGCTCCTGCACGTCCACGAGGACTGGATCCAGCGAATGGAGCGGGCCGGACTGCTCGATCGGGAGCTGGAGTTCCTTCCCTCGACCGAGCAGATCGAGCAGCTCCTCGAGCTCGAGTCGGGGCTCACCGCGCCCGAGCTAGCGGTTCTGATCTCCTACACCAAGATCGTGCTCGCCGAGGAGCTGCTGCAGACCAGCCTCCCCGACGACCCCTTCCTGGTGATCGACCTGTTCGAGTACTTCCCCGAGGCGATGCGCAAGCGGTACGCCGAGCAGATCGAGGCGCACCCGCTACGACGGGAGATCGTCGTCACTCAGGTGGTGAACCCCCTCATCAACGGTGCCGGGATCACCTTCTTCCACCGGCTGTCGGAGGAGACCGGGGCGTCCGCGGAGGAGCTGGTGCGGGCCAACTTCGTGGCCCGGGAGATCTTCGGCTCGCGGGCGTTCGTCGACAACGTCTACGCGCTGGACAACCAGATCGAGGCCAGGACCCAGATCCAGATGCGCATCGTGATGCGCACCCTGGTGGAGCGGGCCACCCGGTGGCTGATCAACAACCGGCGGCCGCCCCTGGACAGCGCCGCGACCGTCGAGTTCTTCAAGGAGCCGGCCGAGAAGCTCATGCGTGCGATGCCGGAGCTGCTGAGCGGCCGCGAGCTGGGGGCCTACGAGCGCCGCAAGGCCGCGTTCCTCGACAGCGGAGTTCCCGAGGAGCTGGCGGAGCGGGTGGCGGTGCTGCCGCCGGCGTACACCGTGCTGAGGATCGTGGAGACGGCGCACCGGGACGAGGTCGACGCGCACGAAGTGGCACGCGTGCACTTCGCCCTCGGGGACCGGCTCGGGCTCTTCGCGCTCCTGGACCGGATCTTCGACCTGCCGCGGGAGGACCGCTGGCAGACGATGGCCCGGGCCGCGCTCCGCGACGACCTCCACTCGGTGCACAGCGCGCTGACCGCGGAGGTGATGGCGCGGACCTCCGACGACCAGCCGGTCGCCGACCGGATCAGCGAGTGGGAACGGCTCAACGAGGTCGTGGTGCAGCGGGCGGCACGGACGCTGCAGGAGATCTGCGTCGACGACTTCGCCGACCTCGCCCGGATGTCGGTCGGGCTCCGGGTGGTCCGCACGCTGCTGGCCAGCCCATGACCGGCAGACCGTTCTCACAGGTCGATGTCTTCGCGGCGACGGCGCTCGTCGGCAACCCGGTGGCGGTGGTCCACTCCGCGGAGGGGCTCAGCGACGACACCATGGCGGCGTTCGCGCGGTGGACGAACCTGTCCGAGACCACGTTCCTGCTGCCCCCGACCGACGAGCGGGCCGACTACCGGCTGCGCATCTTCACCCCGGGAGGGGAGCTTCCCTTCGCCGGTCACCCGACCCTCGGCAGTGCCCACGCATGGCTGCAGGCCGGCGGCGAGCCTGCGCAGGAGGGCCGCCTCGTCCAGGAGTGCGGGGTCGGTCTGGTCGAGGTCCGACGTGAGGCCGGGGGGCTCGCCTTCGCGGCGCCCGCGCTCCTCCGGTCGGGTCCCGTGGAGGACGAGGTGCTCGCGCAGGTGAGGGAGTCGCTCGGCATCCCGGCCACCGACATCCTCGCGACGGCGTGGGTCGACAACGGGCCCGGCTGGGTGGGCGTGCAGCTTGCGTCGGCCGAGGCGGTGCTGGCCCTGGAGCCCGACTTCAGCCGGATGCGGGGGCTGGAGGTCGGGGTCATCGGCGCGCACGCCGAGGGCGGCCCGGCGGACTTCGAGGTGCGGGCGTTCTGTCCCGACTTCTCGGTGCCGGAGGACCCGGTCACCGGCAGCCTCAACGCGGGTCTCGCGGTGTGGCTGACCGGGTCGGGCCAGGCGCCCCCGTCGTACACCGTGCGGCAGGGCACCGCGATGGGCCGCCGCGGTGACGTGCGGATCAGCACCGATGACGACGGCACGATCTGGGTGGGCGGCGCGTGCCGCACCCTGATCAGCGGCCACCTAAAGCTGTGACCACCCGCCCTTGATGTCTGCTCGACCCGCCCTCGATGTCTGCTCGACCCGCCCTTGATGCTGGGCCTACCGACATGAAGGGCGGCTCGACCGGACATGAGGGGCGGGTCGGCCGGACATGAAGGGCGGGTCGGCGAGGTCAGGCTGACTTGCGGGCGGTCGCCTTCTTCGCGGTCTTCTTGGCCGGCTGTTCCTTGGCGGCCGGCTTCTTGGCCGACGTCTTCTTCGCCGACGTGGATTTGGCGACCGACTTCTTGTCAGCCGACTTGTCGGCCTTCTTGGTCCCGCTCTTGCTGCTGGCCTTCTTCTTCGGCGGCGCTTCGTCAACCGCGTCGTCAACCGCCTCGTCAGCCTCGTCGGCGTCGTCCGCCACGGCCGTGGGCTCCTCGCCGCGCGCGGTCTTGGCGGCGGACACCGACTTCTGGAGCGCGGCCAGGAGGTCGACGACCTCGCCGGCCGAGGGGGCTGCTTCCTTGGTCTGCTTGACCTCACCGCCCTCGAGCTTCGCCTGCACCAGCGTCTGCACCGCCTCGGCGTAGTCGTCCTCGAACTCGGCCGGGTCGTAGTCGCCGGCCAGCGTCTCGAGCAGCAGCTGCGCCATCTTCAGCTCCTGCGGCTTGGGAGGCTCCACGTCGCGGAGCGATCCGAAGTCGGGGTTGCGGATCTCGTCGGGCCACATCAGCGTCTGGAGGACGAGTACGTCGTCGCGGACCCGCAGCACTGCGGGTGTCGTCCGGGTGCGGAGCGCCACGGTGACCACGGCCACCCGGTCGCTCTCGCGGAGCGCGTCGCGCAGCAGCGCGTAGGGCTTCAGGCCGCTCTTCTCGGGTTCGAGGTAGTAGGACTTCTCGAGCATCATCGGGTCGATCTGGTCCGTGGGGACGAACTTCTCGACGGAGATCTCGCGGCTGCTGTGCGCGGGGAGCTCCGCGAGGTCGGAGTCGTCGAGGATCACCATCTCGCCGTCGTCGGTCTCGTAGCCCTTGGCGATGTCGGCGTACGCGACCTCCTCGCCGTCGATCGAGCACACCCGCTGGTACTTGATCCGGCCGCCGTCCTTGGCGTGCACCTGGCGGAACGAGATGTCGTGGCTCTCGGTCGCGGAGTAGAGCTTGACGGGCACGCTGACCAGTCCGAAGGACACCGCGCCCTTCCACATCGCTCGCATGCGTCCTCCTCGGTCGGTCGGCCCACCCGTACCCTCGTTCGCGGCCGCTCAGGTGTCCACGGTAGCGATCGGCGAGGATGTGCACATGCGTCCGATGCTCGCCACGCGGGGGACCTCGGTCCCGGTCGGGCCCGACTGGGTCCACGAGGTCAAGTGGGACGGCATGCGGGTGCTGGTGTCGGTGACCGGTGGACGGCTCCGGGTCGTGTCGCGCAACGACAACGACGTCACGGTCACCTTCCCCGAGCTGGCGGGCCTGGCGGACCCCGACCTCCTCGGTGGCCGCGACATCGTGCTGGACGGCGAGATCGTCGCTTTCGCCGACGGCGTACCGGTCTTCGGCGCACTCGCGGACCGCATGCACGTCCGCAACGCGACCAGAGCCCAGGCGGCGGCCGCCCGCAACCCCGTGACGCTGATGCTCTTCGACCTCCTCTCCCTCGACGGCCTCGACGTCACCACGCTGCCGTTGACGCAGCGCCGCGCCGCGCTGGAGTCGCTCGGCCTGGAGGACACGCACTGGCGGGTGCCGCCGGTGTACGACGACGGGCAGGTGCTGCTCGAGGCGACCAAGGCCAGCGGCCTCGAAGGGATCGTCAGCAAGCGACGGTCGTCGCGCTACTGCACGGGGCAGCGCAGCGAGCACTGGCTGAAGTTCCCGCACCGCCCCTCCGGGTCGTACGTCGTCGGCGGCTGGCGGAATGAGACCGGCTCGACGTCGCGGCTCGGGGCCCTGCTCGTCGGTGAGCCGACGCCGGACGGCCTGCGCTACCGCGGCCGAGTTGGCAGCGGCGTCACCGGAAAGGCGGCCTCGCAGCTGCGCGAGCTTCTCGACCCGCTGACCCGTCCCGACCCGCCCTTCATGCAGGCGGTGCCGCGCGAGGACGCCCTCGGCACGACCTGGGTGGACCCCAGGGTCGTCGTGGACGTCGAGTCGCTCGGTCTGACCCCGCAGGGACGGTTGCGGCAGCCGGCCTACCGAGGAGTGCGCCACGACGTGACGGCCGACGACCTCCTCGACCTCGGAGGCGGCGAGGATGGCTGAGCCGGGAGCCGGTGGTGAAGTGCGCGTGGAGGTCGAGGGCCGCACGCTGACGATCAGCAACCTGGGCAAGGTGCTCTACCCGGAAACCGGTACGACGAAGGGTGAGGTGCTGCACTACTACGCCCAGGTCGCGCCCGTGCTGCTGCCGCACGTCAAGGACCGGGCGATGACGCGAATCCGCTGGCCGCACGGCACGGCAGGGCCGTCGTTCTTCGAGAAGAACGCGCCGCTCGGTGCTCCCTCGTGGTTGCGGACCGCGGAGGTGCCGTCGACTGGTTCCCGTGGCGAGTCGCGCCACGGCGACAAGCTCCTGTTCCCGTTGGTCGACGACCTGGCCGACCTCACCTACCTGGCGAACCTCGCCGCGCTGGAGCTGCACGTGCACCAGTGGCGCGTGGACCGGGAGGGCCGGCCTGAGCTTCCCGACCGGATGGTCATCGACCTCGATCCGGGCCACCCGGCCGGACTCCACGAGTGCGCCCAGGTGGCGCTGCTGGTGCGCGAGCGCCTGGCCGACCTGGGTCTTCCCGCTGCGCCGGTCACCAGCGGCAGCAAGGGGCTGCACCTCTACGCACCAATGCCCGGCGACCTCACCGCCGACCAGGTCCGCGAGGCCGCGAAGCAGATCGCCGATGACCTGCAGAAGCAGCACGGCGATCTGGTGATTTCCCAGATGACGAAGGCGAAACGCCCCGGCAAGGTGTTCCTCGACTGGTCGCAGAACACCGGCTCGAAGACCACGATCAGCCCATACTCGTTGCGCGGGAAGGCCGCGCCGTACGTCGCCGCACCGCGCACCTGGGAGGAGATCGAGGAGGGGGCCGAGGAGCTCGGGGCGCTCTGCCACCTGAGTTATCCAGAGGTGCTCGAGCGGGTCGCCGACCAGGGTGATCTGTTCGGCGAGCAGCTGGGCGGCTGACCCCGTCTCGCGGCTCAAGCCGGCGTGACCGACTCCGGAAGGCGGACACAGGGCTTCATGGACGACCCTGATCCGCACCTCCGCGAGCACCTCCCCGACCGAATCGACCTTCCCCGCGGGTGGCAGCCCGAGGGCGTCACCACCGACGGCAGCCGGCTCTACGTCGGCTCGTTGGCGAACGGCGCGATCAGGCGCATCCACCCCCGCACCGGTGCCCAGCGGACGCTGGCACCGGGCAGGCCGGGACGGGTGGGCGTCGGCGTGGACTACGACCGGCGGCGTGACCTCGTCTGGGTGGCCGCGACCTCCCGGGTGCGCGCCCACGACGCACGCACAGGCGAGGTAGTCGGGGTCTACCGGTTCCGGGCGCTGCCGGGCACGTTCGTCAACGACCTCGTGGTGACCCGCAGCGGGGTCTTCGCCACCGACTCGGTGAACCAACGACTCCTCGTCGTCCCCCTGCGGGGGCGCAGCCTCCCTCCGAAGCGGGCCGCGCACGCGGTCGCGCTGACCGGTGCGTTGGAGTACCAGGACGGTTTCAACCTCAACGGCATCGTCGCCTCGAGAGGGCGGCTGCTGGCCGTGCAGAACAACACCGGGGAGCTGTTCAGGATCTTACCCGCGACTGGCCGCACGAGGAGCGTGGG
>CADCUI010000023.1 GCA_902805845.1 uncultured Nocardioidaceae bacterium
CTCGCAGGACTCGGCGCAGGCGGCGATCCTGCCCGTGCACTACCTGCGGCAGGCCGGTCTCGGCGACGACGCGGTCGAGCTCCTGCGCATCAACAGCGACGTCGGAAAGCACGGCGACACCGGCCGGAGCGAGCTCGATGCCCTGCGCGCCGTCCTCGACGGCGAGGCCGACGCCGCGGCCCTCGGCATCAACACCTGGGAGGCCATCGGCCGTGAGCAGCTGATGCCCGGCGCATTCGAGGTCTTCTGGACGTCTCCGACCTACAGCCACTGCAACTTCACCGCCCTTCCAGGGCTGCCGGCTGACCGGGTCGACCCGTGGGTGCAGGCGCTGTTCGCCATGGACTGGGACAACCCGCAGCACCGGGAGGTCCTCGAGCTCGAGGGACTCCGCAAGTGGGTGCCGCCCGAGCTGGACGGCTATGCCTCCCTGTTCGAGGCGGTCGAGAAGCAGGGCATCTCCATCACATGGTGAAGGCCGAGCCGCTCGTCGACCCTGCGCTGGACGCCGCCCTCGTCCTCGACCTGGTCGAGCGGGTGAGCGCCACGGCTCGTCACGGGGTGACCCAGGTGACGATCGGACCGGGCGGCGAGGAACGGCTGATCGGCACGGTCGCCGCCTGGTGCGAGCGGTCGGGCAACGAGCTGGTCAGCGTCACCGACGGCGTGGCCACGATCCGGCGCGGACGGAGCGCCGACCCGTTCGCCGGACTCCCACCGGACCAGGTTCCGGGCAGCCGATTGTGGATGTACACGAACTTCGACTGCAACCTGTCGTGTGACTACTGCTGCGTCCGTTCCTCGCCCCAGGCGAACCGAAATGCGTTGGGTGTTGACCGCGTGCGTCAGCTGGCAACCGAGGCAGCTGAGGCAGGCGTCTCCGAGCTGGTCCTCACCGGCGGTGAACCGTTCCTGCTGCCCGACATCGACGACCTCGTCGGCGTGTGCACCGCGGCCCTACCCACCACCCTCCTCACCAACGGCATGCTGTTCCGCGGGCGACGCCTCAGTGCCCTGAGACGCATGGACCGGGAACGCTTGACCCTGCAGATCAGTCTCGACTCCGCCACCGAGGAGATTCACGACTCCCACCGGGGCAAGGGGTCGTGGGAGCGCGCGGTGACCGGCATCAAGCAGGCCAAGCAGGAGGGCTTCCGGGTCAAGGTCGCCGCCACCCTGCCCTACGAACAGACTCATCAAGTGGAGCCCTTCCACAACTTCCTCGAGGGGCTGGACATCGCCCCCGAGCATCGGGTCGTCCGAGCCCTCGCTCGCCGCGGCTCAGCCGAGCACGGCATCAAGCTGACCATGGAGACACTGGTACCGGAGGTCACCGTCACGGCCACCGGCGTGTACTGGCACCCGGTCAGCGCAGAGCACGACGATCAGCTCGTCTCCCGAGACATCTTCCCCCTCCGCACCGCGATCGCGGAGGTCCGCCGACGATTCGCCCAGCACCGCGCACACACCATCGCGGCCGCGCAATGGTTCCCCTGCGCCTGACCAGTGGCCGCAGCCCGAGTCGAAGCCGCGGAGGCAGCGGTGTATCGGTCGGGACGGTCATGTCCCGACTCAGCCGTGCTCGTGCCCGCGTGCGTCGTCACCTGCGTGCCGGCGCGCCATGTCTCAGGGAGCCACCCGGCTCCTCGGACGCTCAGCGGAGACCAGAGCGGTCCCGATCAGCACCACGCTGACCGCCGCCGTGGCCAGCCACGCCAGGTGGGTGCTGAGGGCGTGAGGGACGAACATCGTGAACCCGACTCCGACCAGTGCCACCGACAACAGCCCCAAGGCCGGCGGCCACACCCGACGCAAAGCGATCACCAGAGCCAGGGCCGGCACCCAGTAGGTCACCTGGCTGGTCAGGCCGAGCGCACGCACCGAGTCCGCCGGAGCTTCCGCGAAGGGCACCGCGTCCACCCAGTCGGCGAAGAACATCGCCGCGCAGTGGAACACCAGCAACGCGACGGCCACTCCGGACATCGCGAGCCCCACCCGTGGGACGGCGCGGGAGCGACGCGGCCACAGTGGACGCCGAGCCGCGAGCCGAAGTCCGGCACCGACGACGGCCGCCGCTGTCAGGACCGCCCAGTACACCGGCTGGTTCATCCTCCGCCCTCGACGTCGCGCACGCATGACAATGCGGGGCACTGGTTCGCGAATCCAGGCGCGACGAGTGGCTGCGTCCCCATGCCACGACACTAATGCGGCACGAGAAGCGCCTCGCCCCAAATGAGCGCCGCTCACGCCGGGGTGGGTCGTCGGCGGGGGTCGGGACATGGCGCGACCCCAGGGCCCGCCGGAAGGTCTGTCCGGCAGCCTCCGCGCCTGTCCAGCTACGTGGTCAGAGGCTCACGCCACGGGCGGCCAGCCCCGCGACCGGGTCCAGGGGTGCTCCACCGCCCACGCTTCTAAGCTCGAGGTGGAGGTGGTCGCCGGTCACGTTGCCGGTGGCGCCCACCAGCCCGATCACGGTGGCGTTCGTGACGGTGGAACCGACGCTCACGTTGATGGCCGAGAGGTGGCAGTACCAGGTCTCGGTCCCGTCGTCGTGGGCGACGACGATCTTGTAGCCGTAGGAGCCGTCGTAGCCGGCCGACGTGACCGTGCCGGGCCCCACGGATCGGACCGGCGTCCCGGTCGACGCGTTGAGGTCGACGCCGGTGTGCACCCCGCTCGACCACAGCGAGCCGGCCTGCCCGAAGGTGGCGGTGACGCTGTAGGACTCCACGGGCGGACCCCACTGCCGCGCCTCGAGAATCTCCTGGCGGCGCTCCTCCCGGGCGCGCTCGCGCGCCTGCTCCCTCGCCTCGCGCGCCTGCTCCCTCGCCTCGCGTGCCCGCTCCCTCGCCTCCCGGGCTCGCTCCCTCGCCTCCTCGCGTGCAGCCTGGCGGGCCGCCCGTGCTCGCTGCTCGCGGATCGCCCGCGCGGCACGAGCCTGGACAGCCTCGATCCGGTCCGCGCCGACCAGCGCTCGCTCGCCGCTGCGGGACACCACGAGGTCGCCACGCCCCACGAGCGGCGCCGAGACCGACGCCGACGTGCTTCCGGCCGCGCCGAGGTCGATGCCCCTCGACTGCGGCTCTGCCACGAAGGCCAGCGAGCTGCCCACGACGACGAGCGGGAGGGCCGCTGCGCGCACGATCGCGGCCCTCGGCCGACGGCCTCGGTGACGTGGGGCTCGACGGGTCCGGTGGGTCACCGTGGCGCGCACGGACCGGTCTGATCGGTGCTTCGCCAAGACGGGCAGCCTCCTTCGACGACTCCGTCGCCCACACCGGCTTACCCGTTGGCGCGGAACAGACGCATGCGTGCCTAGACAGGCCCAGCGGCACTCCCCCTCGGCTAGCCTTCGCGCAGCGCGTCCAGTGCCTTGATGGCGCGCTTGGTCGCGGTCATGCGCCAGGCTTCCTCCAGCAACTCCAGGACCGCCTGCGGATCGGCCACCTCCGGTGAGCCTTGACCATCACGCGGTTCTCCGGATGGTTGACCCACGCGAAGCCCTTGCCGTCGAACGTGATGTTGGTCCAGTTCAGCCACCGGCTACGACGGTCAACCACCCGTCACAGGATGGCGTCGAGGAACCTCTTGGTCTCGGGCTGCTGGGTGTTGCCGAACATCTCCGTGGGCGTCCCCTGCTCGAGCACGACGCCCTCGTGGAAGAAGGCCATCCGGTGCGCGACCTCGCGCGCGAAGCCCATCTCGTGGGTGACCACCATCATCGGCATGTGGTGGTCGACGGCGAGCCGCCGCATGACGGCCAGCACCTCTCCGGTGAGCTCGGGGTCCAGCGCCGAGGTCGGCTCGTCGAAGAGCATGACGTCCGGGTGCATCGCCAGCGCCCGGGCGATGGCGACGCGTTGCTGCTGGCCACCGGAGAGCCGGATCGGGTGCTGCTCCGCCTTGTCCTGGAGGCCGACCTCGGCGAGCAGGTCCAGTGCCCGTTGGCGGACCGCCGACCGGTCCAGTCCTCCCTCACCCTCGACACCGCCGATGCGTCCGGCGAGACGACGCTGGTCGGCGGAGCCCAGCGCCAGCGGCCCCGCCATGACGTTCTCCAGCGCCGTCATGTTGGGGAAGAGGTTGAACTGCTGGAACACCATCCCGACCCTGAGGCGCACCTGGCGGATCTGCTCCCGCTTGCGCCGGGTGCGGTGGCCGCCGCTGAGCCGCATCCCGGCGATCTCGATGGTCCCCTGGGTCGGGTCCTCCAGGAAGTTCACGCACCGCAGCAGCGTCGACTTCCCCGAGCCGGATCGCCCGAAGATCACGATGACCTCGCCCTGGTGGAGGTCGAGGTCGACCCCCCGGAGCACCTCGTGGTGCCCGTAGGCCTTTCGCAGTCCGGACACCCGGACCACGAGGTCGGAGCGGTCCTCCATCGCGGTCATGCCACGTGGCCTTGGCCCCTGGAGCGCGGCACGGCGCCGATGTCGCGGACGTATCCGGTGGACATCCTGGCCTCGAGCCGGTTCTGCAGGACGGTGAAGGCGGCCGTCAGCGCCCAGTACATCGCCGCGACCAGGACGAAGGCCTCGAGGTTCTTGAAGTCGGCCTTGCCGACGAGCTGGCTGCGGCGGAACATCTCAGCGCTGGCCGCGGTCACGCCGAGGAACGACACGAGCGCGGTGTCCTTCATCATCGCGATGAACTCGTTGCCTGTGGGCGGGATGATGACCCGCATCGCCTGGGGAAGGACCACTCGGCGCATCTTCGTCAAGTAGGTCATCCCCAGGGCGTCCGCCGCCTCCCCCTGCCCGTGGGCGACCGACTGGATGCCGGCCCGGAAGATCTCGGTCATGTAGGCGCCGTAGTTCAGCCCGAGGGCGATCATGCCCGCCGTGACCGGCTCCAGGATCAGCCGCTGCTCGACGTTGGTGCCCAGCCCCGGGAAGCGGTCGACGATGTTGCTGCCGATCTGCGGGAGGGCGAGATAGACGAGGAACATCTGGACGATGAGCGGCGTGCCCCTGAAGAAGGAGACGTAGAAGCCCGCTGCCCCGTAGGCGATGGGATTGCGCGAGAGCCGTGCCAGGGCACCGACCGTGGCCAGCACGATGGCCAGGACGATCCCGCCCAGGGCGAGCACGAGCGTGAAGCGAAGACCCCCGATGATGAACTCGATGTTGTCGCGCATCCACTGGAGGTCGTACTGCGCCAGCACGAACAGCACGGCGAGCCCGAGGAAGATCACTCCCCAGACGACGCCGACCTTCAGCCGGAACGGGACCCGCGCCGAGGCCAGCGACAGCCGCTCCCAACGATCGTTCGAAGGGACCGCGGCCGGCTGGGTCACTGCTGGACCGTGAGGTCGACCCCGTCGTACCACTGCTCGGAGAACTCGGTCAGCGTGCCGTCCTCGTGCATGTCCCGCACGATCTTGTCCGCGGCCTCCACCAGGCTCGCGCCGTCCAGCTCGGAGCTCTTGTCCATCGCCACGCCCAGCGGCTCGTAGAAGACCGGGTCACCGACGACCTTCACCGCGTTGCCCTCGTCGGCGTAGCCCTGGGCGGTCGTCGAGGAGGTGATGACGGCGTCGAGCCGGGTGCCGTCGCCGATCGCCAGGTCCTGAAGCGCTGTGGTGTCGGTGTCGTAGCCCTTGATGACCGCGTCGTCGATCACGAAGTCGAAGTCGAAGCCCTTGATGTCGAGCGACTTCTGGAGGAACTGGTCGTAGGTGCAGCCGCTGCAGACGCCGACGTCCCCGCCGTCGAGGTCCGTCTCGAGGTCCTGGATGGAGGTGTTGTCCTCGTGCACCACGACCACCGCGGGCGTGAAGTAGTAGGGCTCGGTGAAGTCCAGGACCTTCTGGCGGTCGTTGGTGGGCGTCATCGACCCCACGCTCATGTCCCAGCGGCCGTTCCAGCCACCGGCCGTGATGACGTCCCAGGACGGCGCCTCCCAGGCGATGTCCACGCCGAGCCGGTTCGCGATCTCGGTGGCCACGTCGATGTCGAAGCCGACGTACTTGTCGTCCTTGGGCACGTACTTCGACTGCGGCGGGTACGCCGGGTCGGTGGAGACGGTGAGGACTCCCTTGTCGCAGATCTGTGCCAGCAGGTCGTCCGCGGCGTCGGTCGTGGCGCAGACGGTTCCCTCGGCGGCGCTGCCTTCGGAGCCTCCGGAGCCGCCGCTTCCGCCGCCCGAGGTCTCGGCGTCGCCGCAGCCGGCGACGAGCAGGACGCCGCCCAGGGAGGCGGCGAGGACGACGAGTGGTTTACGCATGGTTGGCTCCTCGGGTACTGACTCGTGGTCCGCACCCTGACACGCATCGTCCGGGCAAGGAAGCACCTGGAGCCAGACGGGAGGAACCTTATCCAATTCGTCGCCTACGGGGATCTCGCGCGGCGTTGGTTCACGCCCAGCTCGTGGCGTGCTGCTCGAAGTCGTCGCTCTGCACCGGCACGACGCAGAAGACCAGCCCGGCAGGGTCGCGCAGGTGGATGCAGCCGTCATGCTCACCGACTCGTGCCGCGCCATGCCCTTCGAGCCGGCGCACCTCGCGCTCGACGTCGTCGGTCTCGATGTCGAGGTGGATCCGCGACGTTCCGTCGTCGAGCCGTTGGTGGGCCAGGATCTGGCCCGAGCCGAGGGCAGACAGGACGGTGAAAGGGGTGTCGGCCTCCGGCTGCGGGTCGCCGCCCAGCGCGGCCGCCCAGAAGGCGACCTCCGCATCGGCGGCCTCGGGTGAGGAGTCGATGAGCACGACGTGCAGACGGCTGCGATGCATGGTCGCAGAGTACGGCGGTCCTTCCGATGACCGATTTTCCGTTGTCAGGACCTCTTGCCAAACCGGTGCGATCATTGCAACGTTGGAAAAATGCGCATCGCTCTCGGGTCCCGGACCCATCTCGGCGCCGGATTCACAGCCACGCTGGCTGCCGCCGCACTCCTCATCGCACCAGCCCACGTCGGTGCCGCCTCGGCGCTGTCCCCCTCGCAGTCCCCGTCGAAGGTGACTCCGGCCGCCGCCCCCGGCGACTCCGACCGCACCTACCGGAATCCGCTGAAGCCCCGGATCCCTGGCGACGGGACGGTCGACAGCTGTGCCGACCCGATCGTGCTCAAGGGCGTCGGTGACCGGTACTGGTACATGTACTGCACGACCGACCCGCTCAACGACGAGGACGTCGACGCCGAGGGCAACGCTCGGTTCCATCCGATCCCGCAGATGCGGTCGCGAGACCTCGTCCACTGGAGGTATCTCGGTGACGCGCTCCCCGAGCCGCCCGAGTACGCCGCCGAGGGCGCCGGTCTCTGGGCACCCGACGTCGTCTACTCCAAGGCCACCAAGCGCTACTACATGACCTTCGTCGTCACGGAGACCGAGGGACTGAACAATTGCGACGGCGGCGACCCCGACGGCGACGGTGCGATCGGTGTCGCCGTCAGCCGCAACCCCACGGGACCCTGGCGGGTGTCCGACAAGCCCGTCGTAGGCCCGCGACCTGACCCGAATGTGCCGGCCACTGACTGCACGTTCCTGTGGACCTTCGACCCCGATGTCCTCGGGGACCGCGTGGGCCAGCGCAGCGTGCTCTACTACGGCAGCTACTACGGCGGCGTGCACGCCACCCGCGTCGAGTTCCGCCCGCGCGGGATGGACACGCTCGGCGCGTCGACCCGGATCGCGATCGGCAACCGCTACGAGGGCACCAACGTCGTGAAGCGCGGCGACTGGTACTGGTTCTTCGGCTCGGCGACCAACTGCTGCAACGGTCCGCTCACGTCGTACGGCGTCTTCGCGGGTCGCTCCAAGAGCCCGATGGGACCGTTCGTCGACAAGGACGGCCAGTCGCTCCTCGTCAGCCGGGTGGGAGGCACCCCCGTCCTGCTGCCGAACGGCAACCGCTGGGTGGGCGTCGGCCACAACACCGTGTTCCGCGACGCGGCGGGCAAGTGGTGGACGATCTACCACGCCGCCGACCGGACCGATCCCTACTTCGCGTTCGACCCCGGCTTCACCAAGCGTCCGGCACTGCTGGACCCGCTCGACTGGGTGAACGGGTGGCCCACCGTGCGGGCCGGCAAGTGGGCGTCCGACCGGCGGATGCCGGCACCGGCGATCAGGCCCGGACAGCCCTCGGCGTACCGGCCGGACCCGGTGAGGCCCGTGCGGCTCGGCGCGATGATGCCGGCCTTCTCCGACGACTTCGAGGATGGCTTGGAGGCGGCCTGGAGCTGGACCGGCGGGGAGCCGGAGCCCGACAGCTACGCCGTCGAAGGCGGGGTGCTGCGGTGGGACACCCAGGCCGGCGACGTCGCTCGCGACTCCAACTCCGCCTCCCTGCTGACCCGGGCGGCACCGCGTCGCGGCGACTACGCCGTCCAGACGCGGGTGCGGCTCAACGTGCCGCCGGACATGCAGATCTACAACTACGCGCAGGCCGGCGTCTTCCTGCACCGGGGCCTGGACAAGTTCATCAAGCTGGTCCACGTCTCGATCTGGGAGACCCGCCAGACCGAGTTCGCCAAAGAGGTTCCCTCCGCTCCCGAGGAGTACCCCCTCTACGGCAACGGTGTGGTCGGTCCTCCCGGGGACCTGACGACCCTGCGGATCGTCGTCGACCGCAGGCAGAACGGGGAGCGGTACACCGCCTACACCCGCCGGGACGGCGACAGCTGGGTGCGAGGAGGCACCTGGACGCATCGTCTCGGGGATGCTCCGAAGATCGGGCTCGGCTCGATGGGGTTCGAGGGGTTCACCGCTCGGTTCCTCGACGTGCGGACCTACCGCCTGAGGTGACGCCCCTCCCGGCCGGCCGTGCGTGACTGCGCACGGCCGGCCGGGCCGCGGGTCGACTCCCGGACCACGAGCCGGCACGGAGCCCGCAGGTCCCGGGGAGGGATGCCGTCGGCGCCCGGGGCGAGGCGCTCGGCCAGCATCCCGACGGCCGTGCGTGCGATTCCTTCCTTGTCCGGTGCGACGGTGGTGAGGGTGGGCACGGAGTAACGGCCGTCCTCGATGTCGTCGATGCCGACCACGGCGACGTCCTCGGGCGCCCGGAGGCGGTGGTCGGCAAGGGCACGAAGCGCGCCCAGGGCGAGCGTGTCGTTGAAGCAGAAGACACCGTCGGGTGCGGCGCCGCGCCGGAGCAGCGCCGTCATGGCACGGGCGCCCTCCTCGCGCTGGTAGGACTGCACGCAGGCCACCAGCTGCTCGTCCACGGGGAGCGTGGCGGCCGCCAACGCCTCCTCCCATCCGCGCCTGCGCAGCCCGGCGACGCCGGACTGGCGGTCCGGCCCCGGCTCGTCGCCGATGACGGCGATCCGCGTTCGTCCCCGCGACAGCAGGTGCTCGGTCGCCGTCCGGGCGGCCGCGACGTTGTCCACGGCCACGTGGTCGGCGGGGCCCTCGGCGATCTTCTCCCCGAGGAGCACCAGCGGGACGTCTCCGGGACCGCGGCCGACGAGGTCCTCGGCCCCGAGCGCGACGGGGCTGAGGATCACACCGTCGATGAGCTGGTGCCGGAAGCCGGCGGTGACGAACAGCTCGCGTTCCCGGAGCCCGTCGGTCTGGTCGATGAGCACGGTCCAGCCGTTCTCCTCCGCTGCCTCGACCACGAACCCCGCCAGCTCTGCGAAGTAGGGGTTGTCCAGCTCGGGCAGCGCAAGCGCGATCACACCGGTGCGTCCGACACGGAGGCTGCGCGCTGACAGGTTGGGCCGGTAGCCCATCTCGTCGAGAAGCGCCTGGACGTGCGAGCGGGTGGCGGGGGCGACGTGGACGTAGTCGTTCACCACGTTGCTGACCGTCTTGACCGACACGCCCGCCCGGTCGGCGACGTCACGCAGCCGCACCTTCATCTCGCACCTCCGTTCCACGTCATCCACCCGACCATAAAGAACAGATCACGACTTCGGGGCGGGGTTTACAACGATGTAACTGTCACGGTAGAACCGACAGGTGATCTCGGCCACCCCGTCGTTGGATCCGCTCGGCTCTGTCACATCGAAGGACGGCGCCCGGGCCAGGCTTGACGGCGGTCGTCTCGTCGCCGGGCTGCCGCCGGCTCCATGGAACGCAACCCGGCTCGTGCCGGACAACCACCTCGCACCCAGCACCCCGTCCCAGGAGGACAGATGAACCGCACCCCGCTCTTCACCAAAAAGAACCAGTCGGCGCTCTCCCGACGGGGGTTCCTCGGCCTGACCGCTGGCGGCCTGCTGGTCGCGGGCTGTGGTGGCGGCCAGGGCGCGGGCACTGCCCCGCAGGAGGAGGGCGTCGGCGGCTTCACCGGCGAGGAGTACAGCGGCCCGGACCTGTCCCTGGCGTACTGGAACGGCTTCACCGGCGGTGACGGGCCGGCCATGCAGCAGCTGGTCAAGGACTTCACGGCCGAACACGACAACATCCAGATAAAGAACAACACCGTCGATTGGGCCGACTTCTACCAGCGGCTCCCCGCGGCCGCCCAGGCGGGCAAGGGCCCCGATGTCGGCGCCATGCACCTCGACCAGCTGGCCACCAACGCCGCACGCAACGTGATCGTGCCTCTCGACGACCTGGCCGAGGCGCTCGGTCTGGCCGAGGAAGACTTCACCGCATCGGTGTGGGGTCCCGGCATCTACCAGGACGCGCGGTACGGCATCCCGCTCGACGTGCACACCATCGCGATGTACTACAACATGGACCACTTCGAGAAGGCGGGCATCAGCGAGGCTCCCACCGACGCGGCCAGCCTGGAAGATGCCTGCAAGAAGCTCCAGGCGTCCGGGATCAAGAACCCGTTCTGGATGCCCAACCAGTGGCCGGCGCACCTGATGTTCCTGTCGCTGCTCTGGCAGTTCGGTGGCGAGCCCTACGCCGAGGACGGGTCGGCCGCCACGTACGACGACGAGGCCGGCGAGCAGGCACTGACGTGGATGCGCGAGCAGGTCGAGAAGGGCTACAGCCCCGACAACGTCGACATCGACGCCCAGTACACCGCGTTCAAGAACGGCCAGAACTCGATCACCTGGGACGGCATCTGGCAGATCAACGACCTGGAGGACTCCGGCCTCAACTACGGGATCGCCCCGTTGCCGGTGATCGGTGACGAGCTCGCCGCCTGGGCGAACTCGCACCACTTCTTCATGACGGCACAGGCGGCCGACGACGCCGACCGGGCGAACGCCGGCAAGACGTTCATCGGCTGGATGTCCGACCAGTCGGCGGCCTGGTCCGACGCGGGCATGATCCCGGCCCGGAACTCCGCCCGTGAGGACGCGAAGTTCACGGACTCCCCGCAGGCCGCCCTGGGCGACCAGATCGAGGCGTTGCACTTCCTGCCGCCGGTCCCCGGCCTCGGTGACGTGCAGGTCCCGACCCTGGAGGTCGCGGTCAACGAGGGTGTGCTCGGCAAGACCGCTCCCGCCGAGGCACTGTCCAAGGCCGCCTCCAACGCCACGGAGCTGATGGGGAAGAACCTCGAGAAGTTCGGGGGCTGAGCGTGTCGGTAGCCCGTCGTAGCAGCGCCGGCGTTGCCTGGCTGTTCCTGGCGCCCTACCTCGTCCTCTTCGGCACGTTCGTGCTGGCGCCGATCGTGCTCGGGCTGTGGATCAGCCTGCACAGCTGGGACTTCACGCTGCCCGGCAAGCCGTTCGTCGGGCTGGACAACTATGTGGACCTGTTCAGCTCGGGCTCGGTCAGCTTCGAGCCGTTCTGGAACTCGATGCAGGCCACCGGGATCTTCACGGTGTTCTCCGTGCCGCTGCTGATCGTGGTGCCTCTCGCGGTGGCCCTGGCGATGAACCAGAAGTTCCGGGGCCGCAACATCTTCCGGGCGGTCTTCTTCGCGCCGTACGTGCTCGGCGTCGCGGTCGTCGGCGTGGTCTGGCGCTTCCTGCTCGACCGGAACATCGGGGCGGTGAACAACTACCTCGGCACGATCGGGCTGCCCGACGCAACCGCATGGCTCAGCTCGCTGCCGGCCGCCTGGGTCGCTCTGGTCGGGGTGACCGTCTGGTGGACGCTCGGCTTCAACGCCGTCATCTACCTGGCCGGGCTGCAGGACATCTCTGCGGAGCTCTACGACGCCGCCAAGGTCGACGGCGCCGGGTCCTGGGCCTCGTTCTGGCACGTGACGCTGCCCAGCCTCCGACCGGTCACCATGTTCGTCACCCTGATCACGATCATCGCCTCGGCGAACATGTTCGGGCAGTCGTTCATCATGACGAACGGAGCGCCGGGCCAGGACACCCGCACGGCGATCTTCTACATCGCGGAGACCGGTCTGCAGAACTTCCAGATGGGTGAAGCCGCTGCCGCGTCGTGGATCCTCACCTTGTTCCTGATGCTGCTCTCGGTCCTCGTCTTCGGGTTCTTCCGGCTGCGCGGCGGGACGGAGGCCTCATGATCAAGGCACTGCGTTACACCGTCCTCGTCGTCCTGACGGCGCTCTTCATCAGCCCGCTGGTCTTCGTGCTGCTGACCTCGTTCAAGTCGGCGCGCGAGGCAGTCCAGACTCCTCCGACGTGGATCCCGAACCCGTTCACGACCCAGGCCTACGAGCGGATCCTCACCGCGTCGGACACCCCGGTGTTCCGGTGGTTCCTGAACTCGATGCTCGCGGCCACGGCGAACGCCGTGCTCGTGGTCGTCACCGCGTCCCTCGCGGCGTACGCCCTGGCACGGCTGGACTTCCGGGGCAAGAAGATCGTGTTCGCGCTCATCGTCTCCACGCTGTTCGTGCCACCGGTCATCCTGGTCATCCCCAACTACGAGATCGTCGGGCGGCTGTTCTGGCTCGACACGTTGCTGGCCATCATCGTGCCGACGGCCGCCAGCGCCTTCGGGGTGTTCTTCCTGAACCAGTTCTTCGCCAGCCTGCCGCTCGAGCTGGAGGAGTCCGCCTTCCTCGACGGGGCCACCCGATGGCAGGTGTTCACCAAGGTCGTGCTGCCGCTGTCGAAGCCGGCCCTGGCGACACTGGCCCTGCTGTCCTTCCTCACCAACTGGAACGACTTCCTGTGGCCGGTCTACGTGCTGTTCAGCCCGGAGAACCAGACCCTGCAGGCGGGTCTCTCCACCCTGCAGTCGGCCAACAGCGTCCGCTACGACCTGCTCATGGCCGGGGCGGTGGTCGCCAGCGTGCCCGTGCTGCTGCTCTACCTGCTCGCCCAGCGGTTCGTCATCGAAGGGGTCTCGCGCTCGGGGCTCAAGGGCTGAGGTGACCTACGTCGGCCCGTCGGCCTCACGGCGGGCCGTGCTGCTCGGCTCTGCCGTTGCCGGCCTGGGCGGCCTGAGCGGCTGCACCGGAGAGAAGTCGTCCGGGTCGGGGGCCCGCCCTTCCACCGCGCCCGAGGAGGCCGCCATCTTCGACCTGTCCTTCCGCATCGTCGACCGGTTCCGACCCGTCGAGCTGGTGGCGCCGGGCTTCGAGGTCGACCTTGCCGGCGAACCCGTCGGGGCCGGCCGGCTGCACCGTTCCCAGCAGCCGCTGAGGGCGCCGTTCGCCGCGGTCGAGGTCCGTGTCACTGCGGCCCCCGCGTCGGACGGCGGTGCCGGGACGTCGGCCGACGTGGCCGCCGGGCTCGCCACCGCGGACGACGATCACGTCCTGGTCCGCTGGTCGGGTGCCGCCGGGCGCCTCAGCCTCGAGGTCCGTCGGGCGGGCCGGACGCGGGTGCTGCGCCGGCGGACCGTCGACCTGAGCGGTTCCTTCGGGCTGGCGTTCGCCCTGTGCGAGAACCAGGTCACTGCACTCGTCGACACCGGCGACGGCTGGCGGCCGGTGCTCACCGAGCGCGCCAAGGTCGCGGAGCTGGTGGACCTGCGGAACGAGCAGGAGCTGAGCGGCTACTCCTACGCCTGGGGTGTCACCGGCGCGGAGGTCGCCGAGGCCCGGGCCGGGGTGTTCGGCATGACCGGGCTGCGCGACCCGCACCTGGTCCAGCACGCGGACGGAACGCCGTACGAGCGCGAGGGACGGATCTACCTGACCTGGACCTGTGCCGGGCTGGGGTTCTTCCAGCAGGCTCACTGGACGGTGTGGTCGCTCGACCCTGCCGCGCCGCAGGACATGCGGCTGGAGGCGCAGCTGTTCACCCGGCGTGAGGGGCTGGTCCTCGGCGACCATGCCGGACAGGTCATCCGCGACGGTGACCGGTGGCTCGTCGCCACCAGCTCCTGGGGGGACTTCGCCCCCGGCTCGATCCACGTCCGTCACTGCGAGACCACCGAGGACGTCCTCTCCGGCGTGCACCTGCTGGAGACGGAGCCCACCCCACTGCCCACCGAGCACGGCACCTGGGACCCGGCGATCACCCGTCTCGAGGACATCTGGTACGTCGGGTTCGTGGAGAGCCCCTCACAGGAGCCCTTCGACTTCCACCCTGCCCTCGCCTCGTCAAAGGCGACGACCTGGTCCGACGACCTGTCGGGCGTGGCGGCAGCAACCGACCTGCACCAGTGCGAGGGCCCGATCCTCACCACCGTCGACGACGACACCTACCTGTTGGCGAGCGACGGGAACGAGCGCTCCTACCCGGTCTTCGACCTCACCGGGCGACGCATCGGACGACTCGACGCGCCGTACCCCACGAACCTCCCCCACCCGAACCTCATCCCGGACCCGGCCGGCGGGTGGCTCCTCGTGACCTTCGAGGGCTCCCAGTTCCACGAGGCGGTGATGGGGTACGGCGGCCACGGCGACGTGATCGTCATGCACTCGGTGTGACGTCGCCCCGTGTGCGGCTCGGACGGCCGCCGGCGGCGGTCACACCGGCGAGACCCGTTCCAGGGTCATCGGGTCACAGCGCGCTGATCGTCCACTCGTCACGCATCGTGGCTCCGGGCGAGAGGATCCGGAGGTCCACGCCGGAGTTGAATGCGTCCGGGGGACACGACATCGGCTCCAGCGCCAGCCCCGCCCGGGACGGCTCCGGCGCGGGCACGTCGGCGGTGTGCACCTGCACCCACGGCAGGGCGACCGGGTCCCAGGTGCACTGCACGCCCGAGCCGTCCTCGGACCTCACCGTGGCACGCACGAGCCCGTCGGGGTCGGCCGCCAGCCCGGTGAAGGCGTGGTCCACCTCGAGTCCGGCCAGCGGTCTGCCGCCACGGAAGTCGAGCCCGGCGTCCGCGACGTCGACCACGCCGCGAGGGATGAGCCGGTCCTCGGTGACGTCGAGAACCGTGCTGGCCGGCAGCTCCAGGGACCAGTGGTCGACGGTGCCGTCACCGGCCACGAGGTAGGGATGGCTGGCGACGCCGTACGGCGCCCGGCCGCTGTCGCGGTTGCGCGCCTCCACCGTGCAGGTGAGCCCGTGCTCGTCGAGCGCGTAGCGGGCGCTGATCTCCACGTCGAAGGGGTAACCGGTCCGAGGCACGATCCGGTGCCTCACCGTGACCGATGAGGTGTCGCGGTCGACCGTCTCGAAGCGGCTCCAGCACACCAGCCCGTGCAAGGCATGGCCACGCTCCGGCTCGCTCACGTCGAGCTGGTGCTCAGCGCCCTCGAAGGTGTACCTGGCGTCGACCACGCGGTTCGGCCAGGGGGCGAGGAGAGAGCCGCGGAAGCGGGGGCGCACCTCGTCGGCGGCGTACGGGCGGACCAGGTCCCGACCGTCATGGGTGAGGAGCCGGAGCCCTCCCCCGACCTCCGTGACGACCGCGACGTAGCCCCCGTGCGTGAGGCGGTGCTCCTCCCCGCCGCGGCTCAAGCGTCCTCGCCTCCCATGACCAGCCCCTCGATGTTGTGCTTCTGGGTGATCGGCACCAGCTCGTCGACGACCTCACAGGTCTGGAGGTGGCTCTTGACGCGCTCGGGCAGCGCCTCCCAGTACTCCTTGGTCGCGGCCGGGCTGTGGTGCTCGTGGTTGCCCGCCCCCGGTGCATCGACCCCCAGGACGACGACAGGACGAGCCTCACTGCCGACGTTGGGGGTGCCGCGATGGACCGTGAGTGCCGAACGCGCCGAGATGTCACCCCGGCGCGGGTACTTCTTCACCGCGGCCGCCTCGAACTCCGGGTAGCGGGAGGGCGGCGGGAACATCCCGTGGTCGAAGTCGTCGCCGGGGTCCCACTGCGTGCCGTGGGCGATCTGGAACGGACCCAGCTCGTCGGTGGTGTCGACCGTCGTGATGTTGAACGCCAACGAGGTCAGCCGGCGTTCCTGGTGGGTCTCGCGCGGGCTGCGGAAGTCCCGGTGCCAGGGCTGGATCTTGGCCCCGGGGAACGGCGTGTCGAACCCGAGCTCCACGATCTGGTAGTCGGGGCCGAGCACCGCCTCGCACACCCCGCGCACCCACGGGTGCTCGACCAGGTCGACGAAGCCGCGGAAGGCCTGGGGGTGGACCTCGACGTACCACCGCTCCGGGCCGCGGCCGACGGCTCCCCCCTCCCGCGACCGCGCCTCCTCGAACGCCGCGTCGACGTCCTCGCGCAGCTCCTGCACCCAGCTCTGCGGAAAGGCCCCGCGACAGGCAGTGATGCCCTCGGTGTACAGGTCGGAGCGTGCCGTCTCGACGTCCATCACGATCTCCTCCAGGGTCTGGCTTCGGCGCGCAAAGCGCCTCCGGTGTTCGTTCCCATCTAACCCCGATTTGCAACGTTGTCAGGTGCCGGGGGTGGCCGTCAGGTCAGCGCCCGTCACCAGCGCGGGGTCCCATCCGCCGAGGTCGGCCGCGGCGTCGTAGGCCGACTGGAAGAACCCCAGCAGGTCGGGGTCGGGGGCGGCGCTGCGGCGTACGTCGGCGTACGGGAGCACGAACTCGCCGAGGGCGTCGTCGTAGCCGGCGGCGGCAGGGCTGACCGGCCTCGACCGGTATCCCTCCGGCACGGGGTAGGCGTAGGCGTAGAAGAGACCTTCGGACTCGCCCCCGGGCCAGTAGCCACAGCTGCTCACCTCGTGGCTGTAGGCCTCCTCCATGACCGAGTCGGGACAGTTCGGCACGCCGCCGGGATGCCGTGGGGCCGGACGCCCGGAGAACCGGGTCTGGGCCAGGTCGAAGGAGCCCCAGAAGAAGTGGACGGGACTGTTCTTGCCGGCGAACCCCGCGGCGAACCGGCGGAGGACCCGCTGGGTCTGGACGAGGGCCAGCCAGAACGCCTGCGCCCGGTCGGCGTCGTAGCTGGCGTGGAGGGTGTCCTCGTGGAACGGGATCGCCTCCACCACCTCGACGGGTCGTGGGTTGATCACCACGTCGAGCCCCAGCTGTCCCAGCGCCGCCATGACCTCGGCGTAGAAGTCGGCGACCGAGCGAGGGAACAGCGCGACGTGCATGGCCTGGCCGTCGACCAGGTCGACCGACAGGCGATGGGCGCGGAAGTCGAAGGTGATCTCGAAGGGTGTGACGGGGTGGTGCACCAGCGAGGTGGTCAGGCCTCTGCTGGAGACGTACAGAGGCACGTGCCACCAGTGGTTGAGCGGTGGCTCCACCGCCATCCGGACCTTGCCCACCACCTGTGTCCACATGTGCAGCGTGTCGCGGGTCTCCTGCCATCCCGGTCCGGACAGCACGGGCCAGCCCGTCGCATGCGGAGCGCCGCCCAGTGGATCGTCGTCTGCCCCGTTGTCCTCGACGCTCACGTCGCCGTCCTCTCGCACGCGGTCCACCCCCGCACCTAAGCACGCGGCGGGCACCCCCCGACAGGCCCTGTCGGAACCGAACTCGTGGGTGTCAACCTGTCGTCGCCGGGATAGGTACATCGTGGAGGCCTGGTGCCGACGCTCGAGCAACGTCGGGCGCGCCCGCCTCGGTGGAGGAGATAGCCATGTCAGACCTGAACCCCCCGGTACCACCGCACGACCGCAACGGCCTGCCTGTGACCGGCGCCGAGCCGGTCGGGCTGCCGGACGAGATCATCGAGACGGAGCCCCGAGCCGGTGCCGGCCAGCTCGACAGGCTGTCCCAGCCGGGTCTGCTCCAGGCGCTGGCCGGCCTGGGCGGCCTGGGAGCCCTCGCGTGGTTGCTCGCACGGCTGCGGCGGCGTCGCCGTCCCACCCCGTCCGAGCGACTGACGGAGGCAGCCCAGGCAGTGGGCACGGCCTCGTTCGCGCTCGGTGGCCGGGTGGCCGACAGGGCGGTGGCAGCGGCGGCGCCCGTCGGTGATCGAGCCGGTGACGTGACCCGGCGTGGTGCGCAGGCCGGAGCCGAGCTGGCGCAGCGAACTGTGGCCACCGCGGCGCCGGTCCTGGTCGCCGCCGCCCAGACCGCCTCCCGCGAGGGACGACAGGTCGCGTCCCTGGCAACCGAGGGCGTCACCGAGCTCGTGGAGCGCGCGGGTGATCTGGGCAGCAAGGTCGCCCAGGCGGGCAAGGGAGTCACGTCGACCATCGCCGAGGTGCCCGAGACGATCGCCGAGGGCGGAGACCTGTTGCAACGGAAGTGGAGGAAGCTGATGAGCCGGATGACGATGCTGATTGCGGGTGGCGCGGGATACGTCCTCGGAGCGAGGGCAGGACGGGACCGCTATGAGCAGATGACGCGGGCAGCAGCGAAGGTTGCCCAGCGGCCCGAGGTGCAGCAGGCGAAGGACAAGCTGCGCGGCTTCCCTCCGCAGCGCAGCGGCGCCGGCACGTCCAGCGCCGGTGACCACGCAGACCCCGTCACCGCCCCGAGCATCCCGACCGTTCCCGCGACGGGTCAGGCGGGCGCCGGCCCGGTGCCGCTCTCCTGAGCCGCCGCCCGTCTGCGTCGTCTCAGTCCCAGTCGGGCTTGTCCTCCTCGTTGCGGGACTCGCTCGCCGCGACAAGCTCCTGGGCGACCAGCCGGAGCTTGACGTTCCGCTCCTGGGACAGCCGGCTGAGGAAGGCGAACGCGCGGGCGTCGGTCATCTCGTAGCGCTCCATGACGATGCCCACGGCCTGACCGATCACGCGGCGGGTGGCGATGGCCTGGCGGAGATCGTCGACCTCATGGGCGTATCGCACTGCGACTGCGGCCTGGTGGGCGAAGAGCGCGGTGAGCGACGTGATGTCGGTGAAGCTCCCGGCCCGGGCGGAGTAGAGGTTGATCGCGCCCTGCGCCTTCTTCGGGGTGTCGAAGAGCCGGATCCCCGCCTGCGCGCGGATGCCGGCTGCCACTGCCAGCGGGGCGTACCCGGGGAAGCGGTCATCGGTGGCCAGGTCCGGCGAGACCCGATGGGTCGCCTCGACGGCAGCCTCGAAGCAGGGACCCTCCCGCAGGTCGTACTGCGCGGCGTCGAGGCCGAGCAGCAGGTCGTCGGTCTGCGCGAACGTGTCGAGGCGCCCGTCGGCGTGCTTGACGGTGATCGACGCGTAGTCGACCTCGGGCAGCACCTCGACCGCAGCGCTGGTGATCCGGGCCAGGGTCTGGTCGAGGTCGCCTGGCACCAATCGGCGGGACAGCTCCTCGGCCACCTGCAAGGCGCGTCGGACATCCTCCACGGCCATCACCCCCTTTCAGTGCTCACTCAACCAGATGCCGGGTCCCGGATTCAGCCTGACGTCACGGGTGGTCGTTCTCGCTCACGGCCGGAGTGGTCGGTACCCCGGCCGAGGTCTCGAGCTCGAACCACACCGAGGTGCCGTCGGCGGTCCGCTCGGTCCCCCACGCGGAGGTCAGCGCCTCGACGAGCGCGAGGCCGCGGCCGCCGACCAGCTCGACGTCCTCAGCCATCGGCGTGCCGACGTCGTGCCCTCCTCCGGTGTCGGTGACCACCACGGTGACCGTCGAGTCGTCCATCTCCACGGCCAGCTCGCTGGCCGACCCACCGTGCAGCACGGCGTTCGTGACCAGCTCGGAGACGCAGAGCCGGGCCGCCTCGACGGCGTCCTCCTCGACGTCCCAGGCGCACAGCTCGTCGGCGACGAAGCGTCGGGCGGTCCGGACCGCGGTCGGCTCGCTGCTCAGGGAGCACACCGACTCGCGGGCACCGGCCGGCACGCGTCCCACGGCCAACATCGTGACGTCGTCCCATCCCGCGTCGCCGGACATCGCCGCGCGGGCCTCCCCGCAGAGGCGGCGGGGCTTGCGGCGGCGGCGGGGCAGCTCGGAGAAGTGCTGGCGGAGGCGTTCGATGCCGGCGAAGACGTCGACCTGGCGCCCGTGCACGAGGCCGTCGGTGAAGGCGAAGAGAGTCTCGTCCGGCCGCAGCGAGATGGCGGCCTCGGGCCAGTGACCGCTCCCCAGCCCCAGTGCCGGCCCGAGCGCCTCGTCGAGCACGACCGGGCTCTCGGTCGACGGCACCAGCAGAGGAGGCGGATGACCGGCCACGGACCAGGTGAGCCGACTGCGGTCGGGCGAGAGGTAACCGTAGATCACCGTCACGAGGTGGTCGGCCCCGGTCCGTGCCGACACGAACTCCTCCAGTCGCGGAAGCACCACCGAGGGCCGGCAGTCCAGGAGCGCATAGGCGCGCAGCGCGGTCCTGACCTCGCCCATGAGGACAGCCGCCTGGAGCCCCTTGCCCGTCACGTCCCCGACCGCAAAGGCGGTGGAGCCGTCCGCCACGTCGAACATGTCGTACCAGTCACCCCCCACCTCGGCGGTGACCCCCCCGGGGTGGTAGCGAGCGCACAGGGAGAGGCCGGGCGGTTCGGGGAGCCTGGGCGGCATGAGGCTGCGCTGCAGAGCTTCGGCGGTCGCCACCTGTGCCCGATGGGTCCGGTCGCGCTGGAGCGCCTGGGCGACCTGGGCGGCGAAGGACGTCAGGAGGGCTCGCTGATCGGGCCCGAACCCCTGCTCGTCACCAAAGGAGAGCAACAGCCCGCCGAGCGGCGCAGAGTCCGACGGGAACGAGAGCGCGGTCATGCTCCGCGTGCCGAGCGACCGTTGACGCTCCGCGATCATCGGGAAGAGCCGGTCCACCTCGTCGGCGCTGTGCAGGTAGACGTCCACGCCGGTGCGGACGGCTCTGTTGAGAGGGATGTCGTCGAACGAGTCGATGAGGCACCAGCGGAGCGAAGGACCAAGCCTGTCCGCGTCCGTGGAGAGGAACTGCAGCTGCCGGCCGCCACCACGCGTCAGCGCGATCGCCGCTCTCGTCACGTGGGGCAGCCGGCGCGCCGCCTGCAGCGCGCACCGCGCGATCTCGTCGATCCCGACGGCCGCACCCAGAGCCGGTGCCAGCTGCCGGACGACGGCGACGTAGTCGCTCCCAGTCGGGTCCCCACCCACGCGCCACAGACTACGCCGCCCGTCCGCGAGATGCGCCGACTCATGGTCGTATCGCATCGAGATCCGTCGTCGATCTCGGCCGTCGAGGTGTCTCCTGCTCACCCGGTGCCCGTTCTGTCGGTGCCGGTCTGCTCTAGGCTGACTCGTGAGTCAGGAAGGAGCGCGATGATCCGGACGACACCGTTCCACGAGCGCTTGAGCGAGCTGAACACCCAGGGTCTCTACACCCACTGGCAGGGGTTCCTCTCGCCGCTGCGCTACACCCACGCGCCCAAGCACGAGTACTTCGCGGTCCGCAACAGTGTCGGCGTCTTCGACACCTCTCCCCTGTTCAAGTACCGACTGACCGGGCCCGACTCCAGCCGGCTCCTGGAAGGCGCCCTGACCCGTGACATCCGCAGGTGTGCCCCGGGCCAGGCGCAGTACACCCTGTGGTGCGACGACGGCGGCTTCGTCATGGAGGACGGCGTCGTGTTCCGTCACGGCGAGGAGGAGTTCCTGCTCACGGCCGCGCGCCCCAACCTCGCCTGGTTCGCCGACCTCGCGCAGGGGCTGGCCGTCGACCTCGAGGACGTCTCTGACGACTTCGGCGTCCTGGCCGTCCAGGGTCCCCGCTCCCGGCAGGTGCTGGAGGCGCTCGCGCCGGAGGTCGGTGCGCTGGGCTACTTCGAGCACACGAGCGCGAAGGTCGCGTCCTCGGCGGTGACGCTGTCCCGGACGGGCTACACCGGTGACGTCGGCTACGAGCTCACGGTGCCGGCGGCTGATGCCCTCGACGTCCTGGACGCGGTGCTCGAGGCCGGCCAGGGGCACGGTCTCCGGCCCTTCGGCGAGGAGGCGCTGATGGTGCTGCGGATCGAGGCCGGCCTCCCGCTCATCGACGTGGAGTGGACCAACAGCCGGCTCGCGTGGAGCGACGCCGAGCGCGTGACGCCGACCGAGCTGGGCATGGGATGGATGCTGCGAGGCGTCCCGGAGGGAGACCGGGCCTTCGTCGGCCGTGACGCCCTTCGCCGCGAGGCGGAGCAGAGGTCCAGCCGGTGGACCACCGTGGGGATCGTGGTCGACTGGCAGCACTGGGACCGGCTGCACCGCGAGGCCGGTCTGCTGCCGGCCAAGGAGGCGCACCCGCTGCCCTACGAGTCCGCGCTGTACGACGCGGCGGCCGGCGGCACGCAGGTCGGGTACATGACCAGCTTCACCTACTCCCCCGTGCTGCAACGACACATCGGCCTCGCCCGGGTGCGGCCCGACCTGGCCCAGGCGGGCACCGAGCTGCACGTGGAGACGGTCGTCAACCACACCAACACCACCGTGCGGGCCCACACCGCCCGCCTGCCCCTGTTCAACCCCCCGAGGAAGACGGCTCGCCCATGACCGACACCCCGACAGGCTCCTCCGACCGACGTGGCGCAGACGGTGCCGCGGCGTACGACGCGATCGTGGTCGGCGGTGGCCACAACGGCCTCATCAACGCCGCCTACCTCGCCAAGGAGGGGCTCCGGACGCTCGTCCTCGAGCGCAACCCCCTCGTGGGCGGCGCCGCGATCACCGAGGAGTGCCTCCCCGGTTTCTCGTTCACGACGTTCTCCTACGCCCTGAGCCTGCTGCGGCCCGAGATCATCCACGAGCTCGACCTGGTGCGGCACGGGTTCATGCCGCTGATGATGCCCTCGTCCTTCCACCCGACCGGCGACGGCGACTACCTGCTGCTCGGCGACGACCACGACCAGAACGTGCAGGAGGTCCGCCGCCACTCGCGTCGCGACGCCGACGCCTACAGCCGCTACCACCACGACCTCGACCGGGTGGTGCAGGCGGTCCGGCCGCTGTTCGACAGCGCGCCGCCCGACGTCTTCGGGAGTGACGGCACCGCCGGAGCGGGTTTCGGCCCCGACCTCGAGTGGGTGCGCAAGCACCTCGGAGGTGTCGAGCGGCGGGTCATGCACGACGTCGTACGGCTGCTGACCGGCAGCGCGTCGGACTGGCTGGAGGACTACTTCGAGCACCCGGCGGTCGCCGGCTACCACGCCTCGTCGAGCATCATCGGCTCCAAGGTGGGCCCGATGTCGCCGGGGTCGGGGCTGGTGCTGCTGTTCCACAAGATGGGTGAGCACGACGGGCACCTGGGGTCGTGGGCGTTCCACAAGGGCGGCAACGGCGGCTTCACCCAGGTGCTGGCCCGGGCGGCCCAGGCGTTCGGGGCCGAGGTGCGGCTGGAGGCGCCGGTCACGGCGGTGCTGACCGCTGCCGGTCGCGTCACGGGCGTGGCGCTGGAGGACGGCACCGAGCTGCGGGCTCCGGTGGTGGTGTCGGCGCTCGACCCGCGGCGGACCTTCCTCGAGCTGGTCGACCCCCGGGAGATGCCGGGCGAGGTCGTCGACGACGTCAGGCGGATGAAGTTCCGCGGCGTGTCGGCCAAGGTCAACTTCGCGCTCGACGGGCTGCCGACCTTCCCCGCGCTGCCCGACACCGTCGACCACTTCGGAGGCTTCCTCAACATCGGGCCGACGGTGGAGTACGTCGAGCGGGCCTTCGACGCCGCCAAGTACGGCTGGTACTCCGAGCGCCCCTTCATCGACGCGGCCGTCCAGTCGGTCGTCGACCCCGACATGGCGCCTCCCGGCAAGCACGTCATGTCGTGCTTCGTGCAGTACGCCCCCTACCAGCTGCGGGGCAGCGACTGGGACACCGAGCGGCAGCGTTTCGGCGACACCGCCCAGGCGGTGCTGGAGGAGCACTTCCCCGGCTTCGGCGACCTGGTCCTGCACCGGGAGGTGGTCACCCCCGTCGACATCGAGGCAAGGACGGGGCTCACCGAGGGGAACATCTTCGCCGGGGAGTTCCTCGCGCCGCAGATGTACCTCTTCCGCCCCAGCCCTGCGGCCAGCCGCTACGCCACCCCGCTGGCGGGCTACTACCAGTGCGGTTCGGGGACCCATCCCGGCGGCTGCGTCATCGGCTCGCCCGGGAGGTTCGCGGCGCAGCGTGTCCTGCACGACCTGCGCCGCGATCCGTGATCCCCGATCACGCCCTGGTCGTCGGGTCGACCAGCGACATCGGGGCGGCCATCGTCCGCCGGCTGGTCGACATGGGCCACTCGGTCACCGCGTGGGGGCGGGACGAGGAGCGGCTGGCGGCACTGGTCGAGCGCCATGGCAGTGAGGTGGTCTGCGACCAGGTCGACGTGACCGACGACGATGCCGTCATCGAGGCGCTGGAGCGGCTCGACCGCCGCCTCGGCGACGAGACGGAGCTTCGCGTCGTCGTGTGGGCCGTTGGCGTCTTCGACTGGGCTCCGGCCGACGAGGCGGACCCCGCGACCTGGGGGCACGTCTTCGACGTCAACCTCACCGCGGCCGCGCGACTGACGCCCCGTGTCCTGGTCCGCCTTCGCCGTGCCGCGACGAGCACGCTGGTGTTCATCGCCTCCGGTGCTGCCCACCGGGTCTTCGCCAACAACGCCGCCTACGTCGCGAGCAAGCACGGGCTGGCCGCGCTGGCAGCCGCCACCTTCCTCGACGTCCGAGAAGCCGGAGTTCGCGTCAGCGTGGTGTCGCCGGGGCTCGTCGCGGCCGGTGCCGGGCTCCGGTCCCCGCTCGGGCAGACGAGCCCTGAACGGCTCCTGAGCCCGGACGACGTGGCGGGAGCCGTCGAGTACGTCGTCGGCTTCCCTGGCCACGGCTGTCCGGTGCTGGTGGAGCTCCAGCCGCTCGCACAGGCCCAGGGTCACGGGCGATGATCGCGGTCACCGCCCTTCCCCGGTCGGCTGCGGGGCCATCGCCGACACCAGCTCGTAGAGCACGTGCGCGGCGGCGATCCCGGTGATCTCCGCGTGGTCGTACGCCGGAGCCACCTCGACGACGTCTGCTCCCACCAGGTCGAGGTCGGCGAAGGCGCGCAGCACCGCGAGCAGCTCCCGGCTGGTGAGCCCCCCGGCCTCCGGCGTACCCGTGCCCGGTGCGAACGCAGGGTCGAGCACGTCGATGTCGACCGAGACGTAGACGGGACGTCCCTCCACCCGCGCCCGGACCTGTTCCACGATCCCCGCCACCCCCATCGCGTCGACCTCGGTGCTCGGGACCACCTGGAACCCCAGCTCACGGTCGTCAGCGAGGTCCCCGCGCGAGTAGAGCGGCCCGCGGGTCCCGACATGCAGACAGCCGGTGCGGTCGAGCAGCCCCTCCTCAGACGCCCGGCGGAACGGGGTGCCGTGGGTGTACGCCGCGCCGAAGTAGGTGTCCCAGGTGTCCAGGTGCGCGTCGAAGTGGACGACCGCCACGGGACCGTGCCGGCCGGCCATCGCCCGCAGCAGCGGCAGCGCGATGGTGTGGTCGCCACCGATCGTGACGAGTCGAGGGCACCGGTCGAGGAGCGACCGGGCGCCGTCCTCCACCTGTCCGATGGCCGCGCCGATGTCGAACGGGTTGACCGCCAGGTCGCCCGCGTCGACCACCTGCTGTCGCGCGAAGGGCTCGATGTCGGCGGCCGGGTTGTAGGGACGGAGCAGCCGGGACGACTCCCGCACGTGGGCCGGGCCGAACCGGGCACCGGGACGGTAGGACACCCCGGCGTCGAACGGCACGCCGACCACGGCCACGTCGGCCTCCGCCACCTCGTCGAGCCGCGGCAGCCGCGCGAAGGTGGCCGGACCGGCGAACCGCGGGACGACCGTGGCGTCGACCTGCCCGACCCGCCCACCGGTGGTGAGTCGTCCGGGCGACGGCATCGCGGGCTCGTGGTGGTCGACCATCGCAGCGCTCCCTCCGGCGACCGCGGTCGCGGCGCCCTCGCACGCTAGGGCGAGGGCAGGTCCGGCGCAACGCCCACGCGGTGGCCGGTCAGCTCGAAGAGCACCGCCCGCGCGTAAGCACCCTCCGCGTCCGGAGCGGCCACGTGCTCGTGCTCGACGCCGGCGCCGCGCGTCGTGACCACGAAGCCGTGGCCGTCGGTCGCGAGCGACACGAAGGACTCGCCGAGCAGCTCACGGAGCTGGTCCTCGCGAGGCAACCACACGGTCTCCTGCTGCTGGAGGCTGTCCAGCGCCCACTCGGTGGTGCCGTTGAACTTGATGAGCCGTCCGGTCGCCAGGTCGTCGACCTCGACCACCATGTCGCTCACGACGAAGACGGTCTCGTCCATGTCCCGCCCGGGCACGGCGAACCGATCGCCTGCCGCCGGGGTCCAGTCGACTCCGGCGTCGTGCAGCCGTCGCGCCATGTCGAGGGTGATCACGCTTGCCAGTCTCCCTGGGCCGAGGTGACGACCCAAGGCCGGTTGCCGCAGCAATCACTTCCAACAAGTTAGAAACGTGATGGACTTAGGCGATCGGCCTTCTCGGAAAGCGGGTGCATGTGCCTCGATGGCCTGACTTCTTCATCGGGGACGGCCAGCCGTCAGGGTCCGACGACCTCGGTGACGAGGTCGTGGGCTCCATCCGGGCGGGCCAGCTCGTAGTACAGCCGGCGGGTGCCATCGGGCAGGCGGACCACGCTCACGTAACGAAGCGCTCCGTCGGAGTGCGGCGACCCCTGCGGCGGCTCGGGATGGGCCACCAGCGACGTCTCGTCACCGGAGGCGATGCCGGTCTGCTCGAACCAGTTCGCGGCTGCGGTCGCGCGCCCGTCGTACAGCACGGTGAGCGGGTCCGTGCTCAGCACCGCAGTCACGCGGCTCCCCCGCGCGTCCCAGGTCCCGGGCCTTCCTCGCAGGGCGAAGGGACCCAGCCGCCACCCCAGACCGTCGTCGGAGAACGCGACCCGGGTGCCCATCCGGTCCTCGTGACCGGGCAGGTCGAGCGGGTGGCAGCAGACCCACATCCGCCACCCCTTGTCGTGCCGTTCCACCACGGGGTCCTTGACCGCCTCGGAGTCGTCACCGGGGAGGCAGACGGTGCGCCGCCCCGAGTCGAGGTCCGCCAGCTCGGCGGCCTCCACCGCCTCGATCCACCAGTGCTTGGACCCCGGCGTCGCGCAGCTGACGTAGAGCCGCCACGTCCCGTCGTCGGCACGGACCAGTGCGGGGCGCTCGAGCGACTCCGCCCCGAACTGCTCACGGCGCAGGCTCACGACCGGAGTGAAGGCGACCCCGTCCTCCGAGCGGGCGACGACCACCGCCACGCCGCGGCCGGCGTGCAGCGGTTGCCGGACGCGGTAGGCGAGATAGAAGACCCCGTCGTCGCCTCGCAAGGCGGAAGGCGCTCCCGCCCAGTTGCCGGGGCCGGCGCCGGGCGCCGGGACGACGGTCTGCGAGCTCTCCGGGAACACGCGAAGACGCTGATCAACGACCATCCAGCAAAGTCTACTACCGCAGTGTTCTTTCGCACGTCCTTGCGGCCGTAGGCGTGTCCGCTGTGGCTCGTCAGGTGCTGCTCGTCGCCTCGGCCCGCCGGCCCGGCAGCTTGGTGACGAGGGTGAGAGCGACAGCGGCCAACGTGATGACGCCGATGGTCGTGTACGCCGTGGTGAAGTCCGGGACGTACACGGTCCCGGGAGCGCCATCGGTGATCAAGGCGGAAGCGAGCAGGGGCCCCACGACGCCGCCCAGGCTCCAACCGACGAGCATGAGCCCGTAGATGGCTCCGGCGTTCGAGACCCCGAAGTAGTCCCCCGCCGTCGCCGGCATGGTGCCGAACCCACCGCCGTAGCAGAGGTAGACGATCGCGGCCAGCACGAAGAAGAGCACCGGGTTGCTCGCGTGCGGCAGCAGCAGCAGGCCGCCGCCTGACAGCCCCAGCATCACCGCGAACGCCGGCATCCGACCGATGCGGTCCGATGCCGCCGCCCACACGATGCGACCAGCCCCGTTGAAGATCGCGAGCACGCCCACCGCGGTCGCGGCCAGCGCCACGTTGTAGCCGGCGATGTTCTGGGCGCTCGACTTGGCCTGCGAGATCAGCGAGATGCCGGCGACGACGTTGAGCGTGAGGATCGCCGTGAGGAGGTACCACTGCGGGGTGCGCAGCGCCTCACCCTGGGTGTAGTCGGCGCCGGCCCCCGAAGCCTCGGCCTTGGTCGCCGGCTCGAAGCCAGGGACGGTGTAGCCCGTCGGCGGGTTCCGGAAGACAGAGGCTCCCAGCACCGACATGACGAGGTAGGCGACGCCGAGGGGGATGAAGGCACGTGTCGGCACGTCGGGGTTGCGCTCGATGAGCCATTGCGCCAGCGGGGCGGTCAGCACGGCGCCGAAGCCGAACCCTCCGACGGCGAGGCCCGTGATGAGTCCACGCTTGTCGGGGAACCACTTGAGCAGCATCGCGATCGGCACGATGTAGGCGAAGCCGAGACCGAAGCCGGAGATCACGCCGTAGCCCAGGACCAGCAGCCAGAGCTTCCCCGGCGTGTCCGCAAGCCCGGCCAGCAGCACCCCGAGGCTGTAGACGACGCCGCCGACCAGCGCCACCATCCGCGGCCCCCGACGGTCCTGGATCCGGCCACCGAGGTAGGCACCGATGAAGATCATGCCGATGGCGACCTCGAAGGGCAGCGCAGCCTCCACCTTGTTGAGCCCGAACTGCGCCGGGTCGGTCAGCTCAGCCGAGAAGACGCTCCAGGCGTAGACGGCCCCGATGGAGAACTGCAGCAGCAGGGCACCCCCTACCAGGAGCCATCGCCTTCTGGTCGGGTCGCCGCCCGTGGATGCCGAGGTGTCGGTGGAGGCGCCGGCCGAGTGCGACATGGGAGTGGCTTCCTGGTCCGCCCCGTCCCGATCACGATCCGTCACGGCCCGCCTACCGGGTGGTCGGGGTAGCGGGTCGGCCCCTCTCGTGCGATCCGCTCGCGCTGAGGGACGACGGTGTACTTGGGATCCTTCGCCGATCGTTGCCCTGCTTCGAAGATCCCGAAGCGGGTGCACGCCGAACCCGCCATCAGCGCCACCCCGGACACCACCGCGACGCTCCGGCTGCGCCCCGCCAGGAGCGTCCCGACACCGCCCAGGACCGTGAGCGACTGTGCGGCCTTCATGAGCCGGCCGGCATGGCCGTCGTGGAGCGGCTCGGCGGTCAGCCCCATCGAGCGCTCCATCCGGCGCTCCATGACCAGCTCGACCAGGGCTCCGCCGAGCGCGAACCTGCGGGCAGGCCCGGCCTGCGTCACCGGGGCACCGATCATGCCCAGGCCACCGGAGGCGGCCGCGGCGGAGCCGCAGAAGACGAAGGGCAGCTCGCGGTAGGCCGAGTGCCACGAGGGCGTGGCCGTGTCGGAGAGAAGCACCGCGGTGTACGCCGCGACGGATGGGGCGGTCACGCCTGCGACGACGCCGGCCGGGCCGCCGAACCGGTCGAGGAGCCGGAACGCCCACCGCAGCCGCCCCTGCGTCGCTCCGGCCGGGACCAGCCCCGCGACCTCGGCGAGCGCCGCCAGGGCGGCGAACGGGCCGTAGACGGAGAGGATCCAGGTGCCCACGGACATGGGCGAGGTCAGCTTGACCGTCCGCAGCATGTGGAGGAAGCGCATCGGGCGCCCGAGGTCGTGCACGAGAGCCACCATGCTGAAGCTGAACGCGACCAGGGCGCCGAGCCTCCCGGTACGACGCAGGGCCGGACGGCCGGTGAGCGAGGCACCCGCGGCGAGCAGCGACGAGCCCGCTGCCACCCCGCCCGCGAACAGGTACGCCGGGATGTCGTGCTCCCAGGGGGACGGCTTGACCACGTTGTGCCCGTAGTAGGAGGTGAACTCGGCCGGAGGCACCATGGACCTCTCGGCGCCGCGTCCGCGCGGCCCCGGCCGGTCGTGGATGCTGCCCTGGCCGGTGCGGTCGCTGCTCATCGGCGGCTTCCGACGAACGCGGCCACCGCGCCGGCCAGCAGTGCGACGCCGGCTGTGGTCGCGCGGTTGAACATGCGGGGAAGGTCCGCGGTGGTGACGACGGGATCCGGTGGGAAGCCGTAGACCTCCGGCTCGTCGAGGAGGAGGAAGAAGGCGCCGGTGCCGCCCACGCCGTCGTCGGGGTCGTTGCCGTAGAGGCGGGCGTCCATGACCCCGCGCCCGTGCAGGTCCTCGACCCGCCTCTGTGCGCGCTCGCGCAGCTCCTCGACGTCGCCGAACTGGATCGACTCGGTCGGGCAGGCCTTGGCACACGACGGCGTCTCGCCGACGGTCAGCCGGTCGTAGCACAGCGTGCACTTCTGGGCGATGCCGACGTTCTTCGAGCCCTGGGGGCCCTTCCGCCTCTCGATCACGCCGAAGGGACACGCCGGCACGCAGTAGCCGCAGCCGTTGCAGATGTCGTCCTGGACGACCACCGTGCCGAACTCGGTGCGGAACAGCGACCCGGTCGGGCAGACGTCGAGGCAGGCGGCGTGGGTGCAGTGCTTGCAGACGTCAGAGGACATCAACCACCGGAAGTCCATCGCCTCGGCACCGTCGGATCCGCCGGCCCCGCCGACATCAGTGGCGCCGACGCCGTCCGGACGCAGCGCCGGCATCCCCAGCTCGACCGGTGGCGCCTTCTCCTCCGCGGCCTTGCGCGGCTGCTCGATGAAGGCGACGTGGCGCCAGCTGTTGGCGTTCAGCGAGCCGGTGTTGTCGTAGGAGAGGCCGAGCTGGTCGAACCCCTCGCCGGGGACGTCGTTCCACTCCTTGCAGGCGACCTCACAGGCCTTGCAGCCGATGCAGATGCTGGTGTCGGTGAAGAACCCCTTGCGCGCCGGCGCGTCGACGTACCCGGTCTCCGGCGCGGGGTCCACCGGTCCGTAGAGGCTGTTCCTCTTGCCGAACACGTCAGGTCGTCTCCCCGCTCGAAGGGTCCGGTGTCGGGTCGCCGTCGCTCTTCCCGCCGCTTGCCGCGCCGGGACCGGTGGTGACCACCAGGGGGTAGGCCCCCGAGGCGACACCGGCCCGGGCGCTGTGGTCGGCGACCAGGTCGCGCATGGCCTGCCCACGCGGCCGACGCCCAGGACGTACGTCGCAGGTGCCGACCTTGCTCTCCTGGATCAGCACGTTGGGATCCAGGGAGATCCCGAAGAGGTCGTTCGCCGAGTCGCCGGTGACGATCCCGCCCGAGCCCCAGTGGTAGGGCAGCCACACCTGGTGCACGGTGCGGCCCTCGACCCGCAGCGGCCGCAGCCGGTCGGTGATGTGCACCCGGCCCTCGACCGCCGAGCGGGCGGTCACCACGTGGCACCAGCCGTTGTGCTCGAGCCCGACCTGAGCCGCGAGCGCCGGGGAGACCTCCACGAACATCTCCGGCTGGAGCTCGGCCAGGTGCTCGACGTAGCGGCTCATGCCACCTGCCGTGTGGTGCTCGGTCAGCCGGCTCGTGGTGAAGACATAGGGGAACACCTCGCTGTGCTCCTCGGGCGGACTGGGGTTCATCCGGTTCTCGTCCCGCTCGTACTCCTTGCGGGTGGGGTTGGCCTGCTGGCCGTAGAGCGGGTTGCGGAACGGTGACTCCACCGGCTCGTAGTGGGTCGGGAGCGGCCCGTCGATGAGCCCCTGGGGGACGTAGAGCGAGCCCTTCCCGTCGCCCTGCATGATGAACGGGTCGTCACCGGCGATGCCGGCGACGCCGTCGGCCCCCTCCGGCGGCCGGTACGACGGCGGCTTGGTCCTCTCGAAGTCCGGGACGTCCTGGCCGGTCCACTCGCCGCTCTCGCCGGCGTCGGGGTCCCACCAGATGTAGGCCTTGCGGTCGCTCCACGGCTTGCCGTCGGGGTCGGCGGACGCGCGGTTGTAGAGGATCCGCCGATTCGCCGGCCAGGCCCAGCCCCACTCCGCGGCGACGTAGTCCTGCTCGTGCCGCGACTTGCGGCGGGCGGCCTGGTTGACACCGTCCTTGTAGACGCCGGTGTAGATCCAGCAACCGCCGAGGGTGGACCCGTCGTCCTTCATCTCGGTGAAGAGCGAGAGCGGCCGCCCGGTGGCGATCTCGTAGCCGTTGATCTCCCGCAGCACGGCGTCCGCGCTCGGCTCGTCGTGCTCCCCGTGCACGGGGTAGTCCCAGGCCAGGTCCTGGATCGGCCGGTCCTTCTCCTCCGTCGACGCGGCCAGCCGCTCCCTGACCATCCGGCCGAGGTGGTAGAAGAACCACAGCTCGGAGCGACAGTCACCCGGTGGTTCGACCGCCTTCTCGCGCCACTGCAGGACGCGCTGGGTCTGGGTGAACGTGCCTTCCTTCTCCACGTGCGAGGCCGCCGGCATGAGGAACACTTCCGTGCGGCACTCCTCCGGGACGATCTCGCCTGTCTCGACCTCCGGGGAGTTCTTCCAGAAGGTGGCGCTCTCGATCTCGAAGAGGTCGCGCACGACCAGCCAGTCGAGGTTGGCCATGCCGAGCCGCTGTGCCCGGCCGTGGGCGGAGCCGACGGCCGGGTTCTGGCCGAGCAGGAAGTAGCCCTTGACCTTCCCGTCGATCATGTCGAGCACCGTGCGATAGGTGCCGTGGTCGCCGGTGATCTTGGGGACGTAGTCGAAGCAGAAGTCGTTCTCGGATGTCGCCGCATCGCCCCAGTACGCCTTGAGCAGGTTGACCCCGTAGGCACCGGCGTTCGCCCAGAACCCCTTCGCCCCGGGATGGCGGACGGCGTCGACCCATTCCTGCAAGGTCGTGTGCTGCTCGGCGTTCGGCATCGGCAGGTAGCCGGGCAGGATGTTGAACAGCGTCGGGATGTCGGTCGAGCCCTGGATGCTGGCGTGCCCTCGCAGCGCCATGATTCCGCCGCCCGGGCGGCCCAGGTTGCCCAGCAGCAGCTGCAGGATCGCGCCGGTGCGGATGTACTGCACGCCCACGCTGTGCTGGGTCCAGCCGACGCTGTAGACGAGCGCCGTCGTCCGCTCGCGTCCGGAGTTCTCCGTCCACGCCTTGCAGACCTCGAGGAAGTCCTCCTCGGACACCCCGCAGGTCAGCGCCACCATCTCGGGGGTGTAGCGGGCGAAGTGACGCTTGAGGACCTGGTAGACGCAGTTGGGGTGCTGCAACGTCTCGTCGCGGCGCACCTCGGAGTCGATGCTGAGTCCGTGCGTCTCGTGCTGGAGCGCGCTGGCGGTCTCCCGCTGCATCTCGTGGTCCTCGCGCTGCGCACCGTCGTTCTCCTGGCTGTCGTACTGCCACGACGCCGTCTCGTAGGTGCGGGTCTCGGGGTCGAAGCCGGAGAAGAGCCCGTCGAGGTCGTCGGTGTCGCGGAACTGCTCGCTGACGATCGTGGGCGCGTTCGTGTACGCCACGACGTACTCGCGGAAGTCGAGCTCGTTCTGCAGCACGTAGTTGATGACCCCGCCGAGGAACGCGATGTCCGTGCCCACGCGGAGCGGCACGAACGTGTCTGCGTGCGCGCTGGTGCGGGTGAAGCGCGGGTCGACGTGGATGACCTTCGCGCCCCGGGACTTGGCCTCCATCACCCACTGGAAGCCGACCGGGTGCGCCTCGGCCATGTTCGAGCCCTGGATCACGATGCAGTCAGCGTTGGCGAGGTCCTGCTGGAACCCGGTGGCACCGCCGCGACCGAAGCTGGTCCCCAGACCGGGGACGGTGGCGGAGTGTCAAATACGCGCCTGGTTCTCGATCTGGATCGCGCCCATCGCCGTGAACAGCTTCTTGATGAGGTAGTTCTCCTCGTTGTCGAGGGTGGCCCCTCCGAGGCTCGCGACACCGAGGGTGCGACGCACGCGGCGGTCCTTCTCGTCGAGCTCCTGCCAGGTGTCGTTGCGGGCCTTGACGAGGCGGTCAGCGATCATCTCCATCGCCGTGGGGAGGTCGAGGTCCTCCCACTCGGTGCCGTAGGGGCGCCGGTAGCGCACCGTGGTCTGCCGCAGGTCGCTGGTGACGAGGTTCTTGCTGGCCGACCCCTTGGGGCAGAGCCGGCCGCGCGAGATCGGGCTGTCCTGGTCGCCCTCGATCTGGACGACCTTCTCGTCCTTGACGAACACCCGCTGCCCGCAGCCGACCGCGCAGTAGGGACAGACGCTGCGCGCCACCCGGTCGGCGGTGGCGGTGCGGGGAGCGAGCGACTCCGTCGCCTTCGACCGCACCGCGGGCCCGCGTCCCAGTGGGTCGCTTCCCCGCAGCTGCCGCAGCACCGGCCACCCGAGGAACGACCTGCTCATGGCCCCCACCTCAGCAGCGGACGAACCCGGTGTCAACGGACATGCAGGACCGTCCCGCGATTCGGCTCCGAGGAGATGAGCTCGCCGACGACGGGATATCCCGGAAGCTCGCCCGCCACCAGCAGGCCGCCGGAGGTCTGGGCGTCGGCGAGGAGGAGGAGCTCGTCGTCCTCGACGCCGGTGACCAGGTGCGGCTGCACCCAGGCGAGGTTGCGCCGGCTGCCTCCGGGGACGAAGCCCTCGGCCAGCGAGCGCCGGGCCCCGTCGACGTAGGGCACCGCCCGGCTGTCGACCACCGCGGTGACCCCGCTGGCCCGCGCCAGCTTGTAGAGGTGGCCGAGGAGGCCGAAGCCGGTGACGTCGGTGGCGCAGCGGGCGCCGGCCCCGAGGGCGGCGCCCGCGGCGGCCCGGTTCAGCCCGGTCATCACGCTCACCGCTTCCTCGAACCACTCCCCGGTCGCCTTGTGCCGGTTGTTCAGGACGCCCAGCCCCAGCGGCTTGGTCAGGGTCAGCGGCGTGCCGGGGCGACCCGCGTCGTTGCGCAGCAGCCGGTCGGGGTGCGCGAGCCCGGTGACCGCGAGGCCGTACTTCGGCTCCGGGTCGTCGATGGTGTGCCCGCCCGCCAGGTACGTCCCCGCCTCCGCGCAGATCTCGTCACCCCCGGCCAGCACCTCGGCGGCCAGGTCGAAGGGCAGCACCTCTCGTGGCCAGCCGAGCAGGTTGACCGCGACCAGCGGGGTGCCGCCCATCGCGTAGACGTCCGAGAGCGCGTTCGCCGCGGCGATCCGCCCCCAGGCACGCGGGTCGTCGACGACCGGCGTGAAGAAGTCCGCGGTGGCGATGACCGCGCGGCCGGCGTCGATCCGGACGGCCGCGGCGTCGTCGCCGTCGTCGAGGCCGACCAGCAGGTCGCCACCGGCGCGGCTGGTCGGGAGGTCGGCGACGATCCGCTCGAGCTCGCCAGGGGGCACCTTGCAGGCGCAGCCGCCACCCGCGGCGTACTGCGTGAGGCGGAGGGCGCCGGGGGCGGTGGTCATGAGCCGAAACTACCGGCCGGTGGGCGGCCGACCTGCCGCCGACGACCGGCCGACTACGGTGGCGGCGGAGGCGTACCTCGTCTGGTGACGGGCGCGGTCCTCAAAACCGTAGGGGCCCGGCATCCGGGTCCGGCGGGTTCGATTCCCGTCCGCCTCCGCCACGCTCACCTGCCGGCCGAGGACCGGTCCTTCCTGGGCCCGGTCACGGGCGCCCCGGCCTCCTCCTCGCCGGTCGGCGCACCGCCCGGCAGACCGACGTCGACCCGGTCGGTGATGAGCGCCTTGCCGCTCGTGCTGAACTCCACGGTGGCGTACCCGGTCTGCAGTCCCGAGGAGACCTCGACGTACTGGAGCCGGACGCTCACGGTCTTCAGCGGCGTCGAGTACGGCGTGGAGAACCGGTTGAACGTCGGCCGTTCCTCGACACCACCCGACGTCCCCAGCTGGTCGACCACCGTCCAGGTGATCTCCTCGGTGTCGGTGTTCCAGACGACCCAGGGACCGTCGGCGTCGTGCAGGTGGCCGATGTTGAGGGTGCCCGGCGGCAGGTCCGGGATGCCGTCGTCCCACGGCTGGGTGAGGTGGCCCTCGGTGACCGCCAGCTCCTCGTAGCTCTCCAGCCCGAGGTAGGTCAGCGCCGCACGGGGCTGGTGCAGCAGCACGATCACCGCCTGGGCGCCGTCGAGCTCGGCACGCAACAGCTCACCGAGCTCGGTCTCGCTGACGTCGGTGTCGTTGCCGACGGTACCGCCGAACAGGGTCTTGAACTCGGGGTCGTTGGCGCCGGCGACCTCGAGGTCGCCGACCGTCTCCGTGCTCAGGTCGGGCACCGTGGCGCCGTGCCGCTCCAGCTGCTCGGCGGTCACGTCGGAGTCGTGGTCGCCGGCCACCGCGACGGTCGGGACCGGCTCGCTGGCCCCCATCTCGGCCTCGACGTAGTTCTCCTCGGCGAGGGTGCCGTTGGACGTGATGTCCCCGGAGACGGTTCGCAGGGCGATCGCGTCCTCACCGAGCTCACGGAGGAGCAGCGCGTACATGCGCTGGCGCAGCCGCGTCCCCACCCAGCTCCCCTGAGGGTCCGCCTCGGCGAGCACCACCTGCTCGCCGTCCCGCGGGACGATGCCCGCGCCCTGCGCCCGGAGCTCGGAGCGCAGCGACGACTCGGCGGCGTCCCGGTAGCGGCGGGCCTGCTCCTGGATCCGCTCGGTGTTCTTCTCGATGAACGGCTGGACCTGCGCAGCGACCTCGCGCGTCTGAGGACTGCTGAACGACACCTCGGGCAGCCCCGGCAGGGGGAAGGAGCCCCCCACCTCGGCGTTGCCCTGCCACCGCGAGAACAGCCCCAGCGCGACACCGCTGGAGGCGACGAGGCCCAGCAGCAGGGCCAGCCCCGCCAACCCGGCACGTCGCGGCGCGTCGCCCGGAGGACGCGTTGGTCCCGACCGCCAGCGGACCAGCCCGGCGATCACGGCGCCGAGTGCCACCATGACGAGCTCGGCCCGCAGGAACCCCCCGAGCAGCTCGGCGGTGATCTGCCTGCCGTAGGCGTCGGCGACGTCCGCCGGTGCGTTCACCAGCTGCGCGTTGACCTGGAGGAACTGCGGGTCGACGTACGACGAGAGGGTCCCGCCGGCCTCGGGAGGGTCGGTCACCCGGATGTAGGCGCCGAACCCTGCCGCCCCGGTGCGATCCCAGTAGATGCGTCCCAGCACGCCGGTGTCGATGGTCGACACGCCGTTGTGAGCGAGCGAGACCTCGACGGGGACCGTGCCCAGCCGGTCGGTGAACCGGGTCCGTTCCATCGCCTGCTCGAGGGCGACCGGCGCGGCCACGACAGCCGCCAGCAGGCCCCAGCCGAGGCAGACGGCCATCGCCACGAGAAGCCGGCGAGGGCGCACCGCAGCACGCAGTCCCGCGACGCCTGCCGTCGCCCTCCGCCTCAGCACAACGCTGTCCTACACCGGTGGGTCAGGGGCGACCAAGGAAACCAGGGCGACCGCCGTTCCGCCCCCAGCACCGCACGCCGTACGCTGGTGACCGGTGCGCCGGGAAGTCTGGTCGGCAACGAGTCCCCCGACCCCGAAGGGCACCGTCGATGCCTGACAACCGCGCAAGGCCTGCACTCTTCGCCCGCGGCTCCTGGAGCGAGGCGACCCGCATCGCGGAGGTGCTCCGCGAGGAGACCGTCGGCGGCGCCTTGCTGCTGCTGGCGACGGTGGTGGCGCTGGTCTGGGCGAACTCCCCCGTCGGCGACTCCTACGCCGCGCTGCGCGATCTCACCGTCGGGCCGGAGTCGCTGCACCTGAACCTCTCGCTCGGCACCTGGGCCGCCGACGGGCTGCTCGCGATCTTCTTCTTCGTCGTCGGGCTGGAGCTCAAGCGCGAGTTCGTGGCCGGTGACCTGCGCGACCCGGCGCGCGCGGCGGTCCCGATCCTCGCGGCCCTCGGTGGCGTGGTGGTCCCCGCGGTGATCTACGTGCTCCTCAACCTCGGGACCGGCGGCGGAGCGCTCAGTGGCTGGGCCATCCCGACCGCGACGGACATCGCGTTCGCGCTCGCCGTCCTCGCGATCATCAGCACCCATCTCCCCACCGGCCTCCGCACGTTCCTGCTGACGCTCGCGGTCGTCGACGACCTCGTCGCAGTCACCATCATCGCCGTCTTCTACACCAGCGACCTGGAGTTCGCGTTTCTGGTGGCGGCGCTGGCGCCGCTGGCGCTGTTCGGCTGGGCCGTCCAGCGACGGATCCGCTCCTGGTGGCTGCTGCTCCCGTTGGCTGCCGCGACCTGGGTGCTGGTCCACGAGTCAGGCGTGCACGCGACAGTCGCCGGTGTGCTGCTCGGGTTCACGGTGCCGGTGATCAGGTCACATGCCGCAGGGGGGCCCGAGGCGGGTCCCGGGCTGGCCGAGCACTTCGAGCACCGGCTGCGACCGCTCTCCTCGGCGGTCGCCGTACCGGTCTTCGCGTTCTTCGCCGCCGGCGTGGCGGTCGGGGGACTCGAGGGGATCAAGGAGTCCCTGACCGACCCGATCGCGCTGGGGATCATCGCGGGGCTCGTCCTCGGCAAGCCCATCGGGATCGTGGGGGCCGCGTGGCTGACCGCCCGCTTCACCAACGCCAGCCTCGACGACGAGCTCAGCTGGTACGACGTGCTGGGGGTCTCGGTGCTCGGAGGCATCGGGTTCACCGTCTCCCTCCTCATCGGCGAGCTGGCTTTCGGTGGCGGGAGCGTGGCCGACGACCATGTGAAGGTCGGCGTGCTCTGCGGCTCGCTGGTCTCGGCCCTGCTGGCCGGCGTGCTGATGCGAGCGCGGGACCGCGCCTACCGCCGGATGTACGAGGCCGAGCAGGCGGACGTCGACGCCGACGGGATCCCCGACGTCTACCAGCAGCACGGCATCGCGGACCCGTCGGACGAGACCACGTAGCTCTCGACCGGTCTCCCCTCTATGACCTTCGGATCTTCGCGACGGGGGGCAGCCCCCCGCCGCGGGTAGTGTCCGGAGACGTGCCCGACCCCCGCCGCGCGACTCCTCGCACCGACCAGGTCCTGGCCGACGACCGGCTGCGGGAGGCGACCGGGCGGCTGGGCGCAGACCTGGTCAAGCAGTCGGTCACGCGGGCCCTTGAACGCTGCCGCACCGGGGAGGTCGCGCCCGCGGACGTCGCGGATGTTGCCGTGGCCACGCTGCCGGCGTCGGCCACCGAGCTGCGCCGGGTGGTCAACGCGACCGGCGTGGTCGTCCACACCAACCTCGGACGGGCGCCGCTGTCCTCCGCCGCGGTGCACGCGTTGGCGGCCGCCGCCGGGTCGACCGACATCGAGCTGGACCTGGACACCGGCCGCCGGGGCCGCCGGGGCCGTTCGGCGTTGTCGGCCCTGAGCCGCGCCGTACCCGAGGCCGAGGCGACGCACGTGGTCAACAACGGTGCCGCGGCCCTCGCCCTGGTCGCCTGTGCGCTCGCGAGCGGGCGCGAGGTCGTGGTCGCCCGCGGCGAGCTGGTCGAGATCGGCGACGGCTTCCGGATCCCGGAGCTGCTGGAGTCCGTCGGCGCCAGGCTGCGCGAGGTCGGCACCACCAACCGGGTGCGGCTCGCCGACTACGCCGAGGCGGTCGATGACCACACCGCCTTCGTGCTCAAGGTGCACCCCTCGAACTTCGTGGTCCGCGGCTTCACCTCGACGGTCCCCGTCAAGGAGCTGGCCGAGCTGCCCGTGCCGGTCGTCGCCGACATCGGTTCGGGGCTGCTGCGGCCTCATCCCCGGCTCCCCGACGAGCCCAGTGCCGCCGGCACCCTCGCCGCCGGAGCCGCCCTCGTGACCGCCTCCGGCGACAAGCTGCTCGGTGGCCCGCAGTGCGGGTTGCTGCTGGGGCGCGCCGCGCTGGTGGAGCGGCTGCGACGCCATCCGGTCGCCCGCGCGCTGCGGGTCGACAAGCTGACCCTCGCCGCCCTGGAGGCGACGCTCACCGGCCCTCCGGCGCCGGTGGTGCGAGCCCTCGAGGCATCCGCCGCGGAGCTGCTGAGCCGCGCCGAGCGGATCACCGCCGCGCTCGTCGACGTCGGCGCCGAGACCGTCCTGTCGGAGGCGGCCGTCGGGGGCGGCGGAGCGCCGGAGGTGACCCTGCCGAGTGCCGCCGTGGCGTTGCCGCCCGGGCTGGCACGTCCTCTGCGGCTCGGCGACCCCGCGGTCGTCGGACGCGTGGAGCACGGCCGGCTCCTCCTCGACCTCGTCGCGGTGCCGCCCGAGGAGGACGAGCTCCTGGTGCACGCCGTACGCCGGCAGGCCGGCCCGACCCAGGGCTCCCCGTGCACGTGATCGCGACGGCGGGCCACGTCGACCACGGCAAGAGCACGCTGGTGAAGGCACTCACCGGGAGCGAGCCCGATCGGCTCGCCGAGGAGCGCGCGCGGGGGCTCTCGATCGAGCTCGGCTACGTGTGGACCTCCTTGCCCCCCGTGGGCGACGTCGCCTTCGTCGACGTGCCCGGCCACGAGCGGTTCGTGCCCACGATGCTGTCCGGTGTCGGGCCGGTGCCGGCGGTGCTCCTCGTCGTCGCCGCCGACGACCCCTGGATGCCCCAGGCCGCGGAGCACCTCGCGGCGCTCGAGGCCCTCGGAGTGCGTCACGCGGTGGTGGCCGTCAACCGCAGCGACCTCGCCGACCCCTCGGCCATGGTCGAGAGGGCCGGACGGGAGGTCGACGGCACGGGGCTCGCCGGAGCCCGCGTCGTCCCGGTGAGCGCCCGGACCGGGGCCGGCCTGGACGACCTGCGCCGGGCTCTCGTCGACCTGGTCGCCGGGCTGCCGACGCCGGAACCCGCTGCCGACGTGCGGCTGTGGGTCGACCGCTGCTTCACCGTCCGCGGCGCCGGCACCGTCGTGACCGGCACCCTCCCCGCCGGCCGGATCGCCGTGGGCGACACGCTGGCCGCCGGGTCGAGCAGCCTGCGGGTGCGCGGGCTGCAGTCGCTCGGCAGACCGGTCACCGCGGCCGCGGGGGTCGCGCGGGTGGCCGTCAACGTCGCAGGCGAGGACCGTTCCGAGCTCGACCGCCACAGTGTCCTGGTCACCCCCGGAGCCTGGCGGTTCACCGACCGGGTCGACGTGCGGATCCGGGTCGGTGACCGAGCGCCCGCGGGTCGGCCACCCCGGCGGCCGGTCCTCCACGTGGGCGCGGCCGCGGTCGCGGCGTACCTCCGGCCACTGTCCGACGACCTCGTGCGACTGACCCTCGACCGGCCGTTGCCGCTGCGGATCGGGGACCGCGCACTGCTGCGCGACCCGGGCAGCCGGCGGCTGTGGGGGCTGACCGTCCTGGACCCCGCCCCGCCCGCGTTGGGCCGACGCGGCGCCTCCCGGGCGCGCGCGGCGGCGCTGGCCGCTCACGAGGGGGAGGCCGACGCGGCGGCCGAGATCGAGCGACGGGGGCTGGTCCACCTGTCGCTGCTGCGCCAGCTCGGCGTCCCCGTCGCCGACACCCTCCGGTCCCAGGCGACCGCGGACGGCTGGCTCCTCGCCGGCCGGGAGGCGGAGAGGCTGCGGCCCGAGCTGGCGGCGCTGGTGCGCAGCCACGACGCCTCGGGGTCGCTCACGCCCGGGATCCCCAGGGCTGCGCTCTCCGAGCAGCTCGGCCTTCCCTCCGCCGAGCTGGTCTCACTCCTCGTCGCCCCGCCGCTGCGCGAGGTCGGGGGGCGGATCACCGCCGTGCCGGAACGGTCGGCGACCGGGCTCCCGGAAGGGCTGGAGCGTGCCGTCGCGGCGGTCGAGGCACAGCTGCGGGAGGAACCGTTCGCCGCTCCCACCGCCGAGCGGCTCTCCGCCCTCGGCCTGGATGCCAGGGCGGTCGCGGTGGCCGGCCGCGCCGGTCGGCTGTTGCACCTGGGCAGCGGCGTCGTGCTGCTGCCGGGCGCGGACCGCCGGGCGGTGGAGTCGCTGCGCCAGCTGGGGCAGCCCTTCACGACGAGCGAGGCGCGGAGCCTGTTGGGCACCACGCGGCGGGTGGTGCTGCCGTTGCTGCAGCACCTCGACCGGCAGGGCAGCACCCGACGCCACCCCGACGACCGTCGCTCCGTGGTCGGCTCAGGTCACCAGCCGGCGGGAAGCGGTCGGCCCTCGGAGTAGCCGGCGGCCGACTGCACGCCCACGATGGCCCGTTCGTGGAGCTCGGCCAGCGACCGCGCGCCGGCGTACGTGCAGGCCGACCGCACACCGGCGCAGATCTGGTCGATGAGGTCCTCGACCCCCGGGCGGGCGGGATCGAGGTACATGCGGCTGGAGGAGATCCCCTCCTGGTACAGGCCTTTGCGCGCGCGGTCGAACGACGACTCGGCGGCAGTCCGGTTGGCCACGGCTCGGGACGAGGCCATGCCGAAGCTCTCCTTGTAGAGCCGTCCGTCGGCGTCGGCGTGCAGGTCCCCCGGTGACTCGTAGGTGCCGGCGAACCAGGAGCCGACCATCACCGCACTCGCCCCGGCGGCGAGGGCCAGCGCCACGTCGCGCGGGTGGCGCACGCCGCCGTCGGCCCACACGTGCGCGCCGAGCCTGGCGGCCTCCTGCGCGCAGTCGAGGACAGCGGAGAACTGGGGCCGTCCGACGCCGGTCATCATGCGGGTGGTGCACATGGCACCGGGTCCGACACCGACCTTGACGATGTCCGCCCCGGCGTGGACGAGGTCCCGGGTGCCCTCGGCGGAGACGACGTTGCCGGCGACCACCGGCACCCGCGGGTCCACGGCCCGCACCGCGGCCAACGCGTCGAGGGTGCGGTCCTGGTGTCCGTGGGCGGTGTCGACGACCAGGCAGTCGATGCCGGTTTCCAGCACCGCCTCGGCCTTGGACTTGACGTCGCCGTTCACGCCGATCGCGGCCGCGACGCACAGCCTGCCCCGGCCGTCGACCGCGGGCCTGTAGAGGGCGGCTCGCAACGCCGCGGTCCTGGTGAGCACGCCGACGAGGAGGCCGGCCGCGTCGACCACCGGCGCGACACGGCGCCGCGCCGCGTCGAGCTCGTCGTACGCCGCTCGGGGCGTCAGGTCGTCGCGCAGCGAGACGACGTGCGTGCTCATCACCTGGTGGACCTGGGTGAACCGGTCGACGTCGCGGCAGTCCTCCTCGGTGACGACGCCGACGGGCCGGCCCTCCTCGACGACGAAGGCGGCGCGGTGGGCGCGCTTGGGGATCAGGGCCAGCGCGTCCGCGACGGTGTGCTGCCTGTCGAGCGTGATCGGGGTGTCGAAGAGGAGCGAGCGCGCCTTGACCCACGACACCACGTCGGCGACCACCGCGGTCGGGATGTCCTGCGGGATGACGGCCAGACCGCCGCGCCGCGCCACCGTCTCGGCCATCCGCCGCCCCGACACCGCGGTCATGTTGGAGGCCACGAGCGGAAGCGTCGCGCCGGTGCCGTCGTCGGTGGTGAGGTCCACGTCGTCCCGGGAGACCACCGAGGAGCGTCGGGGGACCATGAACACGTCGTCGTAGGTCAGGTCGTGAGCCGGCTCACCGCGGTCGTCGAGGAAACGCACCGACCCAGCCTACGCAGCACGTCGGGAGCGGCTCCGCCGTCAGCCGCGCTCCTCGGTGACCGCGTTGCCCCCGTCGACGACCAGGCACTGCCCGGTGACGTAGCCGGCGGCGGGCGAGCAGAAGAACGCGACCGCGGCCGCGACCTCCTCGGGCCGGCCGCTGCGTCCCAGCGGGGTGAGCAGACCCTGCCGCTGCTCGTCGGCGGTCTGGCTGCCGGTCGCGATCCAGCCAGGGGCAACGGCGTTGACCGTGACGCCGTGCCGCCCGTAGTCCACCGCGGCGGACCGCACCAGCCCCACCATCGCGGCCTTGGCGGCGGCGTACGCCGCCTCGGCGCGCATGGCCATCACCGGGCCGGTGACGGAGGTGACCATGACGACCCTCCCCCAGCCGACGGCCACCATCCCGGGCAGCACCGCGCGGGTGGTGAGGAACGCCGTGTCCAGGTTGCGCGCCAGCGCCCGGTGCCACGCGTCCAGCGACATCTCCGCCAGGGCCCCCGCCTCGACTCCCCCGCTGTCTCCGACTGCTCCGCCCGGTCCGCCTGCTGCGCCCGCTCCGCCTGCTGCGCCCGCTCCGCCTGCCTCCTGCGACGACACCGACGACCCGAGCGCCGGACTCGAGACGCTGGTCATGCCGGCGTTGTTCACCAGGACCGTCGGCGCACCCAGGGCGGCGCGCACCTCCTCCACGGCCCGCCGGACCTGTGCCTCGTCGGTCAGGTCCGCCACGACCCCCGTCGTCCGGACGCCATCGCCGCGCAGCTCCTCAGCACGCTCGAGCGCTCGCTGCGTCGTCGCCGCGACGGCGACCGCGGCACCCAGCTCCACAAGCGCCCGGGCAGCGGCGAAGCCGATGCCGTCGGGGGCGCCGGCCCCCGTGACCAGCGCGACCCGGCCGTGGAGTGGGAGGGGCCGCATCCGGCTCACCCTAGACAGCGCGCCGGCAGCTGTACCGGCACGGGAGCGGCTGCGGGCTCGGGGACGGACTGGGCCGAGGGGCCTCGGGGCGACCGCGACCGCGCCTGCGCCTGCCGTGGCGCCTAGTGTGGCGACATGGGAGTGGCCGAGGAGTTCGTGGCACGGACCGGCGCCGAGCCGGTCTTCGTGGGGTCGGCGCCGGGGCGGGTGAACCTGATCGGGGAGCACCTCGACTACAACGGCGGCCGGTCCCTGCCGATCGCGCTGACCTACCGCACCCAGGTCGCCGCCGGGCGCCGTGACGACGGCCGCCTGGTGCTGCACAGCGTGCAGGCGCACGACGAGGACGTGTCGGTGCCCCTCTCGGCCCTCGACGACGGCATGGAGGGCTGGGGGGCCTACGCGGCCGGCGTGGTGTGGGCGCTGGGGCTACCGGGCGACGGCCCCGACGGCCTCGGCGGCCTCGACCTGGTCGTCGACGGTCGAGTGCCCACCGGCGCTGGGCTCTCCAGCTCCGCCGCGCTCGAGTGCGCGGTCGCGATGGCGGTGCTGGCGGTGGCCGGCGAGTCGAGGACCTCCGACGAGATCGTGGCGGCCTGCGTGCGTGCGGAGAACGAGTACGTCGGCGCCTCGACCGGGTCGATGGACCAGACCGTCGCGATGTTCGCCGAGCCGGAGCACGCGCTGCTCATCGACTTCGCCTCCGGTGACCGCCGCTCGGTGCCCTGGGCACCGCCGGGGGACCTCGTCGTCATCGACACCAAGGCCGCGCACACGCTCGTGGGCGGGGAGTACGCCGAGCGGCGGCAGGCCTGCGAGGCGGCTGCCCGAGAGCTCGGGGTGGAGTGGCTTGCGGACGCCGACGCGGCCCAGGCGGAGTCGCTGGCGGACCCGGTGCAGCGGCGGAGGGCGCGGCACGTCGTGACGGAGTCGGCCCGGGTGACCGACGCGGTCACCGCGCTGGAGGCCGGTGACTGGCCGGCGTTCGGCCGGCTGATGACCGGCTCCCACGAGTCGCTGCGCGACGACTACGAGGTGTCGGTCCGTGAGCTCGACGTCGCGGTGGAGGCGGCACTGGCTGCCGGCGCCTGGGGCGCCCGGATGACCGGTGGTGGCTTCGGCGGCTCAGCGATCGCGTTGACGCCGCCCGGAGGCGCCGACGAGGTGCGTGAGGCCGTCGCCGCGGCGTACGCGCGTGAGGGGCTGCGGCCGCCGGAGTTCCTCGACGGCAGCGCCGGGGGTCCGGCGGAGGTGGGCCCGCGGGGCTGAGCGGACAAGGGCTGCTGCGTCGGCGGGCGGGCCGGCGGGGGCGGTGGTCGTCTGCGTGCGTCAGTGCGCCCGCGCCCGTACCGCGTCGGCGAACGCCGTGGCCGGACGTCCCAGCAGGCGCGGGACGTCGTCGCTCACGGCCTCCAGCTCGCCGTCGCGGATCGCGGTGTAGGTGCTGATCCAGGCGTCGACCAGCCACTCCGGGGCGCCGTACCCGGAACGGCTGGCGCGCGCCTCGGCCATCGTCTCGTCCAGGTAGCGGTGGGCGCGGCCGGTGACCTCGGTGAGGGTCGCGGCGATGGCGTCGAGGCTCAGCGCCTCCGGTCCGGTGAGGACGTAGGTCTTCCCCGCGTGGCTCTCCGGGTCGCCCAGCACGGCGGCGGCCACCTCCCCGACATCGCGCCGGGACACCGCCGCGACGCGTCCGCTGCCGGCCGGCCCGCGGATGACGCCCTCGGCGTCGGCGAAGTGGGGGAAGACCTCGGCGTAGAAGTTGTCGCGGAGGAAGGTGTGGGTCCCACCCGCGGCCCGGATGATGTCCTCGGTGGCGGCGTGGTCGCGTCCGAGGAGGAAGCCGCTGGCGTCGCTCGCGCCGGCGAACGAGGTGTAGACGAGGTGGCGTACCCCCGCGGCGCTCGCCGCCTCGACGAAGGCCCGGTGCTCCGCCACCCGGTCGGCCGACTCGGCGGCGGACACCATGAGCAGCACGTCGACGCCCCGAAGCGCGTCGACGCTGTGCTCGTCGCCGTACGAGCACCGCACCACCTCCGCGCCGGGCAGCGACGGAGCCCGGGCCGGGTCACGGACGAGCAGCCGCAGCGGTACGCCGGCGCCGGAGAGCAGTCTGGCCGTGGTGCCGCCGATGTGGCCGGTGGCGCCGGTGACAGCGATCGTCGTCATGACGGCCGAACGCCCGCCCCCGAGCCCCCATTCCGCCTCGTCCGACTGGGCGCGTGTC
>CADCUI010000024.1 GCA_902805845.1 uncultured Nocardioidaceae bacterium
CCGGCCTCCCGGTGCGCCGGACGGGTCGCCCCGAGACCGCCCGCCTCGTCCGATCGGGCGGGACGCATGACGCGCGGTCAGTCGGACGAGGCCGCTCACCGGGAGCCGCGTCCGACTGCGCGCGGCACATGGCGCGCGCCCAGTCGGACGAGGCGGGCCAGGCGGGTCAGGCGGGCCCGGGCCAGTTCCTGTCTGGCTGAGGCACGGGCCGGCCCGGCTGCTCGCCGCCTCGGGCGTCGAGGTAGCTCTGCCTCGGCACCATGACCTTGCGGCGGAAGATGCAGACGACCCTGCCGTCCTGGTTGTAGCCGATCGTCTCCACGTGGACCACCCCGCGGTCGCCCTTCGACGAGGACTCCCACTTGTCCAGCACCCGCGTCTCCCCGTAGAGCGTGTCACCGTGGAAGGTCGGGGCGACGTGGCGCAGCGACTCGACCTCCAGGTTCGCGATGGCCCTGCCGGAGACGTCGGCGACCGACATGCCGAGCAGGATCGAGTAGACGTAGTTGCCCACGACCACGTTCTTCCCGAACTGCGTCGTCTCCTCCGCGTAGTGCGCGTCGAGGTGCAGGGGGTGGTGGTTCATCGTCAGCAGGCAGAACAGGTGGTCGTCGTACTCGGTGACGGTCTTGCCCGGCCAGTGCTTGTACGTCGCGCCGACCTCGAACTCCTCGTAGCTCCGACCGAACTGCATCCGCTGACCTGCTTCCGTGGGCTCTCGTCGACTGTCCCATCGTGCCGAAGTGACGGGGCTCCCGGTACTCGTCCCCGGAACGAGGGGCGGGTCGACCGGACATGAAGGGCGGGTCAGCAGGTTCCGTGGAAGCGCTCCGGGACCCACACGAACGGCTGACGCTCCATCGCCTGGATCTGGCCGGCACCGGTGGTGCGGTAGACCTTCTCCCCGCGCTGCTCGACCACGTCCTCGAGCTGAGCCGCGTCGATCGCGAACGGCCGGACGCGGTCGGGCTTCACCCGGGCGTTGACGCGTTCGAGCAGCGAGACCATGGCGTCCTCCCCCGCGCTCCAATTGGTGTTCCGGGGACGGCCGAGGTCTTCCACGAGCCGCTGCCGGTGCGCGGCCGCCGTCGCAAGGTGGTCGCGGTCGGCGAACTTGAGGTGGAACATGAAGAGGTCCGGGTCGACGGTGAACGGCGCCTTGACGCCGTGCGAGGCCGCCACCCACGCCGCCGGGATGCGCTTGATCGCCGGCTTGCACATCAGCGGCATGAACTTGGCCAGCCGGCGCTGTTCGAGCACCGGCCGCCCTGGCTGCAGCGGCGGCTCGACGCCGAGGTGGTGGACCACGTTGAGTGCGGTGGCGCCCACCACCTGCCGGTCGGGGCGGTCGGCGAGGAGCTCGCGGAGATCGCGGTACTTCGTCGGGTCCGCGACCAGCAGCTCGTCGGCGTCGGCGAAGACCACGGCGTCGTAGGCGGCGAGCAGCCCGGCGGCGACGCCGTTGAGCATGCCCATGCGCGTCGGCTCGAAGGTGGTCTTCAGCCGCGGTGGCATCCGGATGACCGTGCAGGGCAGGTCGTCGGTGGAACCGTCGGCGGAGTTGTCGTCGATCACGACCAGGCGCTCGTGGCCGCCGACCTGCGCCGCGTAGTGGCTGAGCCAGCGGGGCAGCATCACCGCCTCGTCGCGCACCACGGTCACCACGGCGACCTGCGGCAGGTCCGCGTCCGCAGGGTGGCCTCGGGTCACGGTGCGTCACGCTAGCAGCCGGCCCGCGCGGCGGCTCAGAGCCAGGTCGTGGGGACTCCGTGGCCGACGGTCTCGCCGATGACCCGCTCGGCCCCGCCCGGCCACGACCGCAGCCGCACCAGGAACCGCACGTCGTCCGGGAGGTCGAGGACCGGCTCGGCACGGAGGTGGACGAACCGGTGGGACGGGGTGGCCTCGGCACCCAGGGCCTCGATGCGGGTGGCCGCCCGGATGCGGTCCTCCGGGGTGAGGTACTGCCACATGACCGAGTGCCAGAGCACCGTGGTCGTCCCCTCGCGCAGCCGGAGCTCCTGGAGGAACGACACCGCGTCCTGACGGCGGATCTCCACCGCGAGGCCGGCAGCGACCCGGAGCGCGGCGCGCAGCCGCTCGAGCCGCACGCGCTGGTCGGGCCAGACGTACGCCGTGAGGACCAGCCGTCCTTCGGTCGTCGAGGCGTCGACGGGCGCGACGTCGCTGCCCAGCCGCTCCGCCACCGCGAGGCCGGGCCACGGCTCGAGCGACCGGCCGCGCCAGGCGTCGGCCAGCACGAGCCCGGGATCGTCGGACCCGAAGCGCCGGCCCGCACCGTCGAGGTAGCCGAACCGGTCCGCCCGGAGGTTCAGCCCGGCGGAGGCGCCGATCTCCACCAGCCGCACCGGCAGCTCACCGGCACCGAGAGCGGGAAGGTGCAGGAGCCCCCCGTACAAGGCGGCCGAACGACCCACCTCGTTGGTCTGCGGCGGACGGTCCAGCCACTCCCGGACGTCCTCGGGCCGGCCGCGCAGCAGCCGGGCGAACGCCTCCCAGCCGCCGTCGAGCTCCCAGGCGCCCCCGACGGACGGGTAGTACATGGCGAGCTCGTCGGCCCGACGCTCGAGCACCAGCCGGTGCACCGACCCCAGCAGCCGGAGCGCCAGGGCCGAGGTCGTGCCGGAGAGCCGCTCGAAACCGGCGAGCACGTCACCGACCACGCCGCCGGAGCTCACGTCGTCGGCACACCGGTGGAGGAGCTCGGCGTACATCGGCGAACCCATGTCCGCACAGGCCCGTGCCTGGAACCGGAAGTGCTCGGTCAGGTCCATCCGGATGAGGCTGTCACATCCGGTCGCCGGGGTCAGCGGGCCTTGTAGTCCTCCAGGAGCCGGCGCCCGATGACCATCCGCTGGATGTCCGCGGTGCCCTCGCCGATCAGCAGCATCGGAGCCTCGCGGTAGAGCCGCTCGATCTCGTACTCCTTGGAGAACCCGTAGCCGCCGTGGATGCGGAAGGAGTCCTCGACCACCTGCGAGCAGTACTCCGAGGCGAGGTACTTCGCCATCCCGGCCTCGAGGTCGTTGCGCTGGCCCCGGTCTTTGGTTCGCGCCGCCTTCACCATCATCTGGTGGGCGGCCTCCACCTTGGTCGCCATCTCGGCGAGCCGGAACAGCACCGCCTGGTGGTCGGCGATCTTCTTGCCGAACGTCTCCCGCTGCTGGGCGTAGGCGACCCCGAGCTCGAAGGCACGGTGGGCGACCCCGCAGCCGCGGGCGGCGACGTTGACGCGGCCCACCTCGACGCCGTCCATCATCTGGTAGAAGCCGCGACCGGGCGTGCCGCCGACGATCTGGTCGGCCGAGATGCGGTGCCCCTCGAAGATCATCTCCGTGGTGTCGACGCCCTTGTAGCCCATCTTCTCGATCTTGCCCGGGACGGTGACGCCCTGCGCGGTCTCGCCGAACCCGACCTCCTTCTCCACCAGGAAGGTGGTCATGTTGCGGTAGACCGAGTCGGCGCCCTCGTCGGTCTTCACGAGGACGGCCACCAGGTTGGCGGAGCCGCCGTTGGTCAGCCACATCTTCTGGCCGGTGATGGAGTAGCTGCCGTCCGCGTGCTCGACTGCCTTGGACGTGATCGCCGAGACGTCGGAACCGCACCCGGGCTCCGACATCGAGAAGGCGCCGCGCACCTCGCCGGTCGCCATCCGGGGCAGGTAGCGCTGCTTCTGCTCCTCGGTGCCGTGGTGGAGCAGCATCCAGGCGACGATGAAGTGGGTGTTGATGATCCCCGAGACGCTCATCCAGCCGCGGGCGATCTCCTCCACGACCAGCGCGTAGGTCAGCAGCGACTCGCCGAGGCCGCCGTACTCCTCGGGGATCGTCAGGCCGAAGAGACCGAGCTCCTTGAGCCCCTCGACGATCTGGGTGGGGTACTCGTCCTGGTGCTCGAGCTCGGTGGCCACCGGGATGATCCGCTCGTCGACGAAGACGCGCACCGTCTTGAGGATCTCCTCCTGGATGTCGGTGAGGCCCTCGGTCTCGCAGAGGCGGCGACCCATGTGCTGTCCTTCCCGGCGAGGAGGCGAAGCGTGCCCGCGCAGCGTATGCGTCCGGCGTCGGCGTCGCTATGGACTGGGCCACACCTCGACGAGGTAGGCGAGCGCCGCGGTCGCCGCCTCCAGCTGCGCCTCGGGGGGTACGTCGGACGGGTCGATGCCCTTCTGGGCCACCGGCCGGAGCTCCTGGAGGTCGCCGACCACCGCGACGCCGAGCTCCTCGAGCCGCCGGATGTGGGTGGCGGCGCGGGTGGCGACCCACTCGTCGTCGAAGCCGATCGGCTGCTCCACCCGAGCCCGTCCGCTGAGCCCCTGCTTGGCGAGCGAGTGCTTGACGACCTTCTGGTAGTGCGCGAGCGGCAGGGCCTCGGGGAGGGTCTCGTTGAGCGCCCTCAGGACCAGCGCCGACGCCGCCCCGAGCGAGGTGTTGCTCCGGCCGGAGATGTCGAAGCCGGCGGGGTCCAGCCCGACCACGGAGCAGAACCGGTCCCAGAGCAGACGTGGGTCGGCGCCGGGATGCGGGACGGTGACGAGGGTGAACCGGTCGGCGCCGACGACCCGGCTCCACCGGCGGGCGATGAAGGGGTAGTTCATGTGACGCCAGAACTTGTTGGCGCGGTCGGACCGCGACTTCCGCTCCTGCGCGATGTCGTCGAGGAAGTCGCGCCAGTGCCAGGAGTTGCCGTTCTTGAGCCCCTCCTGCCACATCGCCGGGATGTTGCGGCCGAGGTCGCGGGCCGTCATGACCACCTGCACCTCGGCCGGCGCCAGGCTGGCCACCACCCGTTCGATGTCCTCGGTCGGGGTCGGACCGAGGAACTCCATCGAGACGACGGCGGTCCCGTCCCACGCGCGCATCTCCTCGACCAGCCTCTGCCAGGCGTCCTCGGAGCCGGCGACGGTGTCGCCGTCGCGGGTCTGCCCGAGCACGTCGAGCACCGCGAGGACCTGGTGTCGCCACTTCCGGCCGGGGAAGAGGAAGCCCTGCTCAGCCAACAACCCCCGGTTCTCACCGAGGGTCTGTTGGATGAAGCTGGTCCCGGACTTCATCGCTCCGATGTGGAGGACGACGGTCTGCGCCAAGGGATCCTCTCCGCGGTTCCGGCGCCCCTCGCCGCGCCCGCAGGCGGCTCGAGGGGCGCCGGAGGCGGCTCAGGCCGGTGGCAAAGCGACGTCGGCGAAGATCACGGGGTGGTCGGTGGTCTTCTGGACCAACTTACCGTCACGGTGCTTGTGCTTGGTGAAGGTGAGGTTGGTGGAGCCGAAGATCCAGTCGATGGGCAGCCGCGCGGTGGGCCCGGTCGGCGGCCGGCACGTCGAGGAGATGCCCACGGAGCCGCCCTGGGAGGCCTTCATCGGCGCACCTCGGGTGAGCCCGCAGAAGTAGTCCTCGCGCTCGTTGAAGTCACCGGTGAAGACCACGGGCATGCCGGTCGCGTAGAGCCGGTTGGCCAGGACCACCTGGCGACGCATCGCCTCGGTGCGCTTGGGCTCGGCGTTGCCGTGCGAGTTCGCGGGGTTGTGGAAGTTGGCGAACCACACCAGCCGCCCGCTCTTCAGGTGCTTGAGCAGGATGTACGGCATGTTCACCTGCCAGTCGAAGAAGTACGGGATCTTCACGGTGTGCGACTCGATGAGCTGCCAGGTGTCGGTCCGCCAGGCGATCGAGTTGTGCATGTCGATGCGGGCCAGCGTGTCACCGGGGTAGTGCGCCCAGGTGTCGCCGGTGAGCTTCATGAAGCGCTCGCGGTTCTCGGTCTGGAACTCCTGGAACCCGACCACGTCGATGTCCCAGTAGTTGAGGATCCGCAGCGCGTAGTTGGTGCGGGTGCGGCCGTCGGCGAAGCCCTTGCGGTCGCCGCCGGGGACGGTGTGGTTGTAGCCGAGCACGTTGAAGGTGGCGACCCGGAAGTCCGGCCGGACGCGGTCACGGGCGGCGGAGGGCTGCGTGGCGCTCGCGGCGCCGGTCATCGACAGCCCGGTCAGCAGGGCACTGACGACAAGGAGCACGGCCCACGGGATCGGGCGTCGGAGCTTCGGGGTGGTGCTGGCGTCTGCCCTGCGCACGAGCGGCCTCCTGAGGCATATGGCGTGTTTGCCGGGAAAGAGCGGAATGCCGCCCTGGGAACTCACCGACCCTAGCCAATGGTCCCGGCGGCCTGGGGCAGAATGCCCGAATTAGGCAAAAGTTCGACGAACTGCTGCGTCGACACGCCGGACCGGCTCTTGACACTCACGCCGCGGTCGATATAAAGAATCGGCTCAGACGAGGTCCCGGAAACGCTCGGGCACCAGCACCATCGGCGCCTGCCGCATCGCCTGCACCTGGCGTCCGCCACGGGCCCGGAAGACGTTCTCCTCCTCCTCGCGCACGATGCCGTCCAGCTGCCCGGGGGTCGGCTGGAACGGGGCGAGCCCCTCGAGGTCGACCTTCTTCGTGATGCCCTCGAGCAGCGAGACCATCGAGTCGCCGCCGAGCTTCCAGCTCGTCTTGCGCGGGCGCTTCTCGAGCTCCACGCCGGCGCGGCGGTTCTCCGCCGCCTGGTGGAGTGCATCCCGGTCGGCGAACTTGGCGTGGAACATGAAGAGGTCCGGATCGATGGTCCAGGTGGTGTTCCGGAGCCCGTGGCTGGCCGACGTCCACTGGCTGTGCACCTTCTTCATCGCCGGCTTGCACATGAGCGGGACGAACTTCGCCAGTCGCCGCTGCGCGAGGATCGGCCGGCTCGGGTCCAGCGGTGGCTCGTGCCCGACGTGGTGGACGACGTTGAGCCCCATCGCCCCGAACACCCGGACCTCCGGCTTGCCTGCGACCAGGTCGCACAACGTGCCGTAGCGGTCAGGGTCGGCGACCAGGAACTCGTCGGCGTCGGTGAAGACGACCGCGTCGTAGGACTCCAGCAGCCCCGAGGCGATGTGGCTGACCATCCCCAGGCGGGCCGGCTCGAACTGCCGGTGGATGAATGACGGGATCCGGATCACCGGGCACGGGAGGTCGTCCGTCGACCCGTCGGTCGTGTGGTCGTCGATGACGACGAGGCTTCCCGGGCCACTGCACTGGCGGGAGTAGTGGTCGACCCACCGGGGCAGCATCGCTGCCTCGTTGCGGACCATCGTGATGGCCGCCAACCGGGGGCGGCCGGCGGGCGGCGCCGACGCGCGCCGCCCGCCCGCCGCCATCAGTCGTTCTCCCAGTACTTGCCGGTGAGCTTCGGCTCCTCGACGTTGTAGAAGCCCGGGCGGCGGTACGTCACCGGACGCGAGCCCCGGTCCCAGATGAAGTTGAAGTTGCGGTTCCAGTCGGCCACGCGGCCGCGTCCCTTGGCGAGGAAGAGCACGTCGTCGCCATGGACACCGATGCCCGCCCAGTTGCTCGATCCGGTGAGGACGAGGCTCGTCGACCGGTCCTTGCCGTAGTTGCCGGAGATCGTCAGGTACTTCGTGTGCGTGTAACGGTCGATCTCACCGTCGCCGTTCTCGTCGAACCCGTTCGCGCGCAGCGGCACCATGCCCCGCTTGGACCGGGTGCGCATGACGCTGCGCACCGTGTCGTCGGCCGACCCGTGCATCAGCCGCACGTCACAGCCCTGGCCGTGGAGCGCGATCATCCTCCGGGCGATGTAGGCGCCACGGTTGCCCGACCACCGGTGCTGGTTCGCCCGGATCTTTGTCCTGCCGTTGGTGCCGGTGCCCCGGGTCGCACCCCGGCAGTGGACCTTCTCGAGGACGTTCATGATCGGGTCGTTGCAGCGGGTGGTGTGGGGGTGAGGCAACGCCTGCAGCTCGTAGCGGGAGCTGATGTCCCACACCCGGTAGACCGGCTTCGCGCGCCGGTCGCGTCGCATCTGCTCGAACACGACGTTGGCCTTGTCGTAGACCTTGGCGTTGTTGAGCACCATCAGGTCGTTCCACTGGTGGACCTCGGCGTTGGTGGTCAGGTTGGCAGACCCGATCATGACCGTGCCGGAGCGGGTCACGCCCGTCTTGCTGAAGAGGTAGAGCTTGGTGTGGAGGAAGCCACCGCCACGGCAGCCGTCCCGGCACTGGTAGATGAAGCTCTTGCGTCTGCGGTCGGCGCGGAAGACGCCTCGCATCGTGCGCATGGTCCGGGTGACCTGGTGCTCGTTGAGCAGGACCTGCACGTGGACGCCCCGCCGGTGGGCCTTGATCAGCGCCTCGCCCATGTCCCTGCGGTCGAAGGAGAACAGCGCGATCTTGATGTAGGAGCCCTTGCGCGCGTGCTGGATCGCATCCAGGACGACCCGCTTGATCCTCGTCTGCGCCGCACGGTCACCGATCGGGACGTTGAAGTGGCCTCCCTCCGGCGGCACGTAGCGCCCCCGTGCTTGGACACGGTCGGCAGAGTCCGCGTTGACCGGTGCTGCGAAGGGCAGGAGCGCGGCCAGGACAGCGCACAGCGCTGCCGCGGCGATTCGTCTTCTCACGAGCATGTCTCCACTGGGGGTGCGACGCTTGGGGCGGTTATGTCCGGGACAACCTACGCCACAGCTGCCTCCAGCTCCCTGCCGCCACAGCCGCGAGGTGCCCCCGTCGCTTCCGGAGCAGGGCGTCCCTTTCCTCGGTGAGACTCCGGACGGCGCGGAGCATGTTGGCGATCGCAACCGTGGCGCTCTCCAGCATCTCCGCATCCGAGACCTCGTCGGGGTGCCGGAGGTCCCGCGGGTAGCCGGGGCGCAGGTCCTCCACGTCGCCCTGGACGTCGTACCCACCGGTGCTCAGCAGCGCCACCGCACGCTCGCCCCGCTCCACCAGGTCGCGCTGCTTGTCCTCCCCGGCGCGGAACCGCTCGCGCCGGTCAGGAAGGATGCCACCCTCCGCCAGGAACCCCCGGATCCAGTTGCCGCGGTCGGCAGCCGACCTGAAGTCGTGGAGCAAGGGGTTGATGCGTCTCAGCAGCTCCACCTCGACGACCCCGAGCGACGGGTTCGCGGGTGCCTCGGGGACCTCGAACTGCCGACCGTCGAGGTCGAGCACCCGGGCGAACCGGAGCCACAGGTCCTCGGGGGTGCTCCTGCCCGGGGCGATCGGGAGCACGTGGACCCGGCCGGGGAGAAGCGCCCGCCCCCAGCGTTCCAGGATGTCGGCGAGGTCGAAGCTCCCCCAGCCCCACTCGTCGGTGGGGTCGTAGCGCTGCTTCCGCGGATAGGAGTCGATGGGGAGTGCGCCTCCGGACTTGACCCACTCCTGCCAGCGGGACACACCCAGGTCGCTCATGGCCCGCGCGGTGATGATGGCGTGGACCTCGAAGCCGGGGAGCGAGTCGACGACCCGGCCCACCTGCTCGCTGGAGGCGGCGGCGAAGAACTCGTGGCTGACCAGGACGTCACCGTCCCAGCGCAGGCACTCCTCGACCAGGTCCTGCCAGGGCGACGCCACGTCGCCGGAGCGCCGGGACAGCCTCGGGTCCTGGCGCACGTCCAGGGAGGCCAGCAGGTGGCGGCGACGGGTGCCGCCCGGCAGCAGCACGCCGCGTTCGGCGAGCCTCGGCTTGTTGTCCCAGAGGATCTGCTGCAGGTACGTCGTGCCGGTCTTCGGCAGACCGATGTGGAGGAAGGCCCGGCGGCTCACGCCGCTGGACCGCCGACGCTCTCGCGGTAGCGGCGCAGCGCCTCGGCCACGCCTTCCTCGTCACGATCGGCGATCGGCACCAGCAGCTCCCCCACGACGTCGATGAGCTCGGCGAGGCGCAGGTTCAGCCGGCGACACTCCTGGACCTCGGCCTCCAGCGCCGACAGCCTCTGCTCGAGCCGGTGCAGCAGGCGCAACCGTTGCGTGACGTCCTTCAGCGTTGCCATGACACCACCACTCTCGTGACCTCTCTCTTCTCCTCGGACGGCTCGGTGCCGTGAGGACCGTCCGCCGCCGACTCCACGAGGTCGTGCCGGGACTCCACCCGTCCTCCCCGCTGCACGATCTGCTCGACCAGCGCGTCGACGTCCCCCGGCTCGGCGCCGGGTCGGCGGAGCTGCTGCCGCGGGTCCTGCGCCGCCGGCCCCGCGGCGGGCGAGCGGAGCACCTGCAGGTAGAGGCGCCCCGAGTCGCCCACCACCATCCGCGCCAGGCGCAGGAGGTGCTCCAGGCCCGTCGGGTCGAGCGCGTCCGCCAGGTGCCGGGCCGTCACGACACGCGGACCGGGGCGGCGGGCCAGCTCGGCCCCGGTCGCGAGCGCCGAGCGCAGCTCGTTCAGGTTGGCCCACGTGAACGTCAGCGGAACCTGGTCGCGCGCTGCCCGGGCGACCATCGACTGGTAGTGGCTCGGCTTGAAGTCCACGCCGACCGCGGGGGTGCCCCGCTTCGCCATCCAGAAGACGTCGGTGCCGGCGCCGCAGCCGAGGTCGACGAAGGTGCCGATGGCTCCCTCGGAGCGGCGGACCCAGCGGGCGAACGCGCTCGGGCGCACCGGCCTGGTCCGCAGCCGGCGGCGCGACGGGATCTCCCACACCAGGTCCCGGCCGGCCCGGGTGCCGCGGAACCAGCCGTCGAGCCGGCGCACCGTGGCGGTCGGCGTCTCGAACTTGTACGCCGGGTCCGGTGTTCGCCAGCCGGGGCCGTACATCGCCTCCAGCAGCCGCTCGGGCCGGGCAGGGGCCGGGAAGGAGCGCCCCTCGAGCGTCACCGTCGTCAGCGGCCACACCCAGTCGCGCTGGAAGGGTGCACCCACCTCACCCATGAGGTAGAGGTGACCGTCTCGCATGAACCCCCCGAACACGTCGAGGCCGCGCACCACGCCGTCACTCTCCACGAGGTTCACGCGGAAGGCGATCCCGCTGTAGCGGGTGACGGACAGGCCGAGCTCCACCAAATGACGCTGCAGCCGGAACGACTCGGCCACGACCTCGGCCGGATGGTCGAACCGGCTGACGTAGCCGAGGTCGGCATCGGAGTCGTGCCCGATCAACCCGCCTTCCCGGACCGCCCCGAGCAACGTCCCGTACGCCAGGAACGCATCCATGCCGCAGCGCTGGAGAGCCTCGAGCACGGTGTCGATGGACGACAGCAGCGGCGCGAGCTGGTCGGGGTCGCGGCTGTCGAAGAGCCGGGACAGCGTGAGCGACTTGTCCAGCCCCAGCGGCCGACCCTTGCTGTCCACCACGCGGATCCGACCCGCGCCCGAGCCGAGGGTGGCGTCGACGGCGGCGACCTGCTCCCCGGAGACATGGTCCACCAGGGCCAGCGACGCCTGCCCGTCGAGGAAGCGCACCAGCGCCGACGGCCACGGCACGTGTCGCTCCCGCCCACGGGGCTCGGAGTCGCGGAGGGTCCAGAACGACCAGACCCGACGCCCGTCGAAGAGGACGTCGACGACCACGTCGTGGTCGCGGTCGGCCAGCACGAACGACAACCCGTCGTCGTCGGCGCGCAGTGAACGCACGGTCACCGGGCCTCGCCGCGTGCCCGTGCCCATGAGCCCTCCGTGCCTCCTGCGTCGCTGCACTCGACGCTGCAGTGGTCACGCAGTCTAGGGGTGACGTCCTCGACGGCCCGGTCCCCAGGTGCGTGCCGCCGTACGGCGTGGCGGGCGCCCGTCCCGCGGCGGCGCTGACGTGGCGTTGCTCACGTACCCTTTCGACGTGAGATGGAGGGCTCGCGCCGGCGACTGGGTGGCGGGGGTCAGCATGCTCGTCGTCATGGTCGTCGGCGGCTCGATCGTCTTCGGCGCGTCGCTGCCAGACCTCACGAGGGCACCTGCCGAGGAGGCCGGCGCCCTGCCCGCCCTGCCGACGGACACTCCCTTCCGGACGCACGAGGTGGAGCCGACGCCCGAGGCCCGGAAGAGCCCACGGCCTCGCCCGCGCCCGCAGCCGGAGCCCCGGAAGCGCGAGGTGAAGGTCGAGGACGTCCCCGAGTCCGGCACCGGGATGAAGATCATCCTCCCGGGCACGGGCGTGGCCGGCCCGGTGGAGGCCACCACCGTCGACGTCGTGTTCAGCTCGTTCAACGTGCTGGGCACCAGTCACACCCGTCCGGGTGGCGACAGGCCCGGATATGCGCCTGGCGCGGTGCGTGCGCGGTGGGCGGCACAGCTCATCGCCCAGCACGACGTCGACATCGCCGGTCTGCAGGAGCTGCAGGACGACCAGATGCGCACGATCATGAGCGCGCTGCCCGGCTTCGACATCTTCCCCGGCCCCTCGATGACCTGGCGGGAGGCGGAGAACAGCATCATCTGGCGCAGCGACGAGTGGGGGGCCGTGCAGACGAGCACGATCGCGATCCCCTACTTCCGCGGCTCGATCCGCCACATGCCCTACGTGCGGCTGCGCAACCTCGAGACCGGGACGGACGTCTGGGTCGCCAACTTCCACAACCCCGCGAACACCCGCCGGTTCGGCAACAACTCACGCTGGCGAGCTGAGGCGACCCGTCGCCAGATCCGCCTGGCCAACCTGCTCCGCGACGAGACCGGCCTGCCGGTTGTCTTCACCGGGGACTTCAACGAGCGCGAGCTGTTCTACTGCCGCCTCGCGGGCAGCACCGCCCTGGAGGCTTCGTCCGGCGGCACCGCCGAGCGTGGACGGTGCGCGCCGCCCCCGAGGCCGGGCATCGACTGGGTCCTCGGCACCCCCGAGCTGGAGTGGCTCGCCTCGGTCACCGACCGGGGTCCGCTGGTGCGGCGCACCACCGACCACCCGATGGTGGTGGCGAAGGCACAGCTGAGCGTCATGGACGAGTCGGCCGTCGACGAGGCGACCAAGGGACTCGACCGCGTGAGGGGCTCCCTCGAGCGAAGGTCGGAGGACTAGTCGAGGATCAGCTGCCCCCGCCGGCCTCCGGCGCCTCCACCCGCGGGTCCGGCAGCGGCGGCAGCGCCCTCGGCCCCGTGATCTGCCCGCGCAACGTGGCGATCTCGACCAGCATCTCGGCGAGCAGGTCGGGAACCCCCTGCGTCATCTCCTCGTAGGTCACGTCGTCCGGGTGCCGGTCCCCCCGGTCCGGTGCCGCACCCGGCAGGAGGTCGGTGAGGTCGCCGTGGACGCGGTAGCCGCTGGTCCGCACCTCCTCGACCCAGCGGCCCGCCACCTCGTCCAGCTCCTTGCGGAGGTCGGGCGGCGTCACGGGCCGCGGCGCGTCGATGCGGCTGAGCAGCCGCTGGGCGAAGTACCGCTTGACGACGTGGGCGTAGTGCGGCTGGCCGAGGCGCCCGTCCAGCGAAACCAGGACCTCGCGCAGCAGCGCGACCTGCGGCGCACCGAGGGACTCGTTCGCCTGCGGCTCGAGGTCCAGGTCGACGGCCTCGGGGTCGAGCCCCAGGGCCGAGGCGAACACGCGCCACAGCTGGAAGCGGTCGGTGCGGGCCTGGGGGACGACGACCACGTGCAGCTGCTCCGGCGGCAGCGCGGCTCCCCACCGCCGCAGCACCGACGCCACGTCCTGCGACCGCCAGAACCCGCCCTCGTCGTGAGCCGACTCGGCCTGGCCGCCCAGGGAGCGCCGGAACTCCTCGAACGAGGAGCGGCGGCCGTTCTTGACCGTCTCCTGCCAGTAGGTCGCGACCTGCCCGGCGATGTCGCGCGCGGTGACCACGATGTGCAGCTCGAGGTCTGCGGTGTCGCGGACGACCCGGGCGATGTGCTGGGGAGAGGCACCGGCCAGCACCTCGTGGCTGATGATCCCGTCGCCTCCGAAGGCCCGGATCCGGTTCAGCAGCTGGTCCCAGGTCCCGTCGACCCTCTCCGGGGGCAGGCCCCAGCGGGTGTACTGCTGACGCAGCTCCACCGCCGCGTGGAACATGCACTCACGGCGGATGAAGGGATAGATGAACCCGCTCTCCTTGAGGCGACCGCGGTTCCTCGCCAGCAGCGCCTGGAGGAACGTCGTGCCACTCTTGGGCAGCCCGACGTGGAGGTAGAGCCGCTGGCGCCGCCCGTGGGGCAGGACCGCACCTGACGCCGCCTCGCCCATCCGTGCAGCGTAGTACGGGCGAGTCCGTGCCCGGTGCGTGTGCGAGGCTCGCGGGATGACCGCGGCGCTGGTGGCGGAGTCGGCACGCCGGTCCCGGGTCTGCTGGCTCTCCTACGCCTACGACGAGGCCGGCGACCGGGTCCGGGTGGAGGGCCGGCTGGTGTGGCACCTGTGGCACGAGGACGCGCTCGTGGTGCTGTCCTGCCCGGGGCCTGCGGAGCAGGTGCTGCCCGGCATCGACCGGACCGGGCGGGTCGAGGTGACCATGCGCTCCAAGGACACCAAGGGGCGGCTGCTCACCTGGACCGGGATGGTGGAGGTGGTCGAGGTGGGCACCGCGTCATGGTCGGGTCACGTCGAGGCGCTGCTCGGCGTACGGCTCAACCTGCCCGACGTGGACGCCGCCCGCGAGGACTGGGCCGAGCACGGCATCATCGTCCGAATTCGGCCGCTCCCGGCGCCGGTCGGGTAGCACGGGACGAGGGCACCGGCGCACTACCCTGACGTCGTGAGCACCTCTCCGAGCCGGGTCTTCGTCGGTCGACTGACCGGGCTGCAGGTGTTCGACCCCGCCGGGGACCAGGTGGGACGGGTGCGTGACCTGGTGGCGATGATCCGCCCGGGGGACCAGCCCCCCCGGGTGCTGGGTCTGGTCCTCGACGTCTTCGGTCGTCGCTCGGTGTTCCTGCCCATGACGCGGGTGACGAGCATCGACAGCGGCCAGGTGCTCACGACGGGGCTGGTGAACATGCGCCGGTTCGAGAAGCGGCCCAGCGAGACGCTCGTGGTCGGCGAGCTCCTCGACCGCCGGGTCCGGATCCCCGAGGCCGAGGTCGACGGCACCGTCTACGACCTGGCGATCGAGCAGGAGCGCAACCGGGACTGGGTGGTCAGCCGGGTCGCCCTGCAGGAGCACTCCAAGCGGTTCGGCCGCAAGGGCCAGACCCACATCGCGGAGTGGCGCGACGTCGAGGGCTTCGAGCTCCAGGGCACCCAGGGCGCCACCCACCTGCTTGCCGCGCTCGAGGAGATGAAGCCGGCCGACCTCGCCACGGTCATCCACGACCTCCCACCCAAGCGCCGACGCGAGATCGCCGCGGCGCTCGACGACGAGCGGCTGGCCGACGTGCTCGAGGAGCTGCCCGAGGAGGACCAGGTCGAGATCCTCGGCCAGCTCGACCGCGAGCGGGCCGCCGACGTGCTCGAGGAGATGTCGCCCGACGACGCGGCCGACCTGATCGCGGACCTGCCCCCCGAGGTCGCCGAGACGCTGCTGCGGCTCATGGAGCCGGGGGAGGCCGAGGACGTCCGGCGGCTGCTGAGCTACGAGGAGCGCACGGCCGGCGGCATGATGACCACCGAGCCGGTGATCCTGCCGCCCGACGCCACTGTCGCCGACGCCCTCGCCCACGTGCGCAACGAGGAGCTGCGGCCGTCCCTGGCCGCGGTCGTCTACATCGTCCGGCCGCCGCTCGAGCCGCCGACCGGGCGCCTCCTCGGCCTCGGCCACATCCAGCGCCTCCTGCGTGAGCCCCCGAGCACGTTGCTCGGGGCGCTGCTCGACGCCGACACCGACGGGCTCCGGGCCACCGCCACCCTCGAGGAGGTGGCCCGCCACCTCGCGACGTACAACCTCGTCGCCGCGCCGGTCGTCGACGAGGACGGCCGGCTGCTCGGAGCCGTGACCGTCGACGACCTCCTCGACCACCTGCTGCCGGAGAACTGGCGGGAGCGGCCCAGCGGCACCGGTCCCGGGAGGCTGCGTGGCTAGCCGTCGGGAGACCGGCCGCGAGGTCCGGCTGGACACCCGCAGCCGCCGCGAGGTGCGGGACCGTCTCGACGTCCCGCGCGAGTCGCGACGGCTGCTCCGGCGTCCCCGGTTCGAGGACGACACGTTCGGGCGGTTCGCCGAGAGGTTCGCTCGGTTCATGGGGACCGCGCGCTTCCTCATGTACATGTCGCTGTTCGTCGCGGCATGGCTGCTCTGGAACTGGCTGGCTCCCGGACCGATCCGCTTCGACAACTACCCGTTCATCTTCCTGACGCTCATGCTGAGCCTGCAGGCGTCGTACGCCGCGCCGCTGATCCTGCTCGCCCAGAACCGCCAGGAGGACCGGGACCGGGTCCTGTCGGAGCAGGACCGGCTCGCGAACTCGCGCGCCCACGCGGACATGGAGTTCCTCGCCCGGGAGATGGCCAGCCTGCGCATGGCCCTCGGCGAGGTGGCCACCCGCGACTACGTCCGTTCCGAGCTCAGGTCCCTCCTGCAGGACCTCGAGGAGCGCCTCGACGACGACGCGTCGGGCCGTGAGCAAGAGCCTGGATCCGCTGAGGGCGCGACCGACCAGCCCGTAGGCTAGGTGGCATGACGTCCCCCTCTCTCGAGCAGGTTCAGCGTGCCCTCGCGACCGTGAACGACCCCGAGATCCGCAAGCCGATCACGGAGCTCGGGATGGTCGACGGGGTCGACGTGACGCCCTCGGGTGAGGTCGCGGTCAAGGTCCTGCTGACCGTGGCCGGCTGCCCGATGAAGGAGACGATCACCCGCGACGTCACCGCCGCCGTCGGCGCGCTGCCGGGGGTGGCGCGGGTGCGGGTCGACCTGGGCGTGATGAGCGAGGAGCAGCGCTCGGGCCTGCAGGGCAAGCTCCGCGGCGGCCAGGCCGCCCGGGAGATCCCCTTCGCGCGACCCGACTCGCTCACCAAGGTCTTCGCCGTCGCCTCCGGCAAGGGCGGGGTGGGGAAGTCCTCGGTCACCGTCAACCTGGCGATGGCGATGGCGCAGGCCGGTCACAAGGTCGGCGTCGTCGACGCGGACATCTACGGCCACTCCGTCCCGGCGATGCTGGGGGTGGCCGACGCCCGGCCGACGCAGGTCGAAGAGCTCATCATGCCGGTGCCGACCCGCCCGCTCGAGGGTGGGACCGTGGGCCCTTCGGTCATCAGCATCGGGATGCTGAAGCCCCGTCGTGACCAGGTCGTCGCCTGGCGCGGCCCCATGCTCGACCGGGCCCTGGTGCAGATGCTGTCCGACGTCTTCTGGGGTGACCTCGACGTCCTGCTGCTCGACCTGCCGCCCGGCACCGGCGACGTGCCGATGTCCCTGGGCCAGCACCTCCCGAACGCGGAGGTCATCGTGGTGACCACCCCGCAGGAAGCGGCTGCGGAGGTCGCCGAGCGGGCCGGGACGATGGCCTCGATGATGAAGCAGCGCGTCGTCGGCGTGGTGGAGAACATGTCCTACCTGGCCTGCCCGCACTGCGCCGAGGCGGGCGCCCCGGAGCACCGGATCGACATCTTCGGCAGCGGCGGCGGCAGCCGGGTCGCCCAGACGCTGACGCAGCGGTTGGGCTACGACGTACCGCTGCTCGGGGAGGTACCGCTCGACACCCGACTCCGTGAGGGCGGGGACGCCGGCCTGCCCATCGTGATCGCCGACCCCGAGGCGCCGGCAGCCGTGGCGCTGGCCCGCGTGGCCCGGACCATCGGCGGACGCGGACGCAACCTGGCCGGTCTGCAGCTCGGGCTGACGCCCGCCGGGAAGTTCTGACCCCGTCAGGGGTCGGAGCCCGCCATGTTCGGCATCGGAATCCCCGAGTTCATGGTGATCGTCGTGGTCGCCCTGTTCGTCTTCGGACCCGACCGGCTGCCCGACTTCGCCCGCCAGGCGGGCCGGATGGTTCGCCAGGTACGGACCCTGACCCGCCAGACGCGGGACGACCTGCGGACCGAGCTCGGGCCCGACTACGCCGACTTCGAGCTGACCGACCTCGACCCGCGACGGGCGATCCGCAAGCACATCCTCGAGGCGTGGGACGACGAGGACGACACGTCGGCGACTCCGGAGCCTGTCGTCCCGCCGCTGGCCGTCGGGGAGCGGCCGCCGTACGACACCGACGCGACCTGAGGCCCCGGAGCCGACCGGGTCGTCAGCCGACCTTCGCGTCCAGCGTCACCCGGACCGAGCGGCGCTCGCCGTCACGCACCACGGTCAGCGCGATCGTCTCGCCCGGGCGGTGGGTGCGGATGGCGACGATCAGCGCGATGCCGTCGGGCACCGGCTCGCCGTCGATCGAGACGACGCGGTCGTCCTCGCGCAGCCCCGCCTCCGCCGCAGGCGTGCCGTCCTCGACGCTGCCGATGACCGCGCCGTTGTCGCCCTCGGTGGACTTGACGGTGGCACCGATGATCGGGTACTCCGCCTTGCCGGTGGCGAGGATCTGACGCGCCGTGATCTGGACCTGCTCCATGGGGATCGCGAAGCCGACCCCGATGTTGCCGCTCTCGCCCCCGAAGGCCCCGCCGGTCGTGGCGATGGCCGAGTTCACCCCGACCACCTGGCCCCGCAGGTTCACCAGCGGGCCGCCGGAGTTGCCCGGGTTGATCGCGGCGTCGGTCTGCACCGCGTCGATGTACGACGAGACGTCACCAGACCCCGTGGTCACCGGCCGCTTGAGCGCGCTGACGATGCCTGACGTCACGGTGCTGGAAAGACCGAGTGGGGACCCGATCGCGACGACGGTCTGACCGACCCGCAGCTGGCTCGAGGAACCCATCGCCGCCGGCCTGAGCGTCTTCATCGGCCTGACCTTGAGGACAGCGAGGTCGTAGACCGGGCTCCTGCCCACGACCGTGGCCCGGTGGCTGCGCCCGTTCGTGTCGACGACGGCGATCTGACCGCCGTCGTCGAGGTCCGTGCTGGTCCCCTCACCGAGAGCCACCTCGACGACGTGGTTGTTCGTGATGAGGTGACCCCGGCCGTCGAGCACGAAGCCCGACCCGGTGGCGCCCTCGGCCCCTTCCCCGTCGCCGCCCCGGACCTTGACCTGGACCGTGCTGGGAAGCACCTTCGCCGCGACGGCCGCGATGCTGCCGTTCTCGGCGTCCAACGGGGCCGCCGCCTCGCTCGACCCGGGCAGCACGTCGAACCCGTCCCCCGGCCGGGTTGCCATCACGAGCGCCCCGCCGAGCAACCCGCCGAGCAGCCCGGTGACCAGCGCCGTGAGGGCGAGCACCGGCCAGACCCAGCCCGGCATCCGGGTCCGCACCGGTCCGGCCGGAGAGGAGCCGGTGTGCTGTGGCGTCCGCATCGGGCCCGGGGCGGGGGCCGGGGCGTAGGCGGGATGGCCGGTCCAGAACGCCGGCGACTGGGGGTGCAGCTCGTGGGGGTGCGGCTGCTGCTGGTACGGCTGCTGCGGGTGCGGGTGCTGCGGGTGCTGCGCCGGGGTCGGGTGCGGTGGTGGCGGCGCCGGGTACGGCTCGCCGTCCTGCGGCTGGCCGCCCTGCGGATGGCCCGGAACGGCGTACCCCTGGGGTGGCGCGTCCGGCGTCGCCGAGGGCTGTGGTGCCGGCGGCAGCTCTTGAGTCGGCTCGTCGGCCTGGGGGCCCGGGTGCGTCACCGCTCCATTGTGGCTCAGGGGCGTCTGACCCCGTCCAAGACCGGTCCCGCATGGCGGAGCCGACCGGCCCTCGGCGCCCGGTGGGCGAGTGTCCGCCGGAGCTGCGACCTGCCGCGGTGGAGCCGTGACCGGACCGTCCCGACGGGCACGTCGAGGACCGCGGCGACCTCGTCGTAGCTCAGCCCCTCGATGTCGGAGAGGACGACGGCCGCCCGGAGCTCGGGGGCCAACGCCGCCAGGGCTGCCTCCACGTCGCCCTCGAGCAGCGCGTCCACGGGGTCCGTGTGCAGTGCGGTGGCACGGTGCAGCCGGGCGTCGTGGACCTCGGCGACCGGGTCGAGCCGCAGCCGGGCCCGCCGCCGAGCCTGGTCGAGGAAGAGGTTCGTCGTGATCCGGTGGAGCCAGCCCTCCATCGTCCCCGTCGTCCCCTGCCGAAAGCCGCTCAGGGACCGGAAGGCACGCACGAACACGTCCTGGCTCAGGTCCTCGGCGTCTGCACGGTTGCCGGTCAGCCGGTAGGCAAGCCGAAGGACCCGGGCCGAGTGGAGGTCGACGACCTCCTCCCAGCTCGGCGGGCGGACGGCGGTCAGCCGCTCGTTCATGGCGCCCTCCTCGAGGGATACGCCTCGACGCTAGGGTCGCCGGCTGAGACTTCACTGAGCGCAGCCACAGCACTCGCTGCGAGTCCGATTGGGTAGAGTCCGCCGGGACAATCGCCACGACGGAGGGGGCTGCCCATGTCCGCCGGACTCAAGCCCGCGAGCTGGGCCTACGCGGAGGAGTTCGTGGGCGAGGACGAGGTCCTCGCCGGTGCGCGTGCGCGTGCCACGGAGGTCGGCGTGGCTCCGATCGGTCCCGGCGGCGGAGCCGCGCTCCGCTTCCTCGCCGCCGTCACCGACTCCCGCGCGGTGGTCGAGATCGGCACCGGGACCGGCGTCTCGGGGCTCTGGCTGCTGCGGGGCATGCGGCCCGACGGCGTCCTCACCACCGTCGACACCGAGGCAGAGCACCAGCGGCTGGCGAAGAAGACCTTCAGCGAGGCGGGCGTGCCGTCCCAGCGGGCACGACTGATCAACGGCGCGGCGCTGGAGGTGCTGCCCCGGCTCACCGACGGCCACTACGACCTGGTGTTCTGCGACGGCGACAAGCGCGAGTACGCCGACTACCTCGCCGAGGCGCTGCGGCTCCTCAAGCCGGGTGGGCTTGTCGCGTTCGACAACGTCCTGTGGCACGACCGGGTCGCCGACCCCGCCCAGCGCGACCCGGAGACGGTCTCGATCCGCGAGCTCGGGCGGAGCGTGCTGGAGAGGGACGACCTGCTGCCGCTGATGCTGCCGGTCAGTGACGGGCTCCTGGTCGCCCGCAAGCTCTAGGTTCCTGCGTCCGGCGACAGTGGAGCGTTTCCGGCCGCAGCGGCCGGAAACGCTCCAGTGTCGACCGCTCTCGTCAGCCGGTCGGGATCCAGTAGCGGAGCTTGCCGTCGCGGGTGTCCTCGTAGACGCCGCCGGCACCCTCGATGGTGCGGCGTGACGCGAGGTTGTCGACGTCGCAGGTGACGAGTGCGGGGTCGATGCCCCGGTCACGGCACAGCCTCAGCACTCCGCGCAGCGCGGTCGACGCGTGGCCGCGCCGCCGTGCGGACGGGCGAACGGCGTACCCGATGTGCCCACCCCAGGTGAGCAGCAGCTCGTTGAGGTCATGTCGCAGCGAGATCCGACCGACGTACTCCGGGTCGTCGTCGCCCTCGATCATCCACAGCTCGGTGAACGGAACGTAGGCACGGGGCCGTGCAGCGGCCGGGTCTCGCTGCTCGAGCAGGAAGTCCACGAGGGCCTGGAAGCCCGCCGGGTCCGCGATCGCCTCGCGCGTGAAGTCGACGCCCGGGAAGTCGTCCTCCGGTGGCAACGACGGCAGACGACCGTAGTGCGCCTCGCCGGCAGCGACGAACTCGTCGAGGGCCGAGAGGTACGAGCGGTGGTGACGGACGTGCGGGTCGCGCAGCTCCACGTCTCAGCGGTACGACGGTGCGGCCAGGAGACCGGCCGCCCCCTCGGCGACGGCGACGACCTCGCAGGGCTCGACGAGGATCGGGGGTGCGCCGACGATCAAGGACCCCGGTGCCTCCTCGGCGGTGGCTTCGAAGCGGTCCTGGAACTCTCGACGCGCCTCGCTGGTCTCGAAGACGTAGCAGCCCTCGAACCACTCCCCGGGGCGCAGCCGCCAGGTCTTGAACCGCAGCCCCGGCATCCCGGTGAAGCGTGCATGGGAGGTCTCGGCGACGTACTCCGCCAGCCGGGAAGCGGTGTCCTCGGGCGCGTCTGCCAGTGACCACCGCACGGTGAGTCCGTGCACGGCTACCCCTTCTTCCGTCGGGCTCGGGCGGGGGGCTCCACCCCGCGGAGCGGGCGGCGGACCTCGAGCCAGTGGAGGAGGAGGCGGGCCCCGAAGCCCGTGGGTCCGGCGGACCACTCGTAGGAGTCCGCCGGCGAGTCCCCCGCCGAGGCGACGTCGAGGTGCGCCCAGGGCACCCCGCCGGCGAACGGCCGGAGGAACAGGGCGGCAGTGAGCGCACCGGGCGGGCCGCCGGCATTGTCGGCGTCGGCGACCACGGACTCGATGCGTTCCTCGTAGTCGTCGACCAGCGGCATCCGCCACAGCGGCTCCCCCGCGGCCGTGCCGGCGGCGAGGAGGTGGTCGGCCAGGGCGTCGTCGGTGGCGAACAGCCCTCCGGTGCGCTGGCCGAGCGCCACCTTGATCGCCCCGGTGAGCGTGGCGATGTCCACCACGACGGTCGGCTGCAGCTCGGCCACCGCGTAGGCGAGGGCGTCGGCCAGCACCAGCCGGCCTTCGGCGTCGGTGTTGGTGACCTCGGTCGTGCGTCCGCCGTAGTGGCGCACGACGTCACCTGGTCGGAGCGCGTTGCCGCTGATCGCGTTCTCCGCCAGTGTCATCAGCCCGGTCACCCGGACCGGGCACTCGAGGTCGGCGAGCGCGGCCATGGCCGCCAGCACCGCGCCGGCGCCTGTCATGTCGCGCTTCATGTTGGTCATCGCGTCCGCCGGCTTCACCGACAGGCCACCGGTGTCGAACGTGATGCCCTTGCCCACCAGGACGACGTGCGGCGTGCGCCGTCCGGCGTGCGGCGGCGTGTAACCGAGCTGCACCAGCCGGGGCGGCGTCGCGGAGGCCTGCCCGACCCCGACAAGTCCGCCGAAGCCGTCACGGGCCAGCTGCCGCTCGTCCCAGACACGGACCTCCAGCCCGGCGTCACGGGCAACGGACCGCGCGAAGTCGGCCAGCCACGGTGGGTTCTTCTCGTTCGACGGCATCATCGCCAGCGCCCGGGAGAGGGTCCCGGTACGGGCGGTGGCCAGCCCGCGGTGCAGGGCCCCGGCACGCGACTCGGTTGGCCCCACGCCGGCGACCACGAACGACGTCGCGGCCTTCGGAGGCGGCGTCGTGCGCCGGGTGAAGACGAAGGAGCCGAGCACCAGCCCCTCGACGAAAGCCCGGAGCCCGGCATCGTGAGCGAGCGCGGCGACCGACGTCGCGACCCGCTCACGCCCTCGCACCCGACGGGCCAGCGCGGCGCCGGCTCTTCGGAGGTCGGACGGGGTGGACTCGCCGACCCCGACGAGCAGCACCTGCTGCAATCCCGACTGCTCGGGCGCGCCGGGCTCGGGGATGACGGGGTGCTCGACGACCTCACCCGCCGCCCCGGTGGCCTTCTGCACCTCGAGGAGTCCGAGCAGGTCCACGCTCAGCCGGTCGAGCAGCTCAGCGGCCCCCGGCCCGAGCAGCAGGTCGTCGCCGTCCTTGAGGAACGGGACCGCGACGACCTCGGCGTCAGGGACCGCGGAGGGCGGCTCTGCGGACAGCACGACGTCGGGCAGCTCGAGACCGAGCTGCCCGACGTCCGGTTGCTTCTCCCCCGGTTCGCTCACGGCGTACACCCGTCCCGCCGTCAGCCCACGACCTCCTTGAGGGCAGCGCCCAGGGCGCCCGCCTCCTCGGCGTTGAGCTCGACCACGAGGCGTCCGCCGCCCTCGAGCGGGACCCGCATGACGATGCCGCGGCCCTCCTTGGTGACCTCGAGCGGACCGTCACCTGTCCGCGGCTTCATGGCCGCCATCGAACACCTCTTCCTAGACTGCTGCCGAGTCGCGTCGGTGTGCCGGCACGGGGCAGGGCGCCTCCGCCCGGCACAGCCCGGCACTCCGGGATGACGTCCTATTATCGCTCAACTCGTGCGTGTTCGAGACAGCGACCCCTCGGGCGGGGCGCTCGACACGGCAGGCGCCGCGGACAGCGGCTCTCACCACGGTGACGCCCGCAGCGAGGACCACGAGCAGCCGTCCGCCAGCAGACCACCGGGGAGCGACCGATGCCAGACACCCAGGCCGACGCTGGTTCGGAACCGGAGCCCGTCCTGGTCGAGACCCGTGAGGGCGTCACCACGATCACCCTGAACCGGCCGGGGGCGATGAACAGCCTCGACGTGGCCACCAAGGTCGCGCTGCGCGATGCCGCGACGGCGGCGGCCGACGACCCGGCGGTGAGGTGCGTCGTGCTGACCGGCGTGGGTCGGGCCTTCTGCGTGGGCCAGGACCTCAAGGAGCACGTCGGGCTGCTCGAGGGCGGCAGCGACGCGCTCTTCACGACCGTGCCGGAGCACTACAACCCGATCGCCACCGCGCTGGCCACCATGCCGAAGCCGGTCATCGCCGCCGTCAACGGCGTCGCCGCCGGGGCCGGCGCCAGCCTCGCCTTCGCCTGCGACTTCCGGTTGGTCGCCGACACCGCAGGCTTCAACCTCGCCTTCGCAGGCATCGCGTTGTCGTGCGACACCGGTGCGTCGTGGACGTTGCCGCGGCTCGTCGGTCGGGCGCGGGCGATCGAGCTCCTCTACGAGCCGCGGACGATTCCTGCCGCCGAGGCGCTCGAGCTGGGGCTGGCCAGCCGCGTCGTCCCGGCCGGCGACCTCGCTGCCGAGGCGGCGACGCTCGCGGCGCGGCTGGCGGCGGGGCCGACGGTCGCCTACGGCGCGATCCGACGGTCGGTGGCGTTCTCCGCCGGCCACGGCTTCGAGGAGTCGCTCGGCTTCGAGGCCGAGATGATGACCCTCACCGGTGCCACCGAGGACCACCGCAACGCGGTCGGGTCGTTCGTGGCGAAGCAGCGCCCCACCTTCACCGGCCGCTGACCCCCGCCGACCCGCCCTTCATGTCCGGTCGACCCGCCCTCGATGTCGCCGGCACCTGCATCGAGGGCGGGTCGGTCAGACATCGAGGGCGGCTCGGCAGAAGCAGTCGCGGAGGTGGTCGTCGACCATGCCGGTCGCCTGCATGAGGGCGTACGCCGTGGTGGGGCCGACGAACCGGAAGCCTCGGCGCCTCAGCTCCTTGGCCATCGCGGTGGACTCGGGGGTGACCGCGGTGAGCTCGGCGAAGGTCCGTGGCGCCGGAGTCGGCCGGCTGGGGGCGAACGACCACAGCAGCTCGTCGAGCCCACCGTCGAGGTCGAGGACCGCGCGGGCGTTGCGGACCACAGCCTCGATCTTGGCCCGGTTGCGGATGATGCCGGGGTCGCCGAGGAGCCGGGCGACGTCCTGCTCGTCGTACGCTGCGACGACCGTGGGGTCGAACCCGGCGAAGGCCCGACGGAACGCCTCTCGCTTGCGGAGCACGGTGACCCAGGCGAGCCCGGACTGGAACGCCTCCAGGCTGAGCCGCTCGTAGAGCGCCTGATCACCGTGGACCGGTCGGCCCCACTCCTGGTCGTGGTACGTCAGGTAGTCGGGGTAGCTGGGCCACGCCAGCGCCCACGGGCAGCGCAGCAGACCGTCGTCGCCGGCGATGACATCGGGGACACCAGGGTCGGTCACCGGTCGCGGTCCTGGGCCCGCTCCTCCAGCTCCCACGCGAGACGGTCCAGCAGCGCGTCGACCTCGGCAGTGCGGTAGCCGCGCACCGCGGTCGTGAAGCGCACCGCGCGGAGGTCAGCCGCGGTCAGCGGGCCATCGGTCGGCACCGAGGCGTCGGGCCGGTCGTCGTGGACCTCGGCCAGACCGCCGCCACGCCCGGTGGCGACGATCGCCGCGACGCCCATCACCACCACCGCCACCACGGCGAAGAGCCACATCATGGGCCGATGCTGCCACGCCGACGGTGCGCGGCGTCGACCATCACCTCGGCCGCCTCCGCGGGCTCGTCGGTGACCGTCACCAGATCGAGGTCGACCTCGGCGATGGTGCCGCCGGCCAGGGCGGTGTCACGCAGCCAGTTGATGAGGCCGCCCCAGTACGCCGAGCCCAGCAGCACCACGGGGAACGACGTCACCTTGCCGGTCTGCACGAGCGTGATCGCCTCGAAGAGCTCGTCCAGGGTGCCGAAGCCACCCGGCAGGACGACGAACCCCTGGGCGTACTTGACGAACATCGTCTTGCGGACGAAGAAGTAGCGGAAGTTGATGCCCAGCTCGACGTGCGGGTTCAGCCCGCTCTCGAAGGGCAGCTCGATCCCCAGCCCCACCGAGAGCCCGCCCGCCTCGGCGGCGCCCTTGTTCGCCGCCTCCATGGCACCGGGGCCACCGCCGGTGATGACCGCGAACCCGGCCTGCGCCAACCGTCGCCCGACCTCCTCGGCCAGCGCCCAGTGGGGATCGTCGACCGCGGTCCGCGCCGACCCGAAGACCGACACCGCGGGTCCGAGCTCCGCCAGCGAGCCGAACCCGTCGACGAACTCGCTCTGGATGCGGAGCACCCGCCACGGGTCGGTGTGCACCCAGTCCGAGGAGCCGCGGTTGTCGAGCAGCCGCTGGTCGGTCGTGCCCTCGGTCTCGAACCGGTGCCCGCGCAGCCGCTCGCGGCCGCGGAACGTCTCGTGCTCGGCGTCGCCGCTCGTCTGCCCGGTCACGCGTCCCCCGCCAACCAGGCGCGCATCTGCGCCGAGACCCGCTCGATCTGGGCCACCGGCACGTGTTCGTCCTGCCGGTGGGCATACATGGGGTCGCCGGGACCAAAGTTGACCGCGGGTACGCCGAGCGAGCTGAACCGCGCCACGTCGGTCCACCCGAACTTCGGCTTCGGGGTGCCGCCGACCGCGTCGACGAAGGCGGCCGCCGCGGGTACGGCGAGCCCCGGCAGGGCTCCCGGCGCCGAGTCCACGACCTCGACGTGGAACGGCGCGAAGAGCTCCCGGACGAACGCCACCGCTTCCGTCTCTGACCGGTCGGGCGCGAACCGGTAGTTGACCGTGACGTGGCACCGGTCGGGCACGACGTTCCCGGCTACCCCGCCCTCGACGGCCACGGCGTTGAGTCCTTCCCGGTACTCCAACCCGTCGACCACAGCGAGACGCGGCTCGTAGCGCTGGAGCCGGGCCAACACCTCCCCCGCGGCATGGATCGCGTTGCTGCCCATCCACGACCGCGCCGAGTGCGCGCGCTCGCCGGCCACGGTGACACGGACCCGCAGCGTTCCCTGGCAGCCGGCCTCCACGACGGCGTCCGACGGCTCCATGAGCACCGCGAAGTCGCCCTCGAGGAGCTCGGGGTGGCTTGCGGCGAGCTTGGTCAGCCCGTTGCGCTCGGCCTCCACCTCCTCGCACTCGTAGAAGAGGTAGGTGACGTCGGGAGCGGTGGTGGCCAAGGTCGCAGCGAGGTGGAGCGCCACCGCCACGCCACCCTTCATGTCGCAGCTGCCGAGGCCGTGGAGGACCCCGTCCTCGAGGCGCGAGGGGAGGTTGTCGTTGACCGGGACGGTGTCGAGATGGCCCGCCACCACGACCCGTTCCGCCCTGCCCTGGTCGGTCCGGGCCACGACGGTGTTGCCGAGCCGCTGGACAGTCAGGTGCCCGACCGTACGCAGGGCGTCCTCGACGGCGTCGGCGATGGCCCGCTCGTCGCCGCTCACCGACGGCATGTCGACCAGCTGCCGGGTCAGGGACACCGGGTCCTGGGTGACGTCGAGGGGTTGCATGCGGCCATCCAACCAAACCTCCCCGCCGAGTCGGCGCTTGTGCACGCCCGACACCCGCCGAGTCGGCGCTTGTGCACGCCGGCAGCGCGTCGGCCACGGCGTACCCGCATGCAGGGCGGCTCGGCCAGACATGCAGGGCGGCTCGGCCAGACATGCAGGGCGGCTCGGCCAGACGTGAGGGGCGGCTCGGGGGAGGTCGGGGCGCGTTGCGCTGCTTGGGTAGCGTTTGCGCGTGACCATCCGGGACCTGTCGGAGCAGACCGAGACCAGCAGCGCACCTGTCGACGAGCAGCAGCCGCCCCGCCGTGCCTTCGGCATCGGCCTCGCGACCGTGACCGTGACCGGCCCCACCAACGGCACTGACAGCGGCCCCACCAACGGCCCCGCCACCGGCCCCGACACCGGGAGCAACGGCGGGACAGGCACCGTCCTCGACGTCTGGTACCCGGCACCGGCCCTCGGCGAGCCCGTCGACGCCGCGGCCGACCTCCTCGCCGAGCTCGAGCCTCTCGAGGGAGCGGACGCGGCCCGCGGCGTCCGCCGGGTCGTGGTCCGGACGGTCGTCGAGGACCTGCAGGAGCCGCCGCGCGACACCGCCGACGCCTGGCTCCGGCTGCACCTGCTCAGCCACCGGCACGTCGTCCCGCACTCGATCAACCTCGACGGGATCTTCGGCCTGCTCACCAACGTCGTGTGGACCAGCGCCGGCCCCTGCGCGGTCGAGGGGTTCGAGCGGGTCCGTGCCCGGCTCCGCGCCGGCGGCGCCACGGTGTCGGTCTTCGGGGTGGACAAGTTCCCGCGCATGACCGACTACGTGGTCCCGGCCGGCGTCCGGGTCGCCGACGCCGACCGGGTGCGGCTCGGCGCCCACCTCGCCGCTGGTACGACGGTCATGCACGAGGGCTTCGTCAACTACAACGCCGGCACGCTCGGCGCATCGATGGTCGAAGGCAGGATCAGCGCCGGCGTGGTGGTCGGTGACGGCTCCGACATCGGCGGGGGCGCCTCGATCATGGGGACCCTGTCGGGGGGCGGAAAGCACGTCATCTCCATCGGGGAACGCTGTCTGGTGGGCGCCAACGCCGGCCTCGGCATCTCCCTCGGCGACGACTGCGTCGTGGAGGCCGGCTGCTACGTCACCGCGGGGGCGAAGGTGGCGCTCACCGACCAGGTCGGCAACAGCCAGACGGTCAAGGCCGCCGAGCTGTCGGGCGCGAGCAACCTGCTCCTCCGCCGCAACTCGACCACCGGTGCCCTGGAGGCGGTCCCGTGGAAGGGACGAGGCATCGCCCTCAACTCCGCCCTGCATGCCAACGACTGACCGGGAGCGGCGCCGCAGCGACCGGGGCGGGGCCGTACGCCTGATTCTCGTCGGCGTGCTCGTGCTGGCGGTGGCCGCGGGGGTGGTGCTGGCGATCCGGCTGGGGGCCGGACCGCTGCCGGACCCGGAGGGCTGCACCGCGACGGTCGAGGACGTCACGGTCGAGCTGACGACCACGCAGGCCGAGAACGCCGCCCTGATCGCTGCGGTGGCCGTGCGCCGTGGGCTGCCCGCACGGGCGGTGACGATCGCGCTCGCGACGGCGTTCCAGGAGAGCAAGCTGCGCAACCTCACCGGTGGTGACCGCGACTCGCTGGGTCTGTTCCAGCAACGCCCGTCGCAGGGGTGGGGCAGCCGGGCCCAGATCCTGGACCGTGTCTACGCGACCAACGCGTTCTACGACGCGCTGGTCCAGGTCGACGGCTACCAGGAGCTCCCGATCACCGTGGCGGCACAGCGGGTCCAACGCTCAGGTTTCCCCGACGCCTACGCCCAGCACGAGGCAGGCGCCCGAGTCGTCGCCTCGGCACTGACCGGCTGGAGCCCTGGCCGGTTCACCTGCGTGGTGGACGCCGCTGCAGGGGCCGACCAGGAGCTGGGAGCGAGCGGGCTGACGCCGCGTGCGGAGCGGGTGCGGGCGGACCTGTCGTCGGCCTTCGGTGACGTTCCGTTGGGCGGGTTCGCACCCGGCGGTGTGAGCGCCGGCCACATGCCGGGGTCGGCGCACTACGACGGCCGGGCGATCGACATCTTCGTGCGCCCCATCGACGAGTCCAACCGGCGCCGGGGCTGGGCGATCGCGCAGTACCTCGTCGCCCAGGCGGCCCGGCTGAGGATCGACCACGTGATCTTCGACGGGCGCATCTGGAGCAGTGGCCGCAGGTCGGAGGAGGGGTGGCGCGCCTACCGCCCGTCGCAGACCTCGTCGTCGGCGGCGACCCAGGCGATCCTCGAGCACCGCGACCACGTCCACGTCGACGTCGGCACCGACGGCTGAGCCGCCATGACCATGGTCGCGCTCCGCCCCTCGATCGGCGCCAACAGCGTCATGGGCAGCATGCCGATGCCGGGTCCGCAGCCGTCGTACGCCTCCGTCAGCCGGAGAGCCTCGCGACCGCCGCCCCGACCCGCTCGTCGGTCGCGGTGAACGCGATGCGCACGTGCCGGGCGCCAGCGGGGCCGTAGAAGTCGCCGGGGGCGACGAGGATGCCGCGGTCGGCGAGCCAGGCAACGGAGTCCCAGCACGGCTCGTCCCTGGTCACCCACAGGTAGAGGGCTCCCTCTGAATGGTCGACGCGGAAGCCGGCCGACTCCACCGCCGCCCGCAGCGACGCCCGACGTCGGGCGTAGCGCTCGCGTTGCCCGGCCACGTGGTCGTCGTCCTCCAGCGCCGCCCGCATCGCCACCTGCTGCGGACCCGGCATCATCAGGCCGAGGTTCTTGCGCACGGCCACCAGCTCGCCGACCAGGTCCGGGTCGCCGGCCACGAACCCGCACCGGTAGCCCGCGAGGTTGGACCTCTTCGACAACGAGTGGACCGCCAGGATGCCGCGGTGGTCCCCGCCGCACACGCTGGGGTGCAGCACCGAGACGGGCGTCGGCCCGGACGTCCGACCTGACCCGAGCCCTTCCCAGACGTACTCGAGGTAGCACTCGTCGGAGACCAGCAGCGCGCTCCGCTCCCGGCACCAGGCCACGACCTTGCGCAGGTGCTCGACGGGCAGCACCCTGCCGGTGGGGTTGGACGGGGAGTTGACGTAGACCAGGTCCACGCGGCGCGGTCCGAGCGCGGTGAGCGCATCGGTGGCGACGGCGGACGCCCCGGCCAGCGCGGCACCCACCTCGTACGTCGGGTAGGCGAGCTCCGGGATGACCACCACGTCACCGGGTCCCAGCCCGAGGTGGAGCGGCAACGACGCGATCAGCTCCTTGGAGCCGACCGTGGGCAGCACCGCACCCTGGTCGAGCCCTTCGACGCCCAGGCGCCGCGCCAGCCAGCCCACGACGGCCTGCCGGAGGTCGGCTCGTCCGACCGTGAGCGGGTAGCCGGGCGCGTCCGACCCGGCTCGCAGGGCCTCCTGCACCAGCCGAGGGGTCGGGTCCACGGGGGTGCCGACCGACAGGTCCACGATCCCGTCCGGGTGGGCCGAGGCCCTCTCGGCCATCGGCCGCAGCCGGTCCCACGGGAAGTCGGGCAGGCGCCCGGAGACCGCACGTGCCGCCCACCGGGGCTCCCCGGCGGACGGCACGACAGAAGGCTGCGGTGAGCCGGGGGTCACTCCCCGGTTTCCTGCGGCGGCAGTGCTGCCACCAGCGGGTGGTCCTTCGGGATCACGCCCATCTTCGCCGCGCCGCCGGGTGACCCCAGGTCGTCGAAGAAGTCGACGTTCGCCTTGTAGTAGTCCTTCCACTGCTCCGGGACGTCGTCCTCGTAGTAGATGGCCTCCACCGGGCAGACCGGCTCGCACGCACCGCAGTCGACACACTCGTCAGGATGGATGTAGAGCATCCGGTCGCCCTCGTAGATGCAGTCGACGGGGCACTCGTCGACACAGGCGCGGTCCTTGAGATCCACGCAGGGCTGGGCGATGACGTAGGTCACCTGGTCCTCCTCGGCGGACTGTTCGGTCGGGTGCGGTCGGGTGCGGACGTTGCGACGAGCACAGCCTAGTATCCCTGCGACGCCGCAGCCGACGGGCCTCGCGGTCCGGGACGAGCCTCGAGCGCGGCGAACCCGGGGAAGGGACCACCTCATGCCGGACGTGCCCTCCGGGCTCGGCCCGTGGTGCGTCGGCGTCCGGGTCGTCGTACGCCGACGGCTGCCAGGACCCCCGGGGCCCTCCGGCGGGCCGGCGCTCACCGACCTCCTCGGCGTCCTCGAGGAGTGGGGCGAACGCACCCTGACGGTCCGCTCCGAGGACGGCACCCTGACCATCGTCGACCGCTCCGACATCGTCGCCGGCAAGCCCGTGCCACCCCGTGCACCCGTGCGCCTTCGGGTGTCGGCGGCCGACGCCCAGCTGCGGGCCGGGGAGGGCTGGCCCCCGCTGGAGCAGGCCCGGCTCGGGGAGTGGGTGCTGCGCGCGTCGGCCGGCTTCAGCTCGCGGGCCAACTCCGCGCTCCTCGTCGGTGACCCCGGCCGCCCCTGGGACGACGCCCTCGCCGAGCTGCACCGGTTCTACGCGGACCGAGGGCTGCCGACCCGTGTCCAGTCGATCGTCGGGTCGGCGCCCCAGCGGCGCCTGGGCGGCGAGGGCTGGGTGGCAGTGCCGGGCGAGGAGGCGGGGGTCGGTCTGCGACTGGGCGGGGTGGCACGGGCAATACGAGCGGTCCGCCCCCTCATCCCGGCGACCCCGCCGCGGGTGTCGCTCTCGGACGTGGTCGACGACGCCTGGCTGGCCGACGACGCCCGCGCGCTCGCCCACCGCGAGGCGGCGCTGGCGGTGCTCCAGGGACCGGAGCAGGTGACCTTCGCGGCGATCACCGACACCACCGGCCTGGTCGTCGCGAAAGGCCGCGCAGCGCTCGCCGCGGGGACCGACGTCTGGCTCTGCGCGACCGATCTCTGGGTCGCCGCCGCGCACCGGCGTCGTGGCCTCGGGGCGACGGTGATGCTCGAGCTGCTGCGGTGGGGCGCCGAGCGAGGGGCTGGTACGGCGTGCCTCCAGGTGCGGCTGGACAACCAGCCCGCCGCGGCGCTCTACGACCGGCTCGGCCTCGCCACGCACCACACCTACCGCTACCTCGCGCCTCCCGGCTGACGACTCAGGACTCAGCCGCAGACGACGCTGTCGGCGGGTGTGTAGGTCGTGTGCATCGGCTCCCGGCGTACGACCTGGGGATCGCCGGGGCGGCGGAACACCCGGGTGACGTCGATCTGGAAGCCGGAGTAGCCGGTGTTCGGCACGCAGTCCTCGCCGCTCATGAAGCGCGTCTGCGGCGGGGTGTAGGCGTAGCGCGCACTGGCCTCCGCCTCGACGTCCCACACCTGCGTCGACCACATCCGCACGGTGAGCTCACCCTGGCTGGCGAGCGTGCTGGGCACGTGCACCGTCTGGACGAGGACGCCGTGCTCGGTGTCGTTGCGGAACCTGAGGTCGATGGTGGGCCACGCCACGGTCGCCTCGCGGCCGGCGGGGTAACGGTCGATGTAGAAGGAGTGCGGCTTGTGCTCCACGTCCTCGAGCCCGGCGAAGAACGCGGCGTTGAAGGTCGTGGTCGCCACCTGGCTGACCCCGCCGCCGAGCTCCTCCCTGAAGACCCCGTTGCTGATGACGAAGCCGCGCGTGAAGCCGTTCTCCGCCGTGCGCTCCCCCACCACCTCGTTCAGGCTGAAGGTCTCCCCGGGTCGCAGGAGGGTGCCGTCGATGAGTTCGGCGGCCCGGCCGATGTTCACGTTGCGGTAGTCGGCGTGCGGGTAGTACGTCGTGAACTCGGAGACCTCCTCGCGGATGCCGAGCGCCCGGACCTCCCCCGTAGTGACCTCGGGCTCGACGGTCCGGGTCGGCACCCGCAGCTCGCGCTCGCCTTCCTCCGCCACCACCAGCTCGAGGAAGGAGCTCTTCACCTGCTGCCGGTCGATGGTCACGCCCTTCTTGGCCGGCACCACCTGCGGACGGTCGTCGACGACGCGCACGGTGGCGTCCTGGGGGTTCGCGGCGAGGGTGCGCATGGCCGGCCGGAACGCCGCCATCAGCCGGCGCCCGTCCACCTGCGGCACGAGCCGCCCGTCCTCGGCCTCCATGGACAGGGCGTCGGCGTAGTCCGCGGGACGCAGCACCACCGGCTCGCCGCCGAAGCGGTAGGTGACCGGCGCCGACATCGCGGGATTGGCGAAGTCGTCCATGGCCCGGCTCACCTCGGCGGCCGTGACGCTGGGCGGGGCCGGCGTCAGGGGCAGGTCCACGGGGCTCTCGCCGGCGGGGTACGCGGCCCGAACCGCCTCGACCGCTGCCGGGACGTCCAGCGTGGTGCCGGCCTCCGGGTAGGTCGGGTCGGCCCCCGTCGAGCTGAAGTCCACGGCCCCGTCCACCGGCGGCTCCCCCGCCGTCTCCGCGAGCTGCTCGAGCCGGGTGGACAGGAGATCGTCGACGGTCACGACGACGGGCTCGTAGTCCTCACCGCCGACGATGTTCTCCCACATGTGCGCGACGCTCCAGCTGCGCCCGACCGGCACCTGGGCGACAGAGGCAGGGATGTCGACGTCGAGTCCCACCTCCTCCGGGGACAGCTGGAAGGAGCGGCCCTCGACGAGCACCGTGACAGGGTCGTCCATCCGGGGCCGGAGCTCGTCGCGCAGCACGCGACCGGCCCGGTCGGGGTGCATGCCGCCCACCTCGACGTCGGCCACCGTGGTGGCGCGGGGCAGCCGGTCGCTGGCCATCGCGTAGCCGGCCAGGTAGAGCCCCCCGACGACCACCAGCACGCCGAGGACGAGCCACCGCAGCAGGCGACGGTCGCGGGTGGCGTCCTCCACCATCAGGCGGAGGCACCGTCGATGCCGGCGAACAGGTCGGTCTCCCAGCCGCTGTCGTCCACCGGCCCCTGCACGCCCTTGGCGAGCCGGTAGAACTCCCGTCCCCAGATGTGGCTGCCGATGCTGTTCGACAGCGCGAAGAACGGCCCGTCGACGGCGATCTGGGTCTGGTGCGCCCTCATCGCCGCGAGCTTCTGGTCGGCGTACGCCGTGCCGTCGACCACCGCGGCGATCGCGTCATCCGGCACGAAGAACTTCGGCGGGTTGTCGAGGTCGAAGTTCTCGAAGGGGTTCTCGATCCCCCGCTCCTTCATCATCCGGGTCTCCTCGCGGATCTGGGTCAGCGACATCGCCACCCAGTAGATCTTCGCGACGTCCCAGGCAGGCCCGAGGTCGGGACGGTACGACGGGACCGCCGCCAGCGAGGCGCCGTACATGGCCACCCGGTGGGCCTGGATGTGGTCGGGGTGACCGTAGTTGCCGAACTCGTCGTAGGTGACCAGGACCTGCGGACGCACCTCGCGGATCACCTCGGCGAGCAGGGTCGCGGGCTCGGCGAGGTCGGCCTTCCAGAAGGTGTCGTCGCGGACCGTGGCCATCGGCCGGGCGTGTCCGGTGTCGTCCCACTCCATGCCCGAGTCGCGGTAGCGACCCGGCCCGCCGAGGAACCGGTGGTCGTCGACGCCGAGCTCCTTCATGGCCGCGGCGAGCTCACCGACGCGGTGGGTGCCGAGACCGTCCTCCTGGTCCGCGGCGAGGGAGGCGAGCTCGGGCACGAGGATCTCGCCCTCCTCACCGAGGGTGCACGTCACCAGGGTGACGCCGCGGCCCTCGGCGACGTACTTGGCCATCGTGGCGCCGTTGTTGATCGCCTCGTCGTCGGGGTGCGCGTGGACGAGCATCAGCCGGTGGTTCATGGGGGTCACTCTAGGGTTCGGGTCCCGACATCCCGAGCCAGGTGAGCCGCGATGGCGGGAAGGAACGGCACGTCTGCCGGCAGCCAGCAGACCGAGTCCAGCTCGGTGGCGTCGAGCCAGCGCAGCTCGGCGTGCTCCAGCGTCCGCGGCTCGCCGCTCACGAGCTCGGCGGTGACCACCTCGAGCGTCATGCCGGGGCGGATCGGCTGCACGCCCGGCAGCCGCCCCGTCACACGGACCTCGCACCCGAGCTCCTCGCGGACCTCCCGAACGGCGGCCGCGGCGAGCGTCTCTCCGGGTTCGCACTTCCCGCCCGGGAGCTCCCACCCGCCTGGGCGGCCATCGTGCGGAAGCCGGCGCGCCGCCAGCAGCCGCGGGTCCGGGTTGGAGGCAGTCCCGCGGAGCAGGGCGACGCCGACGACGCGCACGTCGGTCACCGGACCTCCTGAGGCGGCTGGCAGACTACGAAGTGGTCAATCTACGGGCGGCTCGGGAGGTCGGTGCGGTCGTGGTGCGGTCGTGACCGGGTCGGTGGGAGTCCTCCGCAGCCGCGCCCGGGACGCCGAGAACGACGCGCTCGCCGGGGTCACCGGCGGTCGGGTCGGGCTGGCAGGCGTGCTCACCGACCTCAACCGGACCGCCGTCCCGGCGACCGTGCCGGGGACCGTGGCCGCCTTCGCGTGGGACCGCAAGGACTCCTGGAGCCGGCGGTGGTGGCCGCAGGGCATCACCTCGTCGGCCGACGCGACCGCGGGTGGAACCGTCGACGGCCGTCGGGTGCTGGTCACCTCGTCGTACTCCAAGGAGATCCGCAGGATCAACAAGGGCGCGCGGATCACGGTGGCCGACGTGACCGACCCGTCGCGCGTGTACTACCGGCACGTGCTGCTGGTGACCGCTGTCCTGGACGACGACGGAGGGGTGCAGCTGCGGCCGGTGCGCGCTCACGCCGGCGGCCTGACCTGGCACGGGCCGCACCTCCACGTCGCCGCGACGCACAAGGGCTTTCTCACCTTCGCGCTCGACGACATCGTCGCGGTGCCGGACACCGACCAGCCGGATCTGCTGGGACGGCTACCGCGCGGGGGGATGGCCGGCTTCGGCCACCGCTACGTGCTGCCGGTCCGCTTCGTCCACCGCTCGCGTGCCGAGGGCACGCATGCTTTCCGCTACTCGTTCCTGTCCCTGGAGCGGTCGCTGAGCGGCCACCGGCTGCTCGCCGGTGAGTACGCCCGCAAGGACCAGAGCCGGCGGTTCCTCACCTATGACCTCGACCCGAGCACCGGCCTGCCGACCGCCGACGACGACGGCGTGAGCAGCGCCACCCTGCTGCCGGGTGAAGGCGTGGAGCGCATGCAGGGCGCGGTGCGCGTCGGAGGCCGCCTCCACGTGACGACGAGTGCGGGGCTGCACGGTCGGGGCAGCATCTGGGTGGGAGATCCCGGCAGCCTGCTGCGCTTCGACCGGGTGCTGCCGCCCGGGCCCGAGGACCTGTGCCACTGGCCCGCCGCCGACCAGCTCTGGACCCAGACCGAGTACCCACGTCAGCGGCTGGTCCTGGCCCTGGACCGATCACGCTTCACCTGAGAAGGCGACGTCTCCGGGCTCAGCTCCGCGGTGCCCGCGCCAGCTGCCGCGACTGCGCGACGAGCCGGTCGCGGGAGTCCCACACCTCGGCGCTCGAGCGTCGGCGCCCAGCCGGGCAGCCCGAGGTCGAAGGCGACCGGCGGCAACGTGTCGACCACCGAGTGCCTGGTCGAGCCCTCGTCACTCGGCAGCGGTGCGCTGAGCGGGGATGGCGCCGCGCTGGGCGACGACGTGGAGGGTGAGGTAGTGGCCGTCGACGCTCACCTTGGTGGCGCCGAGGAACTCGACCTGGTCGTCGTCGACGAGCGTGGCGTGCGCCTCCCAGCAGGAGTCGCTCAGCCGCTGCTGCCACAGCTGCTCGAGCCAGTGCGCGAGCCGCCCGGCGCTCATCCCCTCGGGGAACGTGCACATCGCGATGACGAGGGCGTCGGCGTTGTCGGTGACGTCGACCTCGACGTCACCGAACAGCCCGGTCGCGGCCAGGCTGTCGCGCAGCCGCTCCGCGACGGGCCGGACGTCGTCGGATCCGGCCGGCACCGCGTTGAGCTGGATGCCGGTCCTCATCTTGCGGTAGTCCAGAAGCTCCATGCGTCGAGTATCGAGACCATGAACCGGGCCTCGCTACCACAAAAGGGATACATAGGACCTAATGGTGCCATTCGCCCTCACGACCGGGACCTAGGGCCTACCCGGTGTCCGACGCCTCGTCCTCAGCGCGTCCAGTCCTTCAGCTGGGCGACCGTGGCGGCCGGGTCCTCGGTCGCCGGTACGACGTTCAGGTGGGTCACCCCCGACTCCCGGAACGCCGCGATCCGCTCCCGGACGTAGGACGCCGGGCCGACCAGGTTGCACATCTCGAGCAGGTCGTCGGGCACCAGGGCGGCAGCCTGGTCCTTCTTGCCCGCCAGGTAGAGGTCCTGGATCTCCTCGGCCTCCTTCTCGTAGCCGTACTCGCGCAGGAGGTCGTTGTAGAAGTTCTTCCCCTTGGCCCCCATGCCTCCGACGTAGAGGGCGAACATCGGCCGGGCAAGGTCGAGCATCCCCTTGACGTCCTCGCCGATGGCGACCAGGCCTCCGGCCGCGACCTGCAGCGGTCCCAGGCCGGGTGACCGCTTGGCCGCACCGGCGGCGAGCGCGTCGCCCCAGACCTTGCCGGCGAGCTCGGGCGCATAGAGGTGCGGCAGCCAGCCATCGGCGTACTCGGCGGTGGCCTGCACGCTCTTCATGCCCAGGCTGGCGATCCAGATCGGTACGTCGGACCGCTCGGGCCTGGTCAGCAGCTTCAGCGGCTTGCCCAGACCCGTCCCCTGCCCTTCGGGCAGCGGCAGCGTGAGGATGCCGTCGTTGGTGAGGACCTCCCGCCGTAGCGCCCGGCGGACGATGTCCACGACCTCGCGGGTGCGCCCCACCGGTCTGTCGTAGGGCAGCCCGTGCCAGCCCTCGATCACCTGGGGACCGCTGGCGCCCAGGCCGAGGATCGCCCGGCCTCCGGAGACGTTGTCGAGCCCGGCTGCGGTCTGGGCGAGCAGCGCCGGTGTCCGCGAGTAGATGTTGAGGATGGCGGCGCCGATCTCGACCCGCTCGGTGCGCGCGGCCAGGTAGCCCATCAGGGTCGGCGAGTCGAACCCGTAGGCCTCGGCCACCCACACCACGTCGAGCCCGGCCCGCTCCAGGGCAGCCACGGCGTCAGCGGCCGCCCGCGGGTTCCCGTCGTACATCAGCGGGGTGGAGAGCTTCATCGTGGTCCTTCATCGCGCGGAGCGGATGGTCGTGACAGTAACCACGCCGGCCTCCGGCCGCTCACCCAACGGGGTGACGTCCTCCGGGCGGCCATCTCGACGTGCAACCCTCCCGTGGCCGGCCTGAGACCGGCGGTTGAGGGGGCAGGCTGCACGTCGAGGTGGCCCCACGACCTAGGAGACGACGTCAGTCGCCGACCTTCTTGGCGCCCTCGCCGGCCGCCTTGGTGGCGGACTTGGCAGCCCGCTTCGCGGTGGAGGCGGTCGCCTTGGCGCTGCTCTGCGGCGCGCGCGTGTCCTTGCGGGCCGCGGCGGTCGTCGACTTGGCGGCACGCTCAGCCGTCTTGGCGGTGCTCTTCGCCGAGCGCTGCGCGGTCGTGGCGGTCGACTTGGCGGACTTGGTCGCCTGGGTGCGCGTCGTCCTGGCCTTCGAGGCCGAGGTCTCGGCCGCACTCGTGGCCTGCTGGGTCGACTCCTGGCGACGGATCCTCTCCACGAGGGTCTCCCCACGCAGAACCAGCTCGTCGTAGGTCGCCTCGCTGCCCTTCAGTAGCGTCCGGACCCGGTCCTGGAGCTCCGCGACCCGGGCCTCGACCGCGGCACGACCGGCCTGAGCGTCCTTGGAGATCGCCTCGACCCGGCCGTTCACGATCGTGGTCGCCTGGCCGCGCAGCGCCTTGGGCTCCAGCTCGAGCTCGGTGACACTCCTCTGCACCTCCGCGACGCGAGCCTGGACGTCCTTCTGGACTCCGGCGAGCCGCTTCTGCCACTCGGTGACCGAGTCGCGGACGACCTCCACAGCGCGGTCGGTGACCCCGACGTACGCGTACAGCGGGCGGACCACCTCGCCCTTGATGTCGAACTTCGTGTCTGCCATGCGGTTCTCCTTCGGTTGTCCACCCGGCCGGGGCCGGGTGCGGTGTCTGCTGTTCGACGACGGTGTGTCGACTCGTGCCTCGTCTCAGGCAGTCAGTCAGGCTGGCAGGGCGACGTACGACGCGTAGATCTCGAGCAGCGACTGCTTCTGCTGCTCGGTCAGGCGGGCGTCGTTGAGGACGGCCACCATGAACGAGCCGCCCTCGGCGTCGTTCTCGTCGAGGTCGATGAGGCCCGCCCGCACGTAGAGCTGCTCGGCCGAGATCTGCAACGCCTTCGCGATCTGGTGGAGCACCTGCGCCGACGGCCTGCGGACGCCGCGCTCGATCATGCTCAGGTAGGGGTTGGACACCCCCGACTGCTCGGCGAGCTCCCGCAACGACAGGGCAGCTGTGACTCGCTGCTCCCGGAGGTAGTCACCGAGCCCCCCGACTGCCTTGCCGACCAGTCCTTCACCGCCCATGTCCTCCACCGTGCTCACAAATGTAAGCAGATGCAAGTCGATCGGGCCAGGAGCCCGGGTGATCCGGCCCACAGACGTCCCGGCCCGAGCCACCAGGAGATCATCGTCTAGCTCACCAGCTGGGGCACCGCGGTCAGCACACCGAGGGCTGCGCATGCTGCGAGCGTCCGCAGGACGGACCACCTCAGCCGGAACAAGAGGAACGCCGCCGCGCACGCGATGCCCAGCGCCAGCGGGCGGAAGGTCGTCGGGTCCGGGACCAGGAGCTCGACAGGACCCCAGTCGAGGCCCTCCACGTCGCTGAAGAGCGTGTGCAACGCGAAGAACACCGCCAGGTTGGTGATCACGCCCACGACCGCGGCGGTGATCCCCGTGAGCGCCGCGGACAGCGCGTGGTTGCCACGCAGCCGCTCGACGTAGGGCGCCCCCACGAAGACGAAGACGAAACAGGGCACGAAGGTGACCCAGGTGGTCAGCAGCGCTGCCAGGAGTGCGGCGAGCCACGGGTCCAGGGTGCCCGGCTGCCGGTAGGCACCGACGAAGGCGACGAACTGCACCACCATGATCAGCGGCCCCGGGGTGGTCTCGGCAAGCGCGAGGCCGCGAACCATCTCGCCCGGCGCCAGCCAGCCGTAGACCTCGACGGCCTGCTGGGCCACGTAGGCGAGCACCGCATAGGCACCGCCGAAGGTCACCAAGGCGGCTCCGGAGAAGAACAGCGCCTGGTCGGTGAAGATGCTGTCCGCTCCGGTCACCAGCGCGACCGTCGCGACCGGGACACCCCACGCCACCAGACCGATGAGCACCACGGTGACCGCATGCCGGCGGCTGGGGCGCTCCTGATGGAGCGCGTCGTCGGGCACCAGCGGCGGCGGCGCGTCGCCGTCCGCGCCGTGGCCGGCGGGCCGGCGCATCGTCTGAGGAGCCCACCGCCCCAGGGCCCAGCCCGCGGCCGCCGCAGCCGCGACCACGACGGGGAACGGCACCCCGAAGACTGCGAGGGCGAGGAAGGCGACGACCGCAAGGCCCGTCAGGGCAGGGTGTCCCAGCGCCTTGCCACCCACCCGCACCACCGCCTGGGCGACGATCGCGAGAACCGCGGGCGCGAGCCCGGCGAAGACGGCGGCGACCAGGGTGGTCTCCCCCGCCACGACGTACACCGCCGACAACCCGAGGAGCGCGACCACGCCGGGAAGGACGAACAGGATGCCCGCCGCGAGGCCGCCCCGCAGCCCGTTGAGCAGCCACCCCACGTAGATCGCCAGCTGCTGCGCCTCGGGGCCGGGCAGGAGCGTGCAGTAGGACAGGGCGTGCAGGAACCGGCGCTGCCCGATCCAGCGTCTCTCCTCGACCAGCGTGCGCTGCATCACCGCGATCTGCCCGGCCGGTCCGCCGAAGGTCTGCAGCGAGATGCCCGCCCAGGCGCGGACTGCCTCACGGAAGGGGATGACATCACGCCCCGCGGGCACGGAGCCGTGGCGAGGGCCCCCGTTGGTGTGCTCGTCGGTGTGCTCGTCAGTCATCCGTCAGCCGTCCCCGCTCCTCGGTCGCAGGTCAGGTTAGGTGATCGCGGAGCCGCCGGACGAGAGCACGCCCCACGTGTGTCTGGGCGGTCGGAGTGCGACCCCATGACCTCCTGTCGCTCGTCGTGTCGGCAGCCTCGTACCGCCGCGGCGGCGGGGCCGGCCAAGCGGCCACGAGGACCACCTGTTCAGCGGCAGTCATGCGTCCGGCGCGACGCAGAGCTCAGGGAAGAACTCGGGGGGTCGACGACGAGACGTGACGCCCGGACCGCGCTCAAGCAGGCGGCGCCGGCTCTGACGGCGATGCAGGGTCCCGGTTCTCGACCAGCATGAGCGCGATGTCGTCGGTGGACTCGTAGCGGGTGAACTCCTGGACCCCTGCAATCAGCCCCGCCAGTACCGCCCCGAGCTCACCTGTGGCGAGGGTCGGGGCCTTGCTCTCGAGGGGGAAGAACGTGCCCTTGCGGTCACGGGCCTCGACCAGCCCGTCGGTGTACAGCAGCAACCGTGCCTGGGGGGGCCAGGTCAGCTCCATGCTGTGGCTGACGCTTCCCAGGCCGAGTGGGGGCTGGGGGTCTCCCGTGTCGAGAAAGCTCGCGCTCGCCGACGCGGGCGGTATCAGGAGCGGGGGGTGGTGCCCGCGGTTGACCACCGTGATCTGCCCCCCGGCGGTGAACTGGCAGAGGATCGCCGTGACGAAGTCCTCGTCGCCCGCCACTGCCCTCACGACCATGTCGATCTCGGTCGCGACACCGGTGAGCTGCTCCTGGGAGAACGCCGCCCGTCGGAAGGCGGCCAGGACGGTGGCCGCCAGCTGAACGGCCTCCATCCCCTTGCCTCGCACGTCGCCGAGGATCACCCGTACGCCGTGCCCGGTCTGGGCCACCTCGAAGAGATCCCCGCCGACGAGCGCCGCACTGGTTGCGGATTGGTACTGCGTGGCGAACCCGAGGGCTCCCACCTGGCTCGGGATGGTCCGGAGCACCGCTTGCTGGACGGTCTCGGCGATCACCGTCATGTTCGCCAGCGCTTCTTCCCGCCGTACCCGGACGAGCGCGGACAGCACCGCGACGACGGCGAGGGCGGCGCTGAGTGCGAACCGGAGCCAGAACTCCCCGGGCCCCTGGTAGTCGTTCCACAGCACCGACAGCCCGGCGAACGCCACCGAGGACGCGGCCACGTACGCCGTGCGTCGGACTGACGCCATGGTGCTGGCCACGACGGCGGCCGTGGGATAGGCCCCGCTGATGACGATCCCGGTGCTGGCGGTGTCCACACCGATCAGCACGACGAGCACCACCCACGGGATGGCGTCGACCGACCGGCGGCGAACTACCGCAGACACCATGACCGCTCTCCCGATGTGGCCGCTGTGACGCTGGTGTGCCCCCTCGCCCCGGTGCTCCCCGGTGACAGGCACCGGCTCGGGCCCGGCGAGGTCACGGCATCGACCGAGCCTCGATCGAGCCCGCGCAGCACCCGTGGGCGCCGTCGTCGTCGCCACAGCAGCCGGGAGCGGCGCTCGACGTGGGTGAGCAACAGGCCTCGCCCCGCCAGGCCTGCAGCCCCTCCTTGACGGCGACACCAGCGATGACGAGACCTGCAAGGGGGTCGGCCCATGACCACCCCAGCGTGGCGTTCAGCAGCAACCCGAGGAGGAGGACGCCGGACAGGTAGGTGCACAGCAAGGTCTGGGTCGAGTCCGCGACGACGGCGTTCGAGCCGAGCCGTCGGCCGGTGCGACGCTGTGCCCAGGAGAGGAACGGCATGACGACAAGGGAGGCGGTCGCCAGTCCGATCCCGATCGGGGACGAGTGGGGGTCGTGTCCCGTGAGGAACGCCCGGACCGACTCGATCGCGACGTAGCCGGCCAGTGCGAAGAACGACACCGCCATCAGGCGGAGTGCCTGGCGCTCGCGTTCCTCGGGGATCGCGTGACGGAACTGCCAGAGGACGATCAGCCCACTGGAGACCTCGACCACCGAGTCGAGCCCGAACCCGACGAGGGCAACCGACCCGGCGGCGAGGCCGGCCCCGACCGCGATGATCGCTTCCACCACGTTGTAGGTGACCGAGGCGCCGGCCAGGAGCTGGGCTCGTCGGCCGAGCCGAGCTCGCTCATCAGCATCCTGCACCTTCGGATGGCGATGGCCGGTGACCTGCTCCGCGCTGCCGCGTCGACCTTCCGAGCGGTTGACGGTCATGCCTTGTCCCTCAGCGTTTCCGTGCCATAGGTGGGGCAGAGCGCGACGGCGTCGCCGGTGAGCTCCAGCAGATGCTCCGCAGCCGACCACACCCGCGCCAAGGCCTCAGGGTGCGTGAGCGCGAACATCGAGGCGCGCCCTTGAGGCCGGACCGAGACCAACCCGCACTCGCGCAGGCACGCCAGGTGCTTGGACACGGTGCTCTGCGCCAGGCCGAGGTGCTCGGTCAGGTCCACCACGCGGTGCTCGCCCAGCGCGAGGTGGCGCAGGATCACCAACCTGGACGGGTCACTGAACCCGTGGAAGAGCGCGCCAGCCGCCCGCAGCCCGTCCCCCTCGGCCGGCTCGACCGCTGCAACGCGGTTCGCTTTCGTCATCGTCACGTAGCGATGCTAGACCGGTTGCCCTCTGGCAAATCGGAAGCCATCGACCTGGATGTCGAACTCGCGGCCGGCGTCGAGGATCGCATCGAAGAGGTACTGCCCCACCGAGCGCTCGCAGTGCACCAGGTACGACCGCTCGGCCGAGCCCGAGCCCGTGCCCGTGCCCGCGCCCCGTTCGTCGTCGCGGACGACCTCGGCAGCCACCTTGGCCACCGAGCTGCGGAACGCCGTACCGTCCGGGGTCACGTCGTCGGACAAGTCGATCGCACACACCTTCGCCAGCACCCCCGCGGCATCGGCGCCGGTCAGGCGGACCAGCGCCCGCCCGTGTGTCATGTCGACGACCGAGACCCAGTCGTCGTCGGAGGTGTGAAGCCGGCTCGTCACCGAGTCCAGACTCTGCGGCGGGCCGAGCAGCAGCCATTCCCCGGGACCCGAGCCGACGACCAGCGTTCCGTGGCTGTCGGTCAGGGCGTGTCCGAGCGGTACGCCGAGCCCGGCCGCGAGCCGGCCCTCGGCTCTGGCGTGCACGAGCACCTTGGTCAGCGGTGACCAGTCCGCCAGCCGGAGCCTGCCATGGGCGCGCCGCAGCGAGACCTCCCAGCCGTCGCGGACCTCGGTCGGAGGGGCGGGTCGGATCGGGCTGCGGGCCACAGGCATGTCGGGCACGATGTCAGGCACGGAGTCGACGTCCTTCGGGATCGAAGTGCGCGGCCTCGGTGACGGTCGCCTCGAGCGGTCGGCCATCCTCGAGCAGGATCGTGACTCGCGACCCCACACGCGCCTCGCCGGCTTCGATGGCTGCCAGGCAGATGGAGCGCCCCAAGGTCGGTGACATCCGACTGCTGGTCACCCGGCCGACGATGTGCTTGCCGTCGCGCACGATCTGGCTGGCTTCCGGGGGGACGACGCCGGCGTCGACGGGCTGCAGTCCCACCAGCCGCGTCGTTGCTCCGCGCTGCTGCTGGAACACCAGCTCGGGGCGACCGACGAAGTCAGGCTTGTCCAGCCTCACCATGCCGTCCAGCCCCGCGTCGTAGGCCCGGGTGAGCCCGTCGGTGTCCTGCGCCACGATCAGATGACCCTTCTCGAGCCGAAGGATCCGCTGCGCCTCGACGCCGAAGGGACCGACTCCCAGGTCGCGGCCGGAGGCGAGCAGCGCCTCCCACACGTGCAGCCCGTACGACGCCGGCACATGGATCTCGAAGCTCAGCTCCCCGGTGAAGCCGATCCGCAGCAGGACACAGTCCGCTACCCCGGCAACCGTTGCCTCCCGCGCCTGCATGTAGGGGAAGGCGTCCGCGGAGAGGTCCACTCCCTCCACGAGCCGGCTCAGCAGCTGTCGAGACTGCGGCCCGGCCACGTTGATGCTGGCGTAGTAGGTGGTGCGCGGGGTGATGTGGACGCGCCACGTGGGCTGCTCGGTCTGCAACCAGCTCTCGAGGTGCTCCCACACCGCAGCGGCGCCGGTGGAGGTGGTCGTCATCAGGTAGTGGTCGTCCCCCAGCCGCGCGGTGACGCCGTCGTCCATGACCACGCCGTCCTCGGCGCACATGACGCCGTAGCGGACCGAGCCGATCGCCAGCTTGGACCACTTGTTGACGTAGACCGCGTTGAGCAGCTCGGGGACGTCGGGGCCACGAAGATCGAGCTTTCCCAGCGGCGTGACGTCGATGAGGCCGACTCGTTCGCGCACACGACGTACCTCTGCGGCGGGGTCCCCGTAGTGGTCCGGTCGGATCCACTGCCCGGCCACGAGTGGTCGCGCGCCCTCTTCTTGATGCCAGGCGTGCATCGGCGTGACCCGTACCGGTTCCAGCTTGCGACCGGCCAGCGCCCCCAACGTCACGGGCACGTACGGCGGGCGCCACACGGTGGTGCCGAGCTCTTCGATGCTGCGCCCGGTGGCCTCGGCCAGGACCGCGACGGTGTTCACCGTCTCGAGCTTGCCTTGTGCAGGACCCATGGTGGCTGTGGTGTACCGCTTCACCAGCTCGCTGGAGTCGTAGCCCTCTCGCGCGGCGTCGTAGATGTCCTTCGAGGAGACGTCCTCGGAGAAGTCGACCATGCCGTGCGTCGAGGCCCGGAACAGCGCCGGGTGCGGAGCTGCGGACAACGGACTGGGAAGGGACGCCGTGCCCGAACCCGCGCGGGCGGCCGCTGCCGCGCCGACTGCCCTGCCGTGCGCCACCAGCTCCTCGACGGTCCCGTCGCCCACGAGGCCGCCGGCGGCCAGGACGGTCTCCGGCAGGTCCTCGCTCGGCCGGAACCTCGCCGCGGAGGCGTCGTACCACGGCCGGTCGCCTGCCATGTTGAGCAGGGAAGTGGGCGCGGTCCAGCCGGTGGAGGTCACGAGCAGGTCGCAGTCGATCACCCGGCCGTCACCCAGCTCGACTCCGCTCACCCCACCACGGCCCAGCGCCCGGCGTACTTCCTCGCCCTCTCGAGCGTTCA
>CADCUI010000025.1 GCA_902805845.1 uncultured Nocardioidaceae bacterium
GGGCCCGATCGATCGCAGGGCGGCCACCGAGTGCTGAGTCGGCTTGGTCTTCAGCTCCCCGGAGGGGCCGATGTAGGGCACCAGCGACACGTGCAGGAAGAAGCAGTTGTCCCGGCCGACGTCGTGGCGGACCTGGCGGGCCGCCTCGAGGAACGGCAACGACTCGATGTCGCCGACGGTGCCGCCGATCTCGGTGATCACGACGTCGACCCGGTTGCCGTCGGGGCCGGACCCGCCCATTCCCCGGATGCGGTCCTTGATCTCGTTCGTGATGTGCGGGATGACCTGGACCGTGTCCCCGAGGTAGTCGCCGCGTCGCTCCTTGGCGATCACCGTGGCGTACACCTGACCGGTGGTGACGTTCGCGATGCCCGACAGGTCCGTGTCGAGGAACCGCTCGTAGTGACCCACGTCGAGGTCGGTCTCCGCACCGTCGTCGGTGACGAACACCTCGCCGTGCTGGAACGGGTTCATCGTCCCGGGGTCGACGTTGAGGTAGGGGTCGAGCTTCTGCATCGTGACCCGCAGACCGCGTGCCTTCAGCAGGCTGCCGAGCGAGGAGGCGGTCAGCCCCTTGCCGAGGGACGAGGCGACGCCGCCGGTGACGAAGACGTGCTTGGTGTCCTGAGTGTTGTTCAGGGCTGCGGCCAAGAGGACTCCCGTGGAGATCGAGTGTGCGGCGCAGAGCCGCCGTCCACGGGTTTCTAGGCTAGCAAGACCGCAGTGATTAGTGGGAACCCGCATCGGGTGTCGCGCTGGGTGTCCCACCGGCCCGGGTCGGCTAGAGCGGCGGCACCGCGCCGTCGGGGGAGGTTCGGGACCCGAAGTGGCCCGAGGTGCCCGTCGCCTCGCCGGCCATCGCGAGCACGGCCACCGCGGCGCCGGCCGGCCGGTCCGCCACGTCGACCGTGGAGACCACCTTCGCCGCGGCAGGGTCGGTCCGGACCGCCCCGACCAGCCCGTCGTCGGCGGCCGCCGAGGCGGGGCCGGTGAGCACCAACCCGTCGCTGCCGGCATCGAGACCGGTGAGGAGGGCCGCAAGGATCTCCCCCGCCCCCCTGCGCTCGTCGTCGGGCCCGTAGGGGTCACCGCTGACGACGACCACCAGGCTCCCCCGTCGGTCGACCTCGCCGTCGGTGGCCGCCAGTCCTGCGGTGTCCAGGCCGGCGAGCACGGTCGTCCCGCCCGCGTCGACAGCGGCGCCTTCCGCCTCCTTGGCCGTCACCGCGTGCGCCAGGAGGGCCGCCATCCGTTCGTAGCCGGTGCCGTCCACCGGGACCGTCACCTCCGCCGCCGGCTGCATCTGGGTCGCCAGCTCGGCGACCAGCTGACGGTGGGCGACGTCGAGGAGCTTCTCTGCCACCGCGACACGCGCGGTCACGGTGCCACCGGAGAGCGCCACCGCGTCGGCGACCTCGGTCGTCACGGCCTGGTCCGCGCCGGGCAGCGTCACGAGCGTCACCGCCCGGTCCGTCAGCCGGTCGGCGACCACGCGTTCGGCCGTCCCCCGGGCGTAGGCGTCGGAGAATCCGAGGGACTCCTCCAACGACGCCGCCCGTGCCTGTGCCACCGCCAGTCGCCTGTCCTTCTTCGGCTCCTCGACGGTGTTGTCCTCGGCGTGCAGCGGACCGCTGCCCAGCAGCACGCCGACGGCCAGCGCCAGGAAGACCGCCACGATCGAGATGACGTGGTAGCGGAACGTGATCACGTGAGCATCCTCTGCAGGTCGTCGACGAGACGGGCGAGCGCGTCCTGGAACGAGTCGAACCACTCGCTCCCCGTCGGCGTCACGGCGATGGCGGCGATGATCGCGAGGAGCCCCGCGAGCAGCACCAGGGCCGCGTGCCACAGCCGGGCACCTCCGCCGTACAGCGTGGGCACGCTGCGGGCGTCCACCAGCCGCGGACCGACGCGCAGCCGCGTCAGGAAGGTCGACGCCAGCCCGCGGCGCTGCCGGTCGAGGAACTCGTCGAGCGTGGCGTGGGTGCCGACGAGCACGATGAGCGAAGCGCCCCTGAGGTCGGCGATCAGCAGGGCGATGTCCTCGGTGGTGCCGTCGGCGGCGATCCGCCGGGGTCGTACGCCGAGCCGGTCGAGCCGCTCTGCCCCGGGGAGCCGCTCGGACCTGTCGGTGTGGAGGACCACCTCCCGGGCCCGGGTCAGGGCGCGGTCGGACACGGCGCGCCCTTCTCCCGTCCCGGCGTCGGCGAAGCCCTCCTCACCGATGACGACCACGTCCGGGCGCAGTCGTGCGGCCAGCAGGAGGTCGGCGCCCGCGTCGACCCCGACGAGCACCGGCTTCTGCTCGCTGATGAAGCGGTGCAGCCGCCGGAGGTCTGCCTCGTGGTCGAAGCCCCGGGCCACCACGACCACCGGCCGCCCGGCCATCGTGACGTCCAGGTCCGGGACGCCGGTGCCGTGGAGAAGCAGGTCGGGCTCTCGACGCAGGAACTCGGCGGTGTTGTGGGTGAGGCTCTCCAGCTGCGTGGTCAGCCCGCCGCGAGCGCCGTCCATCTGCTGCTGGACGTCCTCGAGGGTGAGCCGGCGCCCGGTCGCGACGGTCCTGTCGCGCAGGTAGATCTCACCGTCGGCGATCCGGACGCGGTGGCCGTCCTTGAGCCGGTCGAAGACGCCGGGGCCGACCTCGTCGACGAGCAGCACCCCGGATCGGACCAGGAGCTCGGGGCCGAGGTTCGGGTAGCGCCCGGAGATGAAGGGAGAGGCGTTCACGACCGCCGTGACCCCTCGCTCCAGCAGGGCCTCGGCCTGGGACCGGTCGAGGTCGAGGTGGTCGAGGACCGCCACGTCACCGGCATGGCACTTGCGCAGCACGCCGCCGAGGCGTCGGTCCACCCGGACGGTGCCGGCGGCCTCGGCGCCGGTGGCGGCGGTCCCACGGCGGGAGAAGACCCTCATGACCGCGACATCGTGACACGCGACGTCCGCGGATCCGGGGAGGCGGGCCGCCGTCCGGCCAGCGCGTCAGGACGGCGCCACGCACCGCCTCAGCGGCAGTCGGTCAGCGCGCCCGGCCTCGGGCGGAGGCGAGCAGCTCCTCGGCATGGGCGCGGGCGGTCGCGGAGTCCTCGAGCCCCGCGAGCATCCGGGAGAGCTCCCGGACCCGGCCCTCGTCGTCGAGGACGTCGAGCCCCGAGGTGGTCACCCGGCCGTCCTCGGCCTTGGCGACGACGACGTGCCGGTCGGCGAACGCCGCCACCTGCGGGAGGTGGGTGACGACCAGCACCTGGGCGTCTCGCGCCAGCATCGACAGCCGTCGGCCGACCTCGACGGCCGCCTTGCCCCCGACGCCGGCGTCGACCTCGTCGAAGACGAGCGTGGGCACGGGGTCGGTGCCGGCCAGGGCCACCTCGAGCGCCAGCATGACCCGGGAGAGCTCACCGCCGGACGCGCCCTTGCCCAGCGGACGTGGTTCCCCACCGACGTTCGCGGCGAGCAGCAGCTCGACCTCATCGAGCCCGGCGGCCGTCATCCGCAGGCGGCGGTCCCCCACGGGGACCGTCGGCGCGGTGCCGCGCTCTCCGGGCACCTGGGTCACCGCGACGGACATCCGGGCGTGCGGCATCGCGAGTGCCTGCAGCTCCTCGGTGACCGCCGCCCCGAGCCGGGAGGCCGCCTCGGTCCGCATCCGGGACAGCTCCTGCCCGACCGTGGCCAGCTCGGTCAGGAGCTCGTCACGACGCGCCTCGAGCCGCGACACGACCGCATCGGTGTCGTCGAGCTCGAGGAGCCGGCCGGCATTCGTCGCCGCCCAGGCGAGCACCTCGTCGATGGAGGCGCCGTACTTCCGCAACAACCCCGAGAGCGCCGCCCGTCGCTCTGACACCGCTGCCAGCCGGACGGGGTCGGTGTCGAGCCCGCTGGCATACGACGAGACGTCGGCTGCGAGGTCCGAGAGCAGGTAGCTGAGCTCCGCCAGCCGCCCGGCCAGCTCCTCCGCCTGGGGGTCGTGCTCCTGCACCCCCTCGAGGAGCCGCCTGGCAGCCGCGACGCTGCCGAGCGCGTCGGGCCCGCCGTCGTCGGAGGAGAGAGCGGCCCGCGCCTGCTCCGCGGCCGTGCGGAGGGTGTCGGCGAACCCCAGCCGGCTCTCCTCAGCCGCGAGCTCGACGTCCTCCCCCGGCGCGGGCGAGACCCGCTCGACCTCCTCGAGCCCGAACCGGAGCAGGTCGGCCTCGCGCGCCCGCTCCCGTGCGCTGGCGACCACGTCGCCGAGCTCCTTGTCGGTCGCTCTGAGGGTCTCGTAGGCCGCGGCGAAGCGGTCGCGCAGCCCCAGCGCCTCAGCGCCGGCGAACCGGTCGAGCGCCTCCCGCTGGGCGCCGGGCAGCAGCAGCCGGTGCTGGTCGGACTGGCCGTGGACGGCGACGAGGGAGGCGCCGAGCCGGTCCAGCGTGGCGGCCGGGACCCCGACCCCGCCGGCGTAGCCGCGGGAGCGACCCTCCGTCGACACCTGGCGGGCCAGCAGCAGCCGGCCCTCCTCGACGTCGCCGCCGACCTCGTCGAGGACGGCGGCGACGTCGGCGCCCGCGTCGTCGTCCAGGTCGGACACCTGGAGCACGCCTTCCACCCGGGCCCGGGTGGCACCGGTGCGCACGGCTCCGGAGTCGGCACGCCCCCCGAGGAGCAGCCCGAGCGCCGTCACCACCATCGTCTTGCCGGCCCCCGTCTCACCGGTGATCGCGGTGAACCCGGGCCCGAGCTCCAGCACCGACTCCTCGATGACCCCGAGCCCGTGGATGCGCAGCTCCTCAATCATCGTCGCGTCGTCCCCACTTCCGCTCCGCCGACCCGCGCCAGCCGGCCACCGGCAGCTCGAACTTCGCGACGAGCCGGTCGGTGAACGGCGCCTCGTGCAGCCTGGCCAGCCGGACCGGGGCATGCCCGCGGCGTACCTCGATGCGCGCCCCCGGCGGAAGGTCAACGGTCCGCCGGCCGTCGCACCACAGCACCCCCGCGCCGTCGGTGCCCTCGATGAGCTCGACCGCCAGCATCGAGGTCGGTGCCACGACCATCGGGCGTGCGAACAGGGCGTGCGCGGAGATCGGCACCAGGAGGAGCGCCTCGACCTCGGGCCACACGATCGGCCCGCCGGCCGAGAAGTTGTACGCCGTGGACCCGGTCGGGGTCGAGCACACCACCCCGTCACAGCCCCACCGGGACAGGGGCCGGCCGTCGACCTCGACGACCACCTCGATCATCCGCTCCCGGGACGCCTTCTCGACGCTCGCCTCGTTGAGCGCCCAGGTGGAGGCGACCTGCTCGTTGTCGCGGAAGACCGCGACGTCGACGGTCAGCCGCTCCTCCGCGCGGTAGCGCCGGTCGACGATCGCGGCGATGGTCAGCTCGACGTCCTCGCGGTCGGCCTCGGCCAGGAACCCGACGTGGCCGAGGTTGATGCCGAGGACGGGTGTCCCGGACTCCCGGGCCAGCTCGGCGGCCCTGAGGATCGTGCCGTCGCCGCCGACCACGACGACGACCTCGCAGCCCGCTGCGGCCTGGGGCGAGGCGGGCACGACCTCCACGAGCCCGTCGCACACCTCGCCGAGCGCTTCGGCGTCCTCCTCGAGGAAGCGGACCGTGATCCCGGCTGCAGTGAGCGCCCGGCAGAACTGGGACGAGACCTCGCACGCCTTCGGCCGCCGCGTGTTGACGAGGAGGAACACCCGGCGATCCGGCCCGGCGACGGGCTCGGCATCGGTCGTAGCGCTCACGGGTCCACCCTCTCACCCGGCACCCCCGGCGACCCGGCACGAGCCACCTCCGCCTCGATGTCGTCGACTCCGACCGCGGGCTCGCCCCGCCGGAGCCAGAGGAAGTACTCGACGTTCCCCGACGGTCCGGGCAGCGGGCTGGTGGTCACCGCCTGCGCTCCCCAGCCTCGGGTGGCCGCTGCCTCCGCCACGCCCTCGACGGCCTGGACACGCAGCCCCGGGTCGCGTACGACGCCGCCCTTGCCGACCCGGTCCTTGCCGACCTCGAACTGCGGCTTGACCATGAGCAGCAGGTCTGCGGTGGGTCGGCAGACCCCGAGCAGGGCGTCGAGCACCAGCCGCAGCGAGATGAAGGACAGGTCACCGACCACGACATCCACACGGCCACCCAGCGTCTCGACGGTGAGGTCACGGATGTTGGTGCGGTCGTGGACCACCACCCGGGGGTCCTGCCGCAGCCGCCAGGCCAGCTGTCCGTAGCCGACATCGACGGCCAGCACCTCACCGGCGCCGGCCCGCAGCAGGACGTCGGTGAAGCCACCGGTCGACGCGCCGGCGTCGAGGCAACGACGACCCGTCACCTGGAGTCCCAGCGGCTCGACGGCGGCCAGCGCCCCGGCCAGCTTGTGTCCCCCCCGGGACACGTAGTCGGGGGTCGCGGGGTCCTCGACCACCACGATCGGCACGTCCGTGGTCACGCCGGTGGCCGGCTTGCCGGCCACCGCGCCGGCCACCCGCACCCGCCCGGCGTGCACCAGGTCCGCCGCGTGCTCGCGGGAGCGGGCCAGGCGGCGTCGTACGAGCTCGGCGTCGAGGCGAAGTCGTCGGGGCACGGCGCGGGGCGCGCCGCTCAGGCCGGGGTGGGTCCGACGGCGCCGGAGAGTGCGTCTCGAAGTGCCGCCGAGGCGGACTCGTAGACGGCGACGTGCTCGCTCACCGGGCGCCCGGAGAGCCCCACCAGCGACTCCAGCACCGCGTCGACCTCGCGATGCCCCGTCGGCTCCCCGACAGGCTGGGTCGCCAGGTTGTCGGGGGTGGGCGGGTCGGTCAGCGTCACGCCTCCCACGGTACCGGCTGGACCGGTCGAGGCTCAGCCGTCCGGTACGGCGAGTCCCGCGACGCCCACGACCTCGCCGTGCTCGTCCCGCCACGCCCAGGCGGCCCGGGCCACGAGCCGCCACCAGTCGTCGACGGATCCCTTCCCGGTGACGGTCAGAGATCCGTCGGTGACCGAGCCGCGCCACCCGTCGAGGTACCAGTCGGGCTCGCCGGCTTCGCCGCCGGCGCGCTCCGGGGCACCATGAGCCTCGAGAAGCCCCGCGAGGGTGGCCGAGACGTAGGTCGGGCGCGCGCCCTCCGGTGCTGCGACCAGCTGGGCAACACCGCTGACCCCGGTCATCACCAGGAGGCTGTCGTAGCCCACCGCGACGGCGCCCTCGATGTCGGTGTCGAGCCGGTCGCCCACGACGAGCGGCCGGCTGCCACCCACCCGCCTCAGCGTCTCCTCGAGCAATGGTGGCCGCGGCTTGCCGGCCACGTCGGGCGTGCGCTCGGCGTAGTCCGCGACCGCCTTCACCAGGACGCCGTTGCCGGGTCCCGGACCGTGCGGGGTGGGCACGGTGAGGTCGGTGTTCGACGCGACCCACGGCAGTCCCCGCCGCACGAGGATGGCCCCGTCGATGACGGTGCGCCAGCGCAGGTCCGGGCCGTATCCGGACACCACGCCCTGCGGCTCCTCCTCCAGCGCCTGGACGCCACGGAGCCCGAGCTCGTCCAGTGCCTCGAAAAGGCCTTCACCGCCGATGACGAAGACCGGCGCCCCTGCCGGCAGCCGCTGGGCCATCAGGCGGGCGGCCGCCTGGGCGGACGTGACGACGTCCTCCGGCGCGGCGGGAACACCGAGCTCGGTCAGGTGGTCGGCGACGACGCGCGGTGGCCGGGCGGCGTTGTTCGTGATGAACGCCAGCCTCACCCCCGCCTCCCGCACGGCGGCGAGATGTGCAGGGGCGCCGGGAACGGCTCGCGGCCCGATGTAGACGACGCCGTCCAGGTCGAGCATTGCGACGTCGTAGCGCCGGTGGAGCGGCTCGGAGGAGCCGAGCAGTCCCTCCTCCGCATCGGGCCGGGCACCCGCCTCGAACTCCCGGCTCACGCGTCCCCCGGCACGCCGACCTCGACCGCCCGGGGCGCACGGCGGCGCTGCGGCGAGTCGGGACGGCGCACCCGACGGGCGCTGAGCACCTCCACCTCGAGCCGCGTCGCCGTGCCCGAGGCCGCTCGCGAGAAGCGGCGGCGCAACGCCCCCTCGACCTCCACCACGTCGCCGGTCCGCCAGCTGCCGACGGTGCGCCTGACCTTGCCGCCCCAGGCGGCGCAGTCGACCCAGTCGGTGGTCTGTCGCGACCCGTTCGTCATCGGGGACGGCTCACGCTGCACCGACAGCCGCACGGTGACGACCACCGTGCCGCTGGGCAGCTCGCGCTCCTCTGCCGGCGTGGTCACCTTGCCGCGCAGACGGACCGCGTTGACCGACTCCAGGGGCGCAGCTCCGCTCGACGTCTTCTCGTGTGCCATGGACGACCTCCTCGCGCCAGTCTCGACGGCGCTTCCTCCGAAGGGTCGCCTCCCCGCGTCGTCGGTGGACCACGTGCGTCCGATCACCGCTGGGGACCGGATCCGGCTCCCGACGCGCTGCCGCCCCGCTCAAGCCCCTCGATGCGCTCGGCGGCGTCGGTGACCTGGTCCGCGTCGATGCCGGCCGTGCGGTGGAACCACTCGAGCGCCTCGGCGTCTCGACCGGCGCGCAGGAGCAGGTCGGCATAGGCGTAGCGCAACCGCACCACCCAGGCGGCCCGGGAGTCCTTGCGCAGCGGCGCGCTCTCCAGGGTCCGGAGGGCGCTGGCCACCTCGCCGAGGTCGAACCGGGCACCCGCCTCGACGATGGTCATCTCGGCCCGGGACTCCGGCGCCAACCCCGCGACGGCCGGGCTGCGCGCCAGCTCCAGCGCGCGCTCGGGTCGCTTCAGGGCCCGCTCGCAGTCCGCCATCAGCGGCAGGTAGTCGTGGGCGCCGTTCATGCGCCGGGCGGCCCGCAGCTCCGCCAGCGCCTCGCCGTAGTGGCCGGCCGCGTAGGCCGCCTCGCCGACCGCCTCCCGCACCACCGCCACCCGCGCCGCTCGCGCACGGGCGGCCAGGGTGTGCCGGTACGCCGTCTCGGGATCCTCGTCGAGGAGCCGTCCGGCCGCGACCAGGTGTCGGGCGACCCGGGCAGCCAGCTTCTCGGGCAGCCCCTTGAGCTGGGCAAGGACGGAGCGATCCAGCTCCTTGCCGGTGACGTCCTCCGGCAGCGGGGGCCCGTCGTACGTCTCCTGGTCGACGGTGCGACGCTCGGATCCCGGGGGGCGCTCCCCCCGAGTGGCGCGCCGGTCCCCGCGCTGGTCCCGGGCCTGGTCCCTGCCCGGGTCGCGTCGTTGGGCACCGCGTGGACCGCCCTCACGCTGGCCCGACGGTCGCCCGGTGGAGCGTTGCCCCGGGCGTCGAGCCCCGGCGTCCGCATCCGAGCCTCGTGGGCTCCGGGGCGTGCGGCGGTCACGAGCGTCTCCGCTGCCACGATCGCGTGCACTCTCCACCGCGGGTCCTTCCAAGGTCTGCGTGCAAAAAACAGCGTAGGGGCCACCTGGTCAGGTGACCCCTACGAAAGAATTGTCCGGCGACGTCCTACTCTCCCACAAGTTCTCACTTGCAGTACCATCGGCGCTGAGAGGCTTAACTTCCGGGTTCGGAATGGAGCCGGGTGTTTCCCTCTCGCTATGGCCGCCGAAACGCTGTTGAGTTGTCCGGACAGACCCGCTCGACCAGCACAGACGCTGGGAGCCGGCCCCGACCGTTCCTCGGGAACCACACAGTGGACGCGCACACCTTGAGCAAGTGTTGAGACAAGCCCTCGGCCTATTAGTACCGGTCGGCTCCGTGTATCACTAC
>CADCUI010000026.1 GCA_902805845.1 uncultured Nocardioidaceae bacterium
TCGCCGCACCGATCCCGGCCATGACGCCGCAGCCCAGCAGGCCGACCGCCGCAGCGTCGGCCGCGGGGTCCACCTTCGTGCACTGGCCGGAGTGGACCAGCGTCTTCTCGACGAACGCGCCGATCCCCAGGGCCGGTGACAGCTCGGTGCCGTCCTCGAGGGTCATCTTCTGGGTGGCGTTGTGGGTGGAGAAGCAGTACCACGGCTCGCCCCGCAGGCAGGCACGGCAGTCCCCGCAGACCGCCCGCCAGTTGAGCACGACGAAGTCGCCGGGAGCGACGTTGGTGACGCCCTCCCCCACCGCCTCGACGGTGCCGGCGGCCTCGTGCCCGAGGAGGAACGGGAAGTCGTCGTTGATGCCGCCCTGGCGGTAGTGCAGGTCGGTGTGGCAGACCCCGCAGGTCTGCACCTTCACGACGGCCTCACCGGGCCCCGGATCCGGCACGTTCACCGTCTCGACGGTGACCGGCTCACCCTTGGCCTTCGCGACGACGCCCCGCACCTGCTGCATTGACCCTCCTCGACTCGGACCCTCGTGGCCTCGGGTCAACCTACGCTGAGGATCGCGTGGTCGGCGACGGCGGGAGGACTCTGTCAGATCCCAGCAGGGGACCAGAACGCCCGCTCGAGATCCAGCCGGCCCGTCGGGCGCAGCGGGGTCCCCTCCTGGCGGTAGCGCTCGACGACCTCCCCGTCGTGGCAGGGCGGTGGCCGTCCGTCGGCCCTGACCACCCGCCACCACGGGACCGGACCGCCGTGGAGGGCCATCACCCGGCCCACCTGCCGTGGTCCGCCGCTGCCGAGGTGCGCGGCGATCGAGCCGTACGTCGTCACCCGGCCGGGCGGCACCTGCTCGACGAGCGAGAGGACGGCCTCGACGTACTCCTCGGCATCCACGCGCCTCTTGCCGTCAGTACGCCGGCTGGGACGGGTCGATCTGGTTGACCCAGGCCACCACGCCGCCTCCGACGTGGACCGCGTCGGCGTACCCGGCTGCCTTGACGATCGCCAGAGTCTCGGCCGAGCGGACCCCGGACTTGCAGTGCATGACGACCTGCTTGTCGCCGGAGGTCACCTGCGGGAGCTGCTCCAGCGCCGAGCCGTTGAGGAAGTCGCCCTTGGGGATCAGCACCGACCCGGGGATCCGGTTGATCTCGTACTCGTTGGGCTCGCGCACGTCGATGAGCACGAAGTCGCGCTCGCCGTTGTCGCGCTCCTTGATCCACTGCTCGAGCATGCCCACCGAGATCGTGGCGTCGGCGGCGGCGTCGGCCGCCTCGTCCGAGATCGCCCCGCAGAAGGTGTCGTAGTCGATGAGCCCGGTGACCGTCGGGTTCTCGCCGCACAGCGCGCAGTTGGGGTCCTTGCGGACCCGCAGCTTGCGGTACTCCATCTCGAGTGCGTCGTAGATCATCAGCCGGCCGACCAGCGGGTCGCCGATCCCGGTGAGCAGCTTGATCGCCTCGTTGACCTGGATGGAGCCGATGCTGGCGCAGAGCACGCCCAGGACACCGCCCTCGGCGCAGGAGGGCACCATCCCCGGCGGCGGCGGCTCGGGGTAGAGGCACCGGTAGCACGGGGCGTCGGACGCGACCGCCGAGGAGTCGCCGTCGACGAACTCCGACAGGGTCGGCCAGAACACCGACGCCTGCCCGTCGAAGCGGTAGATCGACCCCCACACGTACGGCTTCTTCAGGAAGTACGCCGCGTCGTTGACCATGTACCTGGTGGCGAAGTTGTCCGTGCCGTCGACGATGAGGTCGTACTGCTCGAAGATCCCGAGCACGTTGTCGTTGTCCAGCCGCTCGTTGTGCACCACGACGTCGACGTACGGGTTCGCCTCGCGGATCGAGTCACGGGCCGACTCGGCCTTGGGGCGGCCGATGTCGCTCTGGCCGTGGATGATCTGCCGCTGCAGGTTCGACTCGTCGACCTCGTCGAACTCCGCGATGCCGATCGTGCCGACGCCGGCCGCGGCCAGGTAGAGCAGCGCCGGCGAGCCCAGCCCGCCGGCCCCGATCACGAGCACCTTGGCGTTCTTGAGCCGCTTCTGCCCGGTCATCCCGACGTCGGGGATGATCAGGTGGCGGCTGTACCGGCGTACCTCGTCGACGGTGAGCTCTGCAGCGGGCTCGACCAGCGGGGGCAGGGACACGACATCTCCTCGGGCCTGGGCGGGCCAGGTCTTGACAGGCTGAGCATGGATCTACGTCGGTGCCAACAACACCGACCCGCACCATGTTCCCGACAGCCGGAAGCGGGCCGTGCAGGGTCTCGTCATCCGGACCCGGGCCCGCGTTAGGCTGCACACTCCCCAGCGGGATGAGGACGGGTGAACAGCGTCGAGCAGATGCCGGCCCGCGGCGCACGCATGCCGCGGAAGGCCCGCCGTGCCCAGCTCCTGGAGTCCGCGCTCGAGGTCTTCGTCGCCCAGGGCTACCACGCGGCGGCGATGGACGACATCGCCGAGCGTGCCGGTGTCTCCAAGCCGGTGCTCTACCAGCACTTCCCGAGCAAGCTCGAGCTCTACCTTGCCCTGCTCGAGCAGGCGTCGGACCGGATCATCGACGCCACCACGCAGGCCCTCGCGTCGACGACCGACAACCAGGTCCGGGTGCTGGCCACCGTGCAGGTCTTCTACGACTACGTGGCCAACGCCCAGGGCGCCTTCCGGCTGGTGTTCGAGTCCGACCTGACCAACGAGCCGGCCGTCCGGGCCCAGGTGGACCGGGTGACGTCGCGGTGCGCGGACGAGATCGCGAAGGTCATCAGCGAGGACACTGGCCTGCCGGACGACGCCTCGCACCTGCTTGCGGTGTCACTGGTAGGAATGGCCCAGGTCAGCGCGCGCTACTGGTTGGACGGCGGTGGTCAGATCGACCAGTCGCAGGCGGCGTCGCTCGTGGCCTCGCTGGCCTGGCGCGGCATCAGCGGGTTCCCGCTGACCGACGAGCCGTCCTGAGAACCGCCCGCCCGCGCCCATCAGCCAGCCCAGCAGCCAGCACGGAGCAACCCGAAGGAGCACCCATGGAGGTCAAGATCGGCGTCCAGTTCGCCAACCGCGAGCTCGTCATCGACACCAGCCTGTCCGGCGACGAGATCGAGGCCGAGGTGAGCAAGGCGCTGGCCGGGGAGGCCGGTGTGCTGTCGCTGGCCGACACGAAGGGCCGCCGGGTGGTCGTCCCGAGCGACAAGCTCGCGTACGTCGAGCTCGGCACCCCGACCACCGGTCAGGTCGGCTTCCGCTCCTGACACCCGCCGAGTCGGCGCTTGTGCACGCCGGCGGCGTGCACAAGCGCCGACTCGGCAGACCGTCAGGGTCAAGGCCGGGTCAAGGCCGGTCAGGCGTCGAGGCCGAGGTTGTCCATGCGCTTGGTGTGGTTCTCGGTGAGCCGGGTGAAGAGCCTGCTGATGGCGGCCAGGTCCAGGCCCGGCCGGTCCACCCCGCCGGCGAGCAGCGCGCTCAGGGCGTCACGTTCGGCGGCCACCCGCTGCGCCTGGGTCAGCGCCTCCCCCATCAGCCGCCGGCCCCAGAGCGCCAGCCGGCCCGCCACCCGGTGGTCGCGGTCGATGGCCGCGCGCACCCGGTCCACGACGAACTCCGCGTTCCCCATGTCACGCAGGCTCTCGATGATGACGCGCCGGGTGTCGGCGTCCAGGAACTCCGCGATCTCGCTGTAGAAGTCCGCAGCCAGGCCGTCCCCGACGTACGCCGTGACGAGGCCCTCCAGCCAGTCCGAGGACGCCGTACGCACGTGGAAGTCGTCGAAGGCCTGCACGAACGGCGCCATCGCCGCGATCGGGTCGGCACCCAGCGCGGCGAGGTACTCCGACAGGCGCTCGAAGTGGCCGACCTCGATCGCCGCCATCCCGGCCAGCTCCGCCTTGTCGCGCAGGTCAGGGGCCATCCGGGCGTCCTGGGCCAGCCGCTCGAAGGCCGAGAGCTCCCCGTAGGCGACGGCTCCGAGGAGGTCGACGACGGCCTCGGCGTAGACCGGGTCCTGGAGCGCCAGCGCGCTCGCCGAGGTGCCTGCAGAGGTGCCTGCAGAGGTGCCTGCAGAGGTGCCGGCAGTGATGCCGGCGTCGGTGCCGGAGCTGCTGCCCTCGATGCCCGTCGAGCGCTCGGCGGCCGCCCCGGACGTCGACGGTTCGGTCATGCGTGCAGCCTACCGATACGATGAGACGTCACATTCTCTTGAACGAAGGCATGATCCTGACCACCTTCCGAGACCTCGGGGTACTCCCCGAGATCGCCGACGCTCTCGAACGCGGCGGCATCACGACCCCCTTCCCGATCCAGGAGATGACGCTCGGCGTCGCGCTCCTCGGCACCGACCTCATCGGCCAGGCCCGCACGGGCACCGGCAAGACGCTGGCGTTCGGCATCCCCCTGCTGCAGCGCACCGTCGCTCCGCACGACCCCGACCACGAGGACCTCGCCGCGCCCGACAAGCCGCAGGCGCTGGTCGTCGCCCCCACCCGCGAGCTCGCGCTGCAGGTCAGCAACGACCTCACCTTGGCGGCCGCCGACCGCGGGTCCCGCATCCTGACCGTCTACGGCGGCGTGCCCTACGAGCCGCAGCTCGAGGCGCTCAAGCGAGGCGTCGAGGTCGTCGTCGGTACGCCGGGACGGCTGCTCGACCTCGCCAACCGCGGCAGCCTCGACCTCTCCCACGTGAAGGTCCTCGTCCTCGACGAGGCCGACGAGATGCTCGACCTCGGGTTCCTGCCCGACGTGGAGCGGCTGCTGGCCAAGACCCCCGAGACCCGGCAGACCATGCTGTTCTCCGCGACGATGCCCGGCGCGATCGTCACGCTCGCGCGCACCCACATGCGCCATCCGGTCAACATCCGCGCCGAGTCGGCGGCGGAGACGCACATGGTGCCCGCGACGGCGCAGTTCATCTACCAGGTGCACGACCTCGACAAGACCGAGATGCTGGCCCGGATCCTGCAGGCCGAGAACTCCGGCCTCACGATCGTCTTCACCCGCACCAAGCGGGCGTCGCAGCGGGTCGCCGACGACCTCGTCGAGCGCGGCTTCCCCGCGAGCCCCCTCCACGGGGACATGGCGCAGATCGCCCGCGAGAAGGCGATGGCGCGGTTCCGTGAGGGCAAGGTCCGCGTGCTCGTCGCGACCGATGTCGCAGCCAGGGGCATCGACGTGCAGGACGTCACCCATGTCATCAACTACAGCTGCCCCGAGGACGACAACACCTACGTCCACCGGATCGGCCGCACCGGCCGCGCCGGCGCCACGGGCGTCGCGGTGACCTTCGTCGACTGGGCCGACGTGACCCGGTGGAAGGTCATCAACAAGGCGCTCGGGCTGCCCTTCGACGAGCCGGCCGAGACCTACTCGACGTCCGATCACTTCTACTCCGACCTCGGCATCCCGCGGGACGTCAAGGGCCGGCTGGTCGACGCTCCCCCGACCCCGCCGCGAGCCGTCGCCCGCAGGGACGAGCGCGGGGGCTCAGGTCGCAGCGGCGCCGGCAGCTCGAGTCAGGAGGGCGGCCAGCGGTCGGGCGGCAACCGGAGCCGCAGCCGCACCCGAGGCGGCCGCTCGACCGACGCGTCCGGCGAGACGGCGACCGGCGCCGACAGCCGGGGCGCCGACGTCACGGCGAAGGGGACGGCCGAGACGCGGGACGGCGAGGCCAAGCCGGCGCGAAGCCGCAACCGTCGCCGGCGTACTCGCTCGGGCGGGCAGGCCACCGCCGCCCCGGCGACCAGCCCGGCCGCCACCAGCGCCGACTGAGCCGACCGGTGGCCCTCGCCACCACGCGTCCCGCAGGGGACATCCGGGTCCCAGGGCCCGGTGTCGCCCGACGAAGGCGGGTCAGGCGGTGACGACGACCGTCGTGCCCAGGGGCGCGAACCGCCACAGCGCCTTGGCGTCCGGCCGCGCCTGCCGGATGCAGCCGTGGCTGAGCGGCGTGCCGAGCTGTTCCTTGGTCTGCACGAGCTCCCCGTCGAGCACCGGGATGTCGTGGAAGCCGATGGCGGCGTTGTCGCCGTGGGTGAAGCGGACCATGTACCGCATCGTCCCCGAGTCGTCGATGCCGATGGCGTGGGAGGAGCGGGAGTAGACCTGGTAGCTCCCCGGCTCCAGGTTGTCGTAGATGCTGCCCGAGACCGGGTAGGTCCGCGCGACGCGGTCACGGGCGCCCACGAGCCACACGCGCTGGCGGCTCTCGTCGAACACCACGCGCCGGCCGCTCCCGCTGTCGGCCGGAAGGCTGAGGTCCTCGGCGTCGAGGGCCTGCTCCTCGGCTGCCTCCTGCAGCTCCGGCGCGGAGTACGCCGGGGGCTCCGCCGGACGGTTGGCGGGCTGCTGACGGGCGGCGCTCAGCTGCGCCGCGTCCCCGGCCGCCGGTGCACCCGCACGCCGGGGGCTCTCGCCCGGCGCCTGGGCGTACGCCGGGTCACTGCCTGCCGGCAGCACCCCGACCCCTCCGAGCACGGCGACGCCGGTGATCACCACGGACACCGCGAGGAGCCCGATCCGGGTGTACCGCGGCTTCGTCCTCGCGCTCATCAGGCGCCTGCTGCCCGGCCGGGCTCGGCCACCCGCTCGTGGAACCTGCAGGCGGCCTCGCGACCGACAGCGGCACCGGTCCGGTGGGCGATCGCGAGGATGGTGCTCATGGGGCTCATTGTGCCCGAGGGACAGGAGGAGCCGTGGCACGCCCGTGGAATGCCGACGGCATGTCGCGCGCCCCAGGACCGCGGCAGGCGGGATTCGAGACCCGCTGCCGGCGGCGCCTACGGATGCACGACGGCCGGGGTACGGCGACCCGCGTCCCGGCTCGCCTCGTCCGCCATCTGGAGCAGTCGCTCGAACTGGTCGGGGTCGGTGGTGTTGCAGCCGAGTCCGTGGTCGACCTTGCCGGCGCCGTGGTAGTCACTGGAGCCGGTCACCACGAGGTCGAGGTCGGCAGCGATGGCGCGGAGCGCGGAGCGCTGCTGCGGCGAGTGGTCCTGGTGGTCGACCTCGATGCCGGCCAGCCCCGTCGCCTGCAGTGCGGCGAGCCCGTCCTCCTGCAGCGCCGCGGGGTCGGTGCGGCCCCAGGGATGGGCGACGACGGAAACACCGCCGGCGCCGCGGACCACCGACAGCACGTCCTCGACGGGCGGGGCGTAGCGCGACACGTAGCCGGGACGGCCGGGCGAGAGGTAGCGGTCGAACGCCTCCTCCCGCCGGCCCACCAGCCCACGGTGTACCAGGGCGTCGGCCACGTGGGGTCGTCCGACGGCTGCGGCGCTGCTGGCCTGCCGCCGGACCTCCTCCTCGTCGAGGTCGATCCCGACTGCGCGCAGGTTGGCCAGGATGGTGGGCACTCGTTGGTCGCGTCCGTGGAGGATGGATCTCAACGTCTGCCTCAGCGGCTCGTACGTCGGGTCGGGGAGATAGGCCAGCAGGTGCAGCGCTCGACCGGCGTGCCGGCAGCTGATCTCCATGCCGAGGACCACTGTCACGCCGGCCCCCGCGGCCGCGTCCGCGGCCTCGTCCCAGCCCTCCGCGGTGTCGTGGTCGGTCAGGGCGACGACGTCGAGCCCGGCCTCTCGCGCGGCGCGCACGACCTCGGCGGGAGCGGTGGTCCCGTCGGAACGGTCGGAGTGGGCGTGGAGGTCGATGCGCACCGCGTCAGGCTACGTCGCCCACGGGCCGCGGCCGGCCCGGACGACCCGACGCTCACCAGCTGCGGGGGACCGTCGCGAACGGTACGTCGAGGAGCTGCGGCCCGAGCCCCGCGACGTCCTGGAGGGCCCCGATCTCCGACAGCAGCAGCGCCGCGGACGCCGGGCGCATCACCAGCCACAGCCACCGGCCCAGCGCCTCGCCGGCCAGCAACGACCGGTCGAGCGCTCCGGTGGTCGCCGTGCCGTTGTCGCTGACCGACACCGCCCACATCGGGGCGCTCGCCCCGTCGACCCGGATGCGGGTCGGTGGCACCCCCAGGCCCGCCTCGCGCCCGGGGTCGGTGTGCGTGACGCCGCTGCAGCGCGCGGCGAGCCCGACGCCGGGCTCCTCGGTCACCACCGTGAGCTCGACGAGACCATCGGGATCGCTGGCACCGGTGCAGGAGACGAACGACGCCAGCGCCGGGCGGCCCTCGACCGCCACGCAGCCGAAGTCGGTCACCCGCCAGTCGGGTGGAAGCGGCCACGGCAGCCAGGCCGGGAGCGGCCGGCAGAGCGCGAGGTACTCGGCAAAGGACTCGTACTCGGGGTCCTGGGCCCGCCACAGCGGCGTGATCGCGCCGTGCGTCGGACACGTCCACGACGCTCCGGCGCCCGAGACCGCGGAGGGGCACCGCGGGCAGCCGGGGTCGAGTCTCATGGGAAAACGGTCGGGGCTTCTCGGCCCCGGGTCAACCATCGGCCCGCCGGAACCCTGGCTACGCTCCTGCGGTGTGACCACCCCACTGATCCCGTGCGTGGGTGCAGTGGTGCACGACGACGACCACCGACTGCTGCTCGTCCGTCGCGGCCGGCCGCCGGGACGAGGCCTCTGGTCGGTGCCCGGAGGACGCGTCGAGCCCGGGGAGAGTCCGACGCAGGCGGTCGTGCGGGAGGTGCTCGAGGAGACGGGGCTGGTCGTCGTACCGACGGGGCTCGCGGGCGTGGTGGAGCGACCGGCGCCCGGGGGGACCTACGTCATCGAGGACTACGTCGCGGCGCCGGCACCTGACGCCGACGCGTCCGCGGTGCGGGCCGGTGATGACGCTGATGAGGTCGGCTGGTTCAGCCTCGCCGAGGTCACGGCGCTGCCCTGCGTGGACGGGTTGCGCGAGGCGCTGGCCGAGTGGCGGCTGCTGCCTCGGTGAACGACGCTAGCTGTTCCAGCGCAGGATCACGGGATGCTCCCGCTCGTAGGCCAGGACGCTCACCGTCGCCGTCTCGAGCTTGAGGAACCGCCCCTCCTCCACCGGCTGCTCGATCCAGCGAGCCGCCAGGCCGCGCAGTGCGTGACCGTGGCCGAACACCAGCACGTCGCCCTCGGCGGCGTGCGCCCTGGCGATCACCCGATCCAGCCGGGCCGTGACCTGGTCCGCGTCCTCCCCGCCGGGAGAGGGGTGGGTCCACACCGACCACCCGGGCACGGTCATGCGGATCTCGTCGGTCGTGATCCCCTCGTACTCGCCGTACTCCCACTCCACGAGGTCCTCGTCGGGCTCGGCACCGGGGAAGCCGGCCAGCTCCGCGGTGTGCGCCGCACGCCGCCGAGGGCTGGTGAGGACCAGCGCGAAGGGGTGGTCCGACAGCCGGCCGGCCAGCTCCCGAGCCACCTCGATGCCCGGCTCCGTGAGCTCCACGTCGGTGTGCGAGGTGTGCTTGCCGTCGCGGCTCCACTCGGTCTCCCCGTGGCGGACCAGCCATACCTCGTTCGCGCGAGCATCGCCCATCCGTGCATCGTCGCAGCCCGGCCTCCCGGTGCGCCGGACGGGTCGCCCCAGGACCGCCCGCCTCGTCCGATCGGGCGGGACGCATGACGCGCGGTCAGTCGGACGAGGCCGCTCACCGGGAACCGCGTCCGACTGCGCGCGGCACATGGCGCGCGCCCAGTCGGACG
>CADCUI010000027.1 GCA_902805845.1 uncultured Nocardioidaceae bacterium
CCGCGACCAGGACGACGTCGGGCGCGAGCACGTCCATCAGGCCCTGCACGTCGCCCGCGGTGAGGGCGGCGAGGAACCGCTCCACGACCTGCCGCTGCTCGGTGCGGCCCACCTCCATCCGCGGGCGCCGCGCGGCCACGTGCCGGCGCGCCCGGTGCGCGATCTGCCTGACCGCCGCGGAGGATTTGCCCACGGCCTCGGCGATCTCCTCGTAAGGCACGTCGAACACCTCGCGCAGAACGAAGACCGCGCGCTCGGCCGGCCCGAGCGTCTCGAGTACGGTGAGCATCGCGAACGAGAGGCTCTCGGCGAGCTCGACGTCCTCGGCCACGTCGGGGCTCGTCAGCAGCGGCTCGGGCAGCCACTCCCCGACGTACTCCTCGCGCCGCCGCGCCAGCGTGCGCAGCCGATTGAGCGCCAGCCGGGTGACGATCCGGACGAGGTACGCGCGCGGGTCGCGCACCTCGTCCCTGGCGGCGTCGCCGATGCCGGCCCACCGCAGCCAGGTCTCCTGCACGACGTCCTCGGCGTCGGCGGCGGAGCCGAGCATCTCGTAGGCGACGGTGAAGAGCAGGCCGCGGTGGGCGACGAACGGGTCCTGCGTGACCGTCACGTTCACGACCCTATGGCGGATGGCGGGGCGAGCGGCTCGAGGCCGCACGCCGTGGCGAAACCGTCCGACTCGATGCCGAGCGCCACGTTCGGGCGCGTCGTGAAGTTGGCGAACGCGATGACCGCCGTGAGCTCGACAAGGGCTGCCTCACCTAGTCGAGCGCGCAACGACGCCACCATCTCGTCGCTCACCGTCGGCTCCGTCACGGTCATCGCCTCGGCGTACGCCAACACCTCGCGCTCGAGCACCGTGAATGCGCTCGACTCGCGCCACCGCGGTACTTCGCGGGCCTTGTCCATGTCGAGGTTCCTGTTGTGGGCCTCGAAGTAGTTGAAGTCCAGGCACCAGCTGCAGCCGACCTGAGCGGCAACCGCCATGTGCGCGAACGATTTGAGCTGCTCGTCGCAGGCGTTCCACTTCCGGACCTTGGCGCCAACGCCGGCCATGTCCATCAGCACCTTCTGGTTGTGCCAATAGACACCGAGCGAGCTCGGCACCCGGCCCAGGCTCCTCTTCGCGAACCTCTTGATCAGCGCGCCCTTGAAACCGGTGATCTCGGCGGCAGGGATGCGGGTCGTCCCGGTCATGTCGTCCTCCTGTGTGAGTCGGTTCGACATCCAGACGACGACCGAGCACCAGTTGTGACACTCGGCTGCCGCTGTCCAACCTCGCCGTGGCTGAGGCAGGGGCCGTACTCGCGGCGATGTGACGCAGGAGCGAGAGCGCGGACCGCAGCAGCGGAGGCCGATGTCAGGTCCGAAAGGTCACAGCCGCAGGATCGCTGCAGAGATGAGGTAGGCCGCGGAAACACCTTCTGGGTCGTGCAGATCTCCAGGATGCGCCAGGGTCGCGAGGGAACGTGCGCGCACGGCCGCGCCGGGATCCTCAGCCACGAGGTCGACGCACAGCTCAGCGACAAGGGCACGAGCGTCGTGTTCGTCCAGCCCGTCAAGGGCGAGGCCGTTGTGGAGGAGGGTCGCCGCCTCCTGGAACACCTCACGTGCCATTTCGAGGTCGACCTCGGGTCGCTCTTGGGCTACTGCCTCTGCGGTTGCGAGGAACTGATCGAACGGTCGGCCTACGGTGCTGGGCGGCATTGCGCGAGCCTCTCAGCGGGCTCCACGTGCCGGCAACCGGATTTGTCCGCCAGTCGCTACTTCAGCCAGTGCGTGCGCCCGAGGACTTCGGGTACCGGCCCGACTGTGGAGCCCATCCCCGAGACCGCCGCGCTGATCGAGGAGTTCGGCACGTTCTACGACCGTGACTTGCTGGAAGAGCTCAAGGGACAGGCCGAAGCGGTCAGGAAGCTGGTCCCGGACCTGGTCGGGTTGAGCTTGGCTGCGTCCCAGGAAGGGATAGCTTTCACCCTGGTGGCATCGGCTGCGGATGTGGCGGTCCTCGATGCCGTCCAGTACATCGTGGGGGGACCCTGCGTTGAGTCTCCGCAGGCCGAGCAGGTCCTGGAGTATGACTGCGACGTGGCGGATGAGCTGCGCTGGCAGACCTTCGCCAGGGCAACGGCCGCTAGGGCGGTGGCTACGACCCTCACCCTCCCGGTTCTGCAGGGCGGAAGTGTGGTCGGCACGGTGAACCTGTACGCCGCTTCCGCGGGGGCCTTCCGCGGACTCCACCGGGAGATCGCCGCGGTTTTCGGCGCATGGGCGCCCGGTGCCATCACCAACGCAGACCTGTCATTCCAGACCCGCAGGACCGCCGAGGAGGCCCCGGTAAGGGCCCGCGCCGCCATGCGCATCGATCTAGCTGTGGGGATGCTGATCGAAGCCCACTCCGTCGACCCCACCACGGCCCGAGAGCTGCTGGAGGAGGCGGCGCGGCGCGCCGGGGTGAACACCGAGGAGCTCGCCGCATCCCTGATCGAGGCCAATCGGGCCGGCGACTGACCCATGACGCCCGAGGCGGACGTGCCTGCGGCACGGGTGGAGACCATCCGGGCGTGGCCTGACCCGATCGCCGCCGCGTGCCGAATATCCGATCCGGCCCTGTGCCGGGAAAGATGATCCTCACGATCTGAGTGTCGACCCGGGGTCAGGAGACGCGATGGCCAAGCCGCACCACCAGCCGATCTGCGCCTTCATCAACCTCACGCGTCAGGCGCCTCGCCGCATCGAGCTCCAGGAGGGCCGACCGACATGACCGACACCGAGCGGGGTCAGGCATTGCACCCAGCGCCCACCGGCCGCGCCGAGCGCCTTCGGCAGTTCGGAAGCATCTTCTGGATCACCGTCGCCATCTCCCTCGCCTTCGTGCTGGGCGGGGTGCTGGTGACCCAGCCCTTCAGCGATGCCTTGAGCGCCAGCGTCGGGTGGATCGTCGAATCACTCGGCTGGTTCTACCTGCTCTCGAGCACCTTCTTCCTGGTTTTCATCCTGTTCGTCGCCTTCAGCAAGTACGGGCGAATCAAGCTCGGCGGCCCCGACGAGGAGCCTGAGTTCGGTCGGTTCCCCTGGTTCGCGATGCTGTTCCAAGCAGGCATGGGGATCGGCCTGCTGTTCTGGGGGGTGGCACAGCCGTTGCTGCACTACCGGACGCCGCCCTTCGACCTCGAGGAGCCGGGCACATCCGGAGCGGCTGCGCTCGGGCTGCAGTTCTCGCTGTTCCACTGGACGCTGCACCCGTGGGCGATCTACGCGGTGGTCGGGCTCGCCGTGGCCTACTTCAGCTTTGTGAGGGGCACCAAGAGCCTGCGCATCAGTTCGGTGTTCAGGCCGTTGTTGGGCGATCGCGTCGACGGGCCAGTGGGCAAGGCGATCGACGTGGTCTCGATCATCGCGACCCTGTTCGGGGTGGCGGTCTCGCTGGGGCTGGGAACGCTTCAGATCAACGCAGGGTTGGGGGAAGCGTTCGGCGTCCCTTCCGGCATTCCCCTGCAGATGCTGATCATCACCGTCACTGCGGTCGGCTACATGCTCTCGGCCTCGACCCCCATCGAAAAGGGGGTCAACATGCTCAGCCAGGCGAGCATCGTCCTCGCCGTCGTGCTCCTCGCCTACATCGTCGTCGTAGGACCGACGCTGCTCCAAGCGAACGCAGGTACGCAGGCCATCGGCGACTACATCACCGGCCTGGTGCCCATGAGCCTGGAGATGCGCGCCTTCGACCCGACCCCCTGGCTGGGGGAGTGGACGATCTTCTTCTGGGCCACGTGGATCGCGTGGGCGCCGTACGTCGGCGCCTTCATCGCGCGGATCTCCCGCGGTCGGACCATCCGGGAGTTCCTGCTCGGAGTCCTGATCGCCCCCAGCCTCTTCACGTTGATCTGGTTCGCCGTCTTCGGCTCGACCGCAATCGACGTCGACCGGCGGGTGGGCGGGGCCGTCAGCGACGCGGCAGAGCAGGACCCAGCCGTGGCCCTCTTCACGTTCCTGCGCGAGTTCCCGCTGTTCTACGCGACGGCCGTGCTGGCGCTCTTCCTCATCTGGATCTTCTTCGTCGCGGGTGCCGACGCAGGGACGATCGTGCTGGGCAGCATGTCCGGCGGAGTGCTGGAGCCCAGCCGACTCATCAAGTTGACCTGGGGCGCCATCATGGCCGCTCTCGCCGCGATCCTCCTCGTGGTGGGGGGCTTGGATGCTCTGCAGAACGGCGCCATCCTCGCGGCGACCCCGTTCGCGGCGATCATGCTGCTGATGTGCTGGTCGCTGCACAAGGCGATGTCCGAGGACCTGGCCTCCGGATCCGTCCGTCCGCAGGAGTCGCGCCGGTCCGTCAAGGCCTGAGCCCTGCCTTAACGGCCGGCTGCAGCGGGCGAACCCTGTTCAGACCCCTTCGACTCGTCCTCGAGGGTGAACCAGACGGTCCGTCTACGGGCTGCCAACTTCTCTCCCCATGTCGAAGACAAGCGGGCAAGGATCGCCATGCTCGGCGGCTGTCGGTGCCGGCCCGGGCCGGGTTCCGGTGCTGCCTGCGGGCCTTCTTCGCGGACGTCCACTCGCAAGCCTTGCGGACCCTTGCGAGCGACGAGCCGCAGCGTGCTCGGGTGGCGTTGGAGCGCCCTCGTCACCAACTCACTGACCAGAAGCTTGGCGACATGGACCCGTTCGCTGTCCATGCCCGCACATGATCGCGCGACCCATCTCCTCGCCGCGCTCACCTGATCGGCTCGCGGTTCCAACTCAGCTGTAACTCGGCCTGCCTCCATGGCTCGCGCCTTTCGTCGGTGACGGGCTGGTCCTCCTGGCACCCTCCCAAGCGCCAGGGAGAACCAGCGTCACGGGAACCAGCGTGACCACCGCGGCAATCCGTAAACCGGACAGCAACTGCGAAAGGGTGCAGCGCGAGATAGTGCAGTTCCCGAGTATCGGCCTGGGGCGCCCCTGGTCATGCCGAGACGGCGTGCTCCTCACCCATCAGCGAACAGAGCCGTTGGATGAGTGGGCAGGCGTTGACGATCCGGACCTCGCGATCAGGTGTCTGGTTTCCGGCCCGCAGGTCGAGTAGTGCGCGCATTCCGGTTGAGTCGCTGAAGGTCAGGGGCGCTAGGTCAACGACGATGAACGTCGTGTGACTCAGGTCTCCGAGCGTGATGTCTCGAACGAGACCCGCGCAGCCGGCATCGAGCTCCCCTTGGAGGGTGATCACCAGAACGGGGGGCACTGACTCGACGTCGATGCGCAGTGGAGCGTTCGGCACGATCGTGTGGTCCATCGGCGTCATCCCGATCTCACGTGCGGAGCAACCCCCACAGCTCCGCGACCGCGAACAGGCCCTCTGCCCAAGCCTGCAATTGCTTGCCATCCGTAGTGCGCCCGACTCAGTCGTGCACCCGCCCCCAGTCAAGCGGGTACTCGCTCACTCATGCAAGGTGGCATCCGAGGCGATCCCCAAGACCGTCGCTGCCACCTCACTCCGCCGGTCATCGGGTACCTCCGACACACAGAAGGCGAAACGGTCGCCGAGCCGCCGCGGCGGAATGTCGCACTCAAAGCCGCGCAGCCTGAGCTCGGACATCGCCCTATCGCGTTGAGCTCGCTCCTCGACGTCCCAGACCATGTCCCCCACTCCACGATCGTGCCCGGAACAGAGGCGCCTCGCCGACCGGTCAGAGGTAAAGATTTGCGCCCGGGGACGACGACGGGATCGAGCGGCTGCTCGTCACAGCCCCCGCATCCGCAGCGCGGCCTGGGTCCGGTCCTGCACCTGGAGCTTCGCCAGCACACGGGAGACGTGGTTCTGGACGGTCTTCAGGCTGAGGTCGAGCTCACGGGCGATCTCGGTGTTGGACGAGCCGCGGGAGAGCAGCGCCAGCACCTCGGACTCGCGCGCGGTCAGGTCGGCGCCGGGTGGCGTGGAGCAAGCGGTCGACAGTCCGGCGCCGATGACCTGGCCGCCGGCGGCGACGGTGCGCAAGGCGGCGACCACCGCCTCCTGGCCGGCCTCCTTGAGGAGGTAGCCGCGTGCGCCGACGCGCAACGCCGCCGTCACGCTGGCCCCGTCGGCGAGCATGCTCAGGACGAGGACGCCGCACTCCGGCGCGGACGCGATGATGCGGCGGGTCGCCTCCAGACCGGGAGTACCGGGCAGGTTGAGATCCATCAGCACGACGTCCGGCGTCAGCTCGTGTGCGAGGCGGACAGCGCTGTCGCCGTCACCAGCTGACCCGATGACGTCGACGTCCGGCACCGTCGCCAGCAGTCCTGTCAGGCCGTCGCGGAAGAGCGGGTGGTCGTCCACGACGAGGACCCGGATCATGTCACCGCTCCTGCTCGCCGAGGGAGGCTCAGCGTGACAGCAGTCCCGCGCTCCAGGCCGCGCACGTCCAGGCAGCCGCCGATCTCGCCGGCGCGCTCGCGCATGCTGCCGATGCCGACCCCGGCTCGCGCCCCGGCGCCGCCACGGCCGTCGTCGGTGACCTCGACCTCCAGCGCGTCGGGAGTCAGGCGCGCGACCACGCGGCAGGTGGTGGCGCCGGCATGGCGCACCACATTGGTGAGCGCCTCCTGGATGATGCGGTACGCCGCGACCTCCGCGGCCGCCGGGAGCAGCGGTCGCTCCGCGGGCAGGTCGAGCGTCAGGTCGAGCCCAGACCCGGTGGCGAGCTCGTGCCCCAGCTCAGCCACCGCGGCGAACAGGCCGAGGTCGTCGATCGCCGCCGGCCGCAAGCCCTCGACGATCCGTCGGACCTCCACGACGGTCCCGCGAAGTCCGGTGCGCAGAGCGTCGAGCCGATCGTCGATGGGCTGGCCGGACGCCAGGAGGTTCTGGACGGTGTCGACCTGGAAGCCCAGCCCGGCCAGCGAGGGTCCGAGCCCGTCGTGAAGGTCGCGCCTGAGCCGTCGGCGCTCCTGCTCCCGGGCCAGCACCAGCCTCTCCTGGGCAGCCTGCAGCTGGTCGACGAGCCCGGCGGCGTGCACGACGCCGCCCATCTGGTGGGCCAGGTCGGCCAGGAGCGCGCGATCGGTCCTCCGGAGCGCCGCTCCCGACCAGGCCAGGGTGCCGACACGGATGCCGTATGCCGTGAGGTCGAGGTGGTCGACCGGTTCCCGGGGGGTGCCGCTGCGGGACAGGACGTGGTCGGTGTGGTCGCGGATCTCGGCGTGCTCCAGCCCGAGGCCGTGCACCAGCTCGTCGGTGAGCGCGCGCAGCAGGGTGCGGCCGTCCGAGGCGCCCGCGAGGCGTCGACTGGCCTCGGCCAGCACTTCGGCGGGCGCCGACCACGCGCCGTACGTGAGCCGGTTGGCCGCGCGCTGCAGCGAGTCGCGCAGGGGAGCGAAGGCGACGGCCACCACGCCTGCCGCAGCCCACGGCAGCCACGGCGCACTGCCCTCGCGGAGCATCGCGCCGACCCCGCCGATGACCAGCGCGTAGGTGGCCGCGAGGACGACGGAGAGCGCGACGTAGGTGACTGTGCGGTTCACCGCAAGCTGCACGTCGTAGAGCCGGCGCTGGAGGAGCGCGACCCCGACCACGAGGGGCACGGGCAGGGTCGCCAGTGCGAACATCCACGGCTCGGCCCACGGTGTCGCCACCAGGGGGAGAACCGCCAACGGCGCAGCGAATGCGAGGCCGAAGACCAGGACCTGCTGGCGGAGCAGGTCGTCACCGCGTCGCCAGCGGCGCACGAGGCTCCCGACCGCGAGGCCAAGGCAGACGAACGCCAGCGCGATGGCCCCGATCGCCACAAAGTCGGTGACCGGGCGCCAGGACCCCGGCAGGCCGATCGGGTTGTCGGCGCCGACGAGCCGCTCCTCGAGTGGTTCCGGGGAGAGCAGGGTCGCGAGGGTGAACGCCGCGATACAGGCGGCCGTGAGTCGGGTGGCCACGCGCCACGGCACCCGACCGTCGGGGAACGCCAGCGGCAGCGCGACGACCAGGACCAGCCAGCCGAGCCCGCGGGCACTCGAGCCGAGGACGCCGAGCATGACATGCACAGGCTCGCCGGGTCGGTCGTCCAATCCGCTGACGCCGAGGGCGAGCAGGCCCTCGCCGACGCCCCAGGCCGTGGCCCCCGCGAGCATGAGCCGCCCGACCGGATGACCCGGCCGGGCGAGCTCGACGACCAGTGCGACGACGGTGTAGGTCGCCACCACCACGGCGATGGCGACGTCGTCGAAGCGGCCCCGGCCGGTCGCGAGCAGCGTCGGGGCGAGCGCTCCGGCGACCGCCAGCGCGCCGAGGACGAGCACCGACGACACCCTCACCCAGCGCATGGACTCACCTCGGCTCAATCCTGCCCGACCGTTTCCCGTGGTGCCGGCGAAACAGCGGTTGACGCGACCACCTCACGGTGCCGCAGCATCAGGACACCGACGCCGACGAACCACACCGCCCAGACCAAGGTTCCCCAGTCCTGCTGGCCGACCCCGGCCAGCGGCGTGGAGGCGAGCAGGGCCACGCCGCTCACCAGACCGAACGTGCCGAACCAGCCGGTGTGCACCCGGTCGGCGAGCGCCGCGGCGGCGAAGCCCAGGGTGCTGCCGCCGAGCAGCAGCAGGCTGAGGAAGTAGCTGAAGATCCGCACGTTGTTGAGCGCGAACGCGGTGTCGACGTCCAGACCGTGCTGGGCGCCGTACATCGCCGCGCCCCCGGCGGGAAAGCCGACCGCGAACGTGACCGCGACGTAGGCCAGGCCGCAAGCGAGGCCGGTCCGCGCCGCCCAGCGCCCGGCCTCGTTGCTGCGGCCGAGGGCGCCGGCGAGAAACGTCAGGACCACGACCAGCAGGAGGAAGCCGAACGACGCGACGATGCCGCCGGTGAAGCTGCGGGCCAGGTCCCCGCCGACGTAGTCATCCTCGATGCCTTGGACGCCGTCGCTGAACAGGGGGCCGTTCTGCAGGTAGATGCCCAGCAGGATGAGCACGACGTGGGCGATGGCGAGGCCGCCGGCTATCTGCCAGAGGCGTCGGGGAACAGGGTGCATGGTGTCTCCTCGAGTCGGGCGCCCGGTCGGCGCGGTGACTCGAGCGTGGTCGCGATCCGGCTCGCGCACATCGGGCCGGTTCCCGGGTGGACGGGGAAGATCTCCCGGCCTGTGCGCCTGTGGTCGCCGACCCGGGAGACCACTACGTCAGCTCGCTGAGCCGGCTCAGCCCCGAATGCGTGTGGGTCGCCAGGCGCTGGCGGGCGTCGTCCAGAGCCGGCGATCCGGGATGTTCCGGAGGGACCCGCGCCGGGTTGAGCGCCACCCGGTCTGACCACGCCTTGATGTCCGGCTCGGCCGCGAACGACATCGCGGCGCGGGTGCCGAGCACGGTCATCCGTGCCCACTCCCTCATCGAGCCGGCGTACGGCGACGGTGGGCAGAGCCGGTTCTTCTCGTCGTCGTCCTCGCGGGTCGCCTCGACGTACCCGATGAGGGCCGCACCGAAGCAGGGGAAGCCGGCCCGGATCGGCTGCAGCGTGATCACGTCGTCGCGCCACACAGGGACGAGCGGCGGGTACTTCAAGCCGTCCGCCGCACAGTGCACGACGAGGGCGTCGCCGGCGACGGCCACCGACCCGTCGGCGAAGGTGAGCCTGCCCCGGTCGACCGTCTCGACGTGCCCCCGTCGCACGACGTGCTCGAGGGTGCGTAGCTGCTCGAGCTCCCACGTGGCGAGGGTCGGCGTCTTCGCCATGGTCGGCATCACCGTGCGGTCGATGCGCAGCATGATGCCGCGATCCTCGAGTCGTAGGAACAGACTCTCCAGCGAGGCCGCGTCCTCGGCTGCCTGCATCACGTCCGCGGCCATGCCGAGGAAGATCGCTGGATCCGGTTGCACGACAGCCCGGTTCAACATCCACGGGTCCCGGGGTCGCACCCAGCAGATCGCATCAGGGTCCACACCCCGCGAGAGCAGCCAGATGCAGGCGTCCGTCGCGGTCTTGCCCGAGCCGACGATGACGTACTGGCTGGGCGCATGCTCGACGCGAGCCAGATCGTTGACCGGCAGCACGTGGGCGTCGTCGGCCACGCCGAACGGGGGAGGCTTCTCCGCGGGGATGCTGGGGGCCAGGTAGCGGGCATCGACGATCCGGCAGTGTCCGGGCACCTCGAACCGCCTGCCGGAGATCCGCGAGACCACAGCGCGGTCGCCGACGTAGTCGCTGTTGGGAAGGAACTCGACAGCCCCCGACTCGACCATGCGGTCCAGCACCCGCGCGAAGTAGGCGCAGATCTCCGACTGGTTCGCCCGCTCCTGGAGCCCCTCCTCGGGTCCGTGCTCCTGCAGCTGGCCGCCACCCAGCAGGGTCGACGCGACGCCGTAGAAAGCGGAGGCCTGGTGGAGGCGGACGAAGGGGTACGCCTCGAGCCAGTGTCCGCTGACACTGTGGCGACGGTCGACCAGGGCTACGCGTACGTCGGCGTGGTCGGTCAGGGCGTCGGTGAAGGCCATCCCCATGGCGCCGGCCCCGACGACCAGGTAGTCCGCCTCGATGATGCGCGTCACGGATCCACGGTGGCACCACGGGCGCGCCGCGTCCACGGGCTGCGTCAGCGCCGGTGTCGATCGCGGGCCGCGCGACGCAGCGCCCGAAGCCGGTGCATCGCCGGCGTGGTGCGGCCGAAGTGGTCGTGCAGCTCGCGGTACTCCGCGAACAGCACGTCGTACGTCGCCGTGCGACTCGGATCGGGGAGGTGCTGGGCCTCGGGTTCGCTGCCCATCGCCGCCGCGGCGGCCGGCACGTTCGGGTGCGCTCCGGCCGCGACGGCCGCGTGGATGGCGGCGCCCAGTGCGGCGCCGTGCTCGGTGCCGATGACCGAGAGCGTAAGTCCGAGGACGTCGGCGTACACCTGCAGGAGGAACGGGTTCCGCACCAGCCCTCCAGCGACGACGACGTCGTCGACGGGCAGCCCGCCGGCACGGAAGGCCTCGACGACGACGCGGGTGCCGAAGGCGGTCGCCTCCACGAGGGCGCGGTAGACGTCCTCGGGCCGCGTGGCGAGCGTCAGCCCGATGACCGCTCCCGCCAGCTCGTGATCGTTGAGCACCGACCGGTTGCCGCTGTGCCAGTCGAGCGCGACAAGACCGTGCTCGCCGACGCCTTGAGCTGCGGCCAGTCGGCTGAGGTGCTCGTGGAGGCTCTCGCCGGCGTCGGCCGCGGCGCGCTCGTACGACGCGGGCACCGCTGACCTCGTGACCCACGCCAGCACGTCGCCGACTCCGCTCTGCCCGGCCTCGTAGCCCCACGACCCCGCGACGATGCCGCCGTCGACAACTCCGGAGATCCCGGGCACCTCCCTCAGCACGTCGGCGTTCAGCATGTGGCAGGCCGACGTGCCGAGGATCAGCGTGAGCCGCCCCGGCGCAACGCTTCCGGCGGCCGGGACGGTGGCGTGCGCGTCGATGTTGCCGACCGCGACCGCGATGCCCTCGGGGAGCCCCGTCCATGCCGCCCCGCGCGCCGTCAGTGAGCCCGCGCGGGTCCCCAGCGGCCGCACGGGCTGGCCCACCTTCCCGGCCCAGCTGCTGAAACCGGGAGCCAGCGCCTCGAGGAAGCCCGGCGACGGGTACCGGTCGTCCTGCCACAACCCCTTGTAGCCGGCCGTGCTGGCGCTGCGCACCAGCTCGCCGCTGAGCTGCCACACGATCCAGTCGGCCGCCTCCGCCAGGACGTCGGCCCGGTCGTACAGCGCGCCGTCCTCCTCGAAGACCTGCAGGGCCTTGGCGAGCTCACCCTCGGCGGAGACCCGTCCGCCGTACCGCGCCAGCCAGGGTTCGCCCCGCTCCTCGGCGAGCCGGGTGATCCGGTCGGCCTGCGATTGGGCCGCCTGGTGCTTCCACAGCTTCGGCCAGGCGTGCGGCCGGTCGGCAAGATCGTCGACCTCGCACAACGGAGTGCCGTCGGCCCGGCACGGCAGCATCGTGCAGGCCGTGAAGTCGGTGCCGATCCCGATGACGTCGGCCGGGTCGATCCCGGCCCCGGCCACGGCGGCGGGCAGGGTGACCCTTAGCGCCTCGCGGTAGTCCTCGGGGTCCTGGAGCGCCCAGGACGGAGACAGCGGTCGCCCGGTGGGCAGGGCGGTGTCGAGCACACCGTGGGTGTACTCGTGAGTGGCCGCGCCGAGCTCGGCGCCGTCAGCCACCCGGACGACCACGGCGCGGGCGGAGAGAGTGCCGAAGTCGACGCCGACGACGTACCGGGTCCGACCCATGGCGGAATGGTGTCATCTCACCCGCGCCGGAGATGATGTGACGCGTGCACCGTGCCGCGAAGCTCCATGCCGTCGGGGATCTGCGCCTAGAGGAGGTGATGAGTCCGACCCCGCCCCCCGAAGGCTGGTCGACGGTCGCCGTCACCTCGGTCGGCCTCTGCGGCTCCGACCTGCACTGGTACGCCGAGGGCGGCACCGGTGAAGTGACGCTGGCCGAGCCGGTCGTGCCGGGCCACGAGTTCGCCGGCGTCGCGCTGGACGGCCCGTACGCCGGGCGGCGGGTCGCGGTCGACCCGGCCATCCCGTGCGGCCGCTGCGAGTCCTGCCGCGACGGTCACGGCAACCTCTGCCCCCAGGTGCAGTTCGCCGGCCACGCCGGCCTCGACGGAGGCCTGCAGGAACGACTGCTGTGGCCCGACGAGCTCCTCCACCCACTGCCCGACGGGGTCAGCGACGACGCTGGCGCGCTTCTCGAGCCGCTCGGCGTCGCGCTCCATGCGGTGCAGCACGCGCACGTCCGGCTCGGCCAGGACGTGCTCGTCGTCGGCGGCGGACCGATCGGTGTGCTGGTGGGTGCTGTCGCCCACCGGGCCGGCGCCGCGCGCGTCTTCGTCGCTGAGCCGCTCGAGCACCGCAGGCGGACCGCGCTGCGCTTCGGGGCCGACGCCGCGTGGTCACCGGACCGGGTCGAGGACGAGCTGATGGCGGCGACCTCAGGCCGCGGCGTGGACGTCGTGGTCGAGATGGCAGGCGCGGACGAGGGCATCGCCATGGCGATCGCTTGCGCACGGCCGGGGGCCCGGGTCGCGCTCGGCGGGATCCCGTCGACTCCGCTGTCGGCGTTCCCGGCTGCGCCGGCACGCCGCAAGGGGCTCACCTTCGCGATGGTGCGGCGGATGCACGACACCTACCCGCGGGCGATCCGCCTCGCCACCACGGGCATCGAGCTCGACGATCTGGTGAGTGACCGGTTCCCGATCGAGCGGTCGGCCGAGGCATTCGAGCACGCCGTCCGCCGCACCGGCGACAAGACGGTCATCACCGTGTCGCGGTCGTGACCCGTGCACGCGCGCCTCAGCGCGAAGCTCGTCGCGGTCGACCCGGGCGGCAGCGAGGATCGTCATGCCTTCCGGGCCTCAACGCGTAGGCTCCGAGCATGTTCATGCTGCACGGCCGCCTCAGTGCACAACCTGGGAAGCGCGACGAGCTGCTGGCCATCCTGGCTGAGGAAGACCAGGCCGAACGGCTGCCGGGATGCCGGCTGTACCTGGTTGCGGTCGACGGGACCGACGCGGACGGCGTCTGGGTGACGGAGGTGTGGGAGTCCGAGGACGCCCACACCGCCTCGTTGCAGCTGGACCGGGTCACCGAGCAGATCGCCCGAGCTCTGCCCATCCTCGACACCACGGGCTTCAGGCGCCAGCAGCTTGATGCCCGTGCGGGCGTTCCGGGCTGACGAGCCGCCGGCGCTCCGACCTCCCAGATTCGTCCACTGTTCCGGGCACGGGTTCGTCAGGGGTGCCGGATCGCCCCGTCCTCCACCAGGTGAGCGATCCGCAGGGCAATCTCTGTCGGGGACTGACCCTGGTCGGAGATGAGGTGCCGCGGCGCCAGGTCGGCTCGGCGCATCTCCCACCACATGTGCTCGGCCGCCCGGGAATCGGTGAAGCCGTGCTCCTGTCTCGTCCTGACTCGTTCAAGGCAGACCTCGAGGGGCGGCAGCACCATGGCGTAGTGCACATGGGTGAGGCTCGCTGCTAGTAGGAAGTCCGGGAGAAACCACGGCCCCACGACTCCGTCGTAGACCACATGGCAGTGACGGGAGAGCCGTCCGGTCGCGGCGGCCGCCGCCTGCACGACGGCTGTGTTCTGGGCGTGGGCTTCGTCGAGCCACGGCGCGACGGCGCCGTTCCTGAGGAACCCGAAGAAGTCGTCACCCGACACCAGCGCGCTTGGATGCAGCAGTTGCACGAGTCTGTCGGCGATCGCCGACTTTCCCGCCCCCGGTGGTCCCGTGACCACAACGACGACGATGACGACGCTGCTACGGACGGTTGGCGGTGTTGTCGATGGGGTTGTAGAGCCCCGGCGTCTCCTTCACGCAGAGAATCCCGTCACTGTTCTTGTCTACCTGCGCAAATTGTTCGATGGTCACCCTGGGTCGGTCCTCGAGCACCTGCGCATACGTGCGCGGCTGAAAGGAGTCGGGGCATCCCCGAGCCGGCTTGTCGGCCGAGGCCGGTGCCGCGGCACCCAGTAGTCCAGCCACCAACATGATCGCCGCCACCGTTGCCTTCATGCGTTCCTTCCCCTGCCGCACCCGCCCCGGTCCCGGACCTCGCAGCCTGAGTGCTCGGATCGAACCTAGGTCAAGGACCGCCGAGCCGCCAGACCCGCGCGGCGACGCGGGGCCGGTGGCACCGGTGCTTCAGAGGAACGTCTCAGCCCTGGGCGTACATCAGCGAGCCGGGGGTGGTGAGCAGCTCCCCGGTCTCCAGCAGCGTCTTGAGACCCGAGAGGATCATCGGCCAGCCGCCGTACAGCTCGGCGTTCGCGCCCTCGGGGAGCTGGTCGTGCACCACGGTGAGCCGACAGGAGTCGCCGACCTGCTCGATCTCCCACGTCACCCGAGTGGAGCCCTGGGCCTTCACGTTGTCGCTCCACATCGCCGTGAACGACTGCACGAGCAGAGAGGGCGGCTCGACGACCAGGTTCTCGCCCTCGGCGATGTCGACCATGCCGGGCACGCCGGCGCGGTACGAGGAACCGATCGTCCAGTCCGAGTGCGTCTGGACGCCGAAGCTGTACTTGGCGCGCTGCTCCGGATCGGTGATGGCCTTCCAGATCTGTTCCGGACTGGCCTTGATGTAGATCTCGAACACCGCGGTGCCGCTGACCGGGGCTGTGCCCCGCGCGAACGAAACGGTGGTCAGGTCGGTGTTCATGAGTCCTCCAGCTGTGTCTTGAGCTCGGTGAGCGCAGCGGCCCACGGCTCGGCGTACTTGCTCACCCAACGGTCGTGGATGAGCCGGATAGGGACCGGGTTGAGGAAGTGCAGCTTCTCCCGCCCGCGCTTGCGGGTCACGACGAGGCCGGCCTCCTCGAGGACCTTGAGGTGCTTCATCACTCCGAATCGCGTCATCGGCACCCGCTCCTCGAGGGCGGTCAGGGTCTGACCGTCCTCCGCGAACAAGGCGTCGAGGAGGTCGCGCCGGGTCGAGTCGGCGAGAGCCTTGAAAACCGCGTCCACGGGAGAAAGATATGTGACCTTAAGGTCACATGTCAAGGGCGTGCCCGGGCCTGGATGACGCTCAGGAGTCGAGCCGGTGGAGGGACATGGTCCGCCGCGCGAACGGGGAAGGTTCCTGGAGAAGCCATCGACAGGATGAGGACGCCATGACGACCACACCAGAAGGCCCGACATCGGACCAGGACCAGGACGTCGTTGCTGACGACACGTCACCTGCTTCCGGTGGCGCCGGCGCGGAGATCGGCATCTCGGAGGGCGAGGGCAGCACCTTCGAGCCCGAGGAAGACCCCGAGGGTCAGTGAGCACGACCCGGCCGGTCGCTTCGCAGGCGAGGACTGGGAGACGCCGGACGGGGTAGGGAAGCACTAAGGCCGCGTGACCATGAGCGGCCGCCATGAGCGACCGAAGAGGAGAAGCCGCAATGGGAATTCTCAGCAAGCTGACCAAGGCTGGTGTCGCGAAGAAGGCGATGACCGAGGCACAGAAGCCGGAGAACCAGCGGAAGCTGAAGGGGCTGGTGGCGAAGGCCCAGAGCAAGCGCGGGACGCGGCCGCGCTGACCCCGGCCGGACGTCCCCGCTGGACACGGACCCCCGCGCCGGAGGTGATCACGGCCCGAGGCGGCGCGGCCACCAGAATCGATGGCCGAGCAGGACACCCAACGCCGGCACGACCACCGTTCGGACCAGCAGCGTGTCCAGCAGCACCCCGACGCAGATCACTACTCCGAGCTGTGCGAGCACGACGAGGGGCAGCACGCCCAGGACCGCGAAGACGGCTGCGAGCAGGATGCCGGCGCTCGTGATCACGCCCCCCGTCGCCGTCAGCCCTCGCAGCATGCCCGCCTTGGCGCCGTAGGTCCGTGCCTCCTCACCGGCGCGCGTGACGAGGAAGATGTTGTAGTCGACACCGAGGGCGACGAGGAAGAGGAAGGACAGCAGCGGCACCCCGACGTCGAGCGCGGGGAACCCCAGCACGCTGGTGAACAGCAGCCAGGAGATCCCGAGGCTCGCCAGGTACGTCGCCAGCACGGTCGCCACCAGCAGCACCGGGGCCACCAGGGATCGCAGGAGCAGGACGAGGCAGCCGAGCACCAGCAGGCCGATCAGGGGAAGGATCACCAGCCGGTCGCGCGCTGCGGCCTCGCCGGCGTCGATGCTCTGGGCCTCCGTGCCCCCGACGACCGTGGCGGGATCCCGGGCCAGCCGTTCCCGGAGGTCCAGGACCGTCGCCCTCGACGCCGTGGACCCCGGCTCCGCCTCGATGACGGCGGTGACCTCCGTGAGACCACCCTCCTCGCGCGTGATGTCGGCGGAGGTCACTCCGTCGACCTCGCGCACTCCCGCCAGGACGGCCCGCGGCTCGCTGCGGGTGAGGACCTGGACGGGATCCGAAGTTCCCCCCGGGAAGGACTCGACCAGCCGCTCGCCCGCCGAGATGGCCTCGGGCTTGTCGAGGAACTGGTCGGCCGGAGCCAGCCCGGTGTCGATCCGGAACACGTTGAGCGACACCGCACCCAGCGCCAGGAGGGAGGCGACGACGTACACCGCCGGACGCCGCGCGACGGCGTCACCCACCCGACGCCACAGCGACCGCGACTCGACCAGGGAGCGCTGCCCGACCCGGGGGATGCGTGGCCAGAAGACCCAGCGTCCGCACAGCACCAGGGCCGCCGGCAGCACGACGAGCACGAACGTGGCGGCGGTCAGCACGCCGATGGCGCACGCCAGCCCGAGCCCACGCGTCGTGGGGATCACCGACAGCAGCAGGACGAGCAGCCCCGCGATGACGGTCGTGGCGCTGGAGAGCACTGCCTCCGCGGTCCGCGCGAGCGCGTGGCGCATCGCCTCGGCCCGGTCGGCCCGGTGGCGGAGCTCGTCGCGGTAGCGGGAGATGAGAAGGAGCGCGTAGTCGGTGCCGGCGCCGAAGACGAGCACCGAGAGGATCCCGATGGTGGACTCGTCCCAGGCGACGTCGAGCACCGCCATGGCGTGCGTGGCCAGCACGGCGGACAAGCGGTCGGCGACCCCCACCACGGTGAGCGGCACCAGCCAGAGCACGGGGCTGCGGTAGGTGATCAGCAGCAGGATCGCCACCACCACGGTCGTGGCGAGCAGCAGGCTGCTGTCGGCGCCGTCGAACACCGCCGCGAGGTCGGCCTCCACCGCCGCGGGACCGGTGACGGCGGCCTTCACGCCAGGTGGGACGGCTTCGTCGAGCGCCCGTCGCAGGTCGGTCACCTGGGCCGCGGTCTCGGTGGCGGATCCCTGGGCGAGGGGGAGTACGGCGAGGGCTGCGGTCCCGTCCGCGCTCAGCTGCAGCGGAGGCCCGGTCCGGAGGGAGAGCTCGTTCCGGATCGTGTCGAGGGTCCGCGGAAGCGATCTTCTCGTTTCGGCATCGAGGCGTCCGCTGTCGGCGGTGAACAGCGCGACCGCCGTCGAGGCGTCGTTGGGGAGCTGCTGCTGGAGCTCGGTGGCCACCGTGCTGTCGGCCCCCCGCGGGAGGGAGTCCAGGGGGGACGGCTTCCGGTCGGCCTCGCCGAGCAGCGCGGTCACCGCGATAGCCACCACGAGCGGGACGAGCGCGAACGCCCAGGCGGTGCGCCCCCCGGTGACCAACGCCGACAGAGCGGTGAGCGGTCCCCGCCGTCGGGCGGATGGATGCGACATGGCGTCACCACTCCAAGGTAGTAAGGCAAACAAGTAGTCAATCAACTTGACTAATACCTTGGTAAGGTACTGCCCATGTCAGCACGTGACAAGGCGGAAGACGCCCCCGCGCGGCCGGCGAGCGGCTTCGTCGCCGGGTGGTCGCAGACAGCCACGCTCGTGGCCCTGCGAGAGCTCCTGGACATCGCGGCCCGCGTGCGGCCGACGGTGGCCGACCGGGCCGGCCTCACCCAGTCCGAGCTCGTGGCGCTCGAGCACCTCATCAAGGGCCCGGTCGGCCCCGGAGAGGTCGCGCGACAGCTTCAGGTGACCTCGGCCGCGGCCACCGGCATCGTCGACCGGCTCGCCGCGCGCGGTCACGTGGAGCGGCGCCCGCACGCCACCGATCGGCGCCGCACCGAGCTCGTCATCACGGAGTCGGCACGTGAGGAGGTGCTGGCCCAGCTGCTGCCGATGTTCCGAGCCCTGGCCGAGATGGATGCCGAGCTCGATGCCAGGGACCGGGAGGTCGTGGAGCGCTACCTGCGGCGGGCCGCCGAGGCGGTCCGACAGGTGCTCGTGACATGAGCAGCGACCTCGAGCGCGTCGACATCGTCTCTGTCGAGGAGCTGCACGACTGGCTCGCCGCGCACCACGCCGACAGCCCCGGCTGCTGGCTGGTGACCTGGAAGAAGGGCCGCGGACCCTACGTGCCGTGGGGCGAGGTCGTCCGGGAGCTGCTGTGCTTCGGCTGGATCGACTCCCGCGGTCAACGGGTCGACGACGACCGGACCTCGCTGCTGGTGAGTCCCCGGCGTCCGGGCAGCGGCTGGTCGAGGGTCAACAAGGAGCACCTGGAGGTGCTCTTCGCCGAGGGCCGCATGCGGCCGAGCGGCATCGCAGCGGTCGAGCGCGCGAAGGCAGACGGCAGCTGGGCCCGGTTGGACGAGGTCGAGACGCTGCGCGAGCCGGAGGACCTGCGACGGGCGCTGGACGGCGAGCCGAGGGCACGACAGACGTGGGACGCCTTTCCGCGGTCGACCCGCCGCGCCCTCCTCGAGTGGATCTCGTCTGCGAAGCGCGAGCCCACCCGGGCCCGTCGGGTGGCGCTGACGGTCAGTGAGGCGGCAGCGGGGCGCCGTGCGAACCAGCCGGCCCAACCGGGATGACCGACGGGCCTGCCCCTGATCTGGCATCGCTGGTGGCGCGGCTGCGGGTCGCCGGCTGCGTGTACGCCGAGGAGGAGGCAGCCCTCTTGTCCGAGGCGGCGAACGGTCTCGCGAGCCTCGACGTGCTGGCCGGGCGACGCCTCGCGGGCGAGCCGTTGGAGCAGGTGGTCGGCTGGGTCGCGTTCGCCGGGCTGCGGCTCGCCGTGGCTCCGGACGTGTTCGTGCCTCGGCGGCGGACCGAGCTGCTGGTCCGCGAGGCAGCGCGGTGGGCGCAGCCCGGCGCGGTCGTGCTCGACATGTGCTGCGGCTCCGGCGCTGTCGCGGCGGCGCTCGAGGCCGCGGTCCCGGGCCTGGATGTCTGGGCCACCGACGTGGACCCCGCTGCGCAGGCGTGCGCGCGACGGAACCTGCCCCCGCCCGCCCGTGTGCTCGGCGGCGACCTCTTCGCGGCGCTGCCCCCGGCGCTGCGGGGGCAGGTGGATCTGCTGGTGGCCAGCCCGCCGTACGTGCCGACCGCCGCGTTGCCGCTCATGCCGCGGGAGGCGCGGCTGCACGAACCGCGGGCCGCGCTGGACGGCGGGCACGACGGCCTCGCCGTGCACCGCAGGCTGCTCGCGGAGGCCGTCGACTGGTTGGCGCCCGGAGGTCACGTGGTGCTCGAGTGCGGTGAGGACCAGACGGCAGAGCTGACGCGGCAGTTCTCGACGTACGGGCTCGGGGCCCACGGCGTGCACGACGCGCTGACCGGAGGTTCCGTGGTCGTCGGGACGGGGGAGGGACCGTCTGCAGGGTTTCTGTGACGTGCCCCACGGGTATCTCACCGGTGCGCCCGTCGTCGGCCACGACGCCCGGAGGAGGTCCCCATGCACGGTGTCGAGGTCAGGACGGCGGGGTGGGTCCGCGCGGAGGCCGAGGTCGAGACGGTCGAGGTGCGGCTGGGCTATGACCCTGCCGATCCCTTCGCCGTCCGCGTCGACATCAGCGGGCCGGCCCGGCAGAGCACCTGGGTCTTCGGCCGTGACCTGCTTGCCGACGGGCTCCGGTCGATGACACCGATCGGCGACGGTTGCGTGCGGGTGCAGGCAACCTCGGTGCTCACCGAGATCTCCCACGTGGCGGAGTCGGGCGACACCGTGCTGCTGCGGCTCCCGTGGTGGAACACCCGGGAGTTCGTCCGACTCAGCCAGGCACAGGTGCCCCGGGGGCACGAGAGCTGCGACGTCGACGCGTGGGTCGCTGCGCTGACCTCGCCGCGGGAGCCCTGAGCCGCGTCGACCTGGGTCACTGCCCGGGTGACCCTGGGCCACCCCAGTGACCACCCCGGTGACCACCTCGTGATCACTTCGCCGGGCGCCGACAGGTCACCTCGCCGCCGTTCGTCCAGGAAACGCCACCCCGACTAGTCATCTCGGGGACCAATAGCCCGAAATCGTTGAAGCCGGGATGTCGGGGGACGATGCTGTTCAACACGTGGCCTCATTGGGAGATAGGTCACACCTTTGGGAGGTTGCACCATGAGCTGTGCGCACACACCGGCATGCCCGAGCGTCAGCGACCGCTCCTGCTGGACCGCTCACGTCGTCGCCGATCACTCCGAGCAGGGCTGGTGCCGGCTCTGCAACGGCGTGATTCTCTTCGACGACGGCTACTACCTGGCACCGGACGGCCACAGCGAGCCCGTGCTGGTCTCCGCCTGACGTGCGGCTGATCGTCGGCACCGTCCTCGCGACCGTGCTCCTGGGTGGGTTCCCCGTGTCGGCCGTGGCCGTCGAGTACGACGGCCCGCCCGAGGACTACGCCTCCTACCAACCGCAGACCCGCTGCCGGGACACGGCCCGACCCGGCACGCGCATGCTGGCCCGCTGGATGAACCGCAGGTTCTCGGGCGGTACGGCGAGCGCGTCGGTGCGCGCCTGCTCGAGCGGCACCTCGGAGCACAAGGACGGTCGCGCCATCGACTGGACCATGGACGCCGGCAAGCGCGCTGACCGGCGCGAGGTGAAGCGCTTCCTGGACCGGCTGTTCGCCACCGACTCCGAGGGCAACGCCCACGCGCGGGCCCGCCGGATGGGGGTCATGTACGTCATCTGGGACGACCGCATGTACGCCTCGTACAGCTCCTTCGCGCAGCGGGACTACCGCAGCTCCTCGTGCCCCCGGCTGCGCACCTGCTCCGCCACCCTTCGCCACCGCGACCACGTGCACATCTCGCTGAGCAAGCCCGGGGGGCGCGGCGCCACCAGCTGGTACACCGCCCGCAGCTGAGCTGACCGTCGTCCTGGTCGCGATCCTTGCACCGGGAGTCGACCCCCGCCGCCGGTCGACCCCGCCGCCCGTCGACCCCGTCGGCCGGAGCGGCGTAGCGTGCGGTGCGCAGGTCCCGGGTGCTCCGGCCCGCGACGGACCGACCAGGAGGTCGCATGCACAGCACGTTCGCCGACAAGCCCGCCGTCGTCGGCTGGACCGAGCGGCTGGAGGCGAGCACGAGGGTGGACAGCCTGGTGCGGCTCGCCCAGCCGCTGGTCGATGCCCTCCTCGCCGATCCCGACCGCGCCGATGCGCTGCAGGGACGCTGGCTCGGCCACGCGATCCACCCACCGCTGACCGACGTGCCGATCGGTGCGTGGACGTCCGCGACGATCCTCGACCTCGTCGGCGGGCGGCAGGCCCAGCCCGCCGCCAAGCGGCTGGTCGGGGTGGGCATCCTGGCGGCGCTGCCCACCGCGGTCACCGGCTGGGCCGAGTGGGGCGCCACCGAGCAGCGCGCCAAGCGCGTCGGCGTCGTGCACGCGGGATCCAACGTCGCCGCTCTCGTGCTCTACGCCGCGTCCTGGCGTGCCCGGGCGCGCGGGAAGCAGCTGCGCGGCGTCGCCCTCGGTCTCGGCGGCGGGCTCGCGCTCGGCTTCGGTGGCTACCTCGGCGGTCACCTGGTGGAGGCACGCAACGTCTCGAGCAGGCACCCCGCCTTCGACGACGACGACGACGGGCCGGGATCCCCCGCCGGACCCGTCGCGCCCTGAGACTGCGCTCAGCCGCCGGGGGTCAGGACGACCTTGGTGCAGCCGTCCTTCTTCTTCTTGAACAGGTCGTAGCCCTTCGGCGCCTCCTCCAGGGGGAGCCGGTGGCTGATCACCGAGGTGGTGTCGATGTCGCCGCGGCGGATGTGCTCGAGCAGCGGCCGCAGGTAGCGGTGGACGTGGCACTGCCCGGCCTTGATCGTCACCGAGCGGTTCATCACCGAGCCGATCGGGAACTTGTCCATGAAGCCGCCGTAGACGCCCGTGATCGAGACGGTGCCGCCGTTGGCCACCGAGAGGACCGCCTCGCGGACCGCCTGGGGGCGCTCGGTCTGTGACTTGGTGAGCTGCTTGGCCTTGTCGTAGACGTGGATGGCTGTGATGTCGGTGTGTGCCTCCATGCCGACCGCCTCGATGCAGTGGTCGGGCCCTCGCCCGCCGGTGAGCTCGCGGAGCTCCTCGAGGACGGTCGTCTGCTCGTAGTCGACGGCGTGGGCGCCGAGCTTCTCCACGAGCTTCAGCCGCTCCGGGATCCGGTCGATCGCGATCACCTTGGAGGCCCCCAAGAGGTAGGCGCTCTGGATGGCGAAGTACCCCACGGGACCGGCGCCCCAGACGGCGACCACGTCACCCGGCTCGATGCCGCACAGGTCGGCGCCCATGTAGCCGGTGGGGAGGATGTCAGTGAGGAACAGCACCTGCTCGTCGGTCATGTCGTCGGGCACCGGGAGCGGACCGACGTCGGCGAACGGCACCCGGACGTACTCCGCCTGGCCGCCCGCATAGCCACCGGTCATGTGGGAGTACCCGAAGATGCCGCAGGGGGAGTGGCCCATGATCTTCTCGGCCAGGCCGGCGTTGGGGTTGGAGTTCTCGCAGATCGAGGTCAGCCCCCGCTTGCAGCTGCGGCACTGACCGCACGCGATGGGGAACGGCACGACGACACGGTCGCCGACCCGGAGGTTGGTGACCTCGCTCCCGAGCTCGACCACCTCTCCCATGAACTCGTGGCCCAGCACGTCACCCGGCTCGACGCTCGGGACGTAGCCGTCGTACAGGTGGAGGTCGGAGCCGCAGATGGCCGTCGACGTCACCTTGACGATGGCGTCCCGGCTGTCCAGCAGCGTGGGGTCGGGAACGGTGTGGACGCCGACCTTGGCAGGGGCCTCCCAGCACAGGGCTCTCATCGGTGGTTGCTCGCTCTCTCGCTCTTGACGGGCTGGGCGGGCCGTTGCGCGACCTGATGGCGGGCGTCGGCGCCCGAGGGCAGGCCGTCGGAGCGGACCACGCGCCCGGTCTCCATCACCTGCTTGAACCGGCGGAGGTCGTCGCGGACCTGCTGCTCGGGCTCCTCGCCGAGGAGCTTGGCCACCAGCCGGCCCGCACGGCCTCCTGGCACGTCGTAGTGCAGGACGACCTTGACCTCGGTGCCGCGGTCGCCTGGCGCGGGGGCGAAGTGCACCGTGCCGGCGTTGGCGACGCGGCTGCCCGGCAGCGACTTCCACGAGATCCGGCGTCCCGGCTCGTCCCCGGTGAGCTCCGCGTCCCAGGAGACCGACCGCCGTAGTGGCGCGTTGGCCTCCCAGCGCGAGCGTCCGTCGCCGTGCTCGGTCACCGAGCGGAGGTGCAGCATGAACGTCGGCAGGTTCTCGAAGTCCCGCCAGAACCGGTAGACCTCCTGCGGCTCCTGCTGCACGGTGACCGAGGCGTGCAGCTGCAGCGGCCCGGGCCGGCCGCGGCCGTGCTGCTCGCGCAGGGTGCGGCTCGCCACCCAGACGTCCGCGGCGGTGATCGCGGCGACCGCCGCGGTGGCGGCGGTGGCGCGAGCACGGCGCTCCCCCTTCCGGTCGGCGAGGGCTCGCCCCAGGACCGCGAGGTCCATCGCGTCCCCCGCCACCCGCGTCCACACGGTTCGGTGCGGTCCGAGCAGGAGCAGGGCGGCGTGGACCAGCTCGCGGGCACCCACGGCCTGGATCACCAGGGGAGCCCCGGCGTCGTCGTCGACCCCGGCGAATCGGGCCACTGCGTCGGTGCGCACCAGCATCGGTACGCCGAGGCCCGCGCTCGCGACGCCCAGCGCTCGCACCAGGCGGTCGGTGGTCCGCTCGGGGTTCTGCATGGGTGTGCCTCCGTCGACTGGGGTGTATGTCGGCCTTACCCCTTGCCGGCAGCGCCATGCGCATACCCGTAGCTGCAGGGCTCCCACATTCCGCGGTGGAGCGGTAGCATCAAGAGGCCGGGTTGAGCATCCAGGTCGGCGTCCGCTCGTTCACCGAACAGGACGAACCATGGAGCTCCTCACTGACACACCCACCGACGACACCGTCTTCCTCCAGGTGCAGGGCGAGCTCGACCTCGACTGCCAGGACGACTTCGAGAAGGCGCTCTGCTGCCACCTCGACTCCTCCTCGGTGGTCGTCGACCTGTCCCGCCTCGAGTTCCTGTCGATCGCGTCTCTGCGTTCGCTGCTCGTGGGCCGTAGGTCGGCGACCGCTGCGAACCGCGAGCTCGCCTATGTCGGGGCGCCCGCCCAGGCCCGGCGGCTGGTCACCGTGGCGGGGCTTCAGGAGGAGGTCGGGCTGTCCGCGACCGGCTCCAGGAGCGAGCGCTCCTCGACCAGGTCGAGCGCCAGCGTCTTGTAGCCGACGTCCTCGAAGAGCACCGTCACCCGGTCCTCCTCGAGGTCGGTGACGACGCCGGGGCCGAAGGCGTCGTGCGTCACCGGCGACTGCGGGGTGAAGGGCGAGCTCTTCTCTGCGCCGTCCCAGGCGAGCTCGGCGACGCCGGTCCGGCAGTTGTCGCAGATGCCGCAGAGCCTGGTCACCGGCTCACCGAAGTAGCCGAGCAGGTAGCCGGAACGGCACCGGGTCGTCTCGGCGTACCCGCGCATCATGTCCACGCGTGAGTGCTGCAGCCGTCGATGGGCCTCCGCCCGCTCGAGGACGGCAGCGACAGCGCGCTTGCCCGTGCCCGTCCGACCTCCCGACTCCGCGACCTGCTCGGCGAGGTTGAGGATCCGGGCCGAGGTCCGCACCCCGACCCCGGCGCGGTCGGACACCTGTCGCCGCCAGCCGCTCGACGACGGGTCGATCGCCGCTGCCGCACGCAGCACCGCGGCGGTGTCCTCGGCGTTGGGCACGCCTCCGGAGAAGAAGCGACCCAGCGACAGGTCCTCGGAGCGGTAGACGAGGGCCGCCAGGGCGGGCTCCCCGTCCCGGCCGGCGCGGCCGACCTCCTGGTAGTAGGTGTCCGGTGACTCCGGGACCTGGGCGTGGACCACGAAGCGGATGTCGGGCTTGTCGATGCCCATGCCGAATGCCGACGTCGCGGCGATGATGTCGAAGTCACCTGCCAGGAAGGCTTCGTGCACCTCGCGGCGCCGGCGCTGAGGGAGGCCGGCGTGGTAGACCGCGGTGCGCCGACCGAGGGCCGCGACGTCCTCGGCGTACTCCTCGGCCGATCGCCGGGTGCGGCAGTAGACGATCCCGGTCCCGCCCTCGCCGTCGGCCACCAGGTCGAGGACCGTGCGGCGCTGGTCCTCGGGGGTCGTGACCCGGACGACTCCCAGCGCCAGGTTCTCCCGCTCGAAGCCCGTCACGATCACCTGCGGGTCGCGGAGGCGGAGCCGGTCGACGATGTCCTCGCGCACCGGCAGCGCCGCCGTGGCGGTCATCGCGATCACCGGCGGCGACCCCAGCTCGGCGATGATGTCGCCGAGTCGGAAGTAGTCGGGCCGGAAGTCGTGGCCCCACGACGACACGCAGTGAGCCTCGTCGACGGCCACGAGACTGGGCGCGAGCGCGGCCACCGCCGCGCGCACCTCGTCGTTGCCCAGCTGCTCGGGCGAGAGGAAGAGGAACTCCAGCTCGCCGGTCCGGGCGCGCTCGAGCGACTGCGCCCGTTGAGCCTCCGTCTCGGCGGAGCTGAGCCTGGCGGCCCGCAGCTCCGGGTGCCTCTCGCCGAGGCCGGCCATCTGGTCCTGCTGGAGGGCGAGCAGCGGTGAGACGACCACCGTGACCCCCTCGAGCAGCACTCCCGCAGCCTGGTAGGTCAAGGACTTCCCCGACCCGGTGGGAGAGATCAGCAGCACGTCCTTGCCCTCGAGCACCGCGGCGAGCGTCTCGGCCTGACCGGGGAGCAGCGCGTCGTGGCCGAAGAACCTCTTGACCGTGCGGCGGATCCGCTCCGCGTGCGGCTGCACGGCGTCACTCACCGGCCCCCGTCCTCCCCGTGCGGCTCGGCCCCCGGGGCGTCCAGCTCGATCGTCTCGCCGCGACCCACGCTGCGCACCAGCCCGTCCAGGCCCGCGGCCCGGACGGCCTCCTCGAAGTCCGACAGCGGTGAGCGGAACACGCCGTAGTCGTCGTAGTGCACCGGCACCGCCTGCCGCGGCCGCAGCCGCCGAAGGAAGTCGACCCCTTGATCGGCGTCCATGGTGACGGTGTGGAGCAGCACGCGTGTTCCGCCGAGGTGCACCACTGCCACGTCCAGGTCGGGGTGACGCCGGGCGATCTCGGTGACGTGGTTGCCGGTCAGCGTGTCACCGCTGAGATAGACGCGCCGGCGTACCTCGCCGTCCACCCGGTGCTCGAGGAGCGACCCCATCACCGGCGGCAGCAGGGCGCCCATCACCCCCCGGGCATGGATCCCCGGCAGCGACTCGATGCGCAGGGTCTCGGTGCCCCGGGTGAGCGTCTCGCTGCCCCAGGTGTCCAGCCCGCGGGCGTCGAAGCCCCAGTCGGTCAGCCGCCGGGCCGCCGCCGGGGTGGTGACCACAGGTTGTGAGCGGGACAACGAGCGCTTCGCGATGCGGTCGAAGTGGTCGCCGTGGAGGTGGGAGAGGACCACCGCGTCCAGGGCCGGAAGCTCCTCCGGCTGCAGTGCGGGCTCGGTGAGGCGCCGTGACCACAGCCCCTTGCCGAGGTAGGCCCGCTGCCCCCGGTGCAGGAAGTTGGGGTCGGTGAGCAGCGTGAACGACCCCAGCCTGATGAGGGTGGTGGCCGTCCCGACGAACGTCAGGCGGTCCATGGCCGGTCGATACCCAGGCGCAGGGTCAGCATGCGCCGCCGAGCGCCCTCGAGACCGCGCACGAGTGCGCTGTTTTCGGCGTCCGGACGCCTGGCCGTCCGGAAATCAGCGCACGGTGCTCGGTTTCCTCCGAGGCCTCGACTAAAGACACTTGAAGAAGCAACCGTCGAGTATGCTGGACTCATGACGCGCTGGCTGACCGAGGACGAGCTCGCCTCGTGGTTCCCGCTCGCGGGGGTGATGCTGAAGCTCAACCCTGCCCTGGACAGCCAGCTGCAACGCGACTCGGACATGACGCACTTCGACTACCTCTGCCTCGCGATGCTGTCGGAGGAGGAGAGCTGGACGACGACGATGAGCGCACTCGCCGGCCGCACCAACGCCTCACTCTCGCGGCTGTCCCACGTGATCTCCAAGCTCGAGGGACGCGGGTGGGTGTGCCGGTCGCGCTCGGAGGTCAGCCGACGCGTGACGCTCGTCCGGATGACCGAGCAGGGGTACGACGTGCTGGTGGCGGCCGCCCCGGGCCACGTCGAGACGGTGCGCTCCCTGATCTACGAGGGGCTCGGTCCCGACGACGTCGCGCACCTGCGACGGCTGATGACCCACGTCCTGGAGCGGATCGAGGCCTCGGGGCTGAAGTCCAGCTGCTGACGGCCCCGGGCGCGGCTCAGGGGAGCCGCCAGTCGACGGGTGCGCCGCCTTGCTGCACCAGCAGGTCGTTGACCCGGCTGAAGGGCCGGGAGCCGTGGAAGCCGCGGCTGGCCGAGAGCGGCGACGGGTGCACCGACTCCACCCACGGGACGCCGTGGAGCAGCGGCTTGAGTGCTTGCGCGTCGCGTCCCCAGAGCACCGCGACGAGCGGGCCGCCACGGGTAGCCAGCACCTCGACGGCGCGGTCGGTCACCTTCTCCCAGCCGCGACCCCGGTGGGCGGCCGACCGGCCGGGCTGGACGGTGAGCACCCGGTTGAGCAGGACGACGCCCTGGTCGGCCCACGGAGTCAGGTCTCCCGTGCTGGGCGCCGGGACGGTGAGGTCGTCGACCAGCTCGCGGAAGATGTTGGCCAGGCTCGGCGGCAGCGGCCTCACGTCCGGCGCGACCGAGAAGCTCAGCCCCACCGGGTGGCCGGGGGTCGGATAGGGGTCCTGGCCGACGATGAGGACCCGGGCAGCGTCCAGCGGCCGCTGGAAGGCTCGCAGCACCTGGTGTCCCTCCGGCAGGTAGCTGCGACCCTCCTGCAGCTCGGCACGGAGGAACCGGCCCATCGACTCCAGCGTCCCCTCGACGGGCTCGAGGGCTGCGGCCCAGTCCGGGGCGACCAGGCCGCGCTCGACGAGCGAGGTGAGCGTCCCGGTCATCGGGCTGCGTCGGCGCTCAGCAGCGCGAGCAGGGCGTCGGCCACTGCCTGCTGCCCCTCGGGGAAGGGGTGGTAGGCAGCCGCGCGCCGGTCGTCGGTCGCCTGACCGTTCACCCACGGGTCGTCCGAGCAGATCTCGTGCCCGCGCGAGAGCGGGTGCATGTCGAGGAACAGGACGTCGGCGCGCTCGGCGGTGCGTGCCAGGGCCTTGTTCAGCGCGCGTTCCACCCTGGCCAGCACCGGGCGGTCGGCACCCCCGATCGGCATCTTCCGGCAACCCCGGGCCGGGTCGACGAGGCGTGGGTAGCCGACGAGCACGACCGTCGCCGACGGCGCTGCGGAGCGGACCGCTCGCAGCACCCGGCCGACCCGGCCGCCGGTCCGCTGGGCGACCGCGGCGGCGTCTCCGAGCTCGACGCCGCTCCGGTCGCGGACGAGGGACCCGAAGAGCTGCTCGTCGTTGCCACCGATGCCCACGGTGACCAGGTCGGTGCCTCGTCTGACGACCCGGAGCTGGGGTGGCACCGAGGCCCGGAGGTCTCCGAGCCCGAAGACCTGGCGGCGGCTGACGTCGTGCGTCGTGGCGGCCGAGCAGCTGGCGTCGCGCAGTCGCGCGTCCAGGCGCTCGGCCAGCAAGGACGGGTAGTTGCCGGTGGACCGGAAGCAGCCCGAGGCCAGGCTCGTGGTCGGGACGTACGGCGCGGCAGTGAACGAGTCGCCGAGCGCGGCGTACGTCTCGAACTCCGGCTCGGCGCGCGGAGCCGGGGACCCCACGGGGCTCGAGCAGGAGACGAGCAGGACGACCAGCACCAGGCACGCCACGACGGCCGCGGTGCTCTGCCTGCGCGGCCCCGATCCGACCCCGGGACCCTTGTCCGCTGGGCCCAGATCCATGCGGGAAGTCTAGGCAGACCCGCCCCTGCTCCCACCGTCGCGGCGGTCGTCCCCGGCGACGCCACCGGGCAGGTCGAGACGTCGGACGAGGTCGTGCAGCGCTCGTGCTGCTGCCCGGCGTACCGCCTCGTCGGGATCGGCGTCACCCGCGGAGCGGACCGCGGTCACGTGCTCGGTGTCGCCGCAGGTGGCGAGGGCGCGCGCTGCGGCCACCCGCACCCGAGGCAGCTCGTGGTCGAGAAGTCCGACGGCGTCGTCGGCCACCGGCAGGTCGTGTCGCCGCGCGACCTTGAGACACATCTCGGCGACCCGCCAGGCCGGGTCGCGCACGCCGGCGGCGACGGCGGGGGAGGCCGCATCGGCCCAGACGTAGAGCAGGCCGCGCGCAGCCCAGACCCGCGGCCAGTGCTCCGCCCAGCCGGTGGGGTAGCGCGCGCCCGGAGCGCCGGCCAGCCAGGGCAGGAGCCATCCGTACACCGCGGGGTCGGCGCCCGCGAGCAGGTCGGCGCAGTGGCCGGCCACCACCTCCTCCGGCACGAACCCGGTCAGCTCCCGCACGAGATCACGAGGACGGCGGGTCAGGTCGGTCGGGGCCGGCTCCGTGGTCACCGGTGCTTGCCGGTGGCAGAGGTCACTGGTTGTCGTCGGTCGGCACCTCACGGAGCCGTTTGTGGTGGTCGGGGCGGACCTCCCTGAGCCGGCCCATGAACTCCGCGGCCCAAGCGGCCACGTCGTGCTCCTTGACCGTCTTTCGCATGGCGCGCATCCGCCGCGAGCGGTCGCGCGGCTGGCCGTCCATGGCCTCGAGCAGCGCGGTCTTCATCCCGTTGATGTCGTAGGGGTTGATGAGGAACGCCTGCTTCAGCTCGTCAGCAGCGCCGGCGAACTCCGAGAGCACGAGCGCTCCGTCGTTGTCCACGCGGCAGGCGACGTACTCCTTGGCGACCAGGTTCATGCCGTCGCGCAGCGGCGTGACCACCATGATGTCGGCGGCGCGGAACATCGCCGCCATCTCCTCCCGGGGGAAGGAGTTGTGCAGGTAGGAGATCGCGGGATGCCCCAGCCGTCCGTAGTCGCCGTTGATGCGCCCCACCAGCATGTCGATCTCGTCGCGGAGCCGGCGGTACTCGTCGACCCGCTCGCGCGACGGCGTGGCGACCTGGAGGAAGACCGCGTCCTCGAGGTCGACACGGCCGTCGGCCAGGAGCTCGCCGAAGGCGCGCAGCCGCGTGTAGATGCCCTTGGTGTAGTCGAGCCGGTCGACGCCGAGCAGGAGATGTCGGGGATTGCCCAGCTGCTCACGGATCTCTCGGGCCCGGGCGACGACAGCGTCGGTCTGGGCCATCTCGGCCAGGCCGGCGAAGTCGATGGAGATGGGGAAGGCGTCGGCCTCGACGGTGCGGCCGTCGGCGAGGTAGACGAGGTCGCGGTGGGTCTTGTGCCCGACCCGTTGGCGCACCAGCCGGACGAAGTTCTGCGCGCCGCCGGGGCGCTGGAAGCCGACGAGGTCCGCGCCGAGCAGGCCCTCGAGGATCTGGCGCCGCCACGGCAGCTGCACGAAGAGCTCGGTGGGCGGGAACGGGATGTGGAGGAAGAACCCGATGCGGAGGTCGGGACGGGCTTCGCGCAGCATCGCGGGCACCAGCTGCAGCTGGTAGTCGTGGACCCACACCAGGGCGTTCTCCGCGGCGAGGGCCGCGGCTCGCTCCGCGAACCGGCGATTGACGGTGACGTAGGCGTCCCACCACTCGCGGTGGAAGGACGGCTTCGCGACCACGTCGTGGTACAGCGGCCACAGCGTGCCGTTGGAGAAGCCCTCGTAGAACTCCTCGATCTCCGCCGCCGACAGCGGCACCGGCACCAGCAGCATGCCGTTCTGGTCGAGCGGCTCGTCAGGGCCGTCCGGGCCACCGTCCCAGCCGACCCAGGCGCCGTCGTACTCCTGCATGATGGGCTCGATGGCGGTGACGAGCCCTCCGGGCGAGCGCCGCCACGAGACCGCGCCGTCCTCGTCGACCACCCGGTCGACCGGCAGCCGGTTGGCGACGACCACCAGGTCGTACGTCATGGGTGCCGGCTCCGAGTCCCCGTTCACCTCGTCAGCCTATCTGCGCGTCCAGGAGCCTCGAAGGGCGGCTTCCTGAAGCGCGGCAGCGTCGGCGTGGAGCGAATGACACCGTTGTGGTTCTCGCCTACGATGACAGTCCAGGCCGAAGCAGCGCATGCCACAGGAGACCGCATGGACATCGCTAACGCCGCCACCTCGCAGACGTCGGGGGTCGTCGGCGAGCTCTCGCAGCGTGATCGCGACGTGCTCGACTTCGAGCGCCAGTGGTGGAAGTACGCCGGCGCCAAGGAGCAGGCGGTCCGCGAGAAGTTCGACATGTCGTCCACCCGCTACTACCAGGTGCTCAACGCCCTCATCGACCGTCCGGAGGCGCTCGCCCACGACCCGTTGCTGGTGCGGCGGCTGCGGCGGCTTCGCGCCGCCCGGCAGCGTGCGCGTTCGGCACGCCGGCTCGGGTTCGAGGTCTGAGCGTGCCGCGGTCGCAGGGCAGGGCGCGCGGCCGCCCTCGTCCCGACGAGGGGTTCGCGATGTCGTCGCCGGTGGCCCTGATGAGCGCCGCCGCCGTGGCGATGGCCGGTGTCGCGTTCTTCCTGACCGACCACGAGGTCACCGCCAACGCCCCCCGGGCCACGACCGTGGCCGCCGCACCCGCCACGGTGGAGCGCACCGTGACCCTGGAGCCCCGGCGGACCGAGCCGGTGGTCAAGCGCGGCGCGGTCTACATCGACGTCTACAACAACTCCAACATCACCGGGCTGGCACACGGCGTCGCAGCCCGGATCGCCGGTGCCGGCTGGCAGGTCGTCGGCTCCGACAACTGGTACGGGACGATCCCGGCCACCACGATCTACTATCCCGAGCCGCTGAAAGCGGCTGCCAAGCTGCTCTCGCAGGACCTGGGCATCGCCCGCGTGCTGCCGGCGATCGACCCCATGTCCTTGGACCGGCTGACGGTCATCCTCACCGCCGACTACGCCTGAGTCGACGCATGGCGCGTCCCTCGACGTGCCGGTGCCGCCGGGTCGAGGCTCTGGTTGGGTGGGGCCATGGACCTGCGCAGCCCTCGCGCCCGTCAGCGGTACGACGACCTGGTCGCAGGCGCCGGCCAGGGCGTGGTCTGCCTCGACTTCGACGGCGTCCTCGCACCCATCGTCGACGACCCTGCCCGGGCGCACATCCACCCCGAGGCGCCCGACGTCCTCGTCGCGCTGACAGCGCAGTTCCGGGCGGTGGCCGTCGTGACCGGCCGGCCGGCACGGCAGGCAGTCAGCCTCGGTCACCTCGACGAGGTGGGGGCCCGAGCCAAGGACCACGGCCGGGACCTTCTCGTGCTGGGCCAGTACGGCCACGAGCGATGGTCCGCCTCCACCGACCGGGTGGTGGCGCCCAGGCCGCCCCGGGGGCTGGCGAGCCTGGCTGCGGAGCTCCCCGAGCTCCTGCGCCGCGAAGGGCTCGAGGACGCCCATCTGGAGCAGAAGAGCCTGGCGGTCGCAGTGCACACCCGACGGCTCCCCGACCCGCAAGGGGCGCTCGAGCGGCTGGCGCCGGTGCTGCAGCGGGCAGCAGCCGCCCACGGGCTCACGCTCGAGCCGGGGCGCATGGTGCTCGAGGCGCGGGCGCCCGGCATGAACAAGGGCAACGCCGTCCGCACCCTGCAGAAGGAGCACCACGCCGACGCGATGGTCTTCGTCGGTGACGACCTCGGCGACGTCGAGGCGTTCGAGGCGATCGCGGCGCTGCGCCGTGGCGGCATGGTCGGGCTGCTGGTGTGCTCGGGCTCGGAGGAGCAGCGGGCTCTCGTCGACCTCGCCGACGTCGTCGTGGACGGTCCCGACGGTGTCATGCAGTTCCTGCGGCAGCTGGCCACGGACGCCGGCGACCACGCGGATCCGCCGTCCTGACCTGTCTCACCTGACGACCCCGGGTGCGGGGTCCGTGCGGCCTTCCGTAGGCTGGGCGCTGCTCATCGAGAGGGGCAGAGGGACACGGCCCGCTGAAGCCCCGGCAACCCGCCACAGCCGTCACCGCTCGGACGAGTGATGACGCCTCCGAGCAGCCCGGAACGTAGCCCGGGCTGCTGGTGGTCACGGTGCCACGTCCGTCCCGGCGCGAAGGCCGCCTCGGGGAAGATGAGAAGGAGGACTCCTTGAGCGCACCAGTCGTCGACCACTCCGTCCCGGCAGCGCCGGCGGCCCCGTCAGGGCCCGCGGGGCCCGCCCCTCTGCGCCCCGGCGCCTTCGGCAACGCAACCGGCCTCGTGTGCCGCGAGTGCCGCAGCACGCAGCCGCTGGGCCCGTTCTACGCCTGCGGGGAGTGCTTCGGCCCCCTCGAGGTCGGCTACGACTTCCCCGTCGTGACGCGGGAGCAGATCGAGGCGGGTCCGAAGAACATCTGGCGCTACCAGCCACTGCTCCCGGTGCCGGCGGACATCACCGGCAGCCGCAGCACCGAGCCGGGGTTCACCCGGCTGGTCCGCGCCGACAACCTCGGCCGCGAGCTCGGCGTCAGGGACCTGTGGGTCAAGGACGACTCGGGCAACCCCACGCACTCGTTCAAGGACCGCGTCGTGGCCGTCGCCCTGTCCGCCGCCCGCGAGCTGGGTTCCACGGTGTTCGCATGTCCCTCCACGGGCAACCTGGCCAACGCGGTCGCGGCAGCCGGCGCCCGGGCGGGGATCCGCACGGTTGTCTTCATCCCTCACGACCTCGAGCCGGCGAAGGTCCAGATGACCGCGGTCTACGGCGGCTCGCTGGTGGCGGTGCGCGGGTCCTACGACGACGTGAACCGGCTCGCTTCCGAGATCGCCGGCGAGGAGGACGGCTGGGCCTTCGTCAACGTCAACGTGCGGCCCTACTACGCCGAGGGCTCGAAGACGCTGGCGTTCGAGATCGCCGAGCAGCTCGGGTGGCGCATCCCTGCCCAGGTCGTCGTGCCGGTCGCCAGCGGCTCGCAGCTGACGAAGATCGACAAGGGATTCCAGGAGCTGATCGCCCTCGGCCTGGTCGAGGACACGCCGTACAGGATCTTCGGCGCCCAGGCGGAGGGCTGCTCGCCGGTCAGCGCGGCCTTCAAGTCCGACCACGACGTCGTACGACCGGTCAAGCCGGCCACGATCGCGAAGTCGTTGGCCATCGGCAACCCGGCCGACGGCCCCTACGTCCTCGACGTCGCCCGCCGCACCGGCGGCGCCGTCGAGGACGTCTCCGACGACGAGGTCCGCGAGGGCATCCTGCTGCTGGCGCGGACGGAGGGCATCTTCGCCGAGACGGCGGGCGGCGTGACCGTCGGCACCCTCAAGAAGCTCGTCGAGACCGGACAGCTGGACCCCGAGCGCGAGACCGTGGTGCTCAACACCGGCGACGGCCTGAAGACCCTTGACGCCATCGCGTCGCGCGTCGCGCCCACCGCCACCATCGACCCGTCGTACTCCGACTTCCGCAGCCTCGGGCTGCACTGACCCCCCAGGAGCCGCAGTGACTGTCTCCGTGCGCGTGCCCACGATCCTCCGGACCTACACCGGCGGCGCCTCCGAGGTGACCGCCGAGGGCGACACGCTGGGCGCCGTGCTCGAGGAGCTCGACGTCAGCTACTCGGGGATCAAGGGCCGGATCCTCGACGAGTCGGGCGAGCTCCGGCGGTTCGTCAACGTCTACGTCGGCAACGATGACGTGCGGTTCCTCGACGGGCTCGCCACCCCTACTCCGGACGGGACCAAGATCTCCGTCATCCCCGCGGTCGCCGGCGGCTGACGTGTCGTCGGAGCCGGACGCGGAGAGGCCGGAGAAGCGCTGAGCGCTTCTCCGGCCCGAACCCCGTCGCACCCACGAGGTGAGGCCACGCTAGGGGGACGGCAGGAGGGCGTCAATGGCCCGGTCGTGCCGTCGCCGATGGCCCGACCGGTCATTCGACCCGGTGCGGGTGGTGCCGGTGGCGACGGGGGACTGCCTTGCACTCGCAGGTGCCGAGTGCTAAACATGGGCTAGCACTCTCCTCGCGAGAGTGACAGCACTACGGACCGGGGACGAGGTCTCTCAGCGCCGGCGAGAAGGGATCGCCGGGTCAGCGGGGACCGGCCGTCGCGGGCGTCGACCCGGCCCGTCCAGGACTCATCACGCGGAGGACCGCAGGAGTATGCCCAAGCTGATTGCATTCAACGAGGAGGCCCGGCGAGGCCTCGAGCGTGGCATGAACACGCTCGCCGACGCGGTCAAGGTGACCCTCGGCCCCAAGGGACGCAACGTCGTCCTGGAGAAGAAGTGGGGCGCCCCCACGATCACGAACGACGGCGTCTCGATCGCCAAGGAGATCGAGCTCGAGGACCCCTACGAGAAGATCGGGGCCGAGCTCGTCAAGGAGGTCGCGAAGAAGACCGACGACGTCGCCGGTGACGGCACCACGACGGCGACCGTCCTGGCCCAGGCGATGGTGCGCGAGGGGCTGCGCAACGTGGCCGCCGGCGCCAACCCGATGGCCCTCAAGCGCGGCATCGAGCGCGCGGTCGAGGCCGTGTCCGAGCAGCTGCTGAACATGGCCAAGGATGTCGAGACCAAGGAGCAGATCGCGTCGACGGCGTCGATCTCCGCCGCAGACCCCCAGGTCGGGGAGATCATCGCCGAGGCGATGGACAAGGTCGGCAAGGAAGGTGTCATCACCGTCGAGGAGAGCAACACCTTCGGGCTCGACCTCGAGCTGACCGAGGGCATGCGCTTCGACAAGGGCTACATCTCGCAGTACTTCATGACCGACCCGGAGCGCATGGAGGCCGTCCTGGAGGACGCCTACATCCTGGTCGCGAACCAGAAGATCTCCAACGTCAAGGACATGCTCCCGGTCCTCGAGAAGGTCATGCAGAGCGGCAAGCCGCTGCTGATCATCGCCGAGGACGTCGAGGGCGAGGCGCTGGCGACCCTGGTCGTCAACAAGATCCGCGGCACCTTCAAGTCGGCCGCGGTCAAGGCGCCCGGCTTCGGTGACCGGCGCAAGGCCATGCTGCAGGACATCGCGATCCTCACCGGTGGCCAGGTCATCAGCGAGGACGTCGGCCTCAAGCTCGAGAGCACCGGCATCGAGCTGCTCGGCCAGGCGCGCAAGGTCGTGCTGACCAAGGACGAGACGACGATCGTGGAGGGCTCCGGCGACGCCGAGCAGATCCAGGGCCGGGTCAACCAGATCCGGAACGAGATCGAGAAGAGCGACTCCGACTACGACCGCGAGAAGCTGCAGGAGCGGCTGGCCAAGCTGGCCGGCGGCGTTGCGGTCATCCAGGTCGGCGCGGCCACCGAGGTCGAGCTGAAGGAGCGCAAGCACCGCATCGAGGACGCCGTGCGCAACGCCAAGGCGGCCGTCGAGGAGGGCATCGTCGCCGGTGGTGGCGTCGCCCTCCTGCAGGCCAGCGGCATCGCGTTCGAGAAGCTCGAGCTGGAGGGTGACGAGGCGACCGGCGCGAACATCGTGCGGGTGGCCACCGAGGCTCCGCTCAAGCAGATCGCGATCAACGCCGGTCTCGAGGGCGGTGTCGTCGCCGAGAAGGTGCGCGGCCTGGAGGCCGGCCGGGGGCTCAACGCCGCCACCGGTGACTACGTCGACATGCTCGCCGAGGGCATCATCGACCCCGCCAAGGTGACGCGCTCCGCGCTGCAGAACGCCGCCTCCATCGCGGCTCTGTTCCTCACCACCGAGGCCGTCGTGGCCGACAAGCCCGAGAAGGCTGCTCCGGCCATGCCGGGTGGCGACGGCGGCATGGGCGGCATGGACTTCTGACGCCCAGCACCCCGCATCACGCGACCGCCCTCCGTGCAGGACCTGCACGGAGGGCGGTTCGCTTTTTCGTCCTCAGAGCACCGCGCGCGGGCGGTACTGGACACTGATGCGCGGCCCGCAGGGCCGCGCAGACTTCGGGATGGCGTGCTCCCAGGTGCGCTGGCAGGAGCCGCCCATCACGAGCAGGTCACCGTGCCCCAGCGAGAAGGACAACGTCCTGCCCGCCCCGCCACCGTTGGGGCGGAGCATGAGCTTGCGGTCCTCGCCGAGGGACAGGATCGCGACCATCGTGTCCTCGTGCCGGCCGCGTCCGATCCGGTCGCCGTGCCAGGCCACGCTGTCGCGCCCGTCGCGGTAGAAGCAGAGGCCGCTGGTCCGGAACGGCTCGCCGAGCTCCTCGGCGTAGTGGCCGTTGAGCCGCTCCCGGCCCTCGACGAGCACCGGGTGCGGGAGCGGGTCGGACTCGCCGTAGAAGGCGAGCAGCCTCGGCACGTCGACGACACGGTCGTACATCTGCCGGCGCTCGGCCCGCCACGGCACGTGGTCGACGAGCTCGGCGAAGACCTGGTCCGCGCCGGTGAGCCAGCCGGGGAGGTGGTCGACCCAGGCGCCCCGGCTCAGCGGCGTACGACGAAGCCTGCCGGTGAGCTCACCGAACCCGGGTGGGTCGTCGGCGGCCGCGTCGAACAGCGAGGTCTGCACGTCGATCGACATGCACGAGAGCGTACGCCCGTTCGAACGTATGTTCTAGGTCTTCATGCCCGTGTGCGGCTACAACCGTCCCGATACCGTCACAGTGACGGCGACGTGAGCACGTGGGGGCGCCCAGAGCATGAGGACGGACGGATGAGGAAGCGGAGCGTCGTGGGCAGGACGGAATCTCCGGCAGGGACTCTGCAGAGCGGGACGGGGCGGCCTGCCGCTGCCAGGGTGAGGGATCTGACCAAGGTCTACGGGAGCGGGCACGCGGAGGTGCGGGCCCTCGACGGAGTGTCGCTCGACTTCCACGAAGGCGAGTTCACCGCGGTCATGGGCCCCTCGGGCTCGGGGAAGTCGACGCTGATGCACTGCTGCGCGGCGCTCGACGTCGCTACGAGCGGCTCGGTGGTCGTCGGCGACACCGACCTGTCGGGGCTCAAGGACAAGGAGCTGACCCAGCTGCGTCGCGACCACGTCGGCTTCGTCTTCCAGTCCTTCAATCTCGTGCCCACGCTCACTGCGGAGGAGAACATCCTGCTGCCGGTCTCGATCGCGGGGCGCAAGGTCGACCGGGAGTGGTACTCCCTGGTCGTCGAGACCGTCGGGCTCGGCGACCGGCTCCGCCACCGCCCCAACGAGCTGTCCGGGGGGCAGCAGCAGCGCGTCGCGGTGGCGCGGGCGCTGGCCAGCAAGCCCTCGATCGTCTTCGCCGACGAGCCCACCGGCAACCTCGACTCCCGCTCGGGGGCCGAGGTCCTGACTCTGCTGCAGCGCTCGGTGCGCGAGTTCGGCCAGACCGTCGTCATGGTCACCCATGACCCGATTGCCGCCGGCTACACCGACCGCGTGCTGTTCCTGGCCGACGGCCGCGTCGTGGACGAGATGACGGCCCCCACCGCCGAGCGGGTGCTCGAGCGGATGGCGGCACTCACGGTCGGGTCCCAGCCGGGCAAGGGCTGAGCCGGATGCTCAAGGTCACCTGGCGCAACCTGGTCGCGCGCAAGCTGCGACTCCTGCTGAGCGCCTTCGCCATCATCCTCGGTGTGGCTTTCGTGGCGGGCACGCTGGTGTTCACCAACGCGATGGGTCGCGCCTTCGACGGCGTCATCGTCGGCTCGACCGCCGATGCCCAGGTGGCGCCCAAGGGCGCCGCGAACTTCGACTCGATGCAGGACGTGCGCACCATGCCGGCGTCTCTCGTGACCCGGCTCGAGGCACTTCCCGAGGCCGGCGCCGTCTACCCGCAGAACTCGCTGCAGACGGTGTTCGTCATCGGCCGGAACGGCAAGGTGGTGGGCGGGAACGGCCCACCGGGGCTGGCGTTCAACGCCAGCGGGGTCAGGAACCTCGCCGGCGACCCGGTCCTCGACCTGGTGAGCGGCGAGCTGCCCGACGGCCCCCAGGAGGTCGCTCTCGCGGTCGACACCGCCAACAAGGCGAGCTACGACGTCGGCGACTCCGTCAAGCTGGTGACCTCCGGGACTCCGCCGTCGTCGACGGCCACCCTCACCGGTCTGGTCGAGTTCGCCGGCGGTGGCCTCAACGGCGCCACCATCACCGTCTTCGACACCGAGTTCATGCAGGAGGAGTTCTTCGGGGGCAAGGACGTCTACACCTCGATCTCCCTGAGCGCGGCGGAAGGTGTCTCCCAGGAGGAGCTGGCTGCTGCGGCGCAGGAGGTCCTGCCCCAGGGCGTGGAGGCCCGGACCGGTGACGAGGTGGTGGAGACCGACCAGCAGACGCTCGACGAGATCCTGGGCTTCATCACGACCTTCCTCCTGGTATTCGCGGGGGTCGCACTCGTCGTCGGGATCTTCCTGATCATCAACACCTTCTCGATCCTGGTCGCCCAGCGCAGCCGCGAGCTCGCGCTGCTGCGGGCGTTGGGTGCCTCCCGCGGGCAGGTCAACCGGTCGGTGCTCCTGGAGGCGCTGGCCGTGGGGCTCATCGGCTCGGTCGCCGGCCTCGGGCTCGGTTACCTGCTGGCGCTGCTGCTGCGCTACGTGTTCGGCAGGTTCGGCCTCGACCTGGGCGGGGCCGACTTCCCGCTCACCGGGACCGCGGTCGTCGCCTCGCTCGTGGTCGGCACCGTCGTGACGGCCGTCGCCGGGCTGCTTCCGGCCCGCCGCGCGTCGCGCGTGGCCCCGGTCGCCGCGCTCCGCGACGACGTCGCTCTGCCCGAGCAGACGCTGCGCAAGCGTTCGGTCGTCGGGGTCGCCCTCGTGGTGGCGGGCGTCGCGTCGGTGTTCCTCGGCTTCGAGCGTGACGGCACGCTGGGCCTCAGTCTCATCGGCCTCGGCATCCTGCTCGTCCTCATCGGCGTCTCGCTGACCAGCGCCCTGGTGGGCCGGCCGCTGATCAGGCTGTTCGGCGTGGCCTACCGCCGGCTCTTCGGGACCGTGGGGTCGTTGGCCACCGAGAACAGCGTGCGCAACCCGCGTCGTACCGCAGCGACGGCGAGCGCGCTGATGATCGGACTGGCACTGATGTCGATGATGGCGATCTTCGGGGCCTCGGCGTCCGCGAGCACCGACGCCGCCATCGGCAAGGCCCTCACCTCGCAATTCGTCGTGTCCAACGTGGTGCAGCAGCCCTTCTCGACCGACATCGCCGAGCAGATCCGTGGCCTCGAGGGCGTGAGCTCCGTGGCGGCGCTGAAGCAGGGGTTCCCCGAGATCGATGGCCGGCCCGCCTTCGTCGGCGCGGTCGAGCCCGACGCGATCACCGAAGCCGTCGCGCTCCCGCTCCTGCGCGGCTCGCTCGACGACCTCCGGCCCGGCACCGTCGCCGTCGACGCCGCGACAGCCGGGGACGACGGGATCGGCATCGGCAGCACGGTGAGGATGAAGTTCCAGGCAGGGACCGTGCCGGTGCGCGTCGTGGCGATCTACTCCGGCGGCAACGCGCTCGGCCTTCCCTACCTCGTCACGCCGGCGACGCTCGTCGAAGGCGGGCTGGCGCCGCTCGACTCCTTGGTGTTCGTCACCAAGGAGCCCGGCGCGGACACCGGCGACGTGCGGGCCGCCATCAACGGTGTCATAGAGGACCTGCCGACGGTGACCGTCAAGGACCCCGAGGGGTTCGCGGCGGAGCAGCAGGAGCAGATCAACCAGTTCCTCTCCTTCATCTACGGGCTGTTGGCGCTGTCGGTGGTGATCGCAGCCCTGGGCGTGGTGAACACCCTGAGCCTCTCGGTGATCGAGCGGACCCGGGAGGTCGGGCTCCTGCGGGCGGTCGGCGTCAGCCGGCGCCAGCTCCGCACCATGATCCGGCTGGAGTCCGTGGTGGTCGCGATCTTCGGAGCGGTGCTGGGTCTGGTGATGGGCACCGCCTTCGGCCTGGCGGTGGTGGGCGCGCTGCGGGACGAGGGCCTCACGGAGACCGCCGTACCGTGGGGCACGCTCGCGATCTTCGTCGTGGCGGCTGCCGTGATCGGCGTGCTGGCCGCGGTGTTCCCCGCCCGCCGCGCCGCCCGCCTCGACGTGCTGCGGGCCATCACCGCAGAGTAAAAGTCCCGAGCGGGGGTCCGTTCGGTCCGTGTCCCCCTCCGGTATCCGCGGCTATGGTGGCTGGCGGGGAAGTGCTCGGGGGAAAAAGGGATGGGTGGCCCATGGGTGATGCCGCTGTGACCTCGCGCCTGCGGGGCGTCGCGGTGCACAAGCACGTCCAGGTGCGTGAGTACGTGCGCGCCCTGATGGCCGACGCCGAGGCGGGCAGCCCCGCTCCCTCCGAGCGCGAGCTGGTGCAGCGGTTCGGTGTGGCCCGGATGACGGTGCGTCAGGCGCTCGACACGCTGGTCGCCGAGGGACTGCTCGAACGGGTTCCGGGGCGGGGGACCTTCGTCGCGGAGTCGCGGGTCGACCATGTGCCCAGGCTCACCGGCTTCAGCGAGGAGATGGCCCGCCGGGGGATGCGCCCTGGATCCCGCACGCTGGTGGCGCGCATCGAGTCCGCCGGTCCGGGCGTCGCGCGGGCCCTCGAGATCGCCGTCGGCCAGCCCGTCGTGCACTGGCAGCGGCTGCGTCTCGCCGACGACGCCCCGATGTGCGTCGAGGACGCCTACCTCGACGCCGACATTGTCCCGGGACTGCTGGATCACCTGCCGCCCTCGCTGTACGCCGAGCTGGATCGGAGGGGGCTGACCCCGACGTGGGGCGAGGACTCCGTGGAGGCGAGTCTCGCCCAGGAGAACGAGTCGCGGCTGCTCGGCGTCACGGCTGGCCATCCCGCGCTCAGGGTGGCTCGCCGGGCCTTCTGCGACCGGACGCCGGTCGAGGTCTCGCGGTCGACCTACCGGGCCGACCGCTTCACCATGTGGGTGCCACTGACGAGGGTTCCGCAGCCCCGTCGCTGACCGCGGGCCGGCCGGTCACAGCGTTCCTGCGCGCAGCGCCCCGAGTGGCGCCACCTCCCGCCCGGCCTGCTCGCACACCCAGACCGGGTCGGGGCCTCCCAGCTCGGGATGGATGTAGAGCGCATGGGTGCCGTCCTCGCACAGCGGGCACAACGGCCAGCGACCACGGGTCTGCAGCAGGGCGTCCTGCACGTCCTGGGCGACCAGCCCCGCGGCGTAGGCCTGGCCCTGCTCCCACTGCGCGCTCCACCATCGGCGTTGGCTGACCGCCTCCTCCAGCGCGGAGACTGTCTCGGGGTCGGCGGCCCCGGTGGCCTCCAGGTCGCGGAGCACAAGCGCCCGGGCGTGCAGCAGCGGGTCGTCGATGCCGTTCATGCCGGCCATTGTCGCCGACCGCTCCAGCCCGCGCCCAGCCTGA
>CADCUI010000028.1 GCA_902805845.1 uncultured Nocardioidaceae bacterium
GAAAAAGCGCGTCGACGCTGTGCTCGTCGCCGTACGAACACCGCACCACCTCCGCGCCGGGCAGCGACGGAGCCCGGGCCGGGTCACGGACGAGCAGCCGCAGCGGTACGCCGGCGCCGGAGAGCAGCCTGGCCGTGGTGCCGCCGATGTGGCCGGTGGCGCCGGTGACAGCGATCGTCGTCATGACGGCCGAACGCCCGCCCCCGCGCCCCCATTCCGCCTCGTCCGACTGGGCGCGTGTCATGGCCCGCGGCCGATCGGACGAGGCGGTCACCCGAGCTCGGTGTCGTCGCCGTCGCAGGTCGAGGCACTTCTACGATGGTCGCCATGCCCGACTCCTCCCCTGGCTCCCCCCTGCCCGAGGGCGGCACGGTACGGCCGATCACCCGGTGGGGCGCCGACGTCATGCACCGGGTGCAGGAACCCGTGACGGAGTTCGACGAAGCGTTGGAGACGCTGGTCGCGGACATGGTCGCGACCATGTACGCCGCGGAGGGGGTGGGTCTGGCCGCCTGCCAGATCGGCGTCGACCGCCAGGTGTTCGTCTTCGACTGTCCCGACGAGACGGGTACGTCGTACCGCGGCGTGGTCTGCAACCCGGTGGTGTACCTGCCGGAGGGCAAGGAGCGGCGTCTCGACGACGATGACGAGGGCTGCCTGTCCTATCCCGGCGCGTTCGTGCCGTGTCCTCGGCCGGACTTCGCGGAGGTCGTGGGCCAAGGGCTGGACGGGTCGGCGGTCCGCCACTCGGGGACGGGGCTGCTCGCCCGGTGCCTCCAGCACGAGAGCGACCACTGCCACGGGACCGTCTTCGGGGACCGGCTGCCACGGCGCGCGTTCAAGAAGCTGCAGAAGCAGCACGACGCCGCTGCGGCGGAGTTCCCGGAGGGGTGGCCGGCCACTGCCCCACCCGCCGAGTCGGCGCTTGTGCACGACTGAACCCCGCCGAGTCGGCGCTTGTGCACGAGTGGAAACGGTCGAGTCGGCGCTTGTGCACGACTGAACCCCGCCGAGTCGGCGCTTGTGCACGCTCCCGACCGGCGTGCCCGTGCGTTCACGCCGACTCGGCCCGGATATGGCGTGCACAAGCGCCGACTCGGCGGGAGGGTCAGCGGGCGCGGGCGCGGGCGACGTAGCAGGCGACGGCCGTCGCAGCCGCCACGTTGAGGGAGTCGACGCCGGACACCATCGGGATCACGGCTCGGACGTCGGCCGACTCGAGCCAACGCTCGGACAGCCCATGCCCCTCCGTCCCCACGAGCAGTGCCACTCGCTCATGAGGAGCCACCGCGGTCTCGATGTCGACCGCGTCGTCGGCCGGGGTCAGTGCAACGGTGGTGAACCCGGCGGAGGCGACATGAAGCGCCGCGTCGTACCAGTTGTCGAGCCGGGCGTACGGGACGCTGAACACCGCACCCATGGCCACCTTCACCGAACGCCGGTAGAGCGGGTCCGCGCACCTCGGTGACAGCAGCAGCCCGTCGACGCCCAGCGCGGCCGCGGAGCGGAAGATCGCCCCGACGTTGGTGTGGTCGACGACGTCTTCCAGCACCACGACGGTCCTGGCGTCCCGCAGCACCGACGCCACGTCGGGCAGCGGCCTGCGGTGCAGCGAGGAGAGCGCGCCACGATGCACGTGGAAGCCGGTCACCTGCTCGGCGAGCTGCTCGTCGACGACGTAGCAGGGTGCCTCCGACGAAGCCAGCACGTCCTCGAGACCCTGCAGCCAGCGCCGGGCCATGAGGAACGACCGGGGTGAGAACCCGGCCTCCACCGCCCGGCGCACCACCTTCTCGCCCTCGGCGATGAACAGGCCCTCGGCAGCTTCCAGGTGCTTGCGCAACGACACGTCGCGCAGCTCCCGGTAGTCCGACAGCCGGGGGTCGGCCGCGTCGTCGACGTCGACGAGGACCGCCATCAGACCTCCGAGGCCGCGTACCGCTCGGGGTTCGCGACCGCCACCACACCACCGATCACCACGATCGCGGGCGCCCTGACCTCCGCCGTCGCGCCGGCCTGGGACAGCTCCGCGAGCGTGGACCAGACGGTGCGCTGCGTGGGCATGCTGCCGTCGGACACCGCGGCGACCGGCGTACCTCCGGGACGTCCGCCCGCCACCAGCCGGGCCGCGATCGCCTGCAGGTTGTGGACGGCCATGAGCAGCACGACCGTGCCCCGCAGCCGCGCGACGGCGTCCCACTCGACCAAGGAGTCCGGGTGGTCGGGCGGCAGATGTCCGGAGATCACGGTGAAGTCGTGGGCCACCCCCCGGTGCGTCACCGGGATGCCGACCAGCCCCGGCACGGAGATGGCGCTGGTCACTCCCGGTACGACGGTGCAGGGCACACCGGCCTCCGCGCACGCCGCCGCCTCCTCGTAGCCGCGACCGAAGACGAAGCTGTCCCCGCCCTTGAACCGCACCACGCGCTTGCCCTCGAGGGCCCGCTCCACGAGCACCCGGTTGATCTCCTCCTGCGCCGCCGCGCGCCCCCGGGGCAGCTTGGCGACGTCGACGAGCTCCACGTCCGGCGCCAGCTCGCCGAGCAGCTCACGGGGCGCGAGCCGGTCCGCGACCACGACGTCGGCGTCGGCGAGTGCACGTCGGGCGGCCACGGTGATCAGCTCGGGATCCCCCGGCCCGCCGCCGACGAGCACGACGCCCGGCGTCTTGTCCGGCGTCCGCGTCGGGAGGGCGCCGTCGCGCAGGCCGTCGACGATCTGGTCACGGAGTGCGGCCGACCGCCGCGGCTCGCGGTTGCTGACGACCGCCACGGTGGCGCCGGCGTGCCGGCCGACCGCGGGGGTCCAGGCGGAGGCCTGGGAGGCGTCATCGCTGCGCACGCAGAAGATGCGTCGCTCCTCCGCCGTCCGGCCCACGAGCTCGTTCACCGCGGTCACGTCGGTCGCGGCGATGACGTACCACGCCTCGTCGAGGTCGGCGGGCTCGAACCCGCGTCGCGCCCAGCGAAGCTCCCCGCCGCTCGCCAGCCCCTCGATCGCCGGGGTCACCTCCGGGGACACCACGACGACGTCCGCCCTGGCGCTGAGGAGCCCAGGCACCCGCCGCTGTGCCACGTGCCCGCCGCCGACCACCACCACCCGGCGCCCCGCGAGCCGCAGCGCCACGGGGTACGGCGGGGCGTCGGTCACAAGTTCATTGTGGGCGGCAGCAGGTCCCCACCTGGACCGCGACCACCCTCCGGAATAGGGTCGACCGTCGTCAAACCCTTGGTAAGGAGTGCCCCATGTCCTCACCCCTCGACCGCCCGGTCGCCCCGGACCCCTACGAGCTGCTGCCTGCCTTGCCTTCCTTCCAGGTCACCAGCGACGACATCGACCACGGGGAGCGGCTCAAGGACGACCACGTGGCGTCGAAGGGCGACGTCTCCCCCCAGCTGAGCTGGTCGGGGTTTCCCGAGGACACCAAGAGCTTCGTCGTCACCTGTTTCGACCCGGACGCACCGACCCCGTCGGGCTTCTGGCACTGGGTCGTGGTCGACATCCCGGCAGGCGTGACGTCTCTGGAGGTCGATGCGGGCGCCGAGGGCGGCGCCAACCTTCCCGAGGGCGCCTTCATGTGCCGCAACGACGGTGGCTCCAAGGCGTTCATGGGCGCCGCGCCGCCGGAGGGCGACCAGGAGCACCGCTACATCTTCGCGGTGCATGCGGTGCGCGAGGAGAAGCTGGGGGTCGACTCGGACGCGACCCCGGCGGTGGTGTCGTTCAACCTGGCGTTCCAGTCGTCCGCCCGGGCGATCATCCACGGCACCTACCAGCACTAGGGACGGGTCGGCGAGCCCTCGACCAGCCTCCGGTAGGTCGCCGAGCCGAGGAACCGCGGCAGGAAGTGCGCCGTCGCCTCCGCCACGTCCAGCTCTCCGAGCCGGGCCGGGTCGACGTACACGATCTGTCGGCCCTCGCCGCAGACGATGTCGGCGTCGGTGAGGTCCGCCCGACCGACCCAGATCTGCCAGTGGGTCCGCAGCTCGGGCGACTCCTTGGCCTCCGGGGTGTCGTGGCCGTCGTACCAGATCTCGAGCACACCGTCGTCGAGCTCCAGCCCCGTCTCCTCCCGCAGCTCGCGGCGCACGGCGAGCGGCCACTCCTCGCCGGCGTCGACGTGGCCGCCGACGATGCCCCACTGGTTGGCGGCCACCGGGGCGTGCTCGTCGCGCTCCTGCAGCAGCACCCAGCCGCGGGCGTCGACGAGGAAGACGCCGACCACGTCGCACGACCGCTGGGCGCAGGGCAGCAGGTGGTGCGGGTCCTGGATCACCCGGCGAACGATAATCGCCCCATGCCGTCCGCATCCGTCGTCGACATCCTCGGGGAGCCGTACCGCGCCGAGACCCTCGAGCTGCCGGCCGACGAGGAGGGCGAGGTCGTCGCGACGCTGGTGAGCCGGCGGGCCGCCGCCCCCACCGGCAAGGCGGTGCTGCACGTCCACGGGTTCTGCGACTACTTCTTCCAGACCGTGGCCGCCGACTTCTGGGTCGCGCGGGGATACGACTTCTACGCGATCGACCTCCGCAAGTACGGGCGGTCGCTCCGCCCCCACCAGACCCCGAACTTCGCCCAGGACCTCGCGGAGTACTTCCCCGAGCTCGAGCTCGCGCGCCAGATCATCACCGAGCGGGACGGCCACGGCCACCTCGTGCTCAGCGGCCACTCGACCGGCGCCCTCATCGGCTCCCTGTGGCTCGACGCGCAGCAGGTACCGGTCCGTGCAGTGGTCCTCAACTCGCCGTGGCTGGACCTCAACGGATCGTTCTGGCTGCGTACGGCGGGAACGAGGGCGATCGACCAGGTCGGCGCCCGTCGGCCCTACCAGGCGATCCGGCGCACCGTCACCGGGTTGTACGGCCGGAGCCTCCACCGCGACCACGACGGAGAATGGGACTTCGACACGGCGTGGAAGCCGCTGGACAGCTGGCCGGTGTTCGCCGGCTGGCTCCGGGCGATCCGCCGCGGTCACGCCGCCGTGCACCGCGGTCTCCGCATCGACGTACCCATGCTGGTGCTGATGTCGGCGCACAGCGTCCGGCCCCGGACGTGGGAGCCCGCCGTCGACAGCAGCGACATCGTCCTGGACGCCACGCTCATGGCGCGCTGGGTCCACAAGCTGTCACGCCACGTCACGCTGGTGCGGATCGACGGCGCGCTGCACGACGTGACGCTGTCGCGGGAGCCCGCGAGACGCGCGGTCTTCGAGGAGCTCTCCCGCTGGCTGGACGCCTACGTCGACGCGGAGATCGCCCAGAGCGGCGGCACGGGCGGCGGCACGGGCGGCTCCGGGGAGGTGCCGTGAGCCCCAAGGACGACGGCCGGCCCGTCGGGTGGATCCGCGAGATCGTCCTCAACGCCCGCCGGCCGGCGGAGCTGGCCCGGTTCTGGGCGGCGCTGCTGGGTGGCAGCCCGACCACGTGGTACGACGGCTGGGTGACCCTCGAGCCGCCGCCCCACGGTCAGCGGTTGTCGTTCCAGTACGACCCGGACCCGGCCCCGGCCGGCGCGTCGGCGCACTTCGACGTCCTCGTCACCGACCTGGAGCGGGCGCACGAGCGGGTGCAGCGGCTCGGCGGGCAGTTCCACGAGGAGAGGTGGTCACCGCGGCCCGGACCCGCCGGGGAGGCCGTTCCGTGGCGGGTGTACTCGGACCCGGAAGGTCACCGCTTCTGCCTCGTCCTCCGCTGACACCCCCGCCGAGTCGGCGTGAACGCACGCAGAACCCCTGCCGAGTCGGCGTGAATGCACACGCCGGGCGTGCACAAGCGCCGACTCGGCGGCATTCAGCGTGCACAAGCGCCGACTCGGCGGGTTTCCGGCGTGCACAAGCGCCGACTCGGCGGGTTTCCGGCGTGCACAAGCGCCGACTCGGCGGGTCAGCGGAGGAGGAAGACGGCGAGGGCGACGAGGCCGACGGTGATGATCGCCGCGCGCAGGAGGACGGGGGGCAGCCGGCGTCCGACCCTCGCGCCTGCCACGGCCCCGATGATGGAGCCCCCCGCGATCAGCGCCACGATGACCCAGTCGACCTCCGCGACCAGGATGAACACGACCGCCGCCACGGCGTTGACCACGGAGGCCAGCACGTTCTTCAGCGCGTTGTCGCGGTGCAGGGAGTCCGCCGTCCCCGCCCCCAGCACCGCCATCAGGAGGATCCCCTGGGCGGCGCCGAAGTAGCCGCCGTACACCCCCAGCACTGCCACCCCCGGCCACAGCCACCCCGCGTCCGACCGAGCGGTCGTCGCGTGCTCGGCCGCCGCCTCGACCCGCCGGTTGATCAACGGCTGCAGCGCGACGAGCAGCACGCCCAGGCCGACGAGCACGGGCACGACGGTCCGGAACGCCGAGGAGGGCAGCACCAGCAGCAGCACGGCCCCCGCGACACCGCCGAGGAGCGAGGCGGAGCCCAGGCGTACGGCGCGGCCGCGCTGGCCGGCAAGCTCACGCCGCCACCCGATCGCTCCACTCAGCCCGCCGGGCACCAGCCCGATGTTGTTCGAGACGTTGGCCGTGACCGGTGGCACCCCGAACGCCAGCAGGGTCGGGAACGTGATGAGCGTTCCCGACCCTGCCACCGCGTTGATGAACCCGGCCGCGACGCCCGCGAGGGCGATCGCGGCAAGCTCCCACGGACTCACGTCGTGGAAGAAGGTTCCTGCGTGGAGTCCGAAGCCTGCGAGGTGGCTGAGGACGCCGTGACTGCCGCGGGCCCAGCGGCCGACGAACCGGACGACTCCAGCACGTTCGTCGACGTCGACGCCTCCACCCCGCCGCCACCGCTGCGCGACGGCAGCGCAGCCTGCTGCGCCGCCGCGATCGCGTCCTGCGCCGCAGAACGGGCCTGCGACAAGGACTCGTCGGAGGCGTCGAGCCTGCTGACCGGCTCCCCCATGTCGACGCGCTTGCGGGGCCCGTCGTTCTCCTGCGGGATGCCGGGGATCTGGCCGATCGAGGAGCCGAGCCCCTCGAGCGCCCGACCGATCTCCGAAGGCACGATCCACACCTTGTTGGCGTCGCCCTCGGCGATCTTCGGCAGCATCTGGAGGTACTGGTAGGCCAGCAGCGACTGGTCCGGCTGCCCGTCGTGGATCGCCTGGAACACGGTCTGGATCGCCTGGCCCTCGCCCTGCGCTCGGAGGATGCGAGCCTGACGTTCGGCCTCGGCGGCCAGGATCTGGGCCTCCCGCTGACCCTCAGCGGTCAGGATCGCGGACTGCTTGTTGCCCTCGGCGGTGAGGATCGCCGACTGCCGCTGACCCTCCGCGGACAGCACCACCGCGCGCTTGTCGCGGTCGGCGCGCATCTGCTTCTCCATGGCGTCCTTGATCGACGGCGGCGGGTCGATGCCCTTGATCTCGACGCGGTTGACGCGGATGCCCCACTTGCCTGTCGCCTCGTCCAGGACCGTGCGGAGCCCGGCGTTGATGTCCTCGCGGCTCGTGAGCGTCTGCTCGAGGTCCATGCCACCGACGATGTTGCGCAGCGTGGTCATCGTGAGCTGCTCGACGGCCTGGATGTAGTTCGCGATCTCGTACGTCGCCGACACGGCGTTGGTCACCTGGAAGTAGATGACGGTGTCGATCGACACCACCAGGTTGTCCTCGGTGATCACCGGCTGCGGCGGGAACGAGACGACCTGCTCGCGCAGGTCGATCATGTAGCGCACCTTGTCCACGAACGGCACGACGACGTTGAGCCCCGCGGGCAGCGTCGACTTGTACTTGCCGAAGCGCTCCACGATGCCGGCCCTCGCCTGCGGCACGATGCGCACCGTCTTGGCCAGCGCGAGCACGACGAGCAGCAGCACCAGACCTAGGACGACTGCCAGTACCTCACCCATTCGATTTCCTCTCTCTTCGTCGTCCGTCAGGCTCCGAGCTGCGGAACCTCGTGCACGTAGGCGGTGGCACCGCGGATCTCGAACACCTGGACCTTGGCGCCTGCGGGGATCACCGCGGTCTCGTCGTAGGGCCGGGCCGTCCAGATCTCGCCGGCGAGCTTGACCTGGCCGCCCTGCTCCGTCACCTCAGCGACAGCGAAGCCCTCCGTGCCGACCAGAGCGTCGAAGCCGTGCTTGAGGTCGGGGCCCCCGTGGAGCCGGCGCACGATGTTGGGGCGCACCAGGGCCAGCATCGCCACCGACGCGCCGGCGGCGCCGAGCATCTGTACGGCGAGGGGGAGCTCGAGCACTCCCAGCACGACCCCGACGAGACAGCCCACGGCCAGCATCAGCAGCACCAGGTCGAGGCTGAACAGCTCCGCCACCCCGAGGACCGCGGCGAGACCCAGCCAGATCCCCCAGAGGTTCTCGCGCAGCCAGTCCATGACCCCAGTCTAGGTCGGGGTCCCCGAGCGAGCGCGTGATCTGAGTCTCCGACGAGCGGACCAGCGGCCCGCCTCGTGGTGCAGCACCAGCGGCATCCCGAACGTCTCGGACAGGCTCGCCTCGGTCATCACGCGTTCCAGCGGCCCGATGGCGGTCACCCTGCCCTCACGCAGCATCAGCACGTGGGTGAAGCCCGGCGGGATCTCCTCGACGTGGTGGGAGACCAGGACGACGGCGGGCGCGGCCTCGTCCATCGCCAGCACCGACAGCGTCGAGACCAGGTCCTCGCGCCCTCCGAGGTCGAGCCCGGCGGCCGGCTCGTCGAGCATCAGCAGCTCCGGGTCGGTCATCAGCGCCCGGGCGATCTGGACCCGCTTGCGCTCACCCTCGCTGAGGGTGCCGAAGGTGCGGTCGGCGAGCCGACCGACGCCGAGCTCGCTCATCAGCGCCCGGGCCCGCTCGTGATCGCCCTCGTCGTACTGCTCGCGCCAGCGGCCGACGACGCCGTAGGAGGCGGAGACCACGACGTCGCTGACCTTCTCGTGGCGAGGGATCCGCTCGGCCAGCGCCGCGCTGGTGAGGCCGATGCGGGGTCGCAGCTCGAAGACGTCGACGGTGCCGAGCACCTCGCCGAGGATGCCGGCCACGCCCTCGGTGGGGTGGACCTGCGCGGAGGCGATCTGCATCAGCGTGGTCTTGCCGGCGCCGTTGGGCCCCAGGACCACCCAGCGCTCGTCCTCCTCGACGGTCCAGTCGACGTCCTCGAGGAGGACCGCGCCGCCTCGACGTACCGTCACGCCCGCCAGCTGCAGAACCGGATCCATCGCTCCCCACGCACCACTCGACACGACTCGACCGCGGGGCCTTCCGCGGGGCGGACCCAACCTACGGCACGCCGGGACCTCGTTCGGCGGGGTCCGCGTAGGCTGCCGCGCGTGGAAGAGGAACCCGCTCGCGCCGCCCCACGAGCGCCGTCCGGTACGCCGGGGCGCGCGCCTGCGCGCCCCACCCACCTCCCCGACTCGCTGCGCCTGGCGCTGTGGTTCTCGGCGTGGTGCGCCGGCCTCACCAGCCTCGACTCGGCCCGTGACGCGGTGGTCGCCGACGATGCCGCCCACGACGTCGTGGGCCTACCGGGCACTGCGGACGCCTCGGTGCCGTTGATCCTGGCGATGGGCGCCTTGCGCGCCGAGCGCGCCACCAGCGCCGGAATCGCGCTTCCCGTCCCCGGCGACCCGCTCGGGCTCGGTGGTCCCGCCTCCTTCAACGCGGAGGCGCTCGAGGCCACCGAGGCGGTGGTGCTGGAGGAAGCCGGCCTGGGCCTGGTGCCGTTCCGCGCGGGTGCCGGCGTGGTCTGGCGCTGCCTCCCGGCCGAGGGGCGCCGACAGGTGCCGGACCTTGCCGAGGCGGACACCGCGTTGCGTGCCGCGCTGCCGACGACCGCCGACCTACTGGCCGCGCTCGACGTGGCCAGGTGGCGTCCGGAGGTCGCCGACGAGCTGATGGCACTGCGCTCGCCACAGCCGCTGGCGGTGCCGGAGGGGATGGCGGCACGGGCCCAGCGGATGACGGCACTGGCGCTGCGCTGCCGGAGGATCGTGGAGATCGCGCTCGCCGACGACGGTGGCGCGGTCACCGCCGGGGAGGCGGAGCGCCGGCGGGCGGCGCTGCTGCCGCTGGACCGGGCCGCGAGGAGCGCCCTCGTCGCCGCCTGCCAGCGCCCGTTCGGGCACTAACCTCGTGGCGCTCATGGACACCGGCCTCGACAGCCCGAGGACCCTCCTGGTCACTCTCACCGGGGCCGACCGCACCGGGGTCACCGCCGAGGTGCTGTCGACGGTGGCCCGCTACGGCGTGGAGGTGCTCGACATCGAGCAGATCATCATCCGCGGCCGGCTGGTGCTGGGGGTGCTGGTCACCGCGCCACGGCAGTGGACGAGCCTGCGCGACGCCCTCGAGATGGTGGCAACCGCCCTCGGCATGCAGCTCACCGTCGAGAAGGGTCAGGGCGACACCGCCGGTCGCGCCGAGGGCCGGAGCCACGTGACCGTGCTGGGCACTCCGCTCCGCGCCGCGGCGGTCGCCGCGATCACCGGCCGGATCGCCGACGTCGGCGCCAACATCGATCGCATCGAGCGGATGGCGCGCTACCCGGTCACCGCGATCGACCTGCACGTCTCCGGTGCCGAGCCGGACCGGCTGCGGCGGGTGCTGGCCGGGGAGGCGGCACGCCAGCAGGTCGACGTCGCCGTGCAGCCGGCCAACCTGCTCCGCCACGGCATGCGACTGGTCGTCATGGACGTGGACTCCACCCTGGTGCAGGGCGAGGTCATCGAGCTGCTCGCTGCCCGGGCCGGTTGCCTCGACGAGGTGGCTGAGATCACCGAGGCCGCGATGCGCGGCGAGCTCGACTTCGAGCAGTCGCTCCGACGTCGTGTCGCCCTGCTCGAGGGGCTCGACGCGACGGCGCTCGACGAGGTCTACGACGGACTGCTGCTCACCCGTGGCGCACGCACCCTCGTCCGCACGCTCAAGCGGCTCGGCTACCGCTTCGCGATCGTCTCGGGCGGGTTCAGCCGGGTCACCGACCGGCTCGCCGCTGACCTGGGCATCGACTTCGCCGCCGCCAACGAGCTCGAGATCGTCGAGGGCAGGCTCACGGGCCGGATCATCGGTCCGGTCCTCGACCGCGCGGGGAAGGCGGCCGCTCTCAGCCGGTTCGCCACGGAGGCCGGCGTCTCCCGCGCCGCCACCGTTGCGGTCGGTGACGGCGCGAACGACCTCGACATGCTCGCAGCGGCCGGGCTGGGGGTGGCGTTCAACGCCAAGCCGGTGGTGCAGCAGGCGGCGGACACGACGGTGAACGTGCCTTTCCTCGACGCGATCATCTACCTCCTCGGGATCACCCGCGAGGAGGTCGAGGCCGCCGACGCCGAGGCCGGCATCGTCACTCCGGCTCCGCCCGTCTGACCGGACGGCCAGCCGGCCGGATGCCCAGCCCGCTCAGTGCTGGGGAGCGTGGAAGTGGGTCAGCCGGGCGGCGCCCTCAGCGAGCTCCGACCAGGGGCCGGAGACCTCGTAGACCGCCACCGCGGCGGTCGGGAACCCCTCGAGCAGGCCGCGAACGACCAGGGGGTCGCCCTCGCCGTCGTTCAGCGCGTAGGCCAGGCTGCCGGCCGCCGGGTTGTGCCCGACGTACGCCGCGGAAACCGCCTCCTCGGGCAGCCGTCGCAGCGCCTCGAGGACGTCGTCCGCGGAGGCCGCGTAGATGTCGTCGCTGACCTCGACCTCGGCGCGGGCGCCGGTCGCCTCCTCCACGTGCTCCCAGGTCTCCCGCGTGCGGACCGCAGCCGACACCAGGGCGGCGTCGGGCCGGATGTCCGCCTCCCCGAGGAACCGACCGGCACCCTGGGCCTCGGTGTGCCCGCGCCGCGTCAGCTTCCGCTCCGCGTCGGAGTCGGCATAGGGCTCAGCCTTGGCATGCCGGATAACGACCAGTGTGTGTGCGCTCGTCACGTTGCCCATTCTGTCCGTGTTTGTGGCGCGGGGCGATGGCCCAGTCTGACTATTGCCGCTGGCGGATCGGCTCGCCTCACAGCCCCATGGCGTGGAAGCCGCCGTCGACGTGGACGATCTCACCGGTCGTCGCCGGGAAGAAGTCACTGAGCAGCGCGACCACGCCCCGCGCGGTGGGGGTGTGGTCGGACTCGTCCCAGCCCAGAGGGGCCCGGTCCCGCCACGACGACTCGAGGTCCTCGAAGCCCGGGATCGCCTTGGCCGCCAGGGTCCGCAGCGGACCCGCCGAGACCAGGTTCACCCGCACACCCCGGGGTCCGAGGTCGCGGGCGAGGTAGCGGGCCGTGGACTCCAGAGCCCCCTTGGCCACCCCCATCCAGTCGTACGCCGGCCAGGCCACCGAGGCGTCGAACGTCATGCCGACCACCGAGCCGCCCTGGCCCATGAGGGGGAGGCAGGCCGTCGTCAACGACTTCAGTGAGTACGCCGAGACCTGCACCGCCTGGGCGACGTCGTCCCACGGCCCCTCCAGGAACCGGCCGCCCAGCAGCGTCTCGGGATTGCCGTAGGCGATCGAGTGGACGACCCCGTCGAGACCGTCCACGTGCTCACCCAGGAGCCCCGGGAGCCGCTCGAGGTGCTCGGGGTCGGTCACGTCGAGGTCCAGGACAGGAGGCGTCTGCGGCAGCCGGGTGACGATGCGCCGGGTGATCCCCAGGGCCCGTCCGAAGTTGGACACGACGACGGTCGCACCCTGCTCCTGCGCCACCCGGGCGACGGCGTACCCGATCGAGCTGTCCATGGTGACGCCTGCCACCAGGATCCGCTTCCCGTCCAGGATGCCCATGTGCTCGTCCTCGCTCCCCGGCGCCGGCGCCGGCGCCGATGCAGTCGGTGTGTGGTCGGTGTGTGGTCGTGTGGTCGGAGTGTGGTCGGTGCTGCGAGCGCTGTCGACGGTGTCAGTGGCCCATGCCGAGCCCACCGTCCACGGGGATCACGGCCCCGGTGACGTAGGCGGCCCCCGGGGAGGCCAACCACACGATCGTGGCAGCGACCTCGCCGACCGAGGCGTAGCGGGCCAGCGGGATCTGGGCGAGGTACTCGGCCTGCTTCTCCTCCGGCAGCGCCGCGGTCATCTCGGTCTCGACGAAGCCGGGGGCGACGACGTTGGCGGTGATCGACCTGCTGCCCAGCTCGCGGGCGAGGGACCGGGCCAGCCCCACGAGGCCAGCCTTGCTGGCCGCGTAGTTGGCCTGCCCCGCGGAGCCGAGCAGCCCGACGACCGAGGACACCAGCACGATCCGCCCCCGGCGCATCCGCAGCATGCCTCGGGCGGCCCGCTTCGCCACCCGGAAGCTGCCGGTCAGGTTCGTCTCGAGCACGTCGGACCAGTCGTCCTCCCCCATGCGCAGCAGCAGGGTGTCGCGGGTGATGCCGGCGTTGGCGACGAGCACCTCCACGGGGCCGTGCTCGGCCTCGACCTCGGCGAAGGCTCGGTCGACCTCGTCGCCGTCGGTGACGTCGCAGCGGACCGCCAGGACGCCGGTGGGCGGCTCGCCGGACCGGTAGGTCACCGCGACGCGGTCGCCCGCCGCCACGAAGGCCTCAGCCACGGCCTTGCCGATCCCCCGGTTGCCGCCGGTGACGAGCACGGAGCGCGGGGTCCCCCCCGAGCCGGCCTGCGTGGTCGGTGGCGTCAGCGGGGTCGTCTCGGGCACGCCACGACGCTAGGGGCTACCCGTGGGTACCCGAAATCAGTGCCGGCCGCGGACACCCCTGGAGAGCTCAGTCGTCCTCGAGGCGGAAGCCGATCTTGAGACCGACCTGGAAGTGCTCGACCGTGCCGTCCTTGACCTGCCCACGCACCTCGGTCATCTCGAACCAGTCGACGTGCCGGAGCGTCTGGGCGGCCCTCTCCACGCCGTTGCGGATGGCCTGGTCGATGCCGTCGGGCGAGGTCCCGACGATCTCGGTGACGCGGTAGGTGCGGTTGGTCATCGGCACTCCTGTGATCGACCATGCAGTTCGGTCCCGACCCACGGCCGGATGGTCGATGCTAGACCGAGAATCCGTCACCTTGGGGGCTCTGGGGCCCCGACGTACGGTGAGAGCCATGCGTCGCAAGGAGCCCGAACCGGTACGGATCACCTCCGCAGCGCGCCCCCGCAGCCAGGACATCCGCGGCCGCGAGCGGCGGTACCTGATCTCCATGGGCATCCGCACGCTGTGCTTCGTGCTCGCGGTCGTGTTCATGGACTACTGGGTGATGTGGCTGTTCCTCGTCGGCGCGGTGTTCCTGCCCTACATCGCCGTGGTGGTCGCCAACGCGGGAGCCGCACCCGACCCCGCGGGCCCGGACTTCTCCTACTCCCCCGACCTGCGCGCGATCAGCGAGGCGCCCGCCGACCGGCCCACCGGGGGCTGAGGGCCGCTCAGCCGCCGATGGCCGACATGGGTCTGGCCGGCTGGAGGAACGAGACGTCGTCGATGCCGTGCCCGGCCCGCTTCGTCACCACGGCGGCCCGCCAGCGGTCGGCGATCTCGACGTCGGAGGCACCCGCGCGCAGGGCGAGTCGCAGGTCGGACTCCTCGCGGGCGAAGAGACAGTTGCGCACCTGCCCGTCGGCAGTCAACCGCACCCGGTCGCAGTCACCGCAGAACGGCCGCGTCACCGACGCGATCACACCCACCGTGCCGGCGCCGCCGTCGACGTCGAACAGCTCGGCGGGCGCGCTCCCGCGGGGCTCCTCGGCCGGCTCGAGCTCGAACTCGGTCTCGAGGGAGGCGAAGATCTCGGCGGCGGTCACCATCGTGTCGCGTCGCCAGCCGTGCTGGGCGTCCAACGGCATCTGCTCGATGAAGCGCAGCTCGTAGCCCCGCTTCAGGCACCACCGCAGGAGCTCCGGCGCCTGGTCGTCGTTGACACCTCGCATGAGCACCGCGTTGACCTTGACCGGCCGGATCCCGGCGGTGTCGGCAGCCGCGAGACCGGCGACCACGTCGTGGAGGCGGTCGCGACGGGTGAGGGCCAGGAAGGTGTCCTCGCGCACCGTGTCCAGGCTGACGTTGACCCGGTCGAGCCCGGCCGTCGCCAGGGACTCGGCAAGGCGGCTCAGGCCCATGCCGTTGGTGGTCAGGGACAGGTCGGGGCGCGGGCGGAGCTCGGCGCACCGGCGGACGATGTCGACGAGCCCGCGGCGTACCAGTGGCTCTCCCCCGGTGAACCGGACCTCCTCCACGCCGAGGTGGTTCACCGCGACGGCGACGAGCCGGACCACCTCGTCGTTGCTGAGCAGCCGCTCGTCGGGCAGCCACTCCAGCCCCTCGGCGGGCATGCAGTAGGTGCACCGCAGGTTGCAGCGGTCGGTCAGCGACACCCGCAGGTCGGTCGCGACGCGGCCGAACCCGTCCACCAGTCGCCGGTCGTAGGTCACCGGGCCACTGTACGTCCCGGCTCGCCACCGCACCGGAGGCAAGGGGCCTCCTCTATCTTCGACATGTGAGGTTCATGCTGGCCCGGCGCTGGGTGCTCTTCGGGCTCGCCGTCGGGCTGCTGGCGCTGCTGTGCCTGCGGCTCGGTGACTGGCAGTTCAACCGTCAGCACGAGCGTGAGCAGCGCAACGAGTGGACCCGGGCGAACCTCGCGGCCGACCCGGCCCCCGTCGAGGACGTGCTGGCACTGGGCGGCGACGTGCCTGCCGAGCGTGAGTGGATGCGGGTGGAGGCCACCGGCCGGTACGACGCGGCGGCCACGGTCGTCGTGCGCTACCAGAGCCGCGACGGTCAGTCCGGAGTCGACGTCGTGACGCCGCTCGTCACGTCGTCCGGCACCGCCGTGCTCGTGGACCGCGGCTGGCTGCCCACCGCCAACACCGGGGCCAGCCCCGACGACCTCCCGGCTCCCCCCACGGGCACGGTGAGGGTGGCCGGCTACGTCCGGGCCGATGCGGAGGGTGGCGCCACGTCGGTCGACGACGGCTCCACCCGAGCGGTCTCCAGCGAGACCATCGGGAGCCGGCTCGACTACCCCGTCTACGCGGGCTACGTCGCGGTGGGCGCCGAGTCCCCCGAGCCGGAGCGCCCCCTGGTGCCCGTCGAGACACCCGACCTCGGCGAGGGCCCCCACTTCTTCTACGGGCTCCAGTGGTGGTTCTTCGCCGCGCTGGCGATCTTCGGCTTCGGCTACCTCGCCTGGGACGAGCGGCGGCGCATGGTCAGCCAGCCCAGCAGGACCGCGGACCCGCGGGTGAGCTCGCGCTGAGCCGCACCGCCGAACGGACCAGAGCCCGACAGCCCGAACGAGGAAGGACCACGAGGCCCATGCCGACACCGCCACTGCCCGACCGCGTCCGCGACCTGCTGGCGAAGGCGAACCCCGCCGTCATCACCACGCTCCGGGAGGACGGCCAGCCGGTGTCGGTCGCGACCTGGTACCTCCTGGACGGTGACCGGCTTCTGGTCAACATGGACGCCACCCGCAAGCGACTCCAGCACCTCCACGACGATCCGCGGGTCTCGCTGACCGTCCTCGACGAGGCGAGCTGGTACAACCACGTCAGCGTGGTCGGCCGGATCACCGAGCTCCGCGACGACGTGGGCCTCGCCGACATCGACCGGCTGTCGACGCACTACCGGGGGCGCGACTACCCCGATCGCGACAGTCCCAGGGTGAGCGGCTGGATCGAGATCGAGCGGTGGCACGGCTGGGGAGCCACCCAGGGCTGACCTGCCCGACCCTGACGCGAGAGGCCAGGAAGGGATCTCCCGGTGCCGCTGTTGTCCAGGCATGAAGAAGATCGGCTTCCTCTCGTTCGGTCACTGGACACCGTCGCCGCACTCGCAGACCCGCTCGGCGGCCGACGCCCTGCTGCAGTCGATCGACCTGGCCGTCGCGGCCGAGGAGCTCGGAGCCGACGGCGCCTACTTCCGCGTCCACCACTTCGCGCGACAGCTGGCGTCGCCGTTCCCCCTGCTCGCCGCGGCCGGTGCCCGGACCAGCCGGATCGAGCTCGGGACCGGCGTGATCGACATGCGCTACGAGAACCCGCTCTACATGGCCGAGGACGCCGGCGCGGCGGACCTCATCGCCGGCGGTCGGCTCCAGCTCGGCATCAGTCGCGGCTCACCGGAGCAGGTGATCGACGGCTTCCGGTACTTCGGCTACTCCCCCGCCGAGGGCGCCGACCACGCCGCGATGGCGCGTGAGCACACCGAGGTCTTCCTCCAGGTGATCACCGGCGAGGGGTTCGCCGAGCCCAACCCCCGGCCGATGTTCCCCAACCCGCCTGGCCTGCTCCCCCTCGAGCCGCACTCACCGGGGCTCCGCGACCGGATCTGGTGGGGTGCCGGGTCGAGGGCCACGGCCGAGTGGACCGCGCAGCAGGGCATGAACCTGATGAGCTCCACGCTGCTGACCGAGGACACCGGGGTGCCGTTCCACCAGCTGCAGGCCGAGCAGATCCAGCGCTTCCGGGACGCGTGGAAGGCGGCCGGCCACGAGCGAGAGCCGCGCGTCTCGGTGAGCCGCAGCGTCTTCCCCGTGGTGACCGACACGGACCGTGCCTACTTCGGCCGCGAGGCCGGCAGCCGGGACCAAGTCGGCTTCCTCGACGGTGGTACCGCGCGGTTCGGCAAGACGTACGCCGGGGAGCCGGAGGAGCTGGTGGCCTCGCTCGCGCAGGACGAGGCGATCGCCGCCGCGGACACGCTGCTGCTCACGGTGCCCAACCAGCTCGGGGTCGACTACAACGCCCACGTCATCGACAGCGTGCTGCGCCACCTGGCGCCGGAGCTCGGCTGGCGCTGAGCCGTCCCTGGGCTGTCCCTGAGCTGTCCCTGGGCTGTCTCCGAGCGGTCTGTGAAACGCGGGCCGGGGTTCCTCGCGCGCGGGCGTCGGCGACGGCCTAGAGAGGGCGGAGCTGACCGCCGTCGACCGGGACCAGTGCTCCGGTCACGAAGGAGCTGGCCGGGGACAGCAGGAACGCAGCGACCCGTCCGAACTCGTCCGGCTCGCCGTACCGACGCAGCGGGATGCCGCGCTCGTTCTTCCGCCGGGTGGCGACGGGGTCCCCCGACCTCGCGTCCAGCTCCTGTACCCGGTCCGTCGCGACCGCACCCGGCATCAGCCCGTTGACCCGGATGCCGCGCGGCCCGACCTCGTCGGCGAGCTGCTTCACCACCATCCCGAGACCGGGGCGGAGCCCGTTCGAGATTGCCAGGTCCGTGATCGGCGCCTTCGCCGAGGTGGACAGCACGAGCGCGAGCGAGCCGCCCTCGCCCAGTGCCGAGACCACGGTGCGACTGGTGCGGACCGCGCCCAGGAAGACCGCCTCGAAGGCGCTCCGCCAGGCCTCGTCCGAGGTCTCGAGCACCGACCCCGCGGGCGGCCCGCCCACCGACACCAGGGCCCCGTCGAGCCGGCCGTGCCGCTCCAGGGCCGTGTCCACCAGGCGCCGGGGTGCCTCAGGATCCGCGAGGTCGGCGACCACCGGCTCGACGTTCCGGCCGAGCTGGTGCACCGCCGTCCTCAGCGTCGCCTCGTGACGCGCCGACAGCACGACGTGGGCGCCGTCGGCGACCAGCGCCCTGGCGGTCGCGAGGCCCAGCCCACGCGACCCTCCGGTGACCACGTAGACCCTGCCGGTCAGTCCGAGGTCCACCTCAGCCTCCCGTGGGCACGGCGGTGTCGGCGCCGGTGTCCACGCCGGTGTCCAGGTCGAGGTCGACGCCGAGGTCGTCCTGCGTCGCGGCGAACTGCGTCCGGTAGAGCTGGGCGTAGAGACCGCCCGCGGCCAGCAGCTCCTCGTGGGTGCCCGACTGCACGATCCGCCCGTCGTCCAGCACGAGGATCCGGTCCGCGTCCCGGACCGTGGAGAGCCGGTGCGCGATCACCAGCGACGTACGCCCGCGGAGCGCGGTGTCCAGCGCGCGCTGCACCGCCTGCTCCGACTCCGAGTCCAGGTGGGCGGTGGCCTCGTCCAGCACGACGATCGAGGGAGCCTTGAGGAGCAGCCGCGCGATGGCGAGCCGTTGCCGCTCGCCGCCCGAGAGCCGGTAGCCCCGGTCACCGACGACGGTGTCCAACCCGTCGGGGAGCGACTCGACGAGGGTCCGCACCTGGGCCGCGCCGAGCGCCTCCCACAGGTCACGGTCGTCCGCACCGGGACGGGCGTAGACGAGGTTGGCACGGATGGTGTCGTGGAACATGTAGGCGTCCTGGGTGACGTAGCCGACCGCGTCCTCCAGCGACTGCAGGGTCAGGTCGCGTACGTCGATGCCGCCGATCCGGACGGTGCCGCCGGTGACGTCGTACAGCCGGGCGACGAGGTGGGTGACGGTCGTCTTGCCCGCCCCGGAGGGGCCGACCAGCGCCACCATCTCCCCCGGCGCGGCCCTGAAGGTGATGTCGTGCAGCACCTCGCCGGTGTCCTTGGTCTCCTTGCGGGCCACGGTCTCGAGGCTGGCCAGCGACACCTCGTCGGCTCGCGGGTAGCGGAACCGGACGTGGTTGAACTCCACCGTGGCGCTGTCGTCCGGCAGGGCGACCGCGTCGGCTTTCTCCGGGACGGTGGTGGGGAGGTCCAGGACCTCGAAGACGCGCTCGAAGCTCACCAGTGCCGTCATCACGTCGATCCGGACGTTGGACAGCCCCTGCAGCGGCCCCAGCAGCCGCAGCAGCAGCGTGGCCAGGGCCAGCAGCGTCCCCGTGGTCAGGTCGCCCTGGATGACCAGGTAGCCGCCGACGCCGTACACCAGCGCGGTGGCCAGCGCCGGGATCAGCATGAGGCTGGCGCCGAAGACGCGGGTGATGAACGCGATGCGCACGCCGAGGTCGCGCACCAGGGCGGCCCTCTGGGCGAAGAGCCGGTCCTCCTCCTCCCGGCGGCCGAACAGCTTGAGGAGCATCGCTCCCCCGACGTTGAACCGCTCGGTCATCGCGTTGCCGAGTGCCGCGTTGCCGTCCATCTGGTCCCGGGTCAGCGACGCCAGCCGCTGGCCCACCCAGCGTGAGGCGATGAGGAGGAGCGGGAAGAGCAGGAGGCAGAGAAGGGTGACCTCCCAGCTGAGGAACAGCATCGTGGCACCCACGGCGACGACCCCGATGAGGTTCGACACCGTGCTCGACAGCGTGGAGGTGAAGGCGCGCTGAGCGCCGATGACGTCGTTGTTCAGCCGGCTGACCAGTGCGCCGGTCTGGGTGCGGGTGAAGAAGGCGAGGGAGAGTCGCTGCACGTGGGCGAAGACGGCTGTGCGGAGGTCGTGGATGAGCCCTTCGCCGATGCGCGAGGAGAGGTACCCCGTGCTCAGCGCCAGCAGGGCGTCGAGGACCGCGACGACGGCCATGAGGCCGGCGAGCACGGCGACGAGGCGCACGTCGGACTCCGCGATCCCGTCGTCGACGATGCGCTGGATGAGCAGCGGGGAGACGACGACCAGTCCGGCATCGACCACGGTGAGCAGGAGGAAGACCGCGATCTTCGGTCGGTGCGGGCCGGCGAACCCGAGGACCCGCCGGATGGTGTCCCGTCCGACGCGCGCAGCCACGGCGCTCCGGTCCGTGCGCATGTGGCGCCACACGGGCCCCATGCCGCTTCCCATCGCCATGCCGGGCTCCTTCCGTCGGCGCCTCCGTGCCGACCCAACGGCGCGCGCGCCGGGTTTTGTTCCCGCGCCCCGGCTCAGGCCAGCGCGACGAGGTCGAGGTAGTCCTCGCCCCACAGGTCCTCGACGCCGTCGGGGAGGATCAGGACGCGGTCGGGGTCCAGCGCCGTGACGGCTCCCTCGTCGTGGGTGACGAGCACGATCGCACCCTCGTAGGCACGGATCGCTGCCAGGACCTCCTCTCGGGAGGCCGGGTCGAGGTTGTTGGTCGGCTCGTCGAGCAGGAGCACGTTGGCGCTGGAGACCACGAGCGTGGCCAGCGCCAGCCGCGTCTTCTCACCCCCGGAGAGCACCGCGGCGGGCTTGGTGGCGTCGTCGCCGCTGAAGAGGAACGACCCCAGGACGCTTCGCGCCTCGGTGTCGGCCAGGTCCGGTGCCGCGCTGCGCAGGTTCTCCAGCACCGTGCGTCCGGTGTCGAGGGTCTCGTGCTCCTGCGCGTAGTAGCCGAGCTTCAGGCCGTGGCCCGGGTTCACGCTGCCCGTGTCGGGGCGGTCGATTCCTCCGAGGATCCGGAGCAACGTCGTCTTGCCGGCGCCGTTGAGCCCGAGCACGACGACCCGGCTGCCGCGGTCGACGGCCAGGTCGACGTCGGTGAAGACCTCCAGGGACCCGTAGGACTTCGAGAGCTCGCTGGCAGTCAGCGGCGTGCGGCCGCACGAGGCCGGCTTGGGGAAGGCGATCCTCGCCACCCGGTCGCCCTGGCGCTCGGCCTCCACGCCTTCCATGAGCCTTTCCGCGCGGCGCATCATCGACTGCGCCGCCTGCGCCTTGGTCGCCTTGGCGCGCATCCTGCTCGCCTGGTCCATGAGGGTGCCGGCCTTGCGCTCGGCGTTGGCACGCTCCCGCTTGCGGCGCCGCTCGTCGGTCTCGCGCTGGGTGAGGTAGGCCGACCAGCCCATGTTGTAGACGTCCACCTCGGCCCGGTTGGCGTCGAGGTGCAGCACCTTGGTGACGCACGACTCCAGCAGCGACACGTCGTGGCTGATGACGATGAGTCCGCCCCGGTGGCTGCGCAGGAACTCGCGCAGCCAGACGATCGAGTCGGCGTCGAGGTGGTTGGTGGGCTCGTCCAGCAGCAGCGTCTCGGCGCCCGAGAAGAGGATCCGTGCCAGCTCCACCCGGCGACGCTGGCCACCCGAGAGCGTGCTCAGCGGCTGGTCGAGGACCCGGTCGGGGATGTTCAGGCTGGCGGCGATCTGACGTGCCTCCGCCTCGGCGGCATAACCGCCGCCGGCGTGGAGCGAGGCCTCGGCGCGCTCGTACTTGCGCATGGCCCGCTCGCGCACGCCGGGGTCGTCCGCCCCCATCTCGCCGCCGGCCTCCTGCAGCCGGCGTACCGCCTCGTCGAGACCCCGTGCCGACAGGATGCGGTGCAGCGCGAGCAGCTGCGGGTCCGCGGTGCGGGGGTCCTGCGGCAGGTAGCCGACCTCGCCGGTGCGGAACACCTTGCCGGCGGCCGGCAGCGCCTCACCGGCCAGGATGCGGGTCAGCGTGGTCTTGCCGGCGCCGTTGCGGCCGACCAGCCCCACCTTGTCACCGGCGGCGACGCGGAAGGTGACGTCTTGCATGAGCAGGCGGGCGCCGGCGCGCACCTCGAGGTCGGAGACGGTGATCATGCGTGACTTTCATGAGCGGACGGACACGGGAGTGCGACACCGTTGGTCAGTCCGGGCATCTCATGTGCCCAGTTTACCGTCCCGATCGAGGGGGCACGTTCCGCCGACGGATCGGAGGGCGGACACGTGCGCTACAACCCGAGGGCTCGCCTGAACACCCGTCAGGTGCAGGTACGTCGAGGCGGGCGCAGCGGAGGAGGCGGCCTTCCCGTCCCCATGGGGGTCGGCGGCCGGGTGGGCGGCGGCATCGGCGGGCTCATCGTGCTCGTCCTGGTCGTCCTGCTCAGCAACGGCCTCGGCGGGGGCTCGGACTCGCAGACCACCGGCGCCGTCGACACCACCGGCGTCTCGGGGCTCGACTGCGAGACCGGTCAGGACGCCAACGACAGCCAGCAGTGCGCCCTGGTGGCCAACGTGAACAGCATCCAGGCGTTCTGGTCCGAGGTGCTCCCCGAGGAGGCCGGGCGGGAGTACGAGCAGGCAGACACCGCGTTCTTCTCGGGCTCGACAGACAGCGGCTGCGGGGGCGCCACCTCCGACATCGGTCCCCACTACTGTCCGGTCGACCGGACCGTGTACCTCGACACCACGTTCTTCGACGAGATGCTCGAGGGCCAGCTCGGGGCCCAGGGCGGCCCGTTCTCGGAGGCCTACGTGATGGCCCACGAGTACGGGCACCACGTGCAGAACCTCCTGGGCACCATGGGCCAGGTCCGCACCCAGCAGGGCCCGAACAGCGACGCGGTGCGTCTGGAGCTTCAGGCGGACTGCTACGCCGGCATGTGGTCCAAGTACGCCACCACGGTCACCGACGAGAACGGCGAGTCCTACATCCTCGAGCTCACCGAGGAGGACTACACCCGGGCACTGGATGCCGCTGCGGCCGTAGGCGACGACCGGATCCAGCAGCGGGGCTCGGGACGTGTCGACCGGGAGCAGTGGACGCACGGCTCCGCCGCCGCTCGCATCATGTGGTTCGAGCGCGGGCTCACCGAAGGCACGGTGCGCGCGTGCGATACCTTCCGCACCGACCAGCTGTATCCAAACGGCTGACGGCGCACGGCTGACGGCGCACGGCTGACGGCGCACGGCTGTCGCTCCGGAGACGCCGAGGAGCCGGCCCGGAAGGACCGGACCGGCTCTCGATGGTGCGACGTCGCAGGTGGGTCAGACGGTCGGCTCGTCGGTCTCGGGCTCGTCGGTCTCGGGCTCCTCGACCGGCTCCTCGACCGGCTCCTCGGTGGGCACCTCGGCGCAGCCGGCAGCGTGCGCCTCGAGCTCCTCGAGGACGGCCTTGGCCGCGTCCCAGGCCGTCTTGAGCGCCTCGCGCTCTGCGCGCGCGGCCTTGCGGGCCTCGTCCCGAGCCGCCTTGCCGGCCTTGCCGGGCTTGGTGCCCTTGGCCGACTTCGAGCCCTTGCCGCCCTTCTCGGGCTTGTCGCCCTTTGCGGGCTTCTCGGCCTTCTCCGGCTTGGTGCCCTGCTTGACGAACGAGGTGTAGGCCTTGCGGGCGGTCACGACGTCCGCCCTGGCGGCGTCCACCGCGGCGGTCACGACGGCAGGGTCGCATCCCAGCTCGCTGGTGTCGGCCTGGGCCGGCGTCGCCAGACCGGCCAGGCCGAGGGCGGCGAAAGCGCCGGCGGCAAGTGTGCGACGGATCAGATGGGTCACGGGGTCCTCCGAAGGTGTCAGGGGGCTGTCAGGGGGTTACCTGGGGTTGTCAGGGGCGCGGTCACGCCGCCGACTGCGAACGGCGGTCACCGGGGGATGACCACCACCCATGCTGCCTCCAGACCGGACAAAACGGGCACGAACCCCATGACCGGCGCCAAAGTTTTGCCGTCGACGGCCGGGTCGATGACGTCAGGCGTTCGCGACGTCGATCAGGACCGCACAGCTGTCCACAACAGCCCGGTCCAGCACCGCGCGCCGAGGATCGCCCACCGCCAGCCAGCCACCCGTACGCCGATCCGCGACCTGCTGGAGCCGGGGGTCGGAGAGCACCGCGTCCACGGCCGCATGGTCCCCGCCGACGACGAGGGCGTCGAGGGAGTGGCCGAGGATCCGCGCGGCGTGGTCGGCGGCGGCCTCGTAGGCGACCCGCGCCTGGTTGTCGCGCCGGCGGGCGAACCGCTGCTGGCTCTGGCCCCCGGCCTTCGTGCGTCCCTGCACGTGACGCTGACCGATCTTGTGCTCGACGATCGAGCGCTGTGCGAGGCGGGCCACCGCGAACCCGCCCTTGCGGACCAGCAGCAGTCCCCAGCGGTCCGGCACCGTCACCGCTTCCGCGAAGGCGTCGGGGCGGCCGGCGCCGGCGTACCGGCGGTCGAAGGGGAGCCGCGCCGTGGCCGTGGAGCCGTCCTCGGCGACGGCGTGCAGCGCGCCGTCGCTCACGTCGTACGACGCGCCGCCGTGGCCGGCCTCGAAGTTCTCGAACCAGCGGGCGACCCGGTCGGCTGTGACCGCCACCCGACGGCCGATCACCGCCTCCGGGCGACCATCAGCCGGGGCTCGACGACCCCCTCGCGGATCGCCGACGCGATGTTGCGGAACCGCACCGGTCCTTCGGAGTCGAACCATGCGCTCATCATCTCCTGCTGCCCGGCCACCTCGCCCTCGGTCTGCCGCTGCCGTAGCTGCTCGACGAGGCCGGCGAGGTTGTGCTCCTCCTCGACGGTGAACCCGGCCTCGGTGAGCAGGCTCCGGTACTCCTCGACGGTGGCCAGGAAGGAGGCGTCGGGGCCGGCTGCCCAGGGGACCGGGAAGTCGGGCTGGGCGGGGCCGGTGCGCATGGGGTCGTAGACCACGAACGTCCCGGACGGCACCAGCACCCGGTGCACCTCGGAGAAGACCGCTGCCTTGGCGGGGACGTTCATGCCGACGAAGAGCATCATCGCGGCGTCGAACGTCGCGTCCTCGAAGGTCAGGTCCGTGGCGTCGCCGACCTGGAACGTGGTGATCCCCGAAAGCCCGACGCGGTCGCTCAAGGTCTGCGCCGCCTCGACGTGCACGGGCGTGAGGTCCACACCGGTGACGTGCGGGCCGAGTCGTGTCGCGACGCTGCGTGCCGGACCGCCCATCCCGGAGCCGACGTCGAGCACCCGCCCGCCGTGCCCCACGGTCAACGCCTCGGCCACCTGGGCCGTCGCCAGCCGGCCGCCCATGTGCAGCTCGTCGAACAGCGCGAGGTGCTCGACGCCCAGCGGGGCGGATCCGGCGACTGCGGCGGCCTTCTCGAGAACTGCTCCCGCCAGCCCCTCGGCCGAGTAGTTGCCGACCACCGCCTCGTCGCCCATCCCGTCACCCTCCCGCCACCGGTCGGAGGTGGCAAGTGACCTTCGGCGTACGACCGGTCCCCTCAGGGTGCTCAGACGTTGAACCCCAGGGCACGGAGCATCTCGCGGCCGTCGTCGGTGATCTTGTCCGGGCCCCACGGCGGCATCCACACCCAGTTGATCGCCACGTCGTTGGCCAGCCCCTCGAGAGCCTGCATGGTCTGGTCGGTGATCACGTCGGTGAGCGGGCAGGCCGCCGAGGTCAGCGTCAGGTCGAGCGTGACGTTGGTGGACTCGTCGATGTGGACGCCGTAGAGCAGGCCGAGGTCGACGACGTTGATGCCGAGCTCGGGGTCGACGACGTCCCTCATCGCCTCCTCGACGTCCTCGACTGCGAGCGCACCGGCCGGCTGTCCGGCAGCGTCGAGGTCGATCGGCGGCAGGTCGTCGTGGGGGCTGTGCGTGCTCTGGGTGCTCTCGGTCATGACTGCTCCTCGTGATCGGGGTGGGCGACGACTTGCGACGTCGCGTCCTTCCAGGCCATCCAGCCCAGCAGCGCACACTTGATGCGCGCCGGGAACTTCGCCACTCCGGCGAACGCGACGCCGTCCTCCAGCACGTCCTCGTCCGGTTCCACACCGCCGCGCCCCTGCATCAGCGTCACGAACGCCTCGTGCACCTCGAGCGCGTCACCCACCCGCTTGCCGACCAGCAGGTCGGTGAGGACGCTCACAGAGGCCTGGCTGATCGAGCAGCCGAGTGCGTCGTACGACACGTCCTCGACCACGGCGTCCTCCCCCGTGCCGTCGAGGTGCACCCGCAGCGTCACCTCGTCGCCGCAGGTGGGGTTCACGTGGTGCACCTCGGACCCGTAGGGCTCGCGCAATCCGGCACGGTGGGGGTGCTTGTAGTGGTCCAGGATGATCTCCTGGTACATCGCATCCAAGTCAGACATGGTTGGCTCGCCGATCCCCTCAGTCGACCCGGAAGTACTTCTTGGTGTACTCCAGGCCCTCGACCAGCGCGTCGATCTCCTCCGGGGTGGTGTAGAGGTACGTCGACACCCGGACGCTTGACTGGACGCCGAACCGGCGGTGCGCCGGCTTGGCACAGTGGTGGCCGGCCCGTACGGCGATGCCGCGGCTGTCGAGCAGCTGCGCCACGTCGTGAGGGTGCACCTCGTCCAGCTCGAAGGCGACGGCGCCGCCGCGGTCGCTGACCGTGGTGGGGCCCATGATCGAGAGGCCGCCGACCGTGGCCAGCCCCTCCAGCAGGTAGCCGGTGATCGCCTCCTCGTGGGCACGCACGTCGGCCATCCCGAGGTGGCCGAGGTAGTCGACCGCGGCGCCGAGGCCGACGGCCTCGACGATCGGCGGGGTGCCTGCCTCGAAGCGGGCAGGGATGTCGGCGTAGGTGGAGCGCTCCATGGTGACGGTGCGGATCATCTCGCCGCCGCCGTGGAAGGGCGGCAGCTTCCCGAGCAGGTCCCTCCTGCCCCAGAGCACCCCGATGCCGGTCGGGCCGACGACCTTGTGGCCGGTGAACACCAGGAAGTCAGCCCCCGAGGCGACGACGTCCACCGGCATCTGCGGCACGGCCTGCGACGCGTCGACGATCACGGACGCGCCGACCTGGTGCGCGCGGTCGGCGATCTCCCGCACCGGGTTGACGGTGCCGAGCATGTTCGACACCCACACCAGCGAGACGACCTTGGTGCGCTCGTTGACGAGCTCGTCGATGTTCGACAGGTCGAGCCGTCCGTCGTCGGTCAGGCCGAACCACCGCAAGGTGGCTCCGGTGCGCTCGGTCAGCAGCTGCCACGGCACGATGTTGGAGTGGTGCTCCATCTCCGTGATGAGGACCTCGTCGCCGGGCCCGACCTGGAGCTCTCCCGGCCACGCCATCGTGTTCGCCAGCAGGTTGAGCGCCTCGGTGGCGTTCTTCGTGAAGACGACCTCGTCGCGCGAGGGTGCGTGGATGAAGGCGGCGACCTTGTCGCGGGCTGCCTCAAAGGCCTCCGTCGACTCACCACCGAGCTGGTGCACGGCACGGGAGACATTGGCGTTGTGCCGCTCGAGGTGGTCGACCATCGTGTCGATGACGACCTGGGGCTTCTGGGAGGTGTTGGCACTGTCCAGGTAGACCAGCGGGTGTCCGTCGGCCAGCGTCCGGCCGAGGATCGGGAAGTCCTTCCGGACCAGCTCGAGATCCTCGAGGAGCCCCGGCAGCTGCACGCTCATGCCTGGGCCCCGGCCGGCGCGTCGACGTAGGCGGCGTAGCCCTCGGCCTCCAGCTTCTCGGCCAGCTCGGAGCCACCCTCCTCGGCGATGCGGCCGTCGACGAAGACGTGCACGAAGTCGGGGACGATGTAGCGCAGGATCCGGGTGTAGTGCGTGATGAGCAGGACGCCCTTGTCGCCGTTCTCCTTGAAGCGGTTCACGCCCGCGGAGACGATGCGCAGCGCGTCGATGTCCAGGCCGGAGTCGGTCTCGTCGAGCACCGCGATGGCGGGGTCGATCAGCTCGAGCTGGACGATCTCGTGACGCTTCTTCTCACCGCCGGAGAACCCCTCGTTGACGTTGCGCTGGGCGAAGGAGCGCTCCATCTTCACGCGGTCCATCGCGGTGTTGACGTCCTTGATCCAGGTGCGGAGCTTGGGCGCCTCTCCGGACACCGCGGTCTTGGCGGTGCGCAGGAAGTTCGACACTGAGACGCCGGGCACCTCGACCGGGTACTGCATGGCCAGGAAGAGCCCGGCACGGGCGCGCTCGTCGACCGACATCGCCAGCACGTCCTGCCCGTCGAGCGTGACGGTCCCGGAGGTGATCTGGTACTTCGGGTGCCCCGCGACCGAGTAGGCCAGCGTCGACTTGCCGGAGCCGTTGGGGCCCATGATCGCGTGGGTCTCGCCCGCTCGGATGGTCAGGGTGACGCCCTTGAGGATCTCCTTGGGTCCGTCCTCGGTGTCCACGCTGACGTGGAGGTCGCGGATCTCCAGGGTGCTCATGTGAGTTCTCTTCTCTCTGGGTCGGTTCTGCGTCGGTGCTAGGTCGGTGCTCGGTCGGTGCTGCGTCGGTTCGGCTTCGGGACCGCGTCAGGCGGCCGGGTTGTTGAGGGGGTTCTCGACGTCGACCAGCAGGTCGTCGCCGTCCACCTGGACGGGGTAGACCGCCACGGGCTCGAAGGCCGGCAAGGTGGTCGGCTCGCCGGTGCGGAGGTCGAACGTCGAGCCGTGCAGCCAGCACTCGATGAGGCAGCCCTCGACGTCGCCCTCGGACAGCGGGATCGTGGCGTGGGAGCACTCGTCGTAGATCGCGTAGAAGTCCTCGCCGTCGCGGACGATGGCCAGGTCGGTGCCCTCGACCGTCACGGCGAACGGCTTCCCGGGGTTCACGTCTGCGACCGCGCAGGCGCGGGCGAAGCTCATCGGACCACCTCGGCAGTGACGTTCTTGGCCAGCTCGGACTCGACGGCCGCCATCAGCCGCTCCTCGAGCGCCGGCACACCGATCTTGCGCACGATGTCGTTGAAGAAGCCGTGCACGACCAGCCGCCGGGCCTCGTCCTCGGGCACTCCCCGGGACTGCAGGTAGAACAGCTGCTCGTCGTCGAACCTTCCCGTGGTGGAGGCGTGACCGGCGCCCTCGATCTCGCCGGTCTCGATCTCCAGGTTGGGGACCGAGTCGGCGCGGCAGCCGTCGGTGAGCACGAGGTTGCGGTTCTGCTCGTAGGTCTCGATGCCCTCGGCGGCCTTGCGGATCAGCACGTTGCCCACCCAGACGGTGTGGGCGCCGTCTCCTTGCAGCGCACCCTTGTAGACGACGTTGCTGCGGGTGCGCGGCTCGTTGTGGTCGACGAAGAGCCGGTGCTCGAGGTGCTGGCCGGCGTCGGCGAAGTAGAGGCCGAAGAGCTCGGCCGACCCGCCAGGGCCTCGGTAGTGCACGTTGCTGTCCATGCGGACCACGTCGCCGCCGAAGGAGATCGCGACGTGCTTGTACGACGCGTCGCGGCCCACGGCCGCCTCCACGTGGCTCAGGTGGACCGCGTCGTCGGCCCAGTCCTGGAGCGAGACGACCGACACCTCGGCCCCGTCGTCGACGGACACCTCGACGACCTGGGCCATGGTGGCCGACCCGGTGTGGTTGAGCACGACCACGGCCCGGGAGTGGCGCCCGAAGCGCAGGACCACGTCGACGGCCTCCGCGGTCGTGGCGTCGCGACCGGTGAGGTCGACGAGGATCGGCTCCCCCACCTCGACGTCGGCGGGCACGTCGACGAGCAGCGTCGTCGGCGCCTCGGCGAGCACGCGTGCGGCGTACCGCGTGTTCGGCACCAGCCCGGACACGCCCCGGACCTCGCGGGCCTCGGCCCCGTCGACGATCTCGGCACGCACGCCCTCCGGCGTGTTCCACCGGAACAGTGCCGAGCCGGGCTGGAGGACCGCGTCCCCGTGCAGGGCCCGGAGCCGCTTCAGCGGCGTGAACCGCCAGATCTCCTCCCGCCCGCTCGGAATCGGGTGGGCGGCCACGTCGAACGAACCGACCGGGTGCAGGTGCGAGGCGACGTCCGCCGTCTCCACAGCCCCCGCCACATTCGGCGTCTCAGTCACAGTCACGTACAGGATCACTTTCGTCGGTCGGCGGTGCCGGTTGAAAAGCGGCAGAGAAGGAGGCGCGGGGAGTGTCGCGGCGCGCAGGCCGCCGGCAAGGAGTGGATGGGCCTGGCCGCCGAGCGCAGCGAGGCTGGTTGCCTGGCCGGCGGTCTGCGGGACGCAGCAACTCAGCCAACGGCGCCTTCCATTTGAAGCTCGATCAACCGGTTCAGCTCCAGCGCGTACTCCATCGGCAGCTCCTTGGCGATCGGCTCCACGAAGCCGCGCACGATCATCGCCATCGCCTCGTCCTCCTCCATGCCCCGGCTCATCAGGTAGAAGAGCTGGTCGTCGGAGACCTTGGACACGGTGGCCTCGTGACCCATGGAGACGTCGTCCTCGCGGACATCGACGTAGGGGTAGGTGTCGGACCGGCTGATCTGGTCGACCAGCAGCGCGTCGCAGAGCACGTTGGAGCGCGAGTGGTGCGCACCCTCGTTGACCTGGACCAGGCCGCGGTACGACGTACGACCGCCGCCACGGGCCACGGACTTGCTGATGATGGAGCTCGACGTGTGCGGCGCGGCGTGGACCATCTTGGCGCCGGCGTCCTGGTGCTGCCCCTCGCCGGCGAAGGCGATCGACAGCGTCTCGCCACGGGCGTGCTCGCCCATCAGGTAGACGGCCGGGTACTTCATGGTCAGCTTGGAGCCGATGTTGCCGTCGACCCACTCCATGGTTGCGCCGGCCTCGCAGGTGGCGCGCTTGGTCACCAGGTTGTACACGTTGTTCGACCAGTTCTGGATGGTCGTGTAGCGGCAGCGGGCGCCCTTCTTCACGACGATCTCGACGACCGCGGAGTGCAGCGAGTCGGTGCTGTAGATCGGCGCGGTGCAGCCCTCGACGTAGTGCACGTAGGCGTCCTCGTCGACGATGATCAGCGTCCGCTCGAACTGGCCCATGTTCTCGGTGTTGATGCGGAAGTAGGCCTGCAGCGGGATGTCGACGTGCACGCCCTTGGGCACGTAGATGAAGGAGCCGCCGGACCACACGCTGGTGTTGAGCGCCGCGAACTTGTTGTCGCCGACCGGGATGACGGTGCCGAAGTACTCCTGGAAGAGCTCCGGGTGCTCCTTCAGCGCGGTGTCGGTGTCGAGGAAGAGGACGCCCTGCTCCTCGAGGTCCTCGCGGATCTTGTGGTAGACGACCTCGGACTCGTACTGGGCGGCGACACCGGAGACCAGCCGCTGCTTCTCCGCCTCGGGGATGCCCAGCTTGTCGTAGGTGCTCTTGATGTCGGCGGGCAGGTCGTCCCAGGTGGTGGCCTGCTTCTCGGTGGAGCGCACGAAGTACTTGATGTTGTCGAAGTCGATCGTGTCCAGCTCGCCGCCCCAGGTGGGCATCGGCTTGCGGTGGAAGAGCTTGAGCCCCTTCAGGCGCAGGTCGAGCATCCACTGCGGCTCGTTCTTCTTCGAGGAGATGTCGCGCACGACCTCCTCGTTGAGCCCTCGCCGTGCGGCGGTGCCGGCGACGTCGGAGTCCGCCCAGCCGTACTCGTATCGGCCGAGGCCCTCGAGCTCCGGATTCATCTCCTCGACCGTGCGCGCGGTGGGCACTGCCGTCTCGGGGGTCGTGATCTGCGTCATGTGCGTGACTGCCTCTCGTTGCTGGGGGCGGTGCTTGCGGTGAACGTTGGGGTGGTGAGCGGCTGCGGTCGGGTCGGGATGCTGGTCGTGCAGACGCCGTCGCCGTGCGCGATGGTGGCGAGCCGCTGCACCGGTCGGCCGACGATCCGGGCGATCAGCTCGGTCTCGGCCTCGCACAGCTGCGGGAACTCGTGGGCGACGTGGGCCACCGGGCAGTGCTGCTGGCACAGCTGCTCGCCGGCGGGCACCTCGCGGACCGAGGCGGCGTAGCCCTCGTCGTGCATCGCGCGGGCGATCGCCTCCGAGGGGGTCATCGACGCGTCCTCGGCGAGGAACGCCTGGATCCTCTGCTCCAGCCCGTTGAGCCGCTGGCGTGCGAAGGCGGCCACCGCCTCCTCCCCGCCGGTCGAGGCCAGGAAGCGGAGTGCTTGCGCGGCGAGGTCGTCGTACTGCTGCTCGAACTGGTCGCGGCCGGACGGAGTGAGGGCGAACACCTTCGCCGGGCGCCCTCGTCCCCTGGTGCCGCGAGGACGCTGGTCACGCGCCTCCACCAGCCCGCTCTCGAGCATGTGGTCGAGGTGGCGTCGCACGGCGGCGGGGGTGAGGTCGAGCCGCTCGGCGAGAGTCACTGCGGTGCTGGGTCCGAGCTCGAGGATCGAACGTGCCACGCGCTGCCGGGTCGGGGCGTCCGCCACCGGCTCCGACCGGCTCGCGACAGCGCCCACAGCGCCAGCGCTCGCCACGCCTGCGCCCACGGCGTCGCCTCTCTCGATTTCCACAACACCATTGTGTCCTAATTGACCACCCCCCTTCAAATAAGGCTCCCCTTACCGCCGAGTCGGCGCGAACGCACGCCGAAACCACCCCGAGTCGGCGTGAATGCACGCGGCCATCATCCCGAGTCGGCGTGAATGCACGCGGCCATCATCCCGAGTCGGCGTGAATGCACGCTCGGAGCGTGCACAAGCGCCGACTCGGCACGGGTTGAGCGTGCACTAGCGCCGACTCGGCACGGGTTGCCCGTGCACAAGCGCCGCCTCGGCGGTGGTCGGGCGTGCATACGCGCCGACTCGGCGAGGGGGCGGCTTCTAGACTGGACGGTGTGCCCGCGCCCGTGACCGACCCGCCAGCCGTGGCGGTCGAGGGGCTGCGGATGGCCTATGGCACCAAGGTCGCCGTCGACTCGCTGAGCCTGACCGTGGAGCGCGGCAGCGTCACCGCGGTCCTCGGCCCGAACGGCGCCGGAAAGACCACGACGCTGGAGACCTGTGAAGGGTTCCGCCGTCCCCAGCAGGGCACGGTCCGGGTCCTGGGCCTCGACCCGGTGCGCGACCGCCGGCGCCTGCTCCCCCGCATCGGCGTCATGCTGCAGTCGGGAGGGGCATGGAGCGGCGTCCGGGCCGAGGAGATGCTCCGCCACATCGCCTCCCTGCACGCGCACCCGCTCCCGGTCCCGCTGCTGGTCGACCGGCTCGGTCTCGCCGACTGCGGCCGTACGCCGTACCGGCGGCTCTCGGGCGGCCAGCAGCAGCGGCTCTCCCTGGCGATGGCCGTGGTCGGCCGCCCCGAGCTGCTCTTCGTCGACGAGCCCACCGCCGGGATGGATCCCCAGGCACGCCGCGACACCTGGGGGCTGCTGGAGGAGCTGCGGGGCGACGGGGTCACCACCGTCCTGACGACGCACTACCTCGAGGAGGCCGAGCGGCTGGCGGACCGGGTGCACATCATCGACGAAGGCAGGCTGATCGCGAGCGGCTCACCGGGCGAGCTCACCCGCGGCAGCGGCGTGAGCACCATCCGTCTGGTGGTCAACCGGCCGTTCCCCGAGGGGGCGCCGGCCTCCCTCCGGGCGTCGCTGGGCGACGGGACGGAGGTGCATCCGGTCGATGAGCACAGCCTGCTCATCACCGGTCCCGCCGACGCCACCACGCTCGGCAAGGTCGCGGCGTGGTGCGAGGAGCAAGGGGTGCTGCCGGAGTCGCTGAGCCTTGGCCAACGCACGTTGGAGGACGTCTTCCTCCAGCTCACCCGGCGGGAGCTGCTGCGATGAGCATCGGGACGTTCACCCCGCAGCCGGGCGCCGCGCCGTTCTTCCGGCAGGTGCTGGCGCAGACCCGGATGGAGACCACGCTGCTGCTGCGCAACGGCGAGCAGCTGCTGCTGGCCCTGGTGATCCCGGTCCTGGTGCTGCTCGCCGGCGTGCTGGCCGTCGACCGCCTCGACGTCTCGCTGTCCCACCGCCCGGTCGACGAGCTCACCCCCGGCGTGCTCGCCCTCGCGGTGATGTCGACCAGCTTCACCTCGCTCGCGATCGCCACCGGCTTTGAACGCCGGTACGGCGTGCTCAAGCGCCTCGGCGCCTCCCCCCTGCCCCGGCACGGGCTCCTCCTCGGGAAGATCGGCTCGCTGGTCGCCGTCGAGCTGCTCCAGCTGCTCGTGGTCGCCGGCCTGGCGCTGCTGATGGACTGGTCGCCGGCCCTGACACCGCGCAGCGTGGCCGGTGCCCTGGTGATCGCGGTGCTCGGCACGTCGGCGTTCGCCGCACTCGGGCTGTTCGTCGCCGGGGCGCTCCGGGCCGAGGCGACCCTGGCGGTGGCCAACCTCGTCTACGTGCTGCTCGCCGCCGGTGGGGGCGCGGTCCTGCCCGCCTCGAGCTACGGCGGCTTCGGCGAGGTGGTCCGCTGGCTGCCCTCGGGCGCCCTCGGTGCGGGGTTCCGTGAGTCGTTCCTGCTGGGCACCTTCCCGCTCGGTCCCTCGCTGGTGCTGCTGGCATGGACTGCCCTCGGCACCCTGCTGACCGTGAGGACGTTCCGGTGGGAGTGAGCCTCTCCCCCGCCTCCTCGTCCACGGTGCCCGCCCGGAGGGTCCCGGCGCTGCGCCCGCTCGCCGTCGCGTCGCTGGTCGTGAACATCCTCATCGTCGTCACCGGCGGGGTGGTGCGGCTGACCGGCAGCGGTCTGGGCTGCCCCACCTGGCCGCGTTGCACGGAGCAGTCGTTCACACCCCATGGCGAGATGGGCATCCACGCCGTCATCGAGTTCGGCAACCGGATGGTGACCTTCCTCATCGCCGCCGTGGCGATCGCGACGCTGCTGGCCGCCTGGAGGTCAGGCCGTCCGGGGATGACGAGGCTGGCCGCGCTGCTGGCGGCCGGGGTGCCTGCCCAGGCGGTCATCGGCGGCATCACCGTGCTCACCGGGCTCAACCCCTGGACGGTCTCCTTCCACCTGCTGGTCTCGATGGCGATGATCTGCCTCGCTGTCGCCCTGGTGCGACGCGTCGGCGAGCCGGACGGTGAGGCAAACGCCGTCGTCGCGCCCGCTGTCACCTGGTTGACCTGGGCCGTCTTCGCCGCCGGCTGGGCCGTGATCTACCTCGGGACGGTCGTCACCGGCAGCGGCCCGCACGCCGGGGACGCCGAGGCGCCGCGCAACGGACTGGATCCTCGCACCGTCAGCCAGCTCCACACCGACCTCGTGTTCCTGCTGCTGGGGCTCACCATCGCCACCGTGCTGGTGCTGCGCGCGGTCGAGGCTCCGGCGCAGGCGCGGCGGGCGGCCGCCACCCTGCTCGCGGTCGAGCTGGCACAGGGTGTCATCGGCTTCGTGCAGTACTTCACCGGGCTCCCGGTCGTCCTCGTCGCCCTGCACCTGCTCGGCGCCGCGGTGCTCGCGGCGTTGATGACCTGGTTGCTGCTGTCCGTCCGCGAACGACGCGAACCGCGCGGGCGCCGCGACGGCACCGAACGCCGGGGCCCCCGCGAGCCGCTGCTCAGCGCGTGAGCAGCGGGTCGATCGCGACCCCGAGGAACAGCAGCGTGAGGTACATGTTCGACCAGTGGAAGAGTCGCATCGGCCGCATGTCCGCGACCTCGTCGGTGCCCTTGGTACGCCGGTGCAGCCGGTGGGCCTCGACCACGAAGACGCCACCGAGCGCGAGCGCCACCACCGGGTAGAGCCACCCGGTGTCGGCGACCGGCCACAGCACCAGCGACGTCAGCACCGTGACCCACGCGTAGCCGACGATCTGCCGTCCGACCTCCGCCGCGGGGGCGACGGAGGGCAGCATCGGCACGTCGGCGGCGGCGTAGTCCTCGCGGTAGCGCAGGGCGAGCGCCCAGAAGTGCGGCGGCGTCCAGAAGAACACGACGAGGAAGAGCACGACCGGGGCCCAGGCGAGCGAGCCGGTCACGGCGGTCCAGCCGATCAGCGCGGGAAAGCACCCGGCAGCGCCGCCCCAGACGATGTTCTGCCGCGTGCGGCGCTTCAGCAGCATCGTGTAGCCCACGACGTAGAAGACGTTCGCCGCCAGCGCGAGGCCGGCCGACAGCCAGTTGACCAGCACCCCGAGCAGCACCGTGGACACGACGCCGAGCGCGAGCCCGAAGACCAGCGCGGCCCGCGGGGTCACCGCATGGCGCGGCAGCGCCCGGCGGCGCGTACGCCGCATCCGCTCGTCGATGTCACGGTCGTAGACGCAGTTGAGAGCGTTGGCGCTGCCGGCGGACAGGGTCCCGCCGACGACGGTGGCCACCACCAGCCCGAGGTCGGGGACACCGCGGGCGGCGAGGAACATCACCGGCACCGTCGTGAGCAGGAGCAGCTCGATGATCCGTGGCTTTGTCAGTCCGACGTACGCCCCGAGGACGTCGCGAAGCCGGGGCGCCGGGACGGCGCGGACCAGGCTCGCACGGGATTCGACAGCCGTCACGACGTCCTTCGATGGGGAGCAGCCAAGATGGAACGCCCGCCGACCCGGGGACTCGACGTCGGGCAGCACGAGTGTAGTCGGGCGGCTCCGCCGCCGGTGCATCACGTCGGCCGTCCGTGGGTATGGTCGAGATACCGCCCGGATCCCGATGGAGAGGACGCATCGCGTGAGCACCCCCCTGGAATGGAGCGACCTGGACGGCCGCGCCGTCGACACCTGCCGCGCCCTCGCCATGGATGCGGTGCAGAAGGTCGGCAACGGTCACCCCGGCACCGCGATGAGCCTGGCGCCCGCGGCGTACCTGCTGTTCCAGAAGGTGATGCGCCACGACCCGGCCGATCCTGCCTGGGCGGCGCGCGACCGCTTCGTCCTCTCGGCCGGGCACGCCAGCCTCACCCTCTACGTCCAGCTGTTCATGGGAGGTTTCGGGCTGTCGTCGGACGACCTCAAGGCCTACCGCGTGCTCGGCAGCCGCACCCCGGGCCACCCCGAGCACGGGCACACCGCCGGAGTCGAGACCACCACCGGCCCGTTGGGCCAGGGCGTCGGGAACGCCGTCGGCATGGCCATGGCGGCTCGTCGCGAACGAGGACTGCTGGAGCCGGAGGCGGCGCCCCGTGAGGGCGTGTTCGACCACCACATCTACGCCATCTGCAGCGACGGTGACGTCCAGGAGGGCGTGAGCGCCGAGGCCTCGTCGCTGGCCGGCCACCAGAAGCTGGGCAACCTGGTCCTGATCTACGACGACAACCGCATCTCCATCGAGGACGACACCGCGATCGCCTTCTCCGAGGACGTGGCGAAGCGCTACGAGGCCTACGGATGGCACGTGCAGGACGTCGACTGGACGCACGGCGGCCAGGAGTACGCCGAGGACGTCCAGGCGTTGTGGGACGCGATCCAGGAGGCCAGGACGGTCACCGACCGTCCGAGCTTCATCCGGCTGCGGACGATCCTCGCCTGGCCGGCGCCGAACGCGCAGAACACCGGCAAGGCGCACGGGTCCGCCCTCGGCGAGGAGGAGGTGGCCGCCACCAAGAAGCTCCTCGGGTTCGACCCCGACAAGATGTTCGAGGTCGCCGACGACGTCCTCGCGCACACGCGGGGTCTGGTCGAGCGAGGTCGTGCCGCACACGCCACGTGGGAGGCCGACTACGAGCAGTGGTCGACCGACCAGGCCGAACGACGCGCCCTGCTCGACCGGATGGCGACCCGCACGCTCCCCACCGGCTGGCGGGACAGCCTCCCCACCTTCGACCCCGACCCCAAGGGTGTGGCGACGCGCAAGGCCTCCGGCGAGGTGCTCGGCGCGCTCGCCCCGGTGCTCCCCGAGCTGTGGGGAGGCTCGGCGGACCTCGCGGAGTCCAACAACACCACGCCGTCAGGGGAGCCCTCGTTCGTCCCGTCCGAGCACGCCACCAAGATGTGGCCCGGCGACGAGTACGGGCGGGTCCTGCACTTCGGCATCCGCGAGCACGCGATGGGCTCGGTGATGAACGGCATCGCGCTGCACGGCGGCACCCGCGTGTACGGCGGGACGTTCCTCATCTTCTCCGACTACATGCGCCCGGCGGTCCGGCTGGCCGCGCTCATGCAGCTGCCGGTCACCTATGTGTGGACCCACGACTCGATCGGCCTGGGTGAGGACGGCCCCACCCACCAGCCCGTCGAGCACCTGGCCGCGCTGCGGGCGATCCCGCACCTCTCGGTCGTGCGCCCGGCCGACGCCAACGAGACCGCCGCCGCGTGGGCGGCCATCCTCGACAACCCCGACGGCCCCGCGGGCCTGTGCCTCACCCGGCAGAACGTCACGACGTACCCGCGCGGCACCGACGACGAGGGGCAGCAGTGGGGCGACACCTCAGGAGTCGTCCGCGGCGCGTACGTGCTGCTCGACACCGAGGCCACCCCGGACGTCATCCTCATCGCCACCGGCTCCGAGGTGCAGCAGGCAGTGCAGGCCCGCGCCGAGCTCGCGGGCCGCGGTGTCGCTGCCCGCGTGGTGTCGATGCCGTGCCGGGAGTGGTTCGACGCCCAGGACCAGAGCTACCGCGACAGGGTCCTGCCGCCGGAGGTGAAGGCCCGGGTCAGCGTCGAGGCGGCGGTCGCCCAGGGCTGGCGCGAGGTGGTCGGGGACGCCGGCCGCATCGTGTCCCTGGACCACTACGGAGCCAGTGCCCAGTACACCGAGCTCTACGACAAGTTCGGCATCACCGCCGGCGCGGTGGTGAGCGCCGCGGAGGAGAGCATCCGAGCCGCAGCCGCCGTCTGACCCCGGCCCGCGACCGACGAAGACATCCGAGCACCACACCGCATCTCACCCGGGAGGAACCCGATGACGAGCACAGGACAGAACGAGCGTTTGGCCCAGCTGGCGGCGGCGGGGGTGTCGATCTGGCTCGACGACCTCTCGCGTGAGCGGATCGAGACGGGCAACCTCGCCGACCTCGTCGCGACCCGGTCGGTCGTCGGCGTCACCACGAACCCCACGATCTTCGCCACCGCGTTGGCCGACGGAGAGCGCTACGACGACCAGGTCGCGGGGCTCACCCGCGGCGGCGCGTCGGTGGAGGACGTCATCGCCGAGATCACCACCGACGACGTGCGCAACGCCTGCGACGTGTTCCTCGAGACCTTCGAGGCGACGGACGGCGTCGACGGGCGCGTGTCGATCGAGGTGCCGCCCGCACTCGCCTTTGACACCGAGGGCACCATCGAGGCCGCTCGTGGCCTGTGGCGCAAGGTCGACCGGCCGAACCTCCTCATCAAGATCCCCGCGACCGACGAGGGGCTCCCGGCGATCGTGGCGACGCTGGGCGAGGGCATCAGCGTCAACGTGACGCTGATCTTCGGCCTCGACCGCTACGAGCAGGTCATGGAGGCCTACCTGTCCGGACTCGAGCAGGCAAAGAACGGCGGCGTGGACCTCAGCACGCTTCACTCGGTCGCGTCGTTCTTCGTCTCCCGGGTGGACGCGGAGACCGACTCCCGCCTGGAGAAGATCGGCTCCGACGAGGCGCTCGGGCTGCGCGGCAAGGCGGCGGTGGCGAACGCACGGCTGGCCTTCGAGCGCTTCGAGCGGATCTTCGCCGACGAGCGGTTCACCGCACTGGCCGCGGCGGGCGCCCGGGTGCAGCGGCCGTTGTGGGCCTCCACCGGAGTGAAGAACCCGGAGTACTCCGACACGCTCTACGTCACCGAGCTGGTGACGTCCGGCGTCGTGAACACCATGCCGGAGAAGACGCTCAACGCCTTCGCCGACCACGGCGAGGTCGAGGGTGACCAGATCCGTGGCACGTACGACGCGGCCCGCGAGCACATGGCCAGGCTGGCCGACCTCGGGGTGAAGTACGAAGAGGTCATCGAGGCCCTGGAGCACGAGGGTGTGGAGAAGTTCGTGGGCTCCTGGCACGAGCTGGTCGGCACCGTCGAGGCCCAGATGGACAAGAGCCGCCGATGAGCGGAGCCGGTGACGGGAGCCTCGAGGTCGTGGCTTCCGGAGCCGCCGCGGAAGCGGTGACCCTTCATGTGCCCGAGCTCGTCGAGGAGCGTTTCGCCAGCCGGCTGTTCGACCGGGACGCGACCCTGTGGGGCCCGGACGCGGAGTCCGAGGCGCAGGTGCGACTCTCGTGGGTCGGTCTCCCGCGGTCGTCCCGGCCGCTGGTCGGCGAGATCGCCGCGCTTCGAGACGAGCTGTCCTCTCGCGGGGTCACCCATGTCGTGCTCTGCGGGATGGGCGGGTCGTCGCTGGCGCCCGAGGTCATCTGCGCCACCGCCAAGGTGGAGCTGACCGTCCTCGACTCGAGCGACCCGGACCAGGTGCGTGCCGCCACCGAGGACCGCCTCGACAGCGCGGCGGTGGTGGTGTCGTCGAAGTCCGGGTCGACCGTCGAGACCGACTCGCACCGCCGGGTCTTCGAGGCGGCGTTCTCGGCCGCCGGCATCGACCCGACCGACCGGATCGTGGTGGTCACCGATCCCGGCAGCCCGCTCGACGAGGACGCCCGCGCCCGCGGCTTCCGCGTCGTCAACGCCGATCCCGATGTCGGTGGCCGGTACTCCGCGCTCACCGCGTTCGGGCTGGTGCCGAGCGGCCTGGCGGGCGCCGACGTCGAGCGGCTCCTCGACGAGGCCGGCGAGGTCGTCGACCTCCTCGCCGCGGACGACGACGCGAACCCCGCGCTCCGCCTCGGTGCCGCGATGGCGGGCACCTCCCCCCTGCGGGACAAGCTCGTCCTGGTCGACGACGGCTCGGGGCTCGTGGGGTTCGCCGACTGGGCCGAGCAGCTGATCGCCGAGAGCACTGGCAAGCAGGACACCGGGGTGCTGCCCGTGGTGGTGGAAAGCGGCGAGGCCGCGGAGGTGACCTCGCCTCCCGCGGATGTGACGGTCGCCCGGTTCGTCAGCGACGGCGCCGACACCGAGACCGAGGTCACGGTCTCCCAGCCCGGGGAAGGCGCTGAGGGCTCGGAGGTCTCGGTCGCCGGCTCACTCGGGGCCCAGATGCTGCTCTGGGAGGTCGCCACTGCGGTCGCCGGTCGGTTGCTGGGCATCAACCCGTTCGACCAGCCGGACGTGGAGAGCGCGAAGAAGGCGGCCCGGGCGATGCTCGAGTCGACCGACGATACGAGCGGCGCCGCCGAGACCCACTTCAGCGACGGTCCCGTCTCCGGAGCAGCCTTGGGTGGTGACTGGCTGGGCGAGGCGCGCACGCTGGCCGAGGCGGTCGACAGGCTGCTGGACGGGCTCGACCTCGACCGCGGCTACCTCGCGGTGATGGCCTACCTCGACCGGACGTCGCACCCGGACCTGGGCGCGGTTCGCGAGGGGCTCGCCCGGCGTCTTGGCCGCCCGGTCACCTTCGGCTGGGGGCCGCGGTTCCTCCACTCGACCGGCCAGCTGCACAAGGGCGGCCCTCCGACGGGTGTCTACCTCCAGATCACGGCCGAACCGCGGCGGGACCTGTCGATCCCGGGCCGCGACTTCGGCTTCGCCACGCTCATCGCCGCCCAGTCCGCCGGGGACGCGCAGGTCCTCGCCGCACGCGGACGACCTGTGCTCCGGCTCCACCTCCACGACCCCGACGAGGGGCTGGCGCTGGTCACCGCCGCGCTCCTGGGCCCGACGGCGGGAGAGCGGTGACGCCCAACCCACTGCGCGACCCGCAGGACCGTCGCCTGCCGCAGGTCGCGGGCCCGTGCGGCCTGGTGATCTTCGGCGTCACCGGCGACCTGGCCCGCAAGAAGCTGATGCCGGCGATCTACGACCTCGCCAACCGCGGGCTGCTGCCTCCTGGCTTCTCGCTGGTCGGCTTCGCGCGCCGCGACTGGGCCGACCAGGACTTCGCTCAGGTCGTGCACGACTCGGTCAAGGAGCACGCCCGCACGCCGTTCCGCGAGGAGGTCTGGCACCAGCTCGCCGAGGGTTTCCGCTTCGTCCCCGGAGAGCTCGACGACGACCGCGCCTTCGAGACCCTGCGCCAGACCATCGAGGACCTCGACCGGCTGCGCGGCACCGGTGGCAACCACGCGTTCTACCTGTCCATCCCGCCGCGCTACTTCGGCGCCGTCATCGGCCAGCTCAAGGAGCATCGCCTGGCCCAGGACACGCCGAAGACCTGGCGTCGCGTCGTCATCGAGAAGCCGTTCGGTTCGGACCTGAAGACGGCCAAGGAGCTCAACAGCGTCCTCAGCGACGTGTTCGCGCCGGAGTCGGTCTTCCGGATCGACCACTACCTCGGCA
>CADCUI010000029.1 GCA_902805845.1 uncultured Nocardioidaceae bacterium
GCCCACGATCGTCGGTTCTCCGTCGGGGCCGGGTCCCTGGCTGTGCTTGCGGACCACCGTGGCCTCGACCCCGTTGCGCCGCAGCACCTGAGCGGTGCCCTCGGTGGCGAGGATCTCGAAGCCGAGGTCGGCCAACCGCTTCACCGGGAAGATCATGTGCCGCTTGTCGACGTTGGCCATCGACACGAACACCCGCCCCTCGGTCGGCAGCGACCCGAAAGCGGCCGTCTGCGACTTCGCGAACGCGGTCCCGAAGAACGCGTCGAGGCCCATCACCTCACCGGTGGACCGCATCTCCGGCCCCAGGATCGCGTCGACGGTGTGCCCCTCCTTGGTGCGGAAGCGGTTGAACGGCAGCACCGCCTCCTTGACCGCGATCGGCGCGTCGGGCCGCAGGTCCCCGCCGTCCCCGGACCGCGGCAGCAGCCCTTCACTCCGCAGCTCGGCGACGGTGGCGCCCATCATCACCCGCGCGGCTGCCTTGGCCAGCGGCGTGCCCGTCGCCTTGGCGACGAAGGGCACCGTCCGCGACGCCCGCGGGTTGGCCTCGAGGACGTAGAGCACGTCGGAGCTCATCGCGTACTGCACGTTGAGCAGTCCGCGGACCCCGACGCCGCGCGCGATGGCCTCGGTGGAGCTGCGGATCCGCTCGATGGTCGAGTGCCCCAGGGTGATCGGGGGCAGCGCGCAGGCGGAGTCGCCGGAGTGGATCCCCGCCTCCTCGATGTGCTCCATCACCCCGGCCAGGAACAGCTCCTCGCCGTCGTACAACGCGTCGACGTCGATCTCGACGGCGTCGTCGAGGAAGCGGTCGATGAGCACGGGGCGCTCGGGGCTGATGAGTCCCGGGGCCGCGAGCTCGAGGTAGGAGCGCAGGGCGTCGTCGTCGTAGACGATCTCCATGCCGCGGCCGCCGAGGACGTAGGAGGGTCGCACCAGGACGGGGTAGCCGATGGCGGCAGCGACCGCCTTCGCCTCGTCGTACGACGCGGCGGTGCCGTGCTTGGGCGAGGGCAGGCCGGCGGCGGCGAGGACCCGCCCGAAGGCCCCTCGCTCCTCGGCGAGGTGGATCGCGGCGGGGGTGGTCCCGACGACCGGGACACCGGCGTCCTGGAGCCCCTGCGCGAGTCCGAGCGGGGTCTGGCCGCCGAGCTGGCAGATCACCCCGGCGATCGGACCGGCCTTCAGCTCGGCGGCGTAGACCTCGAGCACGTCCTCCAGCGTCAGCGGCTCGAAGTACAGCCGGTCGCTGGTGTCGTAGTCGGTCGACACCGTCTCCGGGTTGCAGTTGACCATGATCGTCTCGAAGCCGGCCTCGGCCAGCGCGAGGCTGGCATGGACGCAGGAGTAGTCGAACTCGATCCCCTGGCCGATCCGGTTCGGGCCGCTGCCGAGGATGATCACGGCCGGCCGCTGCCGCGGCTCGACCTCGGTCTCCTCGTCGTAGGACGAGTAGTGGTACGGCGTGCGCGCCGCGAACTCGGCCGCGCAGGTGTCGACGGTCTTGTAGACCGGCCGGATCCCCAGCGCCCAGCGGACGCCTCGGACGACGTCCTCCGACAGCCCGCGGATGTCGGCGATCTGGGAGTCGGAGAACCCGTGGCGCTTCGCCAGTCGCAGGGTCCCCGGGTCGAGCTCCTCGGCCTCCGCGAGCTGGACCGCCACCTCGTGGATGAGGAACAGCTGGTCGAGGAACCAGGGATCGATGTGGGTCGCCTCGAACAGCTGCTGCGGCGTCGCGCCGGCGCGGATCGCGGTCATGACCTCGGCCAGCCGCCCGTCGTGGGGGGTGCGGACCTGTTCCAGCAGCTCCTCCACCCGCCGCGTCCGATCGGGCGCGGCGGATGCCGCGCGCCCGATCGGACGAGGCGAGAAGTCGAAGGGCGCGGCCTTGCTCTCCAGGCTGCGCAGGGACTTCTGGAGGGCCTCGGTGAAGTTGCGCCCGATCGCCATCGCCTCGCCCACCGACTTCATGTGCGTGGTGAGCGTCGGGTCGGCGACGGGGAACTTCTCGAACGCGAACCGGGGGACCTTGACGACGACGTAGTCCAGGGTCGGCTCGAAGCTCGCCGGCGTGCCGTAGTCGCCGCTGGAGGTGATGTCGTTGGGGATCTCGTCGAGGGTGTAGCCGATCGCCACCTTGGCGGCGATCTTCGCGATCGGGAAGCCGGTCGCCTTCGAGGCCAACGCGCTCGACCGGGACACCCGGGGGTTCATCTCGATGACCACCACGCGGCCGTCGTCGGGGTTCACGGCGAACTGGATGTTGCAGCCACCGGTGTCCACCCCGACCGACCGGATGATGCCGATCGACAGGTCGCGCAGGTGCTGGTACTCCCGGTCGGTCAACGTCATCGCCGGCGCCACCGTGATCGAGTCGCCCGTGTGCACGCCCATCGGGTCCAGGTTCTCGATGGAGCACACGATGACGACGTTGTCGGCCATGTCGCGCATGACCTCGAGCTCGTACTCCTTCCAGCCGAGGATCGACTCCTCGAGGAGCACCTCGGTGGTCGGGCTGGCGTCCAGGCCGGCGCCTGCGATCCGCCGCAGGTCCTCCTCGTCGTACGCCATGCCCGAGCCGGCACCGCCCATGGTGAAGCTCGGCCGCACGACCACGGGATATCCCAGCTCCTCTGCTGCACCCAGGGCGTCGCCCAGGCTGTGGCAGATGGTGGACTTCGCCACCTCCCCTCCCAGCCCCTCGACGATCTTCTTGAACGACTCGCGGTTCTCCCCGCGGTCGATCGCCTCGATGCTGGCGCCGATGAGCTCCACGCCGTACCTGTCCAGGACACCGGTGCCGGCGAGCGCCATCGCGACGTTGAGCGCCGTCTGGCCCCCCAGGGTGGCCAGCAGCGCGTCGGGACGCTCCTTGGCAATGACCTGCTCGACGTACTCCGGCGTGATCGGCTCCACGTAGGTGGCGTCGGCGAACTCGGGGTCGGTCATGATCGTCGCCGGGTTGGAGTTGACCAGGATCACGCGCAGCCCCTCGGCGCGCAGGACGCGACAGGCCTGGGTGCCGGAGTAGTCGAACTCGGCGGCCTGACCGATCACGATCGGCCCGGAGCCGATCACCATCACCGACGTCAGGTCCTCGCGCTTCGGCATCAGTCGTCGCTCCCCTTCTGGGCATCCGTCATCAGGTCGCAGAAGCGGTCGAAGAGGTACGCCGCGTCGTGGGGCCCCGCTGCTGCCTCCGGGTGGTACTGCACCGAGAAGGCGCGAAGCTGCCCCTCCCCGTCACGCAGCTCCAGACCCTCCACGACGTTGTCGTTGAGACAAATATGACTCGCCTCGACCTCGCCGTACGGCGTGGGTGCCGCCCGGTCCAGCGGCACGCCGTCCGGCCACTGCACCGCGAAGCCGTGGTTGTGCGCGGTGATCTCGACCTTGCCCGTGGTGCGGTCCATCACCGGCTGGTTGAGGCCGCGGTGGCCGTACTTCAGCTTGTAGGTGCCCAGCCCGAGCGCCCGGCCGAAGAGCTGGTTGCCGAAGCAGATCCCGAAGTAGGGCAGCCCCCGGTCGAGCGACTGCTGCAGCAGCTCGACCTGGTGCGTCGTCGCGGCGGGGTCACCGGGCCCGTTGGAGAAGAACAGGCCGTCGGGGTCGACCGCCAGCACGTCGTCGACGGAGGCGGTCGCGGGCAGCACGTGCACCTCGACCCCGCGCTCGGCCAGCATCCGGGGCGTGTTCGCCTTGATGCCGAGGTCGACCGCGGCGACCCGGTGGCGCCGCTCGCCCACCGCCGGCACGACGTAGGGCTCCGCGGTCGTCACCTCGTCGGCCAGCTCCAGCCCCGTCATCTCCGCGGACTCCCGGATCCGGGAGAGCAGGGCCTCGGGGTCGGTCTCGGTGGTGGAGATGCCCACCCGCATCGCGCCGCGCTCGCGCAGGTGCCGGGTGAGCGCCCGGGTGTCGACCCCGGCGATCCCGACGACGCCCTGCTCGCGCAGCGCGTCGTCCAGCGACCGCTGGGCCCGCCAGCTGCTCGGCACCCGGGCCGGGTCGCGGACCACATAGCCGGCCACCCAGATCCGTCGCGACTCGGGGTCCTCGTCGTTCATCCCGGTGTTGCCGACATGAGGGCTGGTCATGACCACGACCTGGCGGTGGTACGACGGGTCGGTCAGCGTCTCCTGGTAGCCGGACATCCCGGTGGAGAACACCGCCTCCCCGAACGTCTCCCCCTCCGCGCCGAAGGACTCGCCTCGGAAGGCCCGGCCGTCCTCCAGGACCAGCAGCGCCCCGCCTCGTCCGATCGGGCGCGCGCCATGCGCCGCGCCCGATCGGACGCCGCGGGGGTCGGCGCCGGTCACGCCGGCTTCCCCTCGTGGACGGTGGGAGTGCCACGCAGGAACGTGTGCACGACCCGTCCGGGCAGCTCGAGGCCGGTGTACGGGTTGTTGCGCGACAGGCTGGCGGACTCACCGGGCTCGACGACCCGGCTGGCCGACGGGTCGTAGAGCACGAGGTTCGCCGGCTCCCCCGCCGCGATCGGCCGACCGTGCTCGGAGACCCGGCCGATGCGCGCCGGCGTGCGCGACATCCGGTCCGCGACGTCGGCCCAGGTGAGCAGCCCCGCGTCCACCATGGTGTGCTGCACCACCGACAGGGCGGTCTCGAGCCCGAGCATGCCGAAGGCCGCGGCCGCCCACTCGCAGTCCTTGTCCTCGTGGGGGTGCGGCGCGTGGTCGGTGGCCACGACGTCGATCGTGCCGTCGGCGAGCCCGGCGCGGACCGCCTCCACGTCGGCGTGCGTGCGCAGAGGCGGGTTGACCTTGTAGAGCGGGTCGTAGGTCGCGGCCAGGTCGTCGGTGAGCAGCAGGTGGTGCGGCGTCACCTCGGCGGTGACGTTCCAGCCCTTGCTCTTGGCCCAGCGGATGATCTCGACCGACCCCGCGGTCGAGACGTGGCAGACGTGCAGGCGACTGCCCACGTGCGCGGTCAGCAGGCAGTCGCGGGCGATGATCGCCTCCTCGGCCACCGCCGGCCAGCCCCGCAGCCCGAGCCGCCCGGACAGCTCGCCCTCGTTCATCTGCGCGCCCTCGGTGAGCCGTGGCTCCTGGGCATGCTGCGCGACGACGCCGTCGAACGCCTTGACGTACTCCAGCGCCCGGCGCATCAGCACCGCGTCGGAGACGCACCTGCCGTCGTCGGAGAACACCCTCACCGCGGCCGCGGAGTCCGCCATGGCGCCGAGCTCGGCCAGCTGCTGGCCGGCCAGCCCGATGGTGACCGCCCCCACCGGCCGTACGTCGCAGTGGCCGGCCGACTGACCGAGCCGCCAGACCTGCTCCACCACGCCGGCGGTGTCGGCGACCGGGTCGGTGTTGGCCATCGCGTGGACGGCGGTGAAGCCCCCCAGGGCGGCGGCGCGGGTCCCGGTCTCGACGGTCTCGGCGTCCTCGCGTCCGGGTTCGCGCAGGTGGGTGTGCAGGTCCACCAGTCCGGGCAGCAGCACCAGGCCGTCCGCGTCGACGACCGTGGCGCCTTCCGCGTCGAGCCCCGCCCTGACCTCTGCGATCACGCCCCCGCGCAGGAGGACGTCGGCGGCATCGCCGCCCAGCGGCCGGGCCCCCCGGATCAGCGTCCTGTCCGTGCTCACGCCGCGTCCCTCTCCGTCGTACCGGCCGGTTCGCTGCCCCCGAGCAGCAGGTAGAGCACCGCCATCCGCACCGCCACCCCGTTGGTGACCTGCTCGACGATCACCGAGCGGCTCGAGTCGGCGACGTCGGCGGTGATCTCCATGCCCCGGACCATCGGCCCGGGGTGCATCACGATCGTGTGGTCCTGCAGCTGCGCCATCCTGCGGGCGTCGAGCCCGTAGCGCCGGGAGTACTCCCGCACGGTGGGGAAGTACGACGCGTTCATCCGCTCCCCCTGCACCCGCAGCATCATCACCACGTCGGCCTTGGGCAGCACGGAGTCGACGTCGTAGGAGGTCTCGACGTTCCACCCGTCGACTCCGACAGGCAGCAGGGTCGGCGGGGCGACGAGGGTCACCTCCGCGCCGAGCGTGCGCAGCAGCAGCGCGTTGGACCGGGCGACCCGGCTGTGGAGGACGTCGCCCACGATCGCCACCCGGCGGCCGTCGAGGGCGCCGAGGTGGCGCCACATCGTGAATGCGTCGAGCAGCGCCTGCGTCGGGTGCTCGTGGGTGCCGTCACCGGCGTTGATGACGCTGGAACCGGTCCAGCCGGCGGTGGCGAGCCGGTGCGGCGCGCCGCTGGCTGCGTGACGGACGACGATGGCGTCCGCGCCCATCGCCTCGAGGGTGAGGGCGGTGTCCTTCAGGCTCTCGCCCTTGCTGAGGCTCGAGCCCTTGGCGGCGAAGTTGATGACGTCGGCCGAGAGCCGCTTCGCGGCGGCCTCGAAGGAGATCCGCGTCCGGGTGCTGTCCTCGAAGAACAGGTTGACCACCGTGCGGCCGCGCAGCGCCGGCAGCTTCTTGATCGGCCGGTCGGCCAGGCTGCGCAGCTCCTCGGCGGTCCGCAGGACGAGCTCGGCGTCGTCGCGGCTCAGGTCGGCTGCGCTGAGCAGGTGGCGCTTCATCGGCCCTCCCCTGGGTGGTCGGTGACTGTGTCGGTGCCGGCGGTGGTGCCGCCGGAGATGGTGTCGGCGGCGATGGTGACCCCGTCCGCGCCGTCGATCTCCTGGAGGCGTACGACGACGGTCTCGGCCAGCGAGGTGGGCAGGTTCTTGCCCACGAAGTCGGCTCGGATCGGCAGGTCCCGGTGGCCCCGGTCGACGAGGACCGCCAGCCGCACCGTCCGCGGCCGACCCACGTCGTTCATCGCGTCGAGCGCCGCGCGGATCGTGCGGCCCGAGTAGAGGACGTCGTCGACGAGCACGACGACCTTGTCGTCGATGCCGTCGGGCGGGATGTCGGTGGGCAGCAGGGCCCGCGCCGGCCGCATCCGGAGGTCGTCGCGGTACATCGTCACGTCGAGGGAGCCGACCGGCACCTCGACGCCCTCGACGGCGGAGATGCGCTCGGCCACCCGGCGGGCGAGCGGCACCCCGCCGGTCGGGATGCCGAGCAGCACCAGGTCGGTGGCGCCCTTGTTGCGCTCGAGGATCTCGTGGGAGATGCGCGTCAGGGCCCGGGAGATGTCCCGCGGGTCCAGCACGGTCCTGCCCTGCGGAGCCGGGATACGGCGGTCGGGCGGTGCGGTGGCGTCAGGTGGGGCAGGCTGGGTAGGCATCAGCGCCCGGACCTCCTTCTCCGCCTCACGGGACGGCTCGTTAAAGGATGTCGATCGCGCGTCACACTAGCAGCCGCTGACCCCCGGCTCGCGACCCCCTGCCGGGCCGGTCGAGAGCGGTCGGACCGGGCTCCCTCACAATGGGCCGGTGACAGGCCTCGGGGGGAGCACGGGCAGACCCGTCGTCTACCTGCACATCGGCGGCATGAAGACCGGCACGACGTACCTGCAGCAGCTGATGTACGCGAACCGCGCCCGGCTGCGGGACGCCGGCCTGGTGCTCCCGGGCGACTCGTGGAGCCGGCAGGTGCGCGGCGTCCAGGACGTCATGCGACTCGGTCGCCGTGACCCGCACATCCGCCGACAGGCCCGAGGGGTGTGGTCGGAGCTGTTGACCGAGGCGCTGGCCGACCCCGCCTCGGTCTCGTTGATCTCCGTGGAGTTCCTCAGCTTCGCCGGTCGGCGGGCCGTCTCCCGGGTGATGGAGACGCTGGCAGGGGCCGACGTACGGCTCGTGCTCACGGTCCGCGACATGAGCGCGACCCTGTCGTCGCAGTGGCAGACCGTCGTGCACAACGGCGGCAAGTTCTCCTGGGAGGACTACCTCGACGACATCCCGCGGCCACAGGCCCAGCCGCTCCGGCTCCCGCGTCTCACCCGGCGGCCGCGTCACGAGTTCCACCGGACGCTCAACGTCCCCCGGATGCTCACCGTGTGGCAGCAGGTGGTGCCCGCGGGCTCGCTCCACGTGGTCACCGTGCCGCGGGCGCGGACCGAGCCCGGGGAGCTGTGGCGCCGGTTCGCCGGCGTCGTCGGCGTCGACCCGGCTGCCGCCACTCGGCCGCCGCGCGACACCAACCCGTCGCTGGGCTACGCCTCCACCGAGCTGGTACGTCAGGTCAACAGAAGGATCGGGCGGCTCCCCCAGAGCGAGTACAACTGGACGGTCAAGGAGATCGTCGCGCTCGACGTGCTCGTCACCCGGGCGGCCCAGGAGGGCCGAGCGCCGATGAGCCGCCCGGCCCACCAGCGGGCGATGGCCTGGAACCGGCTCACCCGCGAGACGATCTCGGCGTCCGGGGCGGTCCTGACCGGTGACCTGGAGGACCTGCCCGTCGACGCCGACCCCGAGGTCCTCGCCGGGATGCCGCAGCGGCCACCGGCACCAGGGTCCGAGGAGATGCTCGAGGCCGCCGAGCTGGCGGCAGAGGCGCTCCGCGCGCTCATCGACCGCCGGGTGGACAAGCTTGGCCGGGCCGGTGTGGAGGTCGAGCGCCCCACGTTCCGGACCCCGGACGCGCTCGCCGCCGACTGGGCGTCGGCCGCTGACCCGGTCGCCACGGCGGCCGGCGACCTCGCGGCTACCGCCCGGCAGGCCGCGGTGCTGCTGCGCCGGCTCCGGGCCGAGCGCCGCAAACGGCCCGACGGGCTCAGCCGAGGTCGGTGAGCGCGTCCCGGACCGCCCCGTGGAAGGTCGGGTAGGCGTAGATCATCGTCTCCAGAGTCGTCACCGGCACCCGCGCGTGTATCGCCAGGGTCAGCATCGACAGCACCTCGCCGCCGGTCGGGCCGACCGAGGTGGCCCCGAGGAGGTGGTCACCGGCGACCACGAGCTTGATGAAGCCCTCGTTGCCGGACTTGTGGATCCAGCCGCGTGAAGACGCGGGCAGCTCGGCGAAGCCGATACGCACGTCGTGGCCGTCCTCCCGCGCCTGCTCCTCGGTGAGCCCGACGAAGCCGACCTCGGGGTCGGTGAAGGTGACCCGTGGCGTTGCTCGGAAGTCCAGCTCCTGGGGGTCCTGGCCCAGGAGGTCCCGGAGGACGGCTGCCCCCTCGTACATCGACATGTGGGTGTAGGCGCCACGACCGGTGATGTCCCCGACGGCGTACAGCCCCTCCACCGGGCTGTCACCGTCGAGGACCCGCATCCGGTCGTCGGTCACCAGCGACTTCGCGGTCGGGTCGAGCCCGACGGCCTCGAGCCCCAGCTCGCCGATCTGCGGGGTCCTGCCCGCAGCGACCAGCAGCCTGTCGACGGTGACCGTCTCGCTGCCCAGGTCCAGGGCGAAGCCGTCCTCGCCATGAGTCACCGACTCGATCCGGGCCCCCACCACGACGCGCACGCCGTCGCCGGACAGCGCCGCCTCCACCACCTTGCTGGCCTCCGGCTCCTCGTGCGCCAGGATGCGGTCGGCCACGTCGAGGAGCGTCACCTCGGCCCCGAACCGGGCGATCGCCTGCGCCACCTCGCACCCGGTGGCGCCTCCGCCGATGACAGCCAACGAGGTGGGGAGGTCGGTCATCTTCACGACGTCGCGGTTGGTCCAGTACGGCGTGTCCGCCAGCCCGTCCACCGGAGGCGCGGCCGGCGCGGTGCCGGTGTTGAGCACCACCCCGCGAGCGGCGCGGAACCGCTGCCCGTCGACCTCCACAGTCCCGGGCGCCACCAGGCGGGCGTGCCCGTGGACCACCGTGGCCCCGGCGTCGGCCAGCCTCTTCACCGCCGCGGTGTCGTCCCAGTCGGCGGTGGCCTCGTCCCGGATGCGACGGGCCACCGGCGCCCAGTCGGGCTCGGCCCTGCTGTCGCCGGCCAGCTCGGGCACCCGCCGCGACTCGGCGAGCACGGCCGCCGAGCGGATCATCATCTTCGTCGGCACGCAGCCGTAGTAGGGGCACTCACCCCCCACCAGGTGCCGGTCGACGGCCACCACCCGTAGCCCCTCCGCGGCGGCCGTGGTGGCCACCGCCTCGCCCCCCGGCCCCAGGCCGACCACCACCACGTCAACGTCCTGCGCGTCTGCACCTGTCATGCCGCCAGCCTGCCAGCCGGCCGGGTGCGGCTGCGACACCGGAGCCTTTCCGGCCGGTGCGGCCGGAAGATCTCCACTGTCGGCCGCCACCACAGGTTGTCGGGCGCGTCGGCGCTGCTAGGACTGGACCGGTGGTGGCCGGAGGTCGGCCTTGTTGCGCAGAATGCTGCTCAGGACCCCGTTGACGAACGCCGGCGACTCGTCGGTGGAGAGCTCGCGGACCAGGGTGACCGCCTCGCTGACCGCGACGGCGTCGGGGACGTCGTCGACGTGGAGCAGCTCGTAGACGCCGATCCGCAAGGCGTTGCGGTCCACCCCGGCCATCCGGTCGAGGCTCCAGCCCTCGGCGTACGACGCGATCAGTCCGTCGATCGACTCCCGCTCGTCGACGATCCCGCGCACCAGCCGCACGGTGTAGTCGCTGACCGGCGGCTCCCCCGCGTCGAGTCGCTGCTGCAGGGTGCCGTCGAGCTCCAACCCCCGAAGCTCGCTCTCGAAGAGGACGTCCAGGGCCCGCTTGCGCGACTTGCCGCGCGCCGACACGGTCCTCGCCTCAGCTGGTGACGCGGCCGAGGTAGCTGCTGTCGCGGGTGTCGACCTTGACCTTCTCGCCGTTGGTGATGAACAGCGGCACGTTGATCTCGTGGCCGGTCTCGAGCCGGGCCGGCTTCGTGCCGCCCGTGGAGCGGTCGCCCTGGAGGCCCGGCTCGGTGTACTCGACCAGGAGCTCTACCGACGCCGGCAGCTCGATGTAGAGGACCCGCCCCTCGTTGGTCGCCACGATCGCCTCCTGCTGCTCCAGCAGGAAGTTCTGTGCGTCCCCGACGATCTCGGGCGTGATCTCGAGCTGGTCGTAGGTGCCGAGGTCCATGAAGACGTAGCTCGTGCCGTCGTTGTAGAGGTACTGCATCGTCCGCTTGTCGACGTTGGCCACGTCGACCTTGACGTCGGCGTTGAAGGTCTTGTCGACGGTCTTGCCCGACTCGACGTTCTTGAGCTTGGTGCGCACCACGGCGCCACCCTTGCCCGGCTTGTGGTGCTGGAACCAGATGACCTGCCACAGCTGGCCGTCCAGGTTGAGGACCATGCCGTTCTTCAGGTCGTTCGTCGTGGCCATGCGCTGAGCAACCTCGTTCGTCGGGGAGGGGGCGGGGGGCGGCCCAGCTCGGTGACGGTGGGCCGGCGTCGGAGTCTACCGCCACCGGCCTAGCCTTTCTCCCATGAGCAGCCCACCCCAGGTCCTCGCCGAACGCTTCCGGGTGGCCCTGGGGAACGCCTTCGGGCCGGAGCTCGCCGACGTGGACCCGGTGATCCGGCCGTCGCAGTTCGCCGACTTCCAGGCCAACGTGGCGCTGCCGCTCGCCAAGCGCCTGGGGTCCAAGCCCCGCGACGTCGCAGCTCGCCTGGTGGAGTCGCTGGGGCTGTCCGACATCACCCAGCCGCCGGAGATCAGCGGCCCCGGGTTCATCAACCTGACGCTGCGCCCGGAGTGGCTCGCCGACCAGGTCCGGACGCTCGCGCGTGACCCGCGGCTCGGCGTACCGACGGAGCCGTCGCAGGTGGTGCCGATCGACTACTCGGCGCCCAACGTCGCCAAGGAGATGCACGTCGGACACCTCCGGACGACGGTGGTCGGTGACGCGCTGGCCCGCACGCTGGAGCACCTGGGCCACCGGGTGGTCCGGCAGAACCACGTCGGGGACTGGGGCACGCCGTTCGGCATGCTCGTCGAGCACCTTCTCGACGTCGGCGAGCACTCGGAGGAGGCCGAGCTGCTCGTCACGAGCCCGAACGACTTCTACCAGGCCGGGCGCGCCAAGTTCGACGGCGACGAGGAGTTCGCCGCCCGTGCCCGCCGTCGGGTCGTCGCCCTGCAGGCGCACGAGCCGGAGACGATGCGGGTCTGGCGGGAGCTCCTCGAGCTGTCGAAGAGCTACTTTCACTCGATCTACACGTTGCTCGACGTGACGCTCACCGACGCGGACCTCGCCGGCGAGAGCAGCTACAACGACGAGCTCGCCCAGATCTGCGACGAGCTGGAGGCCGCGGGGATCGCGACGGTCAGCGAGGGAGCACTGTGTGTCTTCCTCGACGGGTTCACCGGACGTGAGGGCAAGCCGGTCCCGCTCATCATCCGCAAGAGCGACGGCGGCTACGGGTACGGCACGACCGACCTCGCCACCATCCGGCACCGGGTCCGAGACCTGCGGGCGGACCGGGTCCTCTACGTGATCGGGGCCCCGCAGTCGCTCCACCTGCAGATGGTGTGGGCCACGGCCCGCAAGGCGGGGTGGCTCGACGACGACGTCGAGGTCGTGCACGTCCAGATCGGCAACGTGCTGGGGGCCGACGGCAAGATCCTGCGCACCCGCAGCGGTGGTCCCATCAAGCTGCGGTCGCTCCTCGAGGAAGGGGTGGACAAGGCAGGGCAGGTGCTCGCGCAGTCGCGCCCCGAGCTGTCGCCGCAGGACCGCGAGGCGATCGCCCTCCACGTCGGGATCGGTGCGATCAAGTACGCCGACCTCTCGGTGTCGCACGACAGCGAGTACACCTTCGACTTCGAGCGGATGCTGTCGCTGACCGGCAACACCGGCCCCTACCTGCAGTACGCCGCGGCGCGGATCAGGTCGATCCTGCGGAAGGCGGGCTCACCGGTCGGTGACGCCGACGTCGTGCTGACCGAGGAGGCCGAGCGGCTGCTGGCCCGCACCCTGCTGGGCTTCGGCGACGTGGTGACCCAGGTGGGGGTGACATTGGAGCCGCACCGGCTGTGCGGCTACCTCTTCGAGCTGGCGCAGGCGTTCACGACGTTCTACGAGAGCTGCCCGGTGCTGAAGGCCGACGACGACAGCACCCGCGCCTCGCGGCTGGTGCTGTGCTCGGTCACCCTCGACGTGCTCGTCGTGGGGCTGGGGCTGCTCGGCATCACCGCCCCGGAACAGATGTAGCCGCCCCCCGGGCGGCCAGCATCCGACGCACCTCGTCGACCCGCTCCACGACCGCCTTGCCCACCACCGGTGCCACCTGACCGGCGACCTCCTCGGCGTGCTGCAGGAACTCCTCGTCCACAGCGACGACAGGGAACAGCGAGAACGAGTAGGACATCGCGGGGATCATGCCGCTCTCGTGCAGCGACGGAAGCGCCTCGAGGTAGCGATCCCCGTAGGGGCGCAGCACCTCGTCCTGGCCGGGCCGCCAGAACGCCTGGGAGATCAGGCTGATCGAGGACACCGGCACCTTCCGGTCCGCCACGACGGTCCGCCACACCTCCGCCTTGTCCGCCTCCGCCGGCGACGCGGCGCGCACGGTGACGGCCCGCACCCAGGCGTCGGGGTCCGGGTCACGGTCGAGGAGCTCGTCGATCTCGTCCTGCGACACCGGGCCCAGCTCCGCCTGACGCACGAGAGCCCGCCAGTGGAGGTCCACGTCGTCCCCTGCGGCGCTTCGCAGGGCCTCGAAGTCGCCCTCGTCGACGGCCGTGCGCGCCAGGCCGCGGAGCGCCACCTGGCGCCGGGCCGGGTCCTCGGCCATGACCCGGCAGGTGGCCGCCACCGTGCGGCACAGCTCCTTGCTCTCGGCCTCGGGTGCCCACAGCAGGGCGGCCTCCCAGGCGAGCCGAAGGAACGGCTCCACCACGGCCTCCGCGGTCTCGCTGCCGAGCACCGAGGTGAGGCATCCCACGGTCTGGGCGGCGCTCGCCTCGCCGTTCTGCAGCATGTCCCACACCGTCGCGACGCTGACGGCACGGGAGATCGCGGCGGGCAGTCCCGCGGTGTGCTCCAGCAGGACCGGCAGCGACGCGGCGTCGGGACGCATCGTCGCGAAGGTCAGGTAGTCGTCGTTGACGAGGTGGAAGTCGGCCTCCGGCAAGGTCACCGGCGTCCTCCTCCCGGCCACCTCCACGCGGGTGTGCCCGACGGGCTCCAGCCCGCTGGGACCGGTCCGGTAGGACCCGATCGCCAGCACATGGGGCCGCGGCTGACCGGTCGGCGGTTCGGCCACCAGCGCGTGGCCGCCCTCGCCCTCGTGCTCCAGGGTCAGCCGGTCGGTGCCCGCGGTCTCGAGCCAGGCGGTGCTCCAGCGGCCGAGGTCTCGGCCGCTGGCGGCCTCGAGCGCGGCCATGAGGTCGTGACGAGTCGTGTTGCCCCAAGCATGCTCGGCGAAGTACGCCGCCATACCCGCCTGGAAGGGCCCCTCCCCCACGTAGGTCATGAGCTGGTGCAGCGCCGTGGCGCCCTTCGGGTAGGTGATCGCGTCGAAGATCGAGGTGGCCTGCGCCACGTCGCGGATCGGCTGGTGGATCGGGTGGGAGGTGGGTCCCTGGTCGGCCAGGTACGCCTCGAGCGCCTCGCCGGCGAGCTGGCTGGCCCAGGCGTCGCCGTACCGGGTTGCTCGCACGGCGGCCCAGTGGCAGGCGAACTCGGCGAACGCCTCGTTGAGCCACAGCCCGTCCCACCAGCGCATCGTGACGATGTTGCCGAACCACATGTGCGCCATCTCGTGCAGCAGCACCTTGGCGAACAGCTCGTTCTCCGCGGGGGTGGGGCTCGCCCGGCGGAGGAAGGCGTCGGACCAGGTGACGCAGCCGTAGTTCTCCATCGCCCCGCCGAACTCGGGCAGGAAGACCTGGTCGTACTTCTGCTGCGGGAACGGCATGGCGAAGACCCGACCGAAGAACTCCAGCCCCTGCCCGGTGACGGTGAAGATCTCGTCCGCGTCCCGTTCCAGGATGCGCCGCAGCGACTGCCGCGAGAAGATCCCGAGGTCGTGGCCGGCACCCTCGCGGCGGAGCTCGTAGAAGGGCCCGCCGGCCACCACCGGGTTGTACGTCGACAGCGGCGGAGTGTCGGGGAAGCTCCAGCGACGCACGCCGTCCTCCACGGCCTCGATCCGCGGGTCGCCGGTGTTGCTCACCACCGTCCAGGCGGCCGGGGCGGTCACCGTGAACGCGTGGGGCGCCTTGAGGTCCGGCTGGTCGAAGCACGCCCACACGAAGCGCGCCTGGTCCGGCTCGAACGACGTCCACAGGTAGACCTCGCCGTCGGCCGGGTCGACGGCCCGGTGGACCCCCTCGCCGGTGGTGGTGTCGTCCTGCACCGTCTCCACCACGAGGGTGTTCCGCTCGGCCAGTCCCTCCAGTGGCAGCCGCCCTCGTGCTGCTTGACCCAGCGGCCGGCCGTTGAGCGTCGCCGAGACGACGTGCGCGGCGCAGTCGACGAACGACGAGGCCCCCGGTTCGCTGCAGGTGAAGGCGATCGTCGAGACGCAGCGGACCTCGGGGCCTTCGGGCAGTCCGGTGAGGTCGACGTCGATGTCGTACCGCTGGACTGCGAGCAGCGCCGCTCGCTCCTCCGCCTCGGCCTGAGTCAGGCTGAGCACGTCCATGGGGCCTCCTTCGCTCCGGCTGCTCACCCTAGGCGGTGGGAGCGGCCAATTCTGCAAGGCGGCTCGCGCCCGTGACCGACCCTGACTACGGCGGCTGAGCCGCCGCCTAGCATGCAGCATGGGTACGCCCGGTCGGCTCCGCCGTGGAGCCGTCCGGGCCCTGCTGGTGACGACGCTGGTCCTGGGGGCGCTGATGGGGTTGCTGTGGGCGTTCCAGCGGCAGCTCGTCTACCAGCCGGACCCCTCAGCCGTCCCGGCGGCCGCCGACGTGATCGCCGGCGCCCGCGACGTCACGCTGCACACCGGCGACGGGCTCGAGCTCGGAGCATGGTTCGTCCCTGCTCCCGCGTCCGCGCCCGACGATCATCTGGCGGTGCTCGTCGCGGCCGGCAACGGTGGCAACCGGCTGAGCCGCGCCGCCTTCGCGGTCGAGCTGAGGCGACGCGGGCTCGCGGTGCTGCTCCTCGACTACCGCGGCTACGGAGGCAACCCGGGCAGCCCCACCGAGGACGGGGTCACCACCGACGCGCTCGCCGCCCTGGCCGCCCTGCGCGGCCTGGGCTACCCGCCTGGACGCACGATCTACTTCGGGGAGTCCCTCGGCGGTGGGGTCGTCACGGCGTTGGCGCAGCAACGACCACCGGCAGGGGTGGTGCTGCGGTCCCCGTTCACCGAGCTCGCCGACGTCGGCGCGCACCACTACCCGTGGCTCCCGGTGCGGTTGCTGCTCCGGGACCGGTTCCCCGTCCTCGACCTGGTGCGGAGCAGCGACGTCCCCTTGACGGTGGTGTACGGCGACCGCGACTCCGTCGTACCGACCCGGCTGAGCGCTCGGGTTGCCCGGGCAGCGCCTTCGCTCGTCGAGGAGGTCGTCCTCGAGGGCGCCGACCACAACGACGCCGTGATGTTCGGCCCCCAGGTCGCCGACGCCGTGTCGCGGCTGGCCGACGAGGTCCGCTGAGACATCGAGCACGCCGGCACGAGGAAGCCCGAGCGTTGCCGTGCCTACTCGGCGCGGACCCGGCGGAACACCTCGGCCGCCTGGGACTCCGTGATGTTCGCGCGGGCCGCTGCTTGTCGCAGGCGCTCACGCGCCAGCGCGATGTCGACCTTCTGGCTCTCGGCGATGATGCCCACGGCGATGTCGATACCGGCCTGGTCCCGGACCCGGTCAGGCGCCTGCTGCGCCTGCTGGAGAGTCCTGAAGGAGAGGTCGGCGTTGGCGACCGCCTGCTCCGCGGTGGAGCCCACTGCCTCGGCGACCGACTGGTGCCGGCCGTCGAAGGCACCAGGGTCCGACGCGTAGAGGTTCACGCTACCCATGACCCGACCCTGGTGCATGACGGGAAGGGACAGGCTGCTGGCCACGCCCATCTCAGCGCTGGCGCGGGCGTACAGCTGCCACCGGTCCTCGTCGAACAGGCCCGCGCCGGCGACGTCGACGGTGTCGGCCGTGTCCACCGCCTCCAGGCACGGCCCTCCGTCGACGTACTGCACCGCGTCGAGCCCGGCGACGGCCTCCGTGCTCGCGACCAGGGTGAGCGTCACCCGGTCCTCGACCATGCCGAGGCTCAGCCCCACCAGCTCCGGCACCAGCGCGCGGACGCGGGTGGCCATGGCGAACAGCTCGATCCCGAGGTCCGCCTCGCCACGGATCGCCAGCTCACGCAGGGCTTCCACCGTCTCCGGGAGTGGCTTCACGCACCTGACCCTACGCGCCGCTCACCATCGTTTGACCGCCCCCGTCGCGGGTAGGTCACCTTCACCCTGACTGTGCCCACAAGGAGATCTCATGACCCGCAACACCCTGTCCCGATCGATCCACGACCTCGGCCTGGCGACCTGGTTCGGCGGCACGCTGGCCAACGCGGTCGCGCTCAACCCCGCAGCCGGCGAGGCCGGCCTGTCCAGCCGGACGGGTGCCGTGGCCAACGTCGGGTGGGACCGGTGGACGCCGGTCAATGCGGCTGCCATCGGACTGCACCTGGCCGGCAGCCTCGGGCAGCTCCGCGGGAACAGGAGCCGGATCAAGGGGCAGGAGGGCGTCGCCTCGATGGCGCTCACCAAGACCGTGCTCACAGCCGCCGCTCTCGGCGTGACCGGCTACAGCCGGGTGCTGGGCAAGAAGGTGTCCAAGCACACCGACGTCCCGGCCTCCTCCGGCACCGAGCCGGCTCCGTCCACTCCGCCGGAGGTGGCGAACGCCCAGCGCCAGCTGGCGCTCCTCCAGTGGGCGGTGCCCGCGCTCACGGGCGCGCTCGTGGTCGTGAGCGCCGTCGCCGGTGAGCAGCAGCGCCCCTCGGAGGTCAAGAAGGGCGTCGTCAGCCGTCTCGTGCCCTGAGGCACCGTCGGAGCGTGCCCAGCCGACGCCACGACCTGCTCGCCTGGGCGGTCCCTCGACTGCGCAGGTCACGCGAGCTGGAGTCCGAGGCGGCCGAGCGCGAGCGGCTGGAGCGCTCGCACGCCGTGCTGGGACGCACCTTCCCGACCCGGCTGGTGCCCCGCTTCTCCCGCCGGTTCGTCCTGGACGTCGAGCAGCTCGACGGCCCCGCGGGCGCTTTTGCCTCCTACACGGTCACGCCCAGACACGTGGCGCCGCGGCGCACCATCGTCTACCTCCACGGCGGCGGTTTCGTCGGCCCCCTCGACCCCTTCCACGTCAGGTACGTCGCTCGGCTGGCATCGGGGCTCCGGGCGAGGGTCGTGGTACCCGACTACCCGCTGGCGCCCGAGCACAGCTGGCGCGACTCGCACGCCGCCCTCGCCGACCTCGTCGAGAGGCTCGCGACGGCGTCGCCCGACGGCGTGGTGCTCGCCGGCGACTCGGCCGGCGGCGGCTACGCGCTGGCGTTGGCGCTGACGCTGCGGGACCGAGGCGGCCCCCAGCCGGAGGGACTGCTGCTGCACTCGCCGTGGGTCGACCTCACGACCAGCACCCCGGACACCGACGCGTTCACCGAGCGCGACACCTGGCTGTTCCTCGGCAAGATCCGGGCCTACGCCGCGTGGTGGGCCGGTGGGGAGGAGAACCTGTCGCGGGCGGAGGTGTCGCCGGCCCTCGCGCCGCTCCACGACCTGCCGCCGGCGCTGATGTTCTGCGGGACCCGCGACACCCTCGCGCCCGGCTGCCGGCTGCTCGCCGCCCGCGCCGAGGAGGCGGGCTGGGCGCTGGAGTACGTCGAGCGTCCCGACCTCATCCACGTCTTTCCTCTGCTGCCGCTGATCCCCGAGGCCCGGGATGCGTGGCGACACACGGCGGAGTTCCTCCGTCAGCCGCCTGCGACCGTGGCGTAGGCCTCCTCGAGCAACGCCACGTCCGGCCCCTCGAGCAGCACCGGCTTCCCGATCCCCTCGAGGACCACGAACCGCATGAGGTCGCCCCTCGCCTTCTTGTCGATCCGCATGGTCCCCAGGAGGTCCTCCCACGAGACTCCGTCGTACGACGTGGGCAGCCCCACGGACCGCAGCACCGACCGGTGGCGGTCGGCCGTCGCCTCGTCCAGAAGGCCCGCCAGCCTGGCCAGCTCCGCGACGAACACCATGCCGATCGCGACGGCATCACCGTGCCGGAAGCGGTAGTGCTCGGCACGCTCGATGGCATGCGCCAGCGTGTGGCCGTAGTTCAGCGCCTCCCGGCCAGGGTGGCCGCCCACGCCGCCGGTCTCCCGGAAGTCCCCGGCGACGACGTCGATCTTCACCTGGATCGCCCGTTCCACGAGCTCCCGGAGCTCGGGTGACCCCACCGTCATCGCCGTGCTCGGCGAACGCTCCACGAGGTCGAGGATGGCGGGGTCGGCGATGAAGCCGCACTTCACGACCTCTGCCATCCCGCTGACCAGCTCGGGGCGCGGGAGGCCGGCGAGGGTACGGAGGTCACAGAGGACCCCGCTGGGCTCGTGGAACGCTCCTACGAGGTTCTTGCCCTCGCCGGTGTTGAGGCCGGTCTTGCCCCCGACTGCTGCGTCGACCATGGCCAGGAGCGTCGTCGGCACGTGCACGACCCGCACCCCGCGCAGCCAGGTGGCCGCGACGAAGCCGCCCATGTCGGTGGTGGCCCCGCCGCCGACGGTCACCACGGCGTCGGAGCGGGTGAAGCCGGCCCTTCCCAGCGCCTGCCAGCAGTCCGCGGCGACAGCGACGTCCTTGGCGGCCTCACCGTCGGGCAGGGGGAGGTCGAGCACGACGCACCCCGCCTCCCGCAGCACGGCGAGCACCCGGTCGCCGAGGTCGGCGAGGGACGCGGCGCGGGCGACGGCGACGCGACCACCACCGCCGCCGAGCATGCCGGGCAACCGGTCGAGCAGGTCATGCCCGACCACGACGTCATAGGGACCCGCCGCCACCCCCGGGCCCCCGAGGTGCAGCGTCGTGGCGGGCCCAGCACCGGGCGCGGCACCGGTTGCGGCACCGGTCACGCCGTCAGCCACCGCTGCCCTCCACCGCCGGGCCGGTCCGGTACGCCGAGACCGCGCGGCGCACCTCGGCGGCCACCTGCTCGGGGTCCTTGCCGTCCGTGGCCACGACGACGTCGGCGGCCTCGAGGTAGACCGGCAGACGCTCGTCGAGAAGCGTCTTGATCCGTGAGCGCACGTTGCCCAGCAGCAGGGGACGTCCTTGGCCCAGTCCCACGCGCTTGGCAGCGTCCGCGAGCCCGACCCGCAGGAACACCACCAGATGGTCCTCGAGGGCGGCGCGGGTCCGGGGGTCGAGGACCGCTCCGCCGCCCAGCGCGAGCACGCCGTCGTGCGATCCCAGCGCGGCCAGCACGGTCTCGTGCTCGCGAGCCCGGAAGTACTCCTCGCCGGAGTCGACGAAGATGTCCGACACGCTGCGCCCCTCGGCGTCCTCGAGGTCGTGGTCGGTGTCGCGCAGCGCCACGCCCCAGCCGTCGGCAAGCAGCCGGCCGACCGTCGTCTTGCCTGCTCCCATCGGCCCGACCAGCACCACCCGAGGGCCCGGTGCAGCCGTCACCGGAACCTCAACGAGTCGAGGTAGCCCGCCACGTTGCGCCGGGTCTCCCGCACCGAGTCGCCGCCGAACTTCTCGAGCACCGCCTCGGCCAGGACCAGCGCGACCATGGCCTCGGCGACGATGCCCGCCGCCGGGACCGCGCACACGTCGGAGCGCTGGTGGTGGGCCACGGTCGCCTCCCCGGTCGCGACGTCGACGGTGCGCAGCGCCCGCGGCACCGTCGCGATGGGCTTCATCGCGGCGCGGACCCGCAGCACCTCCCCCGTGGACATGCCGCCCTCGGTGCCTCCCGAACGGCCGGACGCACGCCGGATGCCGTCCTCGGTCGACACGATCTCGTCGTGGGCGCGGGACCCGGGGGTGGCGGCCAGCTCGAAGCCGTCGCCGACCTCGACGCCCTTGATCGCCTGGATGCCCATGAGCGCGGCTGCCAGCCGCGAGTCCAGCCGCCGGTCCCAGTGGGCGTGGGAACCCAGCCCCGGCGGCAGCCCGTGCGCGACCACCTCGACGACCCCACCGAGGGTGTCACCGTCCTTGTGGGCCTGGTCGATCTCCGCGACCATCGCCTTGGCGGCGTCCGGGTCCAGGCACCGGACGGGGTCAGCGTCGAGGGAGGCCACGTCCGCGGCTGTCGGCACCGAGCCGGCCGGCGCGACCGCGCCACCGATCCTCACCACGTGCGAGACGATCTCCGCTCCCGCCGCCTGCCGCACGAAGGCGGCGGCCACCGCGCCGAGCGCCACCCGCGCCGCGGTCTCCCGAGCCGAGGCCCGCTCCAGGATCGGGCGTGCCTCGTCGAAGCCGTACTTCTGCATCCCCGACAGGTCGGCATGGCCGGGCCGGGGCCGGGTGAGTGCGGCGTTGCGGGCCATGCCCTCGAGCTCGACCGGGTCGACAGGGTCGGCGCTCATGACCTTCTCCCACTTCGGCCACTCGCTGTTGCCGATGCGCAGCGCCACCGGCCCGCCCTGCGTCAGGCCGTGCCGGATCCCGCCGACGATCTCGAGCTGGTCCTGCTCGAACGACATCCGGGCACCACGCCCGTAGCCGAGACGGCGCCGTGCCAGGGCGCCGGAGATGTCACCCGAGGTCACCTCGACGTGAGCCGGCAGCCCCTCCATGATCGCGACGAGGGCGGGGCCGTGGGACTCCCCGGCGGTGAGCCAGCGCAGCATGGGCGCAGTCTGTCACGCGCCGGGCAGCCGCCCGCCGCCTGCACCGAGGGCGGCTCGACCAGACATCGAGGGCGGCTCGACCAGACGTCGAGGGCGGCTCGACACAGGGGGTCAGGTCGTGTAGAGCCCGGCGAACCACCCTCCGGTCACGACGCCGACGAGGGCTCCGAGGAGCATGAACGGTCCGAACGGGTACGCCCGCCGGTCCACGAGCCGCAGCACCGACAGCAGGGTGCCGCCGATCCCCCCGAGCAGGAACCCGGCGTAGACCCCGACCAGCAGCTCACCCCAGCCCAGGTAGCCGAGCGCGATCCCCAGCACCCCCGACAGCCGGACGTCGCCGTACCCCATGCCCTGGGGGTAGACAAGCCAGAGCAGCAGGAAGGTGCCGCCGGCCACCACCCAGCCCCAGCCGGCTCGCTCGAGGTCCGACCGCTCCCCGGACAGGAGGGCTGCGACCAGCGCCGCCACCACGACGACCCCGTAGAGCGGCGCGATGACCTTCGTCGGAAGCAGCCGGGTGCGCCAGTCGACGACGGCCAGCGCCACGCCCACCGGCACCAGCGGCAGCAACGGCATCAACGCCCAGTCCCACCCGACCTCGGCTCCCACCAGTGCCGCGGCCACGGCCGAGACCAGCGCCGCCTTTCCCGCCAGCCCGGGACGAGCCGCCACCGAGACGTACCGCTCCTTCGGCTCCTCGGCCACGGTGTCGGGCGGGAGCGGCGGGGCGAGCCCCTCGGCGAGGTCCTCCGGCGCGGTGGTGTCCGCCTCGTCGACCTCCTCCACCTCCGACACCGGCTCCGGGATCCGCCGGATCAGCGCGGGCACCCCGAACCCGCCGACGAGCCCGATCACCGCGGTCACGGCGGCGGTGCCGAGGGACCACGTCATGGTCCGCGAGCCTAGAGGAACGGACCTTCGTCGCCGGTCCGTCGTCCCCAGCAGGTCACGTGCCGCGTGCCGCGAGGGCCGCCTCGCCCGCGTCTCGCATTCCCGGCACGGGGGCCGGGCTGACCCCGGTCATGAGCTCGAACTGCAGGGCTGCCTGGTGCACGAGCAGATCCATCCCGCTCACCAGCACCTGGCCGGCCTCGAGGGCGGCGCGGGCGAGCGGTGTGGGCCAGGGGTCGTAGACGACGTCGAACACCACGGAGGCTGCGGCTGCGATCGCCAGCACCGGAGCGTCCTGCGCGGTCGCCGGGATCGTGGACACCGCCACGTCCGGAGCCGCCGGCGCTCCGCCCTGCGCGCCGGGCAGGGTCACCACCTCGATGGACGGTGGCCTCGGGTGCCGCGCGACGGCCGCCAGTGTCTCGGTCACCCGCCCGGGGTCGCGCACCACGAGCCTTGCCCGGCGACACCCCAGGTCGGCCAGCGCGAGGAGCATCGAGGCCGCGGTCGCGCCGCCTCCCAGCACCACCGCGGAGCCGAGCGGGCCGGACCAGCGCTCGGTGAGTGCGGTGACGGCGCCGGGGATGTCGGTGTTGTGGCCCTGGCGTCGACCGCCCTCGAGGACCACCGTGTTGGCGGCACCGGCCCGGGCTGCCTCGTCGTCCACCGAGTCCAGGAGCGGCATGACGGCTCGTTTCAGCGGCATGGTCAGTGACAGGCCTCGCCAGGAGCCGTCGAGCTCCTCGAGGAACGCGCTCAGGGCGTGCTCGGTCACGTCGACCGCGTCGTAGGACCACCCCAGGCCGGTCTCGTCGTACGCCGCGCGGTGCAGCACCGGGGAGAGCGAGTGCGCGATCGGGTGCCCGAGCACGGCGCAGCGGCGCGCTTGCGGGCTCATCTGCCTCTCCGCGGGCGACGGGTCAGCAGCGATCGGACCCGGTGCACCACTGCTCGAGCTCGCGCTTGTAGGTGAGGAAGTCGTCGTAGTCGCGCGCGAACTTGGTCTCACCGCTGTCGAGGTCGACGGTGACGTAGTAGACCCAGTCGCCGGGCGTGGGGTTCGCCGCCGCCTGGATCGCCTCGGCGCCGGGCGACTCGATCGGCCCCGGCGGGAGCCCGGGGTACTTGCGGGTGTTGTACGGCGAGTCGACCTCGAGGTCCTCGGTGGTCAGGCCGAGACCGAGGTCGCGGCCGAGGGCGTAGTTGACGGTGGCATCGATCTGCAGCAGCCCGTTGGTCGCGTCGGTCTCCAGCCGGTTGTAGATCACCCGCGCGACCTTGCCGCGGTCCTGCTGCCGGTTGACCTCGGCCTCCACCAGGCTGGCCACGATCATCACCTCCTCCGGGGAGTAGCCGAGCTCCTGCGCGCGCCGGCCCAGGCCGGCCTCCTCCGCGGCCTGCTGCCAACGGTCCACCATCGCCGAGAGCACCTCGACGGCGGTGGTCCCCGGCGGGAAGGTGTAGGTCGCCGGATACAGGTAGCCCTCCGCGTTGCCCTGGGCATATCCGGGCAGCCCGAGGTCGTCGGGCCTGTCGAGGGCTGCTTCGAACCTGCCCACCGGGATGTCGGTCCTCTTCGCCAGCAGCGCCACGGTGTCCTCGACACGCAGCCCTTCGGGCACGGTCACGCTGCTCTGGACGAGGTTCTCCGGGTCGACCAGGATCTCGAGCGCGGACTCCGAGGACATCTTCTTGCGGAGGTCGTAGAACCCCACCTGGATGCCGCGCGAGTCGGGATTCTCGGCGGCTGCCTCGGTGAAGGCGTCGACGCTCGCGACCACCCCGGCACGCTTGAGCTTGCGGCCGATGACAGCAGAGGTGTCCCCCTTCGTGACCTCGACGAGGACCGAGCCGGTGCCCGCGCCCTCGTAGTCCTCGGCGCCCTGGAACTGGTCGCGGAGCCGCTCAGCGCCGTTGAAGAGGAGCACCACGCCGCCGGCCACGAGCCCGCCGACCACGACGAGCACCACCAGGCAGCTCGCCAGCTTGCTGAGTCGGCGCCGCGGGAGCGGGGAGGCGGCCGGCGCCGGGGCGTCGGGCTCGTCGGGCTCGTCGACGAAGACCGGGAGGGAGGTCTCGGTGGGCTCCTGGGCGGCGCGCTCGTCGCCGAAGGGCGACGGCCGGTCCGACCACTCGTCACGTTCGTCGCTCACGGCTCTCCCTGGTCGTCGGGGCCCGGCGATGCCACCGGCTCTCCTGCCGGACGCCCCGTGCTGCGCTCGGTGTCCAGTGCATTCTGCAGGATCACCACGGCCGCAACCTGGTCCACGACGGCGCGGCGGCGGGCGCCCTTGCGCCCCTGGCCCCGCAGCGCGGCCTCCGCCGACACCGTGCTGAGTCGCTCGTCACACAGCCGGACGGGGATCCCGTCGCGGTGCAGCACTCCTGCCAGCTCGTCGGCGAAGGACCTGGCCTTGGCCGCCGCCGGCCCCTCCTGGCCGGACAGCGAGCGCGGCAGCCCGACGACCGCCTCGACTGCAGCATGCTCACGGGCCAGCTGCCGGAGCCGTGCCAGGTCGCCTCGTCCACGCGTGACTGTCTCCACCGGCGTCGCGAGGAGCCCGTCGGGGTCGCTGCGAGCCACTCCGATCCGGACGTCACCGACATCGACCCCCAGCCGCACGCCCCTCCTCATGGCCGCGGCCTCACTGGACCGTGCTCGCCACCGCCGCCCGCACGTCGGCGAGCGCCTGCTCGACGCGCCCGACCTCGGTGCCGCCGCCCTGGGCGACGTCGTCCTTGCCGCCGCCCCGGCCCCCGAGTGCCGTGGCTGCCGCGCGGACGAGCGCGTTGGCGGACAGGCCGCGGCTGCGTGCCCGCTCGTCGACGGCAACCACCACCGACGCGCGTCCGTCGACGGTCCCCACGACGGCGACGACCCCGGGACGATCGCCCGCGAGCCGCCCCCGGACGTCGAGCGCGAGGGTCCGCACGTCCGCGGGACCCGCGCCCTCCGCCCGGTGCCCGACGAACGCCACGCCGGAGACGTCCTCGGCCGTGGTCGCCAGCTCGCCGGCGGCGGCCAGCAGCCGGTCGACCCTCGCGCGCTCGATCTCCTTCTCGGCGTTCCGCAGCCGCTCCACGAGGTCGGCGACGCGGTCGGGCAGCTCCTCGGGCCGCGCCTTGAGTGCCTCGCTCAGCTGCGCGACGAGGACGTGCTCACGGGCGAGAAAGCGGTAGGCGTCCGCGCCGACGAGCGCCTCGACCCGGCGTACCCCGGAGCCGATCGAGGACTCACCCAGCAGCTTCACCACCCCCAGCTGGGCGGAGCGGCCGGTGTGCGTGCCGCCGCAGAGCTCACGGGCCCACTCGCCGACGGAGACCACCCGGACCTGGTCGCCGTACTTCTCGCCGAACAGCGCCATGGCGCCGGACCGGACCGCCTCGGACTGGGTCATGATCTCGGCGTGCACGGGCAGGTCCGCCAGCACCAGGTCGTTGACCCGCGCCTCGACGTCCGCCAGCACCGACGGCGGGACCGGACCGGTCGCCGAGAAGTCGAACCGGAAGCGGCCCGGGGCGTTCTCCGACCCCGCCTGGGTGGCGGTGTCCCCCAGCGCCTCCCGGAACCCCTTGTGCACCATGTGGGTCGCGGTGTGGGCGCGGCTGATCGAGCGGCGGCGCTCCACGTCGACGAGCGCGTGGGCGGCCTCGCCCGGCGTCACCTCACCGTCGAGCACCCGGACCCGGTGCACGATGAGCCCGGTGATCGGCGACTGCACGTCGAGCACCTCGACGCGGGCACCGTTGCCGAGCTCGATCACCCCGTGGTCGGCCAGCTGTCCGCCACCCTCGGCGTAGAAGGGGGTCCTGTCGAGGACGAGCTCGACCTCCTCGCCCTGACGGGCCGCGTCGGCGGTGCCGACGCCCGACAGGATGCCCCGCACCGTGGCCTCGCTGACCACCTCGTCGTAGCCGGTGAAGTCGACCGGCCGCTCGAGGCTGTCGGCGAGGGCGCGGTAGTGCTGGGTGTCGCCGTGGGTCGCCTTCCTCGCCCTGGCGTCGGCCTTGGCCCGCTCACGCTGCTGGGCCATCAGCCCACGGAACCCCTCCTCGTCGACCGACAGGCCCTGCTCGGAGGCCATCTCCAGGGTGAGGTCGATGGGGAACCCGTAGGTGTCGTGCAAGGAGAAGGCTTGTGCTCCGGTGAGCAACGCCGTGCTCGCGCTGCGTGCTTCCCGCACCGCCATGTCGAAGATCTGGGTGCCCGCCCGCAGCGTCGAGCGGAAGGCCTCCTCCTCGGCGTAGCCGACCGTGGAGATCCGCTCCCACTGCAGCTCCAGCTCCGGGTACGACGCCTTCATCCGGTCGCGGCTCACCGGCAGCAGCTCGGGCAGCACCGGGTCCTCCACGCCCAGCAGCCGCATCGACCTGACAGCCCGGCGGAGCAGTCGGCGCAGCACGTAGCCACGGCCCTCGTTGCCGGGGGTGACGCCGTCGCTGATGAGCATCATCGCGCTGCGGACGTGGTCGCAGACGACCCGGAAGCGGACGTCGTCCTCGTCGACAGCCCCGTAGCGGCGGCCGCTGAGCTCCGAGGCCCTCTCGATGACCGGGAACATCTCGTCGGTCTCGTACATGTTGCTCTTGTCCTGGAGCAGGTAGGCCACCCGCTCCAGCCCCATGCCGGTGTCGATGTTCTTCTTCGGCAGCGGTCCCCGGACGTCGAAGTCCTCCTTCGACCGGAACGCGGACAGCTCCTCCTGCATGAAGACCAGGTTCCAGAACTCCATGTACCGGTCACCGGCCTCCCAGTCCCGGTCCTTGCCGAACGCGGAGCCCCGGTCGATGAGGATCTCCGAGCTCGGACCGGCCGGCCCCGGCACGCCCATCGACCAGTAGTTGTCCTTCTTGCCGAGCCGCACGACGCGGTCCTCGGGGAGCCCCGCGATCCGCTTCCACAGCGCGACTGCCTCGTCGTCGTCCTGGTAGACGCTCGCGTACAGCTTGTCCTCGGGCAGGCCGTAGCCGCCGTCGGCCTGCGACTTGGTCACCAGCTCCCAGGCGAGCTCGATCGCGCCTTCCTTGAAGTAGTCGCCGAACGAGAAGTTGCCGTTCATCTGGAAGAACGTGCCGTGCCGCGTGGTCTTGCCGACCTCCTCGATGTCCAGGGTGCGCACGCACTTCTGCACGCTCACCGCGCGGGGGTACGGCGGAGTCTCCTGGCCGAGGAAGTAGGGCTTGAAGGGCACCATGCCGGCATTGACGAACAGCAGGTTCGGGTCGTCGAGGAGCAGCGAGGCCGAGGGGACGTGCCGGTGCCCGTGGCTCTCGAAGTGTGCGATGAACCGTCGCCGGATCTCCGCGGTCTCCATCAGTCGTGGTCCCTTCCCGGTGCGGCGGCGCTGGCGGTCCCGCCGGTCAGCTCTGTCGTGTCTCTGGCCCGACCGCTGGTCAGCTGCCGGACGTTGTCCCCATGAGGCCCTACCGCCAACCGTGTGCGCAACTCGCTTTCCTTCTCCGCCATCCCCACCCGCAGCTCCTCCCGGAGCACCCGGGCGCCGGCGAACCAGCCCGTCAGCCGGTCGTGGATGCCGTCGACGGTGAGCGCCTCGGCGGCGCGCCGCGCCTTGGCGGTGGCATAGACGCCGGCCGCCGCCCCCGCGGCGAACCACAGCGGCCTCATGCCACGTCCTGGACCTTCACGGTGCCCTCGCGGAGGAGCCGCCGGGCGTCACGCAGCTCCTTGCGCCGGTCGCGCCGGGAGCGGCGGCGGGCCACGTGCGACTCGGCTGCGGCCCGGTCGAGGACCTCCGGAGCCAGCGCCCGGCGCACGCCGTGGCCGACCGCGAGCGTCCGCACGAACAGGTCGGCCACCCGTCCGGAGGCGGAGGAGCCGGAGCGGGCCAGGCCGTCGACGAGGCGGCCCTCGATCACCCGACCGCGCGAGGGTCGGTGCGCAGACAGCAGCCGGGCCTCGAGGACCCCGCTGCCCGGCTGCTCGGCTGCTCCTGACCCCGCCGGATCGCGGCCGCCGAGCCCCGAGCCGGCGAGCGAGGTGATGACGTGCTCGTGGTCGGCCGCGGCGGCCCGGCGGGTCTCCTCCAGCTCCTCGGCCAGCACCGCGACCCGCCCGCCGAGCGCCTCCACGTCGGCCCGCGCCCTCGCCAGCTCGGCAGCGAGCTCCTCGCGGCGGGCGCGCGCCGCCCGGGCCGTCAGCACGGTCACGAGCAGCAGGGCCGCGACGGCGCCCGTCGCGACCACGGCGACCTGCGCAGCGGGACCCATGGCAGACGACACTACCGTCCGGCGCCGGGCGTGCTCCCGCTCGCCGGGTCGTCGGCGGACGCCTCGGCGGCCGGCTCCCCGCGCACGATCCGACGCAGCCGCTCCCACCGCTCCTTGACCGCGGCCTCGGCGCCGAGGCCGGCCGGACGGTAGTACTCCGCGGCGAGGGCCACATCGGGCGCGTACTGCTGCTCGACGACCCCGAACGGCGCGTCGTGGGCGTACCGGTACGCCGAGCCGTGCCCGACCTTCTTCGCGCCGGGGTAGTGCGCGTCCCGCAGGTGTGCGGGCACCGACCCGACCTTGCCCGCCCGTACGTCGGCGCTGGCCGCGTCCATCGCCCGGATGACCGCGTTGGACTTGGGTGCGACCGAGAGCGCGATGACGGCTTGGGCGAGCGTCAGCCGCCCCTCGGGCATGCCGAGGAGCTGGACTGCCTGCGCGGCGGCGACCGCGGTGGTCAGGGCCGTGGGGTCGGCAAGCCCGATGTCCTCGCTGGCGAGGATGACCAGGCGCCGGGCGATGAAGCGGGGGTCCTCCCCTGCCTCGATCATCCGGGCCAGGTAGTGCAGCGCCGCGTCGACGTCGGAGCCGCGGACCGACTTGATGAAGGCGCTGATGACGTCGTAGTGCTGGTCGCCCTGGCGGTCGTAGCGCACCGCTGCCCGGTCGACCGCCGTCTCCGCGGTGGCGAGGTCGATGGCCACCGGCGCCTCACCCTGTCGCTCGCCGGTCTCGGGGCCCGCCGCCGGGTCACGAGGGTCCTGCCGGGACCCGGCCGCCCCTGCCGCCGCCTCCAGGTAGGTCAGCGCCCGTCGCGCGTCGCCACCTGCCAGCCGGACCAGGTGCTCGAGCGCCTCCGGTGCGAGCTCGACGGTGCCGCCGAGGCCACGCTCCTCACGCACCGCGGTCGTCACCACGTCGCGGACGTCGTCGTCGGTCAGCGGCTCCAGGGTGAGCAGCAGCGACCGCGAGAGCAGCGGGGAGATCACGCTGAAGAAGGGGTTCTCGGTGGTCGCCGCGACGAGGGTCACCCAACGGTTCTCGACGCCGGGGAGCAGGGCGTCCTGCTGGGCCTTGGTGAAGCGGTGCACCTCGTCGACGAACAGCACCGTCTCGCGCCCCTCGCGGGTCAGCCGGAGCTTCGCCCCGTCGATGGCGGCACGGACCTCCTTGACGCCCGCGGACACCGCCGACACCTCCACGAAGTGGCGGTCGGTCTGCCGGCTGAGGATCGAGGCGATCGTGGTCTTGCCGGTCCCGGGTGGCCCCCACAGGATGAGCGACATCGGCTGGTCGCCCTCGACGAGGCGGCGCAGCGGTGACCCGGCCGCGAGCAGCTGCCGCTGTCCGGCCAGCTCCTCGAGGGTGCGGGGACGCATCCGGACGGCAAGGGGGGCCGAGGGATGGTCGTTGCCGGCCAACGTGCCGCCGCCAGGACCGGTCCGGGGCTCGCCGTCGACACCGGCGTAGTCGAACAGGCCCTCCACGGTGACGACCCTAGCCGGGCGCCGGCCCGCCGGAGACCGTCGGAGACGCTCAGGTTGTGGCCAGCTCCTCGAGGATCCCCTCGCACGCCTCGACCAGCGGGCCCTGCAGGTCCGTTCCCTTGGGGCTGACGTTGAGGATGGCCGAGCAGTAGAACTTCGCGTCGCCGACCATGCCGGTGGTCACCGCGACGAGCCGGCTTGAGCCCATGGTGCCGCGGCAGGCCGCCACCGCTCCCGGCGTACCGAACTCGGGGGCGTCCTTGACCTGGCAGACCTGGCCGTAGCCCTCCTTCATGGCTGTCAGGTCGTCGATCGTCTTCTGCACCCGGCCCCGGCTGCTGACCGGCTGGACCGTCACGGTGAACTGCTTCGTGGCCGACCCGAGGATGCACATGTTGACGTCGGAGATCTGCAGCCCCTCCTCCTCGACCGGGCCCTCGTACTTGTCGCCGATCGTCTGGTCGGTGGTGACCCGGACCTTGTCGGGGGCCATGCCCAGGACCGCGCCCACCTGGGCGGTGTCGACGCGGTCGCAGAAGGGCTGGTCGGTCAGGGTCGCCTCGGTGACGTCGAAGGGGCCCGCCGGCGGGTCCGTCGACGGGTCCTGCGACGGGTCCTGCGACGGCGACCCGGACGACGACCCGGACGACGACGAGGAGGAAGGCGACGAGGCCTCGGTCTCGGTCCCGCAGCCGGCGAGCACCGTCACGAGCAGGGCCGCTGCCGCCATGGCCTTGACCGGTCGTCTCATCAGTGGCCCCCTCGGGTCCGCCGCGGCCGGTGGACCGGCCGTCGCCCTCATTGTCCCCCCGGGAGGCTCCATTGTCGCCCCGTGAGGGGTCAGCGGTCAGCCAGCTCCGCCGACTTCCGGCGATGCGTCTCCAGGTCGTCGAAGTCCGGTGAGTAGCCGGGCGTCTCCAGGTCGGCCGCCCGGGTCGCCCCGGGCACCGGGTCACCGTGGGAGTTGCAGCCCAGGACGTCGAGGGTGACCGGCACCGCGCCGGTGGAGCCGCGCTCCCCGGCGAAGTGGCAGGCCACCTTGTGCCGGGGACCGATCTGCAGCAGCGGCGGGACCTGCTTGGCGCAGATGTCCTGCGCCATCCAGCACCGGGTGCGGAAGCGGCAGCCCGACGGCGGGTTGACCGGGCTCGGCACGTCGCCCTCGAGCGGGATCCGCTCGCGGCGCCCACCGATCGCGGCCTGCTTGACGTCGGGTACGGCGGACAGCAGGGCCTGGGTGTAGGGGTGGTGGGGCCGGGAGTAGAGCGTCTCGCGGTCGGCGATCTCGACGATCTTGCCGAGGTACATCACCGCCACCTCGGGGCAGAAGTGCCGCACCACCGCGAGGTCGTGGGCGATGAAGAGGAACGCGATGTTGAACTCGCGCTGCACGTCCTGGAGCAGGTTGACGACCTGTGCCTGGATCGAGACGTCGAGCGCCGACACGGGCTCGTCGGCCACGAGCAGCTTCGGCTGCAGCGCGAGGGCCCTGGCGATGCCGATGCGCTGGCGCTGACCGCCGGAGAACTCGTTGGGGTAGCGGTTGTAGTGCTCGGGGTTGAGCCCGACCACCTCGAGCAGCTCGCGGACCCGGTCGAGCACCTTGTCGTCGGGCACCACCTTGTGCACGCGCAGCGGGGTGCCGACGATGGTGCCGACCGTGTGCCGGGGGTTCAGCGAGCTGTAGGGGTCCTGGAAGATCATCTGGATCTCGCTGCGCAGCGGCAGCATCTGTCGCCGCGAGAGCGCCGCGATGTCCTGGCCCTCGAACATCATCCTGCCCGCGGTCGGGTCGTAGAGCCGGGTGATGAGTCGACCCGTCGTCGACTTGCCGCAGCCCGACTCGCCCACCAGCCCGAGGGAGCCACCGCGGGGCACGGCGAACGACACGCCGTCGACGGCCTGGACGTGCGCCACGGTGCGCCGGATGATCCCCGAGGACTTGACCGGGAAGTGCTTCTTCAGGTCGATGACCTCGAGAAGGGTGTCCCCCTTGTTGTCGGCGCCGGTCCCGCGCAGGTTGGTGTGCGGCTGGGCCTGGGTCTCCGTCACGGTCCCACCTTCTCCTGCCCCGCCAGCTCCTGCCCTGCCAGCTCTTGCCCTGCCAGCTCCGGCGCGATCTCCGGCAGCACCTCCAGGCGGTAGGTCTCGTGCGGATCCGGCAGGTGGCACCGTCGCCGGTGGTCGCGTCCCACCTTCGCCGGGAGCAGCTCGGGCAGCGTGGTGACGCACAGCTCGCCGGGCACCTTCGGCTTGTAGACGCACCGAGGGTTGAAGGGGCAGCCCGAGGGCGGGTTGAGAAGGCTCGGGGGGTTGCCGGGGATGGGGATCAGCCGGGCGTCGGTGTCGGCGGCGACGTCGGGGACGCTGGACAGCAGGCCCCAGGTGTAGGGCATCTCCGGCGCGGTGAGCAGCAGCTTCGTCGGACCGGTCTCCACCGCCCGGCCGGCGTACATGACCAGGACGTCGTCGGCCATCTCGGCGATGACGCCGAGGTCGTGGGTGATGATGATGATCGCGGAGTTGAACTCCCGCTGCAGGTCCTGAAGCAGGTCGAGGATCTGCGCCTGGACCGTGACGTCGAGCGCCGTGGTCGGTTCGTCGGCGATGAGCAGCTTGGGGTCGTTGACCAGCGACATCGCGATCATCGCGCGCTGCCGCATCCCGCCTGAGAACTGGTGCGGGTAGTCGTCGACGCGGCTCCGCGCCTGCGGGATGCCCACCCGGTCGAGCATCTCGATCGCCCGCTTCTTCGCGGTGGACTTCGAGACGTCGGCATGGATGCGGTACGCCTCCGTGATCTGCTGGCCGACGGTGTAGAACGGGTGGAGGGCGGTCAACGGGTCCTGGAAGATCATCGCGACCTCCTTGCCCCGCAGCTTGCGCATCGTCGCGTCGTCGGCGCCGACGACCTCCTGGCCGCCGACGGTGATCGATCCCTCCAGCCTCGTCGACTTGGGGTTGTGGAGGCTGAGCACCGCCATCGAGGAGACGCTCTTGCCGGACCCGGACTCGCCCACGATGCCGAGCGTCTGCCCACGTCGCACGGTGTAGGAGAGGTCGCTGACCGCCTGGACGAGCCCGTCGTGGGTCGGGAACCGCACCGACAGGTGGTCGACGACCAGGAAGGGGTCCTCGGCGGTCGGCACCGCACCTGGACCCGCCTGCTGCGGCGCCGGGTGGCTCCCGGACGTCCCCAGGAAGGATTCGGAGGTCATGTGAGCCGGACTCTCGGGTCGATGACGCTGTAGAGGATGTCGACGAGGAGGTTCGCGATCACGATGATGATCGCACCCACCAGCACGGTCGCGGCCACCACGGGGAAGTCGACCGGGGCGCGCAGCGCCCGGATGCCCCAGCGGCCGATCCCGTCGATGTCGAAGATCTGCTCGGTGAAGACGGTCCCGACCAGGAGGTAGGCGAAGTCCAGGCCGAAGATCGTGATCACCGGCACGATCGCGGCGCGCAGCCCGTGCTTGAAGATCACGCGGTTGTTCTTGAGCCCCTTGGCGGTCGCGGTCCTGATGTAGTCCTCACCGAGGGTCTCCACCATCTGCCCGCGCGAGAATCGGGCGTACGACGTGGAGTTGGTCAGCCCCAGCACCAGCCAGGGCAGCAGCAGCCCATAGGCCCAGGGGCCGATGCCGTCGGTCAACGCGTGGTAGCTGGTGTCGGGGAATATGCCCCATTCGAGGGACAGGTAGATCCACGCGAGCAGCGCGACCACGTAGTAGGGGATCGACGAGATCACCAGGCTCACCGTGACGAGGCCGCGGTCCGCGAGGGTTCCGCGCACCTTGGCGGCCAGGGTCCCGAGCGTCACGCCGATGACGAGGTAGAGGATCGCGCCGCCGATGGCCAGCGAGATCGTCGCGGGGTACTTGTCCTTCAGCTCGGTGCTCACCTCCTCCCGCGATCCGTAGGAGATGCCGAGACAAGGGGCGTCACAGTCGTACTTCGCCCCCATGTCGACGGTGCGGTCCGAGACCAGCCCCTTGGCCCAGATGGCGTACTGCTCGGTCACCGGTTCGTCGAAGCCCATCGCCTCCGTGAGCACGGCGAGGCGCTCGGGGGTGCACCGGCCGTTCAGGTCACAGAGCGGGCGGGCGGGGTCGCTGGGGCCGAGGAAGAAGAGCGCGAAGACGAACATCGACGTCAGGACGACGACGAGGGCCGACGACATCAGCCGCCGCACGATGAAGCCGATCATGTCCGCCTCGCGTGGTTCGTGATGGGCCCAGCGTGGGGTGGCCCCGTTCTGGGGCCACCCCGCACCGGTGCATGCCTGATGGTACGACCTGCTCCGGGTTGCGGCGAGGGGCCGGCCGGCTGGCTGCCGGCCGGCCCCTGCCTACGAGGTCACTGCGAGATCCAGAAGTTCCTCAGGGTCGGGAATCCCAGGGTCGTGTCGATGAAGTGACCCTGGATCTTCGAACCGTGCAGCTGCGCCACACCCGTGTAGTACCGGGGGATCACCGGCAGGTACTCGGTCATGATCTCCTTGTCGAGCTCGGCCCAGAGCTTCGGCTGGTCCTCGACCGAGGCACGCATCGCCTCCTTGATCTTCGCGTCGATCTCCGGCTCGCTGAACGCGCCGTAGTTCGTCCCGAGACCGACACCCTCGATGTCCGTGGAGCCGAACAGCGGCGGGATCCAGGTCGCGCCCGACGGCCAGTCCGAGCACCAGCCCGCGGAGCGCAGGTTGACCGGGTTCTTGGCGTCGTCGCGGTCCGCAGCGAGGTTCGCCAGGGTCGTCGGCACCGGGGTCGCCTTGAAGCCGGCTGCCTCGAGTCCCTTGATCAGCACGTCCTTGGTCTTGGTGCTGATCTCGTCGTCCGTGGCCCAGAGGAACTTGATCTCGAAGCCCTCGTTCCCGCTGTCCTGCAGGATCTTCTTGGCCTTCTCGGCGTCGGTCACGAACGGCTCGTGGCCCTCGACCGGGTTGAACGACTCGCGGCCCGGGATGCCCGGAGGCATGATGCTCGTCGCCGGGATCGCCGTGACGTCGGGGATCAGCCCCGCAGCCAGGAGCTGGTCCTTGTACGGCAGCCCCCACACGAGCGCCTCGCGGACCGCCATGTCGGTGATCTTCCGGTAGTCAGCCGCGTAGTAGTACGTGCACGGCGAGCCGCCGGTCACCAGGCGGTCCGGGGCCTGCTGCTGGAACTTCCGGTAGTTCTGGGCCTGGACGTCGTCGTAGGTCATGGTCGTCTGACCCTCGCCCTGGTCGGCCAGCAGGATCTGGTCGATCTGGGTTGCCTGCACGCCGGCCTTGAAGTTGTAGCCGTCCGGGTAGGCGGTGCGGCCCGGGTCGGTGGCCGGGTCCCACTCGGGGTTCCGCTCCAGGACCAGCGACTTCGAGCGGGTGTAGTCCTTGATCTTGTAGGGACCGGTGGACAGCGGACCCTGCGCGTACTTGCCCGGGTCACCTACGGCACCCGCAGGACGCGGGCCCATCGCAGGGAACGTGCCGTAGTAGGGGAAGTCCGGGAACGGCTGGGACATCTTCACGATGACCTTGTTGCCGTCGACCGAGACCGCCTGCTGCTTGGTGCCCTCGGGGTCGTTGCCGGAGTACATGCCCTTGTACTTGTCGCCCCCGAGGAAGTACGGGTTGCTGTAGTAGAGACCGGGGCCGTTGGGGAACGCCTTCTGGTCCATCGACGCGATGATGCCGCGGGCGACGTCCTCGGCCGTGAGGGGGTCACCGTTCTCCCACTTGACTCCCTCGCGGATCTCGAAGGTCCACTCGGTGAAGTCGTCGTTGGGCTGCCCCAGGTCGGTGGCGAGGTCCGGGATGAGCGTCATCTCGCCGGACTCCTCGTCGTAGGCGAACTGCGTCAGCTGACGCGTCACCAGCGCGGTCATGATGCCGTTGGAGTCGACGTAGTAGAGGTCCTGCGGGTCCAGGCTGGTCGTGAGGCCGGTGTTGGTCAGCACCGTCACGGTGCCGCCCTCCTGGGCGCCCTCGATCTCGACGGGTCCCTCGCGCTCGGGGTCCTGCGCCTCGCCGGTCTGGCCCAGCTTCTCCTGGTCGACGTTGTTGTCGCCGCTGGCCCTGTCGCCTTCGTCGCCGCCGCCGCCGCAGGCGCTGAGGGCGAGGAGGCCAGTCGTTGCCAGGGCAACAATCGGTTTCCTGAACCGCATGGATGGTCCTTTCCGTAATGTGGTGCTGCTCCCACCGAGGACGGTCGTCATCGGCGAGTCTTGGGGTCGAAGGCGTCTCGGACCGAGTCGCCCAGGAGGTTGAGCGCCATGGTGAGCATCAAGAAGATGAGCACCGGAGCCCAGAGGTAGAGGCCGTAGTCGGCGTAGTAGGGAGTCGCGTCGGCCACCATCTTGCCGAGCGAGGGGATGCTGGTGAGCCCCAGCCCGAGGAAGGACAGGCCGGCCTCGAGGGCCACGAACTGGGGAAGCGCCAGCGAGGTGGCCACCACCATCGGCGCGACCATGTTCGGCAGCAGCTCCTTGAAGAGGATCTGGCGTGTCGGCACCCCGATGACCTCGGCCGCCTGGATGAACTCCCGCTCACGGAGCGAGAGCACCTGGCCCCGGATGAGGCGGGCGAGGAACATCCACCCGAAGAGGATGAGCACGCCGATGAGCGTGAAGAACTGTGCCCTGGCCAGCTCGTCGAGGTTGCCGGAGAAGTTCGAGACGACGATCGGGGCCAGCGCCAGCATCCCCAGCAGCGCCGGGAACGACAGGAACAGGTCGATGACGAAGGAGAGCACCCGGTCCAGCCAGCCACGCGAGAAGCCGGCGAGCAGGCCGATGACCACGCCGACGAAGGTGGAGAACACCGTCGCTGCCAGCGCGACGACCAGCGACGTCCGCAGGCCGTAGAGCAGGTAGGCGAGGTTGTCGGAGCCGGTGCCCGGCGCGATCCCCAGCGGGTGGTCCCAGGTGAAGTCCTGGAAGGGGGGTCCTATCAGCGGGAAGCCGTCGAAGTCGATGACCTCGCTCGGGGTCGGAGCCCTGGGGTCGGTGACGTCCCAGTAGATGCCCATCGCCTTGGTGATGAGGGGGGCAAACACCGCGAGGAGGACCAGGGTGACGAGCACCGCCACGCACACCAGCGCGACCTTGTCCTTGCGGAGCCGCTCGAGCGCGATCTGGGTCGGGGACTTCCCGGCTACCGGCGCGGTGCCGACGACATCATCGACGAGCAACTCGTCGGCAGTGACAGGACTGAGACCCATGCCGCCTCTCCGGGTCGAAAGCAGTTGACCGGGTGACTCTAGTCCCGGGACGGACTCGGTTCAGGAGCGGCGAGGTAACGATCTGGTCTCATGAGGTGGACTGCTTGGGGGCGCTGTCGACACCCGCCTCCCGCCGCTGGGCCGCCGTGATGGGCGCCGGGGCGCCGGTGAGCGGGTCGTAGCCGTTCCCGGTCTTGGGGAAGGCGATCACGTCCCGGATCGAGTCGGTCCCGCTCAGCAGGGCGCACACGCGGTCCCACCCGAAGGCGATCCCGCCGTGCGGCGGCGCGCCGTACTTGAAGGCGCGGAGCAGGAAGCCGAACTTCTCCTCCGCCTCCGCCTCGCTCAGGCCCATCACCTGGAACACCCGCTTCTGCACGTCCTCGCGGTGGATACGGATCGACCCGCCCCCGATCTCGTTGCCGTTGCACACGATGTCGTAGGCGTAGGCGAGCGCAGTGCCGGGCTCGGTGTCGAAGGTGTCCACGCTCTCGGGCTTGGGCGAGGTGAAGGCGTGGTGCACGGCCGTCCAGGCGCCCGCCCCCACGGCCACGTCTCCGGCGGCCGTGGCCTCTGCCGCCGGCTCGAAGAGCGGCGCGTCGACGACCCACAGGAAGCGCCAGGCGGACTCGTCGATGAGCCCGCACCTGCGCCCCACCTCGAGCCGGGCGGCGCCGAGCAGCGCCCGCGAGGACTTCTGGGCGCCGGCGGAGAAGAACACGCAGTCGCCGGGCCCCGCGCCGACGTGTGCGGCCAGCCCGGCCCGCTCCTCCTCGGAGAGGTTCTTCGCGACCGGACCGCCGAGCTCGCCGTCCTCGCCGACCAGCACGTAGGCCAGGCCACGGGCGCCGCGCTGCTTGGCCCAGTCCTGCCAGGCGTCGAGCTGCTTGCGCGGCTGGCTGGCGCCGCCCGGCATCACGACCGCGCCGACGTACGACGCGGACTGGGGACTGAAGACCCGGAACGGGGTGTCCTTGAAGTAGTCCGTGCACTCGACCAGCTCGAGGTCCAGGCGCAGGTCGGGCTTGTCGGTGCCGTAGCGCTCCATCGCCTCGGCGTAGGTCATCCGCGGGATCGGCGTCGCCAGGTCGTGGCCGACCAGTGCCCACAGCTCCCGCAGGATCTCCTCGGAGAGCGTGATGACGTCGTCCTGCTCCGCGAAGGACATCTCGATGTCCAGCTGGGTGAACTCCGGCTGCCGGTCGGCGCGGAAGTCCTCGTCGCGGTAGCAGCGGGCGATCTGGAAGTACCGCTCCATGCCGCCGACCATGAGCAGCTGCTTGAACAGCTGGGGGCTCTGCGGAAGCGCGTACCAGCTGCCCGGCTGCAGCCGGGCCGGCACCAGGAAGTCGCGCGCGCCCTCGGGGGTGGAACGGGTGAGGGTCGGCGTCTCGATCTCGGCGAAGCCACGCTCGTGGAGGACGCTGCGCGCGGCGTGGTTGACCTCGCTGCGGAGCCGGAGCGCCGCCGCGGGGCCCGACCGCCGCAGGTCGAGGTAGCGGTAGGCCAGGCGGACCTCCTCCCCCACCTCGACGTGGTCGTCGACCGGGAACGGGAGCGCCGCCGCGGCGCTCAGGACCTCGACGTCGGCGGCGATGACCTCCACCTCGCCCGTCGGCAGGCTCGGGTTCTCATTGCCCTCGGGGCGGCCCGCCACCTCGCCGGTCACCCGCACGCAGTACTCCGCCCGCAGCTGGGAGGCCACCTCCTCGTCCCGCACGACGACCTGCACGACGCCGCTGGACTCCCGCAGGTCGAGGAACGCCACGCCGCCGTGGTCGCGACGGCGCGCCACCCAGCCGGCAAGGGTCACGGTGCTGCCGATGTCGGCGGCTCGCAGCGTGCCGGCGTCATGCGTGCGGATCAACGGGGTGCTCCTTCGTCGGTGGTGCCTTCGGTGGTGGCATCGGTGGTGGCGCCGGTCGGGCCCGTCGGGACCACGATCCGCGGCAGCAGGTCCTCGGTGGGGGGTCGCCAGCTGCCCGGGTCCGCGCCCGTCTGCTCGCCGCTGCGGATGTCCTTGACCTGGTGCCCGGCCGGCTGATCGGCGTCGGACCCGTCTGCTGCCGACGCCGGGAACCAGACGAAGGGGATGCCGCGGCGCTCGGCGTACCGGATCTGCTTGCCGTACTTCTGCGGGGTCGGTGCCACCTCGGTGGCCACCCCGCGCGACCGGAGCCCCTGGGCGATCGCGTCGCACTCGGCGCGCGACGCCTCGTCGGGAAGGGCCACCAGCACCGCGCTGGGCACGGACCGGTCGCCGGACAGCAGCCCGCGCTGGAAGAGCGGCACGAGGAGGCGGCTGACGCCCAGTGAGATGCCGACTCCGGGGTACGTCGTCCGGCCGTCGCTGGCGAGCGAGTCGTACCGCCCTCCGGAGCAGATCGAGCCGAGCCCCTCGAAGCCGTCCAGCCGGGTCTCGAACACGGTGCCGGTGTAGTAGTCGAGCCCGCGGGCGATGCGGAGGTCCGCGACCACCTCGACCCCGGGGCCGGTCAGGTCGGCGCACCGCTCGACCACCTCGGCGAGCTCGGTGAGCCCCTCCTCGAGGAGGTCGTGGCGTACGCCGAGGGCCCGCACCCGGTCGACGAACGAGGTGTCCGGGCTGCTGACCTGCGCGAGCGCCAGGCACTGCCCGGCCTGCTCCTGCGACAGTCCGGCGTCCTCGACAAGCAGACCCCGCACGGTCTCGGCGGGCAGCTTGTCGAGCTTGTCGACCAGGCGCATGACCTCGTCGAGGTCCGCGATGCCCAGCCCGGTGTAGAAGCCTTGGATCAGCTTGCGGTTGTTGACCTGCAGCCGGAAGCGGGGAAGGAACGGGAGCCGCGTCAGCGCGTCGACCATGACGCGGGCGATCTCGACGTCGTGGTGGAACGGCAGCTGGTCGCGGCCGACGATGTCGATGTCGGCCTGGGTGAACTCCCGGAAGCGTCCCTCCTGCGGCCGCTCGCCGCGCCAGACCTTCTGGATCTGGTAGCGGCGGAACGGGAACTCCAGGCGGCCCGCGTTCTCGAGCACGTAGCGGGCGAACGGGATCGTGAGGTCGAAGTGCAGCCCGAGCCCGGGGCCTGCCTCACCGTCGTCCTCGGCCGTATCGTCGGCCGCCTGCAACCGTTGCAGGACGTAGACCTCCTTGGAGGTGTCTCCCTTGCGCAGCAGCTGGTCCAGCGGCTCGACCGCTCGTGTCTCGAGCGGGGCGAAGCCGTGCAGCCCGAACGTGGTGGCGAGCGTGGCCAGCACCTGCTGCTCGACGAGACGCTGGGCGGGGAGGAGCTCGGGGAAGCCGCTGACGGGGGTCGGTCGGCTCCGTGGACGCGCGGGCCCGCTCACAGACCGCGCCCGCTGGTCCGGCCGGCTCCACCGCCCACGCCGCCCACGCCGCTGTCCACGCCGCTGTCCATGCCCCTGTCGGCGGCGACCTCGAGCAGGAAGGGGTTGGTGGCCCGCTCCTGGCCGATGCTGGTCTGACCGCCGTGGCCGGGGAGGACCACGATGTCGTCGGGCAGCGGCAGGACCTTCTCGGCCAGGGTGCGCATCATCGTCGCGTGGTCGCCGCCCGGCAGGTCCGTGCGGCCGATCGAGCCGGCGAACAGCAGGTCTCCGGAGAACATCACCTCGCTGATGCCCGCGCCGGCGCCGGGCGCGGTCGCGTCGTACGGCGCGCGGAAGGTGATCGAGCCGGGCGTGTGGCCGGGGGTGTGGTCGACCACGAACCGAAGGCCGGCCACCTCGACCGTGGCGCCGTCGCCGACCTCCGCCACCTCGTCGGGCTCGGCGAACTCGTACCGCCCGCCGAGCAGCATCCCGGCGGTCTCCGACGAGATGCCGGCCATCGGGTCGGTGAGCAGATGACGGTCCGCAGGGTGCACGTAGGCGGTGGCCCCGTAGCTGCCGGCGACGGGCGCCACGCACCACATGTGGTCGATGTGGCCGTGCGACACCAGGACCGCCACCGGCTTGAGCCGGTGCTCACGGACCACCTCCGCGACACCCGGGGCGGCGTCCTTGCCGGGGTCGATGACGACGCACTCGGACCCGGCGCCGGTGGCGACCACGTAGCAGTTGGCCGCCCACGGGCCGGCGGGGAACCCCGCGATGAGCACGACGCGTCTCC
>CADCUI010000030.1 GCA_902805845.1 uncultured Nocardioidaceae bacterium
TGCGCACCGCTTGCACCCGTGGCGCCGGTGTCGCCCTTGTCGCCCTGGAGGCCCTGGGCGCCGGTGGCGCCGGCGGCGCCGGAGTCACCCTTCACGCCTTGGGCACCCTGCGGACCAGCCGGCCCCGCCGGACCCTGCGGCCCGACCTCACCCTGCGGGCCCTGCACACCGGTGGCACCCGTCGAGCCGGTGTCACCCTTCGCACCGGTCGCACCGGTCGCACCGGCGGCACCGGTTGCTCCCGTGTCACCCTTCGCGCCCTGGGCACCCTGCGCCCCGGCCGGCCCCGCCGGACCCTGCGGCCCGACCACGCCCTCCGGACCCTGCGCACCCGTGGCACCCGTAGCGCCGGTGTCACCCTTGACACCCTGAAGTCCTTGCAGGCCGGTCGCACCGGTCGCGCCGGTGTCACCCTTGGCGCCTTGAAGGCCCTGCGGACCAGCCGGACCCTGCGGCCCGACCACGCCCTCCGGGCCCTGCACACCCGTCGCACCGGTCGCGCCGGTGTCACCCGTTGCACCCTGAAGGCCTTGGACGCCCTGAACGCCCTGGACACCTCGGACGCCCTGCGCGCCCGGAGCGCCGGTCGCACCCGTGTCACCGGTGTCCCCCGTGTCGCCCTTCATCCCCTGGATGCCTTGGGGTCCCCGCGGACCGACGGCGCCAGTCTCGCCCTGGACGCCCTGAGCTCCGGTGGCACCGGTGTCTCCGGTGTCCCCCTTCTCGCCCTTCTCGCCCTGCAGACCCTGTTCACCCTGAGGGCCTTGCGGACCCATTGCCCCGGCTGCCCCGGCCTCGCCGGTGCCACCGGTGGCACCGACGCGACCTCGAGAGCCCTTCCGGTTCCAGGAGATCGAGACCTCCCCTTTCCGGCAGTCGGCCTTGCGCGACCGGAGCACGCGCACCGCGCCGCCGTCCTTCGCGTAGCAGGCGGAGATGGTGCTGAGCTTCTTCGGCGAGCGCGGCTTCGCCTCAGCGGTCCCGCTCAGCACGAGCGCCGCGACGACGGCGACCAGGACCGTTGCCAGGAGTCGGGTCGGACGCGCGTCGACTGACTGCTTCTCGAACATCCCTCACCCCTGACCTCTGGAGCGGCTGGCGTGCGGCAAGCACGGCAACCCCTCGGCTCAACGTTGACCGCCCCGGCGACGACCCTTCTGCTCCGGGACACCTATCGACATCTGATCTCGATTACAGAGTCATATCGTCCAATTTAAGACATTTGCTCCGTGGCCGTGGAACGTTTGGTCAAGGTCGGAGGTGCCCGGGGTAGGCAGGGTTGGCCACCGAGACGGAAAAACGAGCGATCCCGGGCCGTCACGGGGGTAGACAGCCCGGGATCGCGTCACGGGGACCCGGCTGACGCGACAGCCGGGGTCATGCGGTCAGACGGTGATCTCGATCTCGGTCACCTCGCCGATCGCGGCGACGATGCGCCGGTCGACCGGCTCGCTCCGGGGAGCCAGCGCCCGCAGGGTCCACTCGCCGTTCTTGGCGAAGAACCGGAAGTGGCCGGTCGCCGAGGTGGGCACCTCGGCGGTGAACTCGCCACTGCGGTCGAGCAACCGGACGTATGCCGGGCTGACGGGCTCGCCGTCGCGCAGCACCACGCCCTGCACGACCGCCTCCTTGGCGACGTCCACCCCGTCGAGGGAGAGGCCCCCCCTGGTCGCACCGCACATCAGGCCGACACCTCACCGGGCTCGTCGCCGAGAGCGATCGGCACGCCGACCAGGGAGCCGTACTCGGTCCACGAGCCGTCGTAGTTCTTGACGTTCGCCAGCCCCAGCAGCTCGTGCAGCACGAACCAGGTGTGCGAGGAGCGCTCGCCGATCCGGCAGTAGGCGATGGTGTCGCGCGACTCGTCGACGCCGGCGGCGGTGTAGAGCGTGCGCAGCTCGTCGTCGGACTTGAAGGTGCCGTCGTCGTTGGCCGCCTTGCTCCACGGCACGTTGCCGGCGGTCGGGATGTGACCCGCGCGCTGGGCCTGCTCCTGCGGGAGGTGCGCCGGGGCCATCAGCCGGCCGGCGAACTCGTCGGGGCTCCGCACGTCGATGAGGTTCTTGGCCCCGATGGCCGAGACGACCTCGTCACGGAAGGCCCGGATCGAGTGGTCCTGCTCCTGCGCGGTGTAGCTGGTGGACTCGCGCTTGGTGGGCTCGTCGGTGAGCTCGCGCCCGTCGAGCTCCCACTTCTTGCGGCCGCCGTCGAGAAGCTTGACGTCCTGGTGTCCGTACAGCTTGAGGTACCAGTACGCGTAGGCGGCGAACCAGTTGTTGTTACCGCCGTACAGCACCACGGTGTCGTCGTTGCCGATCCCCTTCTCAGAGAGCAGCGACTCGAGCTGCGGCTTGTTCACGAAGTCTCGCCGCACCTGGTCCTGCAGGTCGGTTGTCCAGTCGAGCTTGATGGCACCGCGGATGTGGCCCGAGTCGTAGGCGGTGGTGTCCTCGTCGACCTCGACGAGCACCACCTTCGGGTCGTCGAGGTGCTCCTCGACCCAGTCGGCGGTGACGAGTGCGGTCTCGCGGGTCATGGCGTGGTCCTTGTCGGTGTGGTCGACAACAGCGTTGTCGAGGCGGTGGTGAGGGCAGCGGCGGAGCGCGGACCACGCGGGTCGACCGTGGCGGTGGGCATGGCTCTCCTGTGGAGCTGCGGATGGGGGCCGACGTCGAACGTCGGCGGGACCGTCAGATCAGCAGGCTCGACAGAGACTCGAGCGCACGTGGCAGTGGTCCACCGCACGGCGCCGGGTCAGCATGGTCGAGAGCACGTCTCCGAGGGTAGGTCGGCGACGCAGGCCCACGAAACTGGCCATCCAAATCGTGAGATACCTGTCCGTCAAGTGAGACAGCGAGTCGGTGACTTATGCTTCGGCGCAATGAAGCGTGCACTGATCACCGGCATCACCGGGCAGGACGGCTCGTACCTCGCCGAGCTCCTGCTGGGCAAGGGCTACGAGGTGCACGGGATCGTACGGCGCGCGTCGACGGGCAACACCGATCGCCTCCGGGTCGAGACCGACATGGTGGGCGTCAGCTCTCCCGACCGGCTCCACCTCCACTTCGGCGACCTCAACGACGGGATGGCGCTGAGCCGGCTGGTGCACGAGGTCCGGCCCGACGAGATCTACAACCTCGGCGCCATGAGCCACGTGCAGGTGTCCTTCGACATGCCGGAGTACACCGCCTCCACCAACGGCGGTGGCACGATCCGCCTGCTCGAGGCGATCCGCTCCGCCAAGCTCGACTGCCGCTTCTACCAGGCCTCGACGTCGGAGATGTTCGGCCTCACGGTCCCCCCGCAGAACGAGCACTCCCCGTTCCACCCGCGTTCGCCGTACGGCTCGAGCAAGGTCTTCGCGCACTGGTGCACGATCAACTACCGCGAGGCCTACGGCCTCTTCGCGGTCTCGGGGATCCTCTTCAACCACGAGTCGCCGCGGCGCGGGGACAACTTCGTGACCCGCAAGGTCAGCCGTGCGGTCGCCCGCATCAAGGCCGGACTCCAGGACGAGCTGCTGCTGGGCAACCTCGACGCGATGCGCGACTGGGGCTACGCCCCGGAGTACGTCGAGGGCATGTGGCTGATGCTGCAGCACGAGACCCCCGAGGACTTCGTGCTCGCCACCGGCACCGGCACGACCGTCCGTGACTTCGTCGACACCGCCTTCTCGCACGCGGGGCTCGACTGGACCGAGCACGTCCGCCAGGACCCCCGGTACGAGCGGCCGGCCGAGGTGCACGCCCTCATCGGTGACACCTCGAAGGCGCACACGCTGCTCGGCTGGAAGGCGCAGACCCACGCCGAGGACCTGGCCCGGATCATGGTCGACGCCGACGTGGCGCTCCTGAGCAGCATCGACCGGCCGGTCTGACCGCCACAGCGGGAGCCGCCGATGCCGCTCGGCAGCGGTCGGCGGAGCAACCACACCAGCTTCGGCGCTCAGGGCCCGTTCGACGTGCGAACTCCCCCTCGGCAAGGCCGCCGAGGTTCCTCCCCGCGAGGCTGCACGTCGAGCCGGCCCCGCCCTACAGGTCAGGGACCGCCTGCCCCAGGGCAGCGAGCACCTGCTCCTTCCGGAGCGCGCCGGTCGCCCTGCTCACCTCCCGGCCGTGCTCGTCGAGGATCAACGTCGTGGGCGTGCGCACCACGTGCAGACGGCGTACCAGCTCCAGGTGGTGCTCGGCGTCGACCTCCACGTGCACGACCCCCGGCACCACGCCCGCCACGTCGGACAGCACCCGCCGCGTCGCCCGGCACGGAGCGCAGAACGCCGACGAGAACTGCAGCAGCGTCGCGCGGTCCCCGAGCGGGTGGCCGAGGTCGGCGCCCTCGAGCTGGCTCACCGGGACATCACACCAGCCGGTTCAAGGGGGCGGAGAAAAGCAAGGTGGCCGCTGACCTAGGTCAGCGGCCTCCCCCCTGGCTTGGCGACTACCCCGCCCGGATCCCCCGACCGGGCGGGACGGTCACAAGGGCTTCAACGAGCCAGGGCTGGACGGGGTTACGGGGTGGTACAGACATTCTCCGGGACGGTCGGTGTCCCTCAGCCGCCCGCGAACGGCGGCAGGAACTCCACCGTCGAACCCGGGGCCACCTCCACCGAGCCGGGGTCGGCGGTGCCGACCGGCTGGTCGCCGATCAGGACGGAGCAGACCGCGAGAACCCGGGGAAGCCGGTCGCTCGCCGGGTGACGGCGTACGACCTCGTCCCGCAGCCAGCCCAGCGTCACCGGTCCGGACACCTCCACGTCGACCTCCGGCGCGCCGGCCGCTGATCGGGCGGCGGCCCACAGCCGCACGTGGACGCAGCCCTGCAGCGACACAGACATGTCCGTTATCCTGCCTCATCGCCGGGGACTCGGACGCGGCTCGGCTCGACGACGAGTCCTCTGTCAGTCAGGGCCCTGCACAGCCCGTGGGCCGTCGATGGGAGACGTGATGAGCACCCTTCTCCTTCTCACCAGCGCCCTGCAGCCGTCGGTCGAGGTGCTGCCCGCGCTCGCGCTGCTCCCGCACACCGTCAAGGTCCTCCCGGCCGAGGGAAGCGCGCTGCTCGAGGCTCCCCCCGCGGACCTCGTGCTCGTCGACGGCCGCCGCGACCTCGCCCGGGCCCGCGACCTGACCCGACTGCTGCGCACCATCGGGACGACCTCCCCGGTGGTCCTGGTGCTGAGCGAGGGCGGCCTGTCCGTGGCGGCGGTCGACTGGGGCTTCGACGACCTGCTGCTCAGCGACGCGTCGCCCGCCGAGGTGGAGGCGCGGCTCCGATTGGCGGTCGCCAGGCTGACCGCTCGGCGCGAGGACGACGACCCGGACGCCCACGTGATCCGTTCCGGCGACATCAGCGTGGACGACGTCACCTACACCGCCAAGCTCGGTGGTCGGCCGCTCGACCTGACGTTCAAGGAGTTCGAGCTGCTGAAGTACCTCGCCCAGCACCCCGGCCGGGTCTTCAGCCGTGAGCAGCTGCTTCAGGAGGTGTGGGGCTACGACTACTTCGGCGGCACCCGCACCGTCGACGTGCACGTACGCCGGCTGCGCGCGAAGCTCGGTCCCGAGCACGAGCAGCTCATCGGCACCGTCCGCAACGTCGGCTACCGCTTCGTGCTCCCACCCAAGGAGAGCGCCACCCGCGAGCCGGCGCCGAGCCAGCCGTGACCCAGCCCGGCACGGGCGTGGCCCGGCTGGATCCGGCGGCCTTCGACTGGTCGAGCGGCGAGGGCGGCGCGGCCGCAGTACGCCGGATCATCGAGTCGGCAGCTGCGGCCGACGACAAGCCGCCCCTGGACGACGCGGCGCTGCTGAGCCTTCGCCACCACGGTCTCGACACCGGCCTGCTCCTGACCGGGCGGCTCGAGGGAACGGACCCGGCGGACGGCCACGACGCCGACGTGCAGGGTTTCGCCTACCTGCGCGGTCTCCACGGTCCGGGCAGGCCGCAGCTCGACCTGCTGGTGGCTCCGGAGTCGCGGGGACGAGGGCTCGGCACGATCCTCGGCGAGGCGGTCGTCGCGCTCGCCGACGGCATCCCGCTGACCGCCTGGTCCCACGGCGACCATCCCGCCGCGCGGGCCCTGGCGCAGCGGCTGGGGTTCACGGCCGTGCGGGAGCTGTGGCTGATGCGGCGCCCCCTCGACAAGCCGATGACCGTGCCGCCGCTGCCCGAGGGTGCCGTGCTCAGGGCGTTCCAGCCCGGGGAGGATGACGCCGGCTTCCTCACCGTGAACGCCGCGGCGTTCGCCTGGCACCCCGAGCAGGGTGCCCTGGACCAGCGGGGGCTCGACGACCGCAAGGACGAGGACTGGTTCGACCCCGTCGGCTTCCTCGTCCTCGAGCGGCACGGCAGCATCGGCGGCTACCACTGGACCAAGGTGCATCCGGCAGCCGCCGGACGCCCGGCGTTCGGGGAGGTCTACGTGATCGGGATCGACCCGGCGGTGCAGGGAACGGGTGCCGGCAAGGCACTGCTGGTGGCGGGGCTGGAGCATCTGCGCTCCCGGGGTCTGCGCGAGGTCGTGCTCTACGTCGAGGCCGACAACCAGACGGCGATCCGGCTCTACGAGTCCTACGGCTTCAGCCACGACGCCAGGGACACCGACGTCATGTACGCGAGCGCCTGAGCCCTCGTCCCGCAGGTCGCGCGCGGCGCCAGAGCAGCAGCCGCCAGGCAGCCAGCCCGAGCCCGGTGAGACCGACGAGGTCGGCCATGACCACACCATGGGTCTCGCTCAGCGACACCAGGACAGAGCCCTCCATCGGCTTGTTGGTGAGGAACCACAGCAGGGACAGGGCACCCAGCAGCACGGCACTCCCGCGCCCCTTCCGGTCACCCATCCCTGCCACGACGAGCATCGCGATCAGGTTGGCGCCGGCAATGACCCCCGGGACCGTCAGGGGGAGCGGCTCCTCAGGCACCGTGCGACGCGGTCGTGGCCTCGGCAAGCATGGGCCGAAGGCTATCCACCAGGTGCGCTGCTGCTGACCCGGGTGTCACCATGGCGCCATGACCACCACCGGCAGTCCGCTCACCACGGGGGCGGCCGCCCTCACCGAGGGGCTGGAGCAGGACGAGTCCGCCCTCCTCGCCTCGTCGGGCTCCTACGACGTGGACCCGGCGTACGACGTGGAGTCCGGCGAGCTGCCCGACGACCGCTTTCTCGACCGGGAGCTGTCCTGGCTGCACTTCAACCAGCGGGTGCTCGAGCTCGCCGAGGACCACCATGTGCCGCTGCTGGAGCGGGTGCGGTTCGCGGCGATCTTCGCCTCCAACCTCGACGAGTTCTTCATGGTGCGGGTGGCGGGGCTCAAGCGGCGCATCGCGGCCGGACTGGCGGTGCCGAGCGCCAGCGGCCTCCAGCCGCGCGAGGTGCTCGAAGGGATCTGGGCGGAGAGCACCGAGCTCATGCAGCGGCACGCCGGGCTGGTCCACGACGAGCTGATCCCGGCGCTGGCCAAGGAGCGCATCGAGCTCCTGCGGTGGGCCGAGCTCACCCGCGACGAGCAGAAGCAGCTCAAGAAGCTGTTCAAGGAGCGGATCTTCCCGGTCCTCACCCCGCTGGCGGTCGACCCGGCCCACCCCTTCCCCTACATCTCCGGGCTGTCGCTCAACCTCGCTGTCCTGGTGCGCAACCCCAAGTCGGGCAAGGAGCACTTCGCCCGCGTCAAGGTGCCGCCGATCTTCGACCGCTTCGTCGCCGTCGACGAGCAGCGCTTCGTGCCTCTCGAGGACGTGATCGCCGAGCACCTCAAGCCGCTCTTCCCGGGCATGCACGTGGTCGCCGTGCACACGTTCCGGGTCACCCGCAACGAGGACCTCGAGGTCGAGGAGGACGACGCGGAGAACCTGCTGACCGCGCTCGAGAAGGGGCTGCAGCGCCGCCGCTTCGGGCCCCCGGTGCGGCTGGAGGTCGAGTCGTCGATCGACGACCACGTGCTGGAGCTGCTGATGTCGGAGCTCGGCGTCAGCGCCGCCGAGGTGATCAAGGTGCCGGGGCCGCTGGACCTGCGTGGGCTCAACGACATCGCCGACCTCGACCATGCGGAGCTGAAGTACCCGGCGTTCCTTCCTGCCACCCACACCGCGCTGTCCGGCGTGGAGTCGGCCTCGCCGGTCGACATCTTCAGCATCGTCCAGGCGCGCGACGTGCTGCTGCAGCACCCCTACGACTCGTTCTCCACGTCGGTGCAGCGGTTCATCGAGCAGGCGGCAGCCGACCCCGCCGTACTCGCCATCAAGCAGACGCTCTACCGCACCTCCGGCGACTCCCCCATCGTGGAGGCGCTCATCGACGCGGCCGAGGCCGGCAAGCAGGTGCTGGTGGTCGTGGAGATCAAGGCGCGGTTCGACGAGCGGGCCAACATCAAGTGGGCGCGGAAGCTGGAGGAGGCCGGCTGCCACGTCGTCTACGGCCTCGTGGGACTGAAGACGCACTGCAAGCTGGCGCTGGTCGTGCGGGACGAGGCGGAGGGCATCCGCCGCTACGCCCACATCGGCACCGGCAACTACAACCCCAAGACCGCCCGTCTCTACGAGGACTTCGGTCTGATCACCACCCACGACGGCCTCACCGAGGACGTCGCGCACCTGTTCAACAACCTGTCCGGCTACGCCCGACGCCCGTCGTACGAGCACCTGCTGGTGGCCCCGCACTCGGTGCGGGACGGGCTGATCGAGCGGATCAACGCCGAGACCGCGCACCAGGCCGCCGGCACGCCCGGGCGGATCCGGATCAAGGTCAACGCGCTCGTCGACGAGGCGGTGATCGACGCGCTCTACGAGGCCTCCCGGGCCGGTGTCGCCGTCGAGGTCCTCACCCGGGGAATCTGCGCCCTGCGCCCGGGTGTCCCCGGGCTGTCGGAGACGATCGAGGTCCGGTCGATCCTGGGGCGGTTC
>CADCUI010000031.1 GCA_902805845.1 uncultured Nocardioidaceae bacterium
AGGGCCCCGAAACCTTGCTCCATCACCAGTTCACGGGCGGAGCGCAGCAGGAGCTCTCGGCGGGCTCGGCCCTTCGCCGACGTACGACGCCGCGACGTGCCCGAGGCCGGAGTGCTCAGTGCGCTGCACCACCGCTGAGCTGGAGCCCCGCCACGCCGGCGACGACCAGGCCGATCGAGACCAGCTTGAGGATCTCGGTCGACTCGCCCAGGAACGCCATCCCGTAGATCGCCGTCCCCGCGGCACCCACCCCCGTCCACACCGCGTAGGCGGCGCCGACGGGCAAGGTGCGGAGACCGATGCTGAGGAGCGTGAAGCTGCCGGCAGCGAAGACGAGAAACAGCAGCGTAGGCACCAGACGCGTGAACCCGGCGCTCGTCTTGAGCGCCACCGCGAAGCCGGTCTCCAGCAGTCCAGCGACGAGAATCAGCACCCAGGCCACGGTCCACCTCCATATTGGTACGGTCGTACCACAATAGGCGACAAGGCAAGGCGCGGGTAGTGGCCAGCCGCCCTCCGGTCCGGTGCGCCCCTCAGCCGTCCCGGCTCCCGCCGCCGACCAGCAGCCGGCTCCGGTGCGCCTCGACAGCCTCGCGGGTCTCCTCGGTGACCAGGTCAGCGTTGATCTGCGCGGCTGCCCATGCGCCCGAGGACGCGGCGGCGCCGACCTGTGCGGAGAGGTCGGTGACGTTGCCTGCCACCCACACGCCCGGCACGTCCGACCTGCCGCTGGCGTCGGCCGCAAGGTGCTCTCCGACGCCGCCGGGGTGCTCGACCGCCCTCAGCCCCAGCGACGCAAGGAAACCGGTCCTGGCGACCATCCGCGACGCCACGACGACCGCCTGCGCCTCGACCGTCGGGCCGCCGACCAGCCGGAGCGAGACGCGGCCACGACCGTCCACCTCCAGGCCGACCGCCTCGCCCCGGACGATGCGGACCCCGCGCGCGGCCAGCTGCTCCGCCTGCTCCTCCGTGGGCGGCACCGTGTGGGAGACGTAGGTCAGGTCAGCGGTCCACTGCCGGAACAGCAGCGCCTGGTGCACCGACATGGGTCCGCTTCCGAGGACTGCCACCGCTTGGTCGCGCACCTCCCAGCCGTGGCAGTACGGGCAGTGCAGCACCTCGTGGCCCCAGTGCTCGGCCAGGCCGGGGACGTCGGGGAGCACGTCGGACAGTCCCGTCGTGACCAGCAGGCGACGCGCAGTCGTGCGCCGGCCGTCGGCCAGCTCCACGACGAAGCGGTCGTCGGTGCCGGCCGCGGCCGTGACCTCGCCGGCAACGACGTGGCCGCCGTACCGTCGCACCTCCTCGCGACCGCGGGTGAGCAGCTCGGCCGGTGGCACTCCCTCGTGCCCCAGCAGCCCGTGCACGCCCGCGGCCGGCGCGTTGCGCGGCTGTCCAGCGTCGACGACGAGCACGGTGCGGCGCGCCCGCGCCAGCACCAGGGCCCCGTTGAGCCCTGCCGATCCGCCGCCGACCACCACGACGTCATAGCCGTCCCTGAGCTCATCGGTCACCGTGACCACCTCCGCTCCAAGAGTGACCGCACTCGTAAGGTGGTGGCAAACATCCTTGCCGAGATGGCAAACTCGGCGCATGGATGATCAGGCGACCCAGGTCTTGGCGTCGGTAGGGCCCCGGCTCCGCGCGCTCCGTCGGCAACGGGACACCACGCTGACCGATCTCGCGATCGAGACCGGCATCTCGATCAGCACGCTGTCGCGGCTCGAGTCGGGCGAGCGCCGGCCGACGTTGGAGCTGCTGCTGCCCCTGGCCAGGGCGTACGGCGTCACCCTCGACCAGCTCGTGGACGCGCCTCCCACCGGGGACCCGCGCGTCACGCTGCGCCCGATCACCCAGCACGGCATGACCATGCTGCCGCTGACCCGTCGCGCCGGCGGGATCCAGGCCTACAAGCTGGTGATCCCGGCCGACCAGCGTCGTGACCCGGTCGCCCAGACCCACGACGGGTACGAGTGGCTGTACGTGCTCAACGGGCGGCTGCGGCTCGTGATGGGTGAGCACGACCTGGTGCTCTCACCCGGCGAGGCAGCCGAGTTCGACACCCGGGTCCCGCACTGGTTCGGGGCCGACGGGACGGAGCCGGTCGAGCTGCTCAGCCTCTTCGGCAGGCAGGGCGAGCGGGCTCACCTCCGCGCCCGTCCGGAGCCGCACCGACAGGGAAATCGGTCATCTGCCCAATAGCGGCGCGAAAGCGGACCAAGCGGTGCACCATGGAAGCGGCGCGGGTCGTTCACTGACAAGGGCAGCGGCCCGCGCCACTCCACGGTCGGCTGACCAGCTCGGGCCGGGTCGGCTCAGGAGCCGGGGCAGTGCAGGAGCCGCAGTGAGTCGCCCATCAGCGGGACGTAGCGCCACGAGAGCTCGGCCGCACGGTCGCCCAGGCTGCAGGCGATGTCGAGCCGGTGCGGTGTCTCGAGGAAGATGACCTCGATCCGCACCCTGCCGTCGGCGAAACCTCCGGAGGCGGCGACCGGGATCGCCTCGCCCAGCGCGTCGAGCGGCGCCGACACCGTCCACGTCGAGGAGCCGACGGGGACGGTCACCGCGTGGGAGGCCTCGGTGAGGGTGACGTGCCAGACGTCGTCCGTCATGGACAGCGCGATCGAGCCGACGGCCGTGTCGCCGCGGGCGGTGAACGGCTCACGGGTCCACTCACGGGGGTCGATCGGGAAGGGTTCGGCGTCGCAGGCGGGCAGCCGGAGACCCTCGAGCCGGGAGGCGAGCCGCGAGTCCGACGCAGGACCCGGTGCCGGCCCCGAGGCTGGCCCCGAGGCTGGGGACGAGGGCTGACCGAGGCCGGGCAGCAGGCAGGACCACATCGCATCGAGGACGGCCTGCATCGCCTCGGTGCGCGCGGTGGTGACGACGACGGTGTCGTGGTCCGGCAGGACGACGCAGAACTGTCCGAAGGCGCCGTCGCCCCGGTAGCCGTGCCGGCTCATCCAGAACTGGTAGCCGTAGCCCTGCTCCCAGTCGACGTCGGCCTGGCGCCCGCCGTTGTCCACGTGTCTGGAGGTGGCGTCGGCCACCCACCACTCCGGGATCACCTGCCGGTTGCCCCATCGACCGCGCTGCAAGTAAAGCTGGCCGAGCTTGGCGACGTCCTCGGTGCGCACGTGAAGGCCGCTGAACCCCTGCTCACGCCCGGGTGGCCAGCAGTGCCAGCCGACCGGGCCGATGCCGAGCGGATCGAACAGCCGTGGCCGCAGGTAGGCGCTGAGGGTCATGCCGGCGTTGCGCTGGATCACGCTCGCCAGCGCGTAGGTGCAGGGCTGGCTGTAGGCGAAGGCGCGTCCCGGCTCTCCCTCGGGCGGGATGCGGAGGAAGCCGCGCACGGGCTCCTGCGGGTCGGAGGCCAACGCCTCGTCGAGCATGTCGCGGGTGTGACCGCTCGCCATGGTGGCGACGTCGCGGAGCCGGATCGAGCGACTGGCCGGATCGGTGATCTCGTCGCCCCACTCCGGGAAGTGCGACACCACGGTGTCGTCGAGGTCGAGCAGCCCCTCTGCCTGGGCGAACGCTGCAGCGGTGGCGGTGAAGCTCTTGCTGAGCGAGTACACCAGGTGCACCCGCTCGGAGGTGTACGGCGCCCACCAGCCCTCGACCACGACGTGGCCGTGCCGCACCACCATCAGGCTGTGCATCTCGACATCGGGATGCTCCTCGAGGGCGTCGAGGAAGGCCATCACGGCCTGCGAGTCGACCCCCTGCTCGGCAGGGGTGCTGCGCGGCAACGAGCTCGGCACGTCAGCCACCGTAGACGACAGCTACGACGACTGGGTCGCCCCGGTGGTGGGTCGCTCCGGCGTACGCCGTGCCGCGAAGGACGCCCACACCGACGTGCGGCCGGCCTCGTCCGTCGAGACCCCCCACTCCTGGCTCAACAGCGCCACGATGGCCAGCCCGCGCCCGGCGAGCCTCGGCTCCGACGAGGTCGGCTGGGCGGGGATCGATCTCGACCTGACCTGGACCGTCAGGAGGACGGCGTCGTCACGTTGCGACACGGTCATGGTGAAGGGGCTCCGCGCATGGGAGATGGCGTTCGTGGCGAGCTCGCTCGCGACCAGCCGCACGGGGTCCATGAGGTACCGGAGCCCGTGGTGGACGAGGTGGCTGCAGACGAAGCGCCGAGCCTTGAGGGCGCTGATGGGCTCAGCCGCGAGGACGGTCTCGTGGGACCAGTCGCCATGTTCGGTCATCGTGCCTGCCTCCGGGCCTCGGCTCTACCTGGGAGCCAGGACACAACGAGGTCCCTACGACCCCCACGGCGTGCACCCACACTACGCCGTGGGCGCCGTGCCGGGGCTACTCGGCGTTGCGCTGGTCGACGAGCTCCTGGGCGATGTCGCGGAGCTTGACGTTGCCGTGGGACGAGGCGCGGACGAGGAAGGCGAAGGCTCGGTCCTCGTTCATGTCGTAGCGCTCCATGAGGATCCCGATCGCCTCGCCGATCACCTTGCGGGACTGCAGGGCCTCGTTGAGCGTCGCGCGCTCCCGCGCATTGCCCAGGGCGATCGCAGCGTGAGCAGCGAAGAGGTCGGCAATCGGCTCTGCTTGCTCGTCCACGTCGTCGGAGAGCGTCGAGTAGAAGTTGATGCCGCCGATCGTGCCTTCGTCGTCGAGGTAGAGCTTCACCGCCAGCTGCGAACGGAGCCCCGCCTCGACCGCCCCGGGAACGTAACGGGGCCACCGCTGGTCGTGCCGGATCCGGGGGGCGACCACGACGTCGGCATTCCGGAGGGTGTCCACGCACGGGCCCTCGCCGAGGCCGTACTGCAACCGGTCGAGCGTGTGCACGAGATCTCCGGTGGCGGCCCTGGTCTCCACCCGGCCGTTCCTGTGCAACGTTGAGATGCCCACGTGGTTGAAGCCCGGCACCGAGTCGCGGGCAGCCGTCACGATGGTATGCAGCGTCTCCTCGAGGTCGACGTTGTGGTTCATTGACCGTGCGGCGGCGGCAAGCGCCGACGCGAGGTCGGGACGTCCGGTCATGGGGGCTCTCGATGCGCTGACGGTGACAGGCGAAGAGAGAAGCGTTCCCAGAGATTGCTCCGAACCTGTCCGGACAGCCGACTGCTGGACTGCCCGGGGGTGCTTTCACACTACACGCTCGGACGTGTCAGTGGAGGGAGCCCGGCGGGCGACCCCCGAAGCCGTTGTCTCGACCGCAGGGGTCTGGGCGCAGCCGCGACCCCGGGATCGAGGAACACCTGGGCCCCGGTTACCCGGGTGTCGCTTCCCAAACGGACCGGCTGCGGCCTCCGCCGCGACGGCGTGGGCGCTACTGGGGGGCGGGGCTCGAGGGCGTGACCCGCCTGCCGAGCTCCTGGTAGTCGCGCAGTGCGACCGCCGCGGCTGCGGCAGCCTCGCCGAGGTTGTGCAGAAGTCCGTGCAGACCGGTGGTGTCGGGCCGGTCGTCGAGGAGCTCGAGCGCCAATGTCACCTCCGCCACCCGGGCGGCGCCGAGGTTGAGCGCGCTGCCGCGCAGCCGGTGGGCAGTGGTCCTGAGCTCCTCGACGTCGTCGCGGCCCAGCGCGTCCTCGAGCGCGACGAGCACCTGCGGGAGTCCGGCCACGAAGTTGTCGATGGCCCGGTCGACGAGCGCGACCGCCCGCTCGCCCAGTCGGTCCAGCTCATGCAGGCGACCCACGTCGAGGGCAGGGGCGTGCTCGCATTCCACCCGTGATCCCCCTCGGTCTGCTCGCAACTCTTCCCAGCGTAGGGAGGCCGCGCCCCGCGGAGGGGCGAATCGCCGAGATTCCGTCCGGCGTGCCGCGTCAGGCCAGCGCGACGAGCGTCACGGTGACGGCGCACAGCGCGAGACCGAGGGCCTGGGAGGGGTGGATCCGCTCGCGGAGCAGCGCGACGGCCAGCAGCACGGTGATCGCCGGGTAGAGCGAGGCGAGCACCGAGCTCACCGTCAGCAGGCCGCGCTGGGTGGCCAGCTGGAACGTCACCAGGGCAGCGGTGGAGAGCACCCCGGCCGGTGCCGCCCGCCAGGCCGGCCCCTGCGGACGCCACGCCGCCCCGAGGGCGGTGGCGACGAGCGCGACGACCACCGTGCTCACCCCTTGGGCGAGCACGATCGGCCACCACCCGGCGCTCTCGTCCACCTGGCCGATCGCCGAGAACATCACGCCGAACCCGAGGCCGGCGAGGACGCCGTCCAGCACGCCGGTTCCAGAGCCCCTGTCGGCCGCCGTACCGGCCGCTGCTCGGTCACCCGGGTCCCCCGGGTCCCCCGGGTCCCCCGTGTCGCTGCGTGCCACCAGCCAGATGCCGGGGCCGGCCGCCACCAGCGCGAGAGCGACGACCGGCCCTGGCCGCTCGCCGAGGAACAGCCCCACACCCACCGGCACCACCGCGGCGCCGACCGCGGACAGCGGCGCGACGACCGACATCCGCCCCTCGGCCAGCCCCCGGAACAGGAACCCGACGCCGATGCCCGTGCCCGTCCCGGCGAGCACGGCCCAGGCGAGGTCCGCTCCTGAGGGAGTTCCGGGCAGCAGCAGGGCCACGGCCGCTGCGCTCAGCGTGCTGACCGCCTGCACCACAACCGCGACGCGCCAGGCCGACGAGGCGCGACCGACGACGCCGCCGAGAAAGTCCGAGAGCCCGTAGGCGAGCGCCGAGACCAGTGCCAGGACGACCGCCATCAGGTGGCCAAGGCGCCGGCTGCCCACAGGGCCGCGGCCACGAGGGCAGCAGCCAGCTCGATGAGCAGGGACAGGCCAACCGCCTTGAGCGCGGCCACGGTCGCAGGCCACGCGGCGTCCTTGCCGAGGCGCTGGACCTCGGAGAGGTAGATGCCGGCGACGAACCCCAGGGGGAGGCCCACCACCGGGACGACGAAGAACCCGACCAGTCCGAGCAGCCCGCCCGCCACCAGGGTGCGGGTCGGCACCCCCGAGGCGCGCAGCCGGCGGTGAGGTACCGCGTACTTGACCACCGTGCCGAGCGCGAGCACGCCCAGCGCCGCGGCAGCCAGCACCCAGGCGGTGGTCTCGCCGACGACCGCGGCCCAGCCGAGCACGGCGCCGGCGACCAGCAGGGTCCCGGGGAGCAGCGGTACGACGACGCCGACCAGACCTACGACGATGACGGCGCCGGCGATCAGGTCGTGTGGCTCCACCGGCTCAATCTTTCACAGAGAAGCACGAGGCCCCGGCGTGCGCCGGGGCCTCGTCGGGCGGTCGCGGGACCGCTGGGGTCAGCGCTCGCCCTCAGCCGTCGCCTTCGGCGCCTCGAGGAGCTTGCCGGTCTCGTCGTGCACGTTCACGGCCACCGTCTTGAGCTTGTCGCCGTGCTCGCGGGCGTGGTGGGCGCAGAAGAGGAGCTCACTCCCGCTGGCGAGGTGGACGCGAAGGTACGCCTGGGCGCCGCAACGGTCGCAGCGGTCGCTCGCGGTCAAGGGGTTGGAGGCAACAGCAGTGGTCACGGGTAGCCAACCTTTCCGTCGGTCCGACGCCCCGGCAGTCCCCATGACTCCCGTCGACGTCACTGTGCACAACGTCCTGCTCACGGCATCCTGTTCCGCCGTTCGCCGGTCCACCGCCGCAAGCGCCGGTGAGTCGCCTCACAGTGTTCTTCGGCCACCGCCCGGGTTCGGACGGGTGTCGACAGTGTGACCCATCTTCGGGAGTCCCACCGCGAACCCGCTCGTTCTTTGGACTTTGTTGTGGCATCGGTATGTATACCCACCACTCCCTGACGACACCCCTGGCACATCCCGAGCACAGCCCGAGGACATCCCCGCCTGCACGCAGGGGGTGCGCGGTGTGGCGCGAACGGCTCCCGCCGGCGGCTGCGGGTACATTCGAGGCCGCCGACACGCGTGGGTCCGGAGGCCGTCATCGACAACACCTACAACGCTCACCACCTGCTGGTCCTCGAGGGCCTGGAAGCGGTGCGCAAGCGCCCGGGGATGTACGTCGGTTCCACCGACACCCGCGGCCTCATGCACTGCCTGTGGGAGATCATCGACAACTCCGTCGACGAGGCGCTGGCCGGCGTGTGCCGCCACATCGAGGTGACCCTGCACGCCGACGGCTCTGCGGAGGTCCACGACGACGGCCGGGGCATTCCCGTGGACAAGGAGCCGAAGACCGGGCTCTCCGGTGTCGAGGTCGTCTTCACGATGCTGCACGCGGGCGGGAAGTTCGGCGGCGGCTCCTACAACGCCACCGGGGGCCTCCACGGCGTGGGGTCGTCGGTCGTCAACGCGCTCTCGGCCCGCCTGGACGTCGAGGTCGACCGGAGCCCGGCCACCCAGCACATGTCCTTCCGGCGAGGGACGCCGGGGGTGTTCGCCGGGGAGGGCCCGAACGGCTCGTTCGACCCGCAGTCCGGGCTGCACAAGGGCCGGCGCGTGGCCAAGGGGAAGACCGGCACCCGGGTGCGGTTCTGGCCCGACCGCCAGATCTTCACCCGCGACGCCGCCTTCCACTTCGACGACCTGGTGACACGGGCCCGACAGACCTCGTTCATCGTGCCGGGGCTGGAGCTGGTCGTCCGCGACCTCCGAGGCGCCGAACGGGTCGAGGAGCGGTTCCGGCACGACGGCGGCATCACCGAGTACTGCGAGTTCCTCTCGCACGGCGAACCAGTGACCGAGGTGCTCCGGCTGGAGGGCCACGACCGGTTCACCGAGACGGTGCCGCTGCTCGACGACAAGGGCCACATGACGCCTCAGGACGTCGAGCGCGACCTCCACGTGGACGTGGCGCTGCGGTGGGACACCGGCTACGAGACCGAGATCCGCTCCTACGTCAACGTCATCGCCACGCCCAAGGGCGGCACCCACGTGGGCGGCTTCGAGGCAGCGGTCACGAAGACGTTCAACGACGTGCTGCGCGACACCAAGACCCTCAAGGTGGCCGAGCCCGACGTGGTGAAGGACGACGTCCTCGAGGGGCTGACCGCGGTGGTCACGGTGCGGCTCGCGGAGCCGCAGTTCGAGGGGCAGACCAAGGAGGTGCTCGGCACGCCGGCGGCGCGCTCGGTGGTGCGCAAGGTGGTGGCCGCCGAGCTCAAGAAATTCCTGACCTCGACCAAGCGGGTCGAGAAGGCCGAGGCCAAGCTGGCTCTGGAGAAGGTCGCGAACGCCTCCCGCACTCGTATCGCCGCCCGCCAGCAGCGCGACAACCAGCGGCGCAAGAGCGCACTGGAGTCCTCGGCGCTCCCCGCCAAGCTCGCCGACTGCCGGTCCGGCGACAACGAGCGCACCGAGCTCTTCATCGTGGAGGGCGACTCGGCGCTCGGCACCGCCAAGATGGCGCGCAACAGCGAGTTCCAGGCACTGCTGCCGATCCGCGGCAAGATCCTCAACGTGCAGAAGGCGTCCACCGGCGACATGCTGAAGAACGCCGAGTGCGCCTCGATCATCCAGGTGGTCGGGGCAGGGTCGGGCCGCACGTTCGACATCGATCAGGCCCGCTACGGGCGCATCGTCTTCATGGCCGACGCCGACTCCGACGGTGCCCACATCCGGTGCCTGCTCACGACGCTGTTCTTCAAGTACATGCCTGAGCTCATCACCGCCGGACGCGTCTTCTCGGCGGTCCCGCCGCTGCATCGCATCGAGCTGACCAACCCGCCCCGCCGGAAGGGCGGCGAGAAGGGGACGGACCGCTACGTCTACACCTACTCCGACGCCGAGCTGCAGCGGAAGCTCGCCGAGCTCGCCAAGAAGGGGATGCGGTGGAAGGACCCGGTGCAGCGCTACAAGGGGCTCGGCGAGATGGACGCCGACCAGCTGGCGGAGACGACGATGGACCCCCGCCACCGGACGCTGCGCCGGATCACCGTCGACGACGCCCTGACCGCGGCGGGGGTCTTCGAGCTGCTGATGGGGAGCGAGGTCGCCCCCCGCAAGGAGTTCATCGTGGCCGGTGCCTATGAGATCGACGCCGAGCTCATCGACGCCTGACGCCGCCGTCCCGCCCGGTTCTCACGATCCAGCGACGAGTGACCGCCTGCCCCGCACCGGTTGACTCAGCGACCGTCGAGCTCGTCGAGGACGGCGAGGTCGTGGGTGTCGACGTCGCGGAGCGGGTAGCCGGAGTGGAACACCCGCTGCGCCGCCAGGGACACGCAGGGCACGTTCACCCCACCGAGCTGTCCCGTCGTGAAGAACGTCCGGGGAAACTCGTGCCAACCATCGCCCAGGGCCGCCTGCCGGGCGCTGCCGTCGTCGTCGAGGACGAGAGGGTGGAGGTCGACCCGTCCTGGACCCGGTCCTGCGAGCTCGACCCGGTTGGGGCGCCAGTCCGTCTCGACGACGTATCCGGCGGCTCCCAGCACCTCCAGGACCGCCGCCTCGCACGTCGCGTCCAGGTCGATGTCGACGTCACGGTGAGGGCGGGTCTGCCGCCCGACCAGGGCGTCCACTCCCCAGCCGCCCTCGAGCCAGTAGCGGCAGCCGGTCGACTCCACGGCGGCGAGGACCGACAGCACCTCCTCGAGAGGCATGCCCCCGGACCGGTCACCTGTCACACCTGGTGGGTCAGCAGTCCGGTGTCGACGTCGTAGAGAAAGCCGCCGACGCGGACCGAGGCGGGGACGAGCGGGTGGGAGGTCACCCTGCGCACGTCCCGCTGCAGCGCCGCGAGCTGGTCCTCCACCACATGGAACCGCTGCCAGGTGGCGTCCACGCCCGCCGACGCGGCTACCCGGGACCGGAGCTCCTGCTCGGTGTTCGAGGCCACGGCACACCGGGTGTGCGGCACCACCAGCACCCGCTCGACGTTGAGGAGGTGCACTCCGAGGACGAGCGCCTCCAGCGCCTGGTCGGTGACCCGGCCACCCGGGTTGCGGAAGATCTTCGCGTCTCCCGGGTTAAGCCCGACCATGCCGAGGGGGTCGATGCGCGAGTCCATGCAGGTCACGATGGCCACCCCGGCGTGCGCAACGCCGTCGAAGCCCGCGAGCGAGAAGCTCTCGGCGAACCGCCGGTTCGCGTCCAACAGGTCGGCGAACGGCTGGCTTCCCTCAGGAGCCGCCTGCGCCGTCGCGTCAGGGGTCAGGTGCTCGGTCACACCACGACGCTAGCGAACGTCCTGCGATCGCCGACATGGAGGAGCGGGGGCTGACCCGCCGGGGGCTGCTGCTTCGTGGACGCGGTGACCGTCGGCTACTGGCGTTCGGTGGCGCCGGCCCAGCTCCGCCTCGTCGGTGAGCGTCTCGCCTGACCCGTGTCGACGTGTCGGAAGACCACCAGGGCCACCAGACCGGCCACCAGGCAGCAGATCGCAGCGCCGAGGAAGATCGTCTGGAGCTGGGTGAGCCCGGCCTCGCGGAGGATGAGGGTGAACTCCTCGCAGCGGCTGCTGCCGTCGGGACAGACCTCCTTGGGAGCCGGCAGGTCGGACTGCTCGGCGTAGTAGCGCCGCAGCCCGATGGTGGTCAGCGCGCTGATGCCGACCAGCTTGCCGACCATGCGCGAGACGACCAGCAGCGCGCTGGCCACCCCGTGGACGGCGTCGTCGGTGGCGGCGAGCAGCGCCGCGTTGACCGGCGTCAACGTCAGCCCGACGCCCACTCCGGCCAGCAGCAGCGGGACGGTTGCCGCCGGGCTGCGGAGCGAGTCCAACCCCCACTGGGACATCGCCGCGAAGCCGGCGCACGCCAGCGCCATCCCGGCCGCGGCGACGACCGCCGCGCTCCAGCGGCGCAAGAGCCAGCCGGCTACGACGGCGCCGACCGGGAGCCCCACGAGGAAGCGCACCAGCACGAGCGCCGCAGCCAGCTGCGAGTCGTCGTAGACGGTGATCCGGGCGAAGATCGGGATGTCGACCAGCGCCGCGATGAGGGCGCTGCCGACGAAGAAGCTGACCACCATCGCCCCCCAGGCCGGGGTCGACGCCATCGCCCCGGGGGGCACCAGCGGGTTGGCCACCGCACGGTTGCGGAACCAGAACGCCGCCGCCGCCACCGCACTGCCCAGCAGGAGCCACGGGCCGGAGGGGGCGAGCACCTGCACCTCCGGGTCCGCGGTCGCGAAGGCCAGGATCACGCCGGCGAGGGCCAGCGCCAGCAGCAGCGACCCCACGACGTCGACCCGCGCGCCGAGCGCGAGCCAGGACCGGACCTCCAGCAGCGGGGTCACGGCGGTGAGGCTGCGGACCAGCAGCAGGCCGGCGAGGACGTAGCCGGCGATCGCCAGCGGCGAGGCCCACCGGCTGTCGCCGGTGACCGGGACGAGGGCCAGCCCCAGCGTGACGTCCTGCGCCAGCCGACGCGGCTCCAGCATGACCACCAGCACAGCGGCCACGACGCCGCAGGACAGGAGCGCCCCGAGTGGATCCCGGCCGAGGTTCCTCCTCACGGCCGGGCCCGAGGCGGGCGCGGGCAGGCTCCGCGCGGTGCGGATGACCGCGGCGAGCACCAGACCGACGGCGAGGTTGATCCAGAAGATGTCGCGCCAGGATCCGAAGGCGAGGACGACGGCGCCGTACAGGGGGCCGACCACGTTGCCGAGCTCCTGGACCGCGCCGACGATGCCGAGCGGGACGCTGCGTCTGCGGGGAGGGTAGAGGTCGGCGACCAGGGCCAGCGTCGCCGGAACCAGCCCCCCGCCCCCGACGCCCTGCAGCGTGCGGCCGACGACCATGGAGGGGAGGTCGTAGGCGGCAGCGGTCACGAGCGAGCCGATGGCGAAGACGACCAGGGAGCCGGTGAGCACCGGAACCCGACCGCGCATGTCCGCGATCCGACCGATCAGTGGGAGCACCGCCACGTAGCCGAGCAGGAACCCCGAGACGATGGGCGCAGCCCGCTGCAGGTCCTCCGCCGAGAGCCCCGCGGACGCCATCATGTCGGGCAGCGCGAGGACCACCACGTAGGTGTCCGCTGCGGCGAACGCGACGGCGACGGCGGCCAGGCCGAGCAGCGCCCGAGCGGTGCGGTCGGCGCCACCGGGAGGCGTCACGGGGCGGTGATGTCCTGCTGGGTGCCGTAACCGCTCAGGGTCAGCGTGTAGTCGACCGTGCCCTGGTCGCCGTAGAACGGCCCGGAGATGTCGGCGCTGTCGAGCCGACCGTCGTCGTCGACCCGGAAGGTCGCAGGAAACCTCGCGGAGCTGTCGGCGCTCGGGATGACGTCGGCGATGGCCGTCCCCGGCACCGTGCCGTCATAGGTGGTGAGCACCTTGTCGCCCTCACGCACCTGCTCTCCCGCCTCGACCCCGGTCGCGGCGGTCAGCCACGCGGAGATGCCACCGGCGGGATCCATCAGGTCCGCCGGGTCGGGAGCGCCGTAGTCACCCGGGTCGACGTCGACGAACTTCTGCGTGAACGGGAGCTTGGCGAAGACCTTGCCCTCCACCGCCACCACCGGCACCTTCACGCTGAGGTCGTCGACCGACACCGCCAGCTCTCCGTCGAAGGCGGGTGCGTGGGTGCCGACGCCGTTGGCCTCGAGGATGCCGTCCACGCCGTCCGGCAGCGTGGCGGTCTCGAGCGAGATCGTGACGCCGCTGGTGTCGTCGAGCGCCTTCTTCGCACCCGCGAGCGCGTCCTCCGGGTCCTCGGTGGTCGACCCGCCGCCGCAGCCGACGAGAACCAGCACGGCGAGCAGCAGCGACGGTGCCAGCGGGCGCCACGACGGGGTGCGGCGGTGGCCGGTCGACGCGGTCATGGGGCAAGCCTGACACGGAGGGGGGCGGCGACGGCTGCGACCGGCTGCGCCACCGGGACGCCGGAGCCGTCCCGTCGCCCGGTGGCGGGGGGCAGCTCGACCGGCGCTCCGGAGGCGGCAGCGGCCCTGGCCGGACCGGGGCCGGCCCAGGCGAGCTGCAGCCGCTCCTCGCCGCGCAGGAACCGGTGGCAGCGGACGCCGCCGGTGGCCCGGCCCTTCGCCGGGTACTCCGCGAACGGCGTCACCTTGACCGTGCCTGCCTCGGTCCCGGGCAGCGCCGACGACGACCCCGCCACGGTCACCACGACTGCGTCGTCGTTCGGGGTGAAGGCGCCGAAGAACACCACCTCGTGCCCGGTGCCGAGCCGGACCCCGGCCACGCCTCCGGCACCCCGTCCCTGCGGTCGGACCCCTGCCGCCGGGAAGTGGAGGAGCTGTGCCTCGCTGGTGACGAAGCAGAGCTGCTCCTCCCCGGTGGTCAGCTGTACGGCGCCCACGACCTCGTCACCGTCCGCGAGCCGGATGACCTCCCAGGAATCCCTGCCCAGGAGCTCCGGCTGCACCCGCTTGACCGCTCCCTGCCGGGTGCCGAGCGCCACACCGGGTCCGGTGTCGGCCAGCCCGCACAGCGCCAGCGCCCGCTCACCGCCGTCCAGGGCGAGGAACGCGTCGACCGGTGCGCCCCCCTGCAGGTGGGGCGCGTTGGCCGTCGGCGGCAGCATCGGCAGGTCGAGGACGTCGAGCCGGACCAGCCTGCCGGACGAGGTGACGACGCCGACCTGCCCGCGGGCGGTGGCCGGGACAGCCGAGACGACGACGTCGTGGGAGGCCCGGGCGCCGTCGGTGCCCGGCGACTCGGCATCGCTGGTGCGAGCGAGCAGCCCCGCGGAGGAGAGCAGCACGAAGCACGGGTCGTCGGCGACCTCCAGCGGCGCCGCCGAGGTGGCCGGCTGTCCGGCCGACTGCAGGAGCACCGTGCGCCGTGGCGTGCCGTGCGCCTTCGCGACCTCGGCGAGCTCGGTGGAGACGACCCGCCGCAGCTCCCCCTCGTCGGACAGGATCAGGTCGAGCTCCTCGATGATCCGGTGGAGCTCGTCCTGGCGTCGTTCGAGGTCGATCCGGGAGAAGCGCGTGAGGCGCCGCAGCTGCAGGTCGAGGATGTGGTTCGCCTGTCGCTCACTGAGGTCGAACACCGACATCAGCCGCTCCCGGGCCTCGCCGGCGTTCTCGCTGGCGCGGATGAGCTGGATGACCTCGTCGATGTCGACGATCGCGAGCAGGAGCCCCTCGACCAGGTGCAGCTCGTCGGCCGCCTTGGTGCGGCGGAAGGCCGAACGGCGGCGCACCACGTCGTACCGGTGCTGGAGGTAGACCTCCAGCAGCTGCTTGAGCCCCAGGGTGCGCGGCTGGCCGTCGACGAGCGCGACCGCGTTGATGCCGAAGGAGTCCTCCATCGGCGTGAGCCGGTAGAGCTCCTCCAAGATGGCGTCAGGGTTGAAGCCGCCCTTGACCTCGATGACGAGATGGAGCCCCTTCTCCAGGTCGGTGAGGTCCTTGACGTCGCTGATGCCCTGGAGCCTCTTGCCCTGGACCAGCGCCTTGATCCGCTCGATCACCTTCTCGGCCCCGACGCCGTAGGGCAGCTCGGTCACGACGATGCCCTTGCGGCGTGGCGTGACGCTCTCGACGCGCGCGGTGGCGCGCATCTTGAACGTGCCGCGACCGGAGGCGTAGGCGTCACGGACCCCGTCGAGGCCGACGATGCGGCCGCCTCCGGGCAGATCCGGTCCGGGGATGAAGCGCATCAGCGTCTCGAGGTCGGCGGTCGGGTGGGTGACGAGGTGCCGCAGCGCCTGCACGACTTCGACGAGGTTGTGCGGTGCCATGTTCGTCGCCATGCCGACCGCGATGCCCGAGGCGCCGTTGACGAGAAGGTGCGGGATGGCAGCCGGCAGCACCGACGGCTCGAGCTCGCGGGAGTCATAGTTGGCGCGGAAGTCGACGGTGTCCTCGTCGATCGAGACGGTCATCGGCAGCGCGACCGCCGCCATCCGGCACTCGGTGTAGCGCATCGCCGCGGGACCGGCGTCGGGAGAGCCGAAGTTGCCGTGGCCGTCGACCGTCGGCAGCCGCATCGACCACGGCTGGACCATGCGGACCAGGGCGTCGTAGATGGCGCCGTCGCCGTGCGGGTGCAACCGGCCCATGACCTCGCCGACCACGCGTGCCGACTTCACGTGCCCGCGGTCGGGGCGCAGCCCCATGTCGGCCATCGTGTAGAGGATCCGCCGCTGCACCGGCTTCAGGCCGTCCCGCGCGTCCGGCAGGGCGCGGCTGTAGATCACCGAGTACGCGTACTCCAGGAAGCTGGTGCGCATCTCGTCGCCGACGTCGATGTCGACGATGTGCTCCTCGAAGTCGTCGGGGACGAGCGTGGGAGTACTGCGACGAGAGCTGGTTCGGGCCACGGGGCGCATTGTCCCCGAGCACCCGGACAGGCGGACCTCAGGCACGCCGGGTGCCGCGCGCGGGCGATAGATTCGACTGCGTGACCGACGCACCCGGGGTAGGGACCGCCTCTCCGCGACACTGGGAGGCCGACGTCCTCCTCCGCGACGGGGGCACCGCCCACCTGCGCCCGGTCTCACCCGCGGACGCGGAGCTGGTGGTGTCCTTCTACGAGCAGGTCTCGCCCCAGTCCAAGTACTTCCGGTTCTTCGCGGCGATGCCGACCCTGAGCGAGCGGGAGGTACGCCGGTTCGTCGACGTCGACCACCACCACCGCGTCGCGCTGGTGCTGACGGTGGCCGAGCAGATCATCGCCCTGGGCCAGTTCGAGCGGCTCGAGGGGGACGAGGAAGGGCTCGAGGGCGCCGCCGCCGAGGTGGCGTTCCTCGTCCAGGACCGGCACCAGCACCGCGGCATCGGCCAGCTCCTGCTCGAGCACCTCGCGCAGGTCGGTCGCGAGATCGGCGTGGAGCGGTTCGTCGCCGAGGTGCTGCCTGACAACGTCGGCATGCTGCAGGTGTTCCGGGAGGCCGGCTACCGGATCACGGGCGGCTTCGCGGACGGTGTGATGCACCTCGAGCTCTCCATCGACCCGACCCTCACCTCCGTGGAGGTGATGCAGGCCCGGGAGCACCGGGCCGAGTCGGCGTCGGTGGAGCGGTTCTTCTGCGCCAGGAGCGTCGCGATCGTCGGGGCCAGCCGGCGCCGGGACACCGTCGGGCACCGGCTGGTGCGCAACCTCGTCCTCGGCGGCTACCAGGGCCGGGTGTACTCGGTGAACTCGGCGGCCGACGCGGTGGCCGGCATGCCGGCCTACGACAGGGTCACCGACATCCCCGACGAGGTCGACATCGCTGTCGTCGCGGTCGCCGCGGAAGCCGTCCCGGACGTCGTGCTGGACTGCGCGAAGAAGGGCGTCCACGGTCTCGTGGTGGTCTCGGCCGGCTTCGCCGACGCCGGCGAGGAAGGTCGCCGGCGGCAGCGGCAGCTGCTCCGGTTGTGCCGCAGCTACGGGCTGCGGCTCATCGGCCCGAACGCCTTGGGCGTCATCAACACCGCCGGTGACCACGCGCTCAACGCGTCACTGTCGCCCGTCATGCCGCCGCGGGGCCGTGCGGGGTTCTTCTGCCAGTCCGGGGCGCTCGGCATCACGATCCTCGAGAACGTGTCGCGCCGGGGCCTGGGGCTCTCGACCTTCGTGTCAGCCGGCAACCGCGCGGACGTGTCCGGCAACGACCTGCTGCAGTACTGGGAGGAGGACGACGCGACGGAGGTCGTCCTGCTCTACCTGGAGTCGATCGGCAACCCGCGCAAGTTCAGCCGGATCGCCCGCCGGGTCTCCCGGCGGAAGCCGGTGATCGCGGTGAAGTCCGGGCGGGCGACCCAGGGTGTGCCGATGGGTCACGCCGTACGGATCAGCCAGGCGGGCCGCGCCGCCGTGGACGCGATGTTCCGCCAGGCCGGGGTGATCCAGGTCGACAGCCTGGACGAGATGTTCGACGTGGCCCAGCTCCTCGCCCACCAGCCGCTCCCGCGCGGCAACCGGGTCGCGATCGTCGGCAACTCCGACGCGCTGGCGCTCATCGCCGCTGACGCGGCGGTGGCTGCCGGTCTGGAGGTGCGCACCACGGGTGGGCTGCGTCCCGAGGCCACCGCCGAGGACTTCGAGATCTCGCTCGACGCCGCGATCGACGACCCGGAGGTCGACGCGGTCGTGGCCGTCTTCCTGCCTCCGGTGAACACCACCGGCGCCGAGGTCGCCACCGTGCTGGCGGTGGTGGGCGAGCAGAGCGACAAGCCGGTGCTGTCGACCTTCCTGGCTGCCCAGGGGATCCCGGAGCTCCTCCGCGTGCCCGACGTCGCCGGCAGCTCCGCCGGTCGGGGGTCGGTCCCGTCGTACGGCTCGCCCGACTCGGCGGTCAGGGCGCTGGCCCGGGCGGTGGAGTACGCCACCTGGCTGGAGCGGCCGGAGGGCGAGTTCGTCGCACCCGCCGCCGCGGACCAGGTCCGGGCGCGCGCCACGGTGACCAACGCCCTTGTCACGTCGCCCGAAGGACGCGACCTGTCCGACGCCGAGATCATCGAGCTGCTCGCCGCCTACGGCATCGACCTGTGGGAGCGCGTCCCCGTCACCTCCGCCGACGGTGCGGTCGCCGCAGCCGAGCGGCTCGGGTGGGACGTGGTGCTCAAGGCCACCGCCGACCACCTGCGGCACCGGCCGGACCTGGCGCACGTGTGGCGCAACATCGACACCGAGGAGGAGATGCGCATCGCCTGGGCGACGATGCACGCCGGGATCGACCTGCGCTCGTCCGCCGCCTTCGTCGTCCAGCGCAACGCAGCCTCGGGCGTGCCGGTGGCGATCCACGCCGCCGAGGACCCGTTGTTCGGCCCGGTCGTCTCCTTCGGGCTGTCGGGTGCGGCCAGCGAGCTGCTCGGCGACTGCGCGTTCCGCATCCCGCCGATGAACGCACTGGCCGCGGCCGAGATGGTGCGGGAGCTCAAGGCAGCGCCGCTGCTCCTGGGCTACCGCGGCAGCGAGCCCGTGGACACCGGCGCGCTGGAGCAGCTCCTGCTCCAGGTCGCCCAGATGAAGAACGACCTTCCCCAGGTCCGGGCCCTCGACCTACCGCTGGTGATCATCGGTGTGCGTGGCGCGACGGTGCTGACCGGGCACGCGCGGGTGGAGCCGGCGGTGGACGCGCGGACCGACTGGTACGCCCGCCGGATGGCCTCGGGCGAGCCGGGCACGGGCCCGGTGATCACGGTGAGCCAGCCGCAGTGAAGCGCGGCCTCCACGCGCGGAAGCCCGGTCAGGGCCCCGTGACACACTGAGCGCCATGCACCGCGTGACCGACAGATCCCACGACCTGCGCTCTGCGATCGAGGCGTCCGGTTACTACCCGGACGTCGTCGCCGAGGCGGTCTTCGCCGCGGTCGCGGGGGAGAGTGTGGAGGCCCACCTGCTGCACCACGAGCCGACGATCGACGAGCGCGACGAGGTCCGTCGCCACGCCACGGTGCTCGTCCTGACCCCGAGCCGGCTGATCCTCGCGCACACCGACGAGCACGCACCCGACGACGTCCTGCCGGCGCCCTACACCTCGTCCACGACCGAGGCGGTGGACCTCGGCTCCGTGCGGACGGTGGTCGTCAACCGGATGGTGGCCAACCCCGAGACCTACGCAGGCGCGAGCGCCGCGATGCCGGTCCCCAACGAGGCCGTCCTGTCGGTCGGCTGGGGTGCGGTCAACCGGATCGACCTCGAGCCGGCCAGCTGCGGTGACCCGGCGTGCGAGGCAGACCACGGCTACACGGGCGTGCTGGGCTCCGACGACTTCTCGTTGCGGGTCAGCGCGGCGGCGGAGGGTCCCGAGGCGGTGAACGACCTCCTGGACTTCGCCCGGTCGCTGTCGGCGAGGACCGTGGGCGCGGCGTCGGTCCGGTGAACGTCAGGTGACGGCGGCTGGTCCATGGCCGGTGCCCGAGGCATGGGGTGCTCCCGCCGAGGAGGCGCCGGCTTTCGTGGAGCCGGCCTACCGGGACCGCTCGCTGAGCGACGTCCTGCCGGCCGTGGCCGAGGCACTCGGGGTCGGGCACACCTTCGCCGACGGCGACGCGGAGCCGGCCGGGGGTCTGCGGCTGCCGGAGGCGCCCCGCTACGTCGTCTTCCTGGTCGACGGGATGGGCTTCGAGCTGCTGCGGGACCATCCCGCCGACGCGCCGTACCTCCACTCGCTGATCGGCGGCTCCGAACCCGCCACCGTGGGGGTGCCGTCGACGACGGCGACCAGCCTCACCTCGCTCGGCACCGCCTTGACGCCAGGGAGCCACGGCGTGGTCGGCTTCACCTCGAGGATCCCGGGCACCGACCAGCTGCTGAACGCGCTGTCGTGGCACAAGTCGGTGGACCCGCGTGCGTGGCAGCCGCATCCCACCGCGTTCGGGCGGCTGGCTGCGGCGGGAGTCCACACGACCGTCGTGAACAAGCGCGAGTTCGCCGGGTCTGGGCTGACCGATGTCAGCTGCCGAGGAGCGGACTTCGTCGGGGCCGACCGGCTGGGGGAGCGGTTGGTCGCGGTGCAGGCGGCCGGGTCCAGGGCGCCGTCGGTGACCTACATGTACGACGGCGACCTCGACTGGACCGGCCACCGCTACGGCGTCGCCTCGCCGCAGTGGCTGGCACAGCTGGGGATGATCGACCTGGCCGCCGAACGGCTCCGCGAAGAGCTGCCCGGTGACACGAGGATCGTCGTGGTCGCCGACCACGGCATGGTCGACGCCCCGGCCGAGGGCCGCTTCGACGTCGACGAACGGCTCGAGCTCCGCGACGGGGTGGCGCTCGTGGGAGGGGAAGCGAGGTTCCGGCACCTCTACTGCCGGGCCGGAGCGGTCGAGGACGTGGTCAGGACCTGGCGAGAGGTGATGGGCGGTGCGGCGCTGGTGCTCAGCCGCGAGGAGGCCGTCGGTCGCGGCTGGTTCGGCGCCGTTTCGGCGGAGGTGTGGCCGCGGCTGGGCGACGTGGTCGTCGCCTGCCGTGGCAACCACACGGTGCTCAGCAGCAGGGACTTCCCCTACGAGGCCAAGCTGATCGGGATGCACGGCTCGTTGACGTCGGCGGAGATGCTGGTGCCGGTGCTGGTCGCCTGAAGGGTCACCGGGCGACCTAGGATGCTCACCCGTGGCCGAGCTGCAGTACTTCACCGGGACGATGGACTCGGGCAAGTCGACGCTGGCGTTGCAGACCAACCACAACCACGCGGCCCGGGGCCGGATCGGGCTGCTGTTCACCAGCCACGACCGGGCAGGGAGCGCGAAGGTGTCCTCCCGTCTCGGGCTCGTCCAGGAGGCGCTCGAGGCCGGGCCCGAGCTCGACTTCTGGCGGCACGTCGTGGATGGGCTGACCCACGGCGCGCGGATCGACTACCTCATCTGTGACGAGGCGCAGTTCTACACCCCTGAGCAGGTCGAGCAGCTGGCCCGCGTGGTCGACGAGCTGCAGATCGACGTGTTCTGCTTCGGCATCCTCACCGACTTCCGCACCCGCCTGTTCCCCGGGTCCGGGCGGCTGGTCGAGCTGGCCGACCGCATGCACGTGCTGCAGGTCGAGGCCCTGTGCTGGTGCGGCAAGCGGGCGACCCACAACGCCCGCACCGAGAACGGCGAGATGGTCACCGAGGGCGAGGTGATCGTGGTGGGTGACGTCGAGTCGCAGGCCGGCTCACCGCCCGAGATCGGTTACGAGGTGCTGTGCCGGCAGCACCACCGACGGCGGCTGACCGCCGCACGCGCCCGGGCTGTGTCGATGATCGGTGAGCCGCTGCCCTTCACCTGATGCGGCCGTGGCTGCTGCGATACTTCGCGTGATGAGCCCGCTGATCACGCCGGAGGAGCTGCTCGCGGACGGCCTCCCGCGCACGCTCCTCGACGTGCGGTGGCAGCTCGGCAGCAGTGACGGCAGGGCGGAGCACGAGGCCGGGCACCTGCCCGGTGCCGCCTTCGTCGACCTGGACGCCGACCTGGCGGACCCGCCCGGGGAGCGGGGGCGCCATCCGCTGCCCGACCCGGCTCGCTTCGGCGAGGCGATGCGTCGGTGCGGTGTGAGCGGGTCGCGGGGGGTGGTCGTGTACGACGACAGCGGCGGCACTGCGGCGGCGCGTGCCTGGTGGCTCCTGCGCCACCACGGTCACGCCGACGTGCGACTGCTCGACGGTGGGTGGTCGGAGTGGCGTCGGCTGGGATCGCCTGTCGAGACGGGCGTCGTCGCTCCGGCGTACGGGGACTTCGAGCCGCATCCCGGCGGGATGCCGGTCGTCGACGCGACAGGCGCGGCCTCGGTGGCCCGGAGTGGTTCGCTCGTCGACGCCCGCGCACCGGAGCGGTTCCGCGGCGACGTCGAGCCGGTCGACCCGGTGGCCGGCCATGTCCCCGGTGCGGTCAACGTGCCCACGGCCCGCAACCTCGAGCCAGAAGGTCCTCGGACGGGACGGTTCCGGTCGGTCGAGGGGTTGCGCGAGGCCTACGGGCCGGTGCTGCAGTCGACCGGCGGCGTGGCGGTCTACTGCGGCTCGGGGGTCACGGCGGCCCACGACGTGCTCGCGCTCGAGCTGATCGGCGTGGCAGCGGCGCTGTACCCCGGCTCGTGGAGCGAGTGGGTCACCGACTCCGGCCGACCGGTTGCCCGCGGCTGATGCCTGCCCTCACGCGCCTCGGCCGTCACCTCCACGTCCCGACCCGGCGAGCCGGCAGTTCTGCTCGTTGTAGTGGCACGCCATGCACAGCGACGTCATGGGCAGGACGTCCAGACGCTCGGCGGGTATCGGGAGAGCGCAGGTGACGCACACGCCGTAGCGACCGTCCTGCAAGCGACCGAGGGCGGCTTCGATCTCGTCGAGTGCTGTGGTCGCGGCGATCCGTAGCGCCTGCTGCACGCTCTCGTGACGAGGCGTCGGAGGAGCCTCGGCGTCGAGCGCCGCGAGCTGCTCGAGCCGGAAACGACGCTCTGCCTCAAGTCGCTGCCAGTGCCGGGCGTGGTCCGCGGAGGGCGGGGGGACGGTGGGTGGTGACTCTGACGAGAGCAGTTGGGTCATCGCGCTCACTCCTTCGAAGACCACCCCTGAGTCATCTCTTCCTCGACCGTCGCGCGACCTCTGGTTCGGAGGCCCGTCCATGACGGCCGGGGGGCGGTGGTGGTGACCATCATGGGCGCCCGGCACCATGGATCACAGGGCCACGACCGGCCATTCCGGCCCGGTCGGCGTTGCCGGTCGTCGGCAATCTCATCACTGGCCGGGTGCTGGGGGCCTCAGGGGTCAGAATGGCCGCATGGCGCGTCCTTCTGCAGTGGTCTCGACGCGTGGTGAGGCCCACCGTCCGCCCCCGCACGTGACCCAGATCTTCGAGCAGGTCGCCCATCGCATCGCTCGGGACGACGAGCCGCTCACCGAAGCAGACCTCGACGACATCCGGGCGGCGGGCTCCAAGGCAGCCGAGCAAGGCATGACTGCCGGTGAGGCCGTGGACCTCTACCTGACGACCGCCACCGAGGCGTGGGACACGCCGCCCCGCGGCGCGCCGCAGCAGCCGACGGGACGCACGGTGCTCACCGCGATCCGCGCCGCCGTCCCCGTGCTCGTCCAGGGCTACTCGAGCGCAGGGCAGTCACTGATCCGGCAGGAGGAGACTGCCCGCCTGGAGTTCATCGACGACCTCCTCCGCGGCGACGCCGACGTCGCGGGCATGGTGCAACGCGCTGAACCGTTCGGACTCGACCTCAGCGCCACCCACCAGGTCGTGCTCGCGGGACCGCGGAGCGGCGGCCCGGTGGACGAGCGCGACGAGAGCGCCCTCACCCGTGCGGTCGTCGACCGGTACGGCGAGAGAGATGTCCTCGTCACGACCAGAGCCGGCTACGTGGTCGCCGTCGTACCGTCCGAGACGGACGGCGGCGATGTCGACGAGCCGGCCCGGCGGCTGCACGACGTCCTGCGCCGGTCATCGCCACGCAAGTCCTGGCGCGTCGCGGTCGGTCGTCGCTACCCCGGCGCCTACGGGGTCGCGCGCTCCTACCGACAGGCGCGTGAGGCGATGACGCTGGCCGAGCGCCTGCACCCCGACGACGACATGGTGCAGACGCGCGACGTCTTGATCTACCGCGTGCTGGGGCGTGACCGGGTCGCTCTGGCCGACCTCGTCGAGACCGTGCTGACGCCGTTGGCCCAGGCAAGAGGTGGCGCGGAGCCACTTCTCGACACCCTCGACGCTTACATCGCCGCAGGGGAGGTCTCGACCGAGGCGGCCCGCCGGTTGCACGTCTCGGTGCGGACCGTGACCTACCGGCTGGCCAAGATCACGGCGCTCACCGGCTACGACCCGGCGATCCCCATCCAGCGACTCACGCTCCAGGCGGCGCTCATCGGCGCCCGGCTCCTGCCCTGGCCGGACCCAGGACAACCGGATCCCCAGCTGCCCTGAGATGCCGGCACGGCGTCGCCGCGCTCGAGCCAGTCAGCTCCGGGCGCTTGGCAGCCATGAGCGGCGTGACGTTGGCCTCATGCGGAAAGCGGTCGTTGTCAGAGTTGCGTGAGCCAGTGATGCGTCGGCGACACCAGGGTCAACGAGCTCACGAGCCAATCCCGCTGGTCGATTCCCAGCATGCGGCGCACGGCGCGGAAGTCAGCCTCGTCCTTCGGTCGCGGCGATCTGCTCTTCTGCAGCAGCTGCACCTCCGGAGCGAGCACGCGCGCGGCGTCACCGACGGCGTTGCCGTCGAGCTCACTCACCGGGCGGGTGATCCGGTTGTCGCTGCGGTACTGCCACATCCCGTCCTGCGCGTCGTCGATCATGATCTGGAGCGACCACGGCGATCCGGGATCCCGCCGACACCAGATGTCGTGCACCCCTGCCGACAGCACCTCTCCGGCGCGCCAGTGTCGGAGACTGCCCGGCGGATCAGCCGCGTGCAGGTCCCAGCCGCTGAGGGCTTGCTGCATCGCCCCTTGGTCGTCGCGGAGAATCAGCACGTCGATGTCGTCATGGTCGCGCGTCTGGCGGCCGAGGAAGAGGTCGATGGCCCAGCCGCCGGCGACCCACCAAGGGAAGTCCACGCCCCCGAGGAGGCCTGCGACCTCGGAGGGCGTCATGGGCTTCCACGGGCCGGGGTCGGTGGGCACAGAGGCATCCTGGCAGCCCGACCCCCTCTGCTCGCCGGTCCGGTCCGGTCCGGTCCCGTCGGGTCAGTTCAGGCGGGCAAGGTGCGTGGTTGCTCCGTCGCCGGGGAGGTGCCGGACTCGTCCACGGTGTAGGTGCGCCCCAAGGGCGAGGTCCACACGAGAACGCCGTCGCGCCGTCGGACGTAGCTCCATCGCGAGTGCGTCTTCACGCGATGGTGGAAGCGGCACAACCGAGCGAGGTTGTGGGTGTTCGTCTGGCCCGGCGGTCCGCCGTCGTCGCGCGGTACGAAAGCGTCGATGTGGTCGACGTCGAAACCACCTCGCCGACCGCACCAGGGGAATCGGCAGCTGTGGTCGCGCTCCTCCACCTGCCGCCTGAGCCGGTCAGGGATCTCGTAGGCGTCGACGCTGATCCGCTCGCTGAGGTCGACAACAGGAGTGACCTTGACGACGGCTCCGGGTGCGAGCGTGGCCAGCCACTGCTTGATCGCCTCGGTCGAGCGTGGTCCGACTCCATCGACGCGAGCGACCTCGCCCACGGCCACGACCGCGGCTGCACCGACCTGCACTCCGGCCACCGCAGCGGTGTGCAGGTGGATGTGCACGACCGGCCCTGCGATGGCTTGGGGGCGGCGGCCCTGCTGGTGCAGCGCTGCTGTCCTTGTGCCGTCCCCGGAGGAGGTCGTGAGGTCGAGGGCGTACTGAGGGTCCGCCAGCACCCCGATGGCCTTGGCCCGCCGAACGTCCCGACTGTCACCGTCACCGAGCAGGTTGAGCGCGGTCGCGACGTGGTTGAGTGCGGCGTCGAATGCACGAGCATCAGGCGTGCCGGTGACGGCGTTGATCTCGCTCGTCCCGTCGATGCGGTCCTCGACCCACACGCCGCGCTTCTCCGCCGCCTGGCGGGCGCGTTCGGCTGCGAGATCGGGGTCGTGTCGCAACGCCGCGGCCTCCACGCACGCAAGGATGCGGCCGAAGGAGATCTTGTGGGCGAAGCCAGCGAGCTGCGCGTCGACGTAGCCCGCGGCGTCGGAGCTCAGCGGGATCGTCTGCTCGGCAACCTGACGTGCTTTCCACGCCGGTAGCTCCCCGCTCATCACCCGACCCCAGAGACGGGGCAGCCGGTCCCGCAGCTCCACGGCCTGACCGACGTAGCCGCGCCCCGCGGACTCAGTCATGCCCAGCGCAGCGGCTACTTCGGCGACAGCGAACTCCTCCACCAGGAAGGCGCCCTGACCGGACAGTCGCAGCTCGCGCTCCACGCCCGCGATGGTGAGGTCCTCACCGAGAAGTCCGCGGCGGCAGAGCTGGTTCGCTGTCTCGGGCTCCACCGCACCGAGCACCTCACCGGCGGCGAGACGGTGCAGATCCGCCCAGTGCGCGACTGCGCGCAGCTCCTCAGCCGCCGCAACGTCCTGGCGCCGACGCCGATCGACGACGAAGCCCAGGGTCGCGGCCGCATCGAGCTCGAGCACCTCGGACCTCGCCCCGGGGGGCTGAGGAGGTGGCGCTGTGGTCGAGGTCATGCCATGACGCTACGGCCAGGCACCGACAATTCTCGTAAGCGAGAGCCGGTATCCCCAGTCCTGCAAGGAAGAACTCGCTCCGCTCCGCGCCGGTCACGGCGACCGGCACAAGCACTAAGGCGTGGCCGGCGCGGCACTCGACCGGATCGGCGGCCCCAGGGCGCGAGCACCGTGCCGCCTCCCGATCTCGTCCATGACCGCCGGGTCCGGCCGGCCGTTCGTCTCGGCGATGTGGGCGGCCTGCTCGGCGAAGAGGTGCTCGACTCCGCCGGGACAGGCCAGTGCCAGGACGTGCACCTGGGTGTCACCGGCGTTGGCGAAGGTGTGGGGAGTCGTCCGCGGCACCCACAGGAACGAACCCGCCTCCGCCTGGACTCTCCGGTCGCCCAGTTGCGCCTCGAGCCGTCCCCGCACGACGAAGAACGCCTCATCGACCTCCTCGTGGAGGTGGAGCACCGGCCCCGACTCCCAGGCACCCAGGGTGAACTCGCAGACGCTCAACCGGTCGTCGGTGTCGGCGGCGAGCAGCTTGAACGGCAGGATCGCGTCGTCGCGGCGGGTCCCCGCGGGAGGGAGCAGGAAGGGTTCGGACAGAGGCGCCATGACCTGTCCTACCAGTACACGCCGCGGGTCAGGCGGGCCAGCAGCACCTGCTGCTGCGTGGTCGGCTCGGGCTGGACCGGCTCGCCCTGGCCGGCCCCGGACGTCGAGTCGGGGAACACGCGGTAGGCGAGATGGAGCACCCGGGAGGCGGCCCGGGGAGCAAGCGTGTGCGCCAGCGCGCCCATCGTGCCCAGCGTCGTGTTGATCTCGTTCGGGCGGTCGACGAGACCCCGGACCACCATCTCCGCAGCCTGAGCAGGACTGATCGTCGGGAACTTGTCGTAGATCATCGTTGGCGCGATCATCGGCGTCTTCACCAGCGGCATGTGGATCGAGGTGAAGGTGACCCCGTCGCCCACCACCTCGGAGCTCACCACGTTGCTCCAGGCGTCGAGCGCCGCCTTGGAGGCGACGTAGGCGCTGAACCGCGGTGGACTCGTCTGCACGCCGATCGAGCTGACGTTGACGATGTGCCCGCTCTTCTGCTCCTGCATCCGAGGCAGCAGACGCATCACCAGGCGGATCGCCCCGAAGTAGTTGAGCTGCATCGTCCGCTCGAAGTCGTGGAAGCGGTCCTGGCTCAGCGCGATCGATCTGCGGATCGAGCGTCCCGCGTTGTTCACGAGGAAGTCCACCGACGGCAGGTCGCTCGTGATCCGGAGAGCGAGCTCGTCGATCGCCTCGAGGTTCGACAGGTCGCACGGGTAGACGTGGGCGGTGCCCCCGCGGTTCTCGATCGCCGCCCTGGTCGCCTCCAGCTTGTCCTCGCCGCGGGCCACCAGCACCGGGATGCCGCCGGCCTGGGCCACCTTGAGGGCGGTGACCTGGCCGATGCCCGAGGAGGCCCCCGTGATCACGACGGTCTTGCCACGGAGCGCCTCGATGGTCCTGCGGTCCTTCGACAGCGACTCGTCGAGCTGCTCCTCCCAGTAGCGCCACACCTTGTCGGCGTAGCTCTCCAGGTCGGGCGCCGTGATCCCCGACCCGAGGAGCGCCTGCTCGGTCAGCCGCGAGCCGTACGTGGTGGGGAAGCCGACGTGCTCCACCACCTGCGGCGGCAGCCCGAGCCTCCCGACCGTCTCCTTCAGGGCCAGCTGGGCGGGGTTCGTCCGCAGCGCCGTCCTGACGAGCTTGGCCGGTCGCAGCGCCCGGGGGAGCAGCCCGGTCGGCACCCGGTTCGTGACGTCGCGGTCGATCGGGGTGGCGAGCTGAGGCGCGCTCGCCGCCTCGGCGAAGGTGTTGATGACGTCCACCGTGCGCTGGGGCTGGGGGCTGACCAGGTGGAAGGCCTCGCCGTCGCGTCCCGGAAGGTGCGCGAGGTACGCGATGGCCTTTGCCACGTAGTCGACCGGGACGACGTTGGTGTCACCGAGGTCGACGCCGACCAGGGGGGTCCACGACGGCAGGAAGTCGCGGAGCGCCTTGAGGAGCGGGAAGAAGTAGTAGGGCCCATCGACCTTGTCGATCTCACCGGTCTCCGAGTGCCCGATCACCATGGCGGGCCGGTAGATGCGCCAAGGCCCGGCCGACTCCTCGCGCACGATCTTCTCCGACTCGTGCTTGGTGCGGTGGTACGGCGAGGGGAAGCCCTGGCCGACGTCCAGCATCGTCTCGTCCCAGAACCCCTGGTAGTCGCCCGACGCGGCGATCGAGGACAGGTGGTGGAACACGCCCGCGTCGACGTCGGCGGCGAGCTCGAGGGCGTTGCGCGTGCCCCCGACGTTGAACGTCTCGTTCTGCTCGTCCGAGGCGGTCATGTCGTAGAGCGCGGCCAGGTGGAAGAAGTGGTCGAACTCGCCCTTGTGCTGGGCGACCCACTCCGGGTCCACGCCGAGCGCGGCCTCCGCCAGGTCGCCGGTGACCGTCGTGACCCGGCCGTCGTGGCCCCACTGCTGGATCAGCCGCTCCATCCGGGATCGTGACTCCGGACGCACGAGGACGTGGACGTCGCCGTCACGGGTCTCGAGCAGCTCGCGGACCAGGAAGCGACCGATGAAACCGGTCGCGCCCGTGACGAAGTAGGCGGCCATGAGGTCTCCGGGGTCGAGGACGGTTGTCCCCCGGAAGCCTAGATCACTCCCCGCGCGAGGAGCCGAACATGATCTCGTCCCAGCTCGGCACCGACGCCCGGCCACGGGAGCGGGCCGAACGACGGTCCTTCTGCTCCCCGGGAGCCGCAGCCTGGTCGGGCTCCTCGAGCGGCGCAGGGGCGTCGAACAAGGCGTCCGGCTCGGGGCCTGCGGCCGGGGCGGCAGGGGGCGAAGCGGGGGTCTCCGACGCCGCCGGGGCTGTGGCTGCGGACGCCGTTCGCACGGCGTTCAGCGGCTCGGTGAGGTCGACCGTCGACTCCTCGAACACCGGGGCCTCGGCCTCCTGACGGCTGTGCGAGCCGGTCCCGGCGCCTGGCTCCGCGCCGGCCGGACCGCTCTCGACGGTGTCGAGGAGGTCGGCAGGGGGACGCTGCCCGGTGACCAGCTCGATGGCGTCGTCTCCGAGCGGCAGCTGCCGGCTGGGGACGGCAGACAGCCGCCGCCCGGTCACCGCTGACGGGGACGCCGGCACCGGGCCCGCGGCCTCGGCGGCCTGCCGCTCGCCGACCAGCCAGCGGGACTCCTCGTCCTCGGCCACGACGTAACGACCGGCGGTGTCGTAGACGAACTGTGCCCGGGCGCTCGACTCGCCGGCCCCGTAGTCGGCGACCAGCGTCCACCGGCCGTCCTCCCGGCGCCAGGCGTCCCACTCCACCGCGTCGCTGTCGATGCCTCGGGTCGCGAGCCGCTCGGCGACCGCGTCCCCGAGGTGGCCGACGTGACCGTCCCCGGCGCGGCGACGCACCGACGCCTTCTGTGCCTGCTGCGCGACGTACGCACGCTCGGCGAGCACCGGGGTGGCGAATCCGACGATCTTCTCGACAGTCGTCTGGGCCGCCGCCGCGACCGTCTCCGGGCTCTCCCCGGAGCGGATCCGCGCCTGGATGTCACGGGGGCGAAGGACGCTGTCCATGTCTGGTGTCTCCCACGGGCTGTCGGGTTCGCTGGGGCCAACAAGGGCGGTCTACGGGGTTCCTCGCTGTCCGGCCGAGCCTACGTCAGCCGATGGTGCTCGGCCGGTACCGAGCGCGGAGCGTCGCTGCGCCACTGCGCCACCAGCGCGCCGATCAGGCCTGCCGCCGCCGGGACCCAGAACGACGGGGACGCGCCCCGGTCGTCGACCACGGCCCCCACGAGCGCGGCCCCCGGGGCGATCCCGAGCACGAGCCCGGTCGTCAGCGCCGTCATGCCCTCGTTGAGCCGGGCGGTCGGCACCAGGGTCTCGACGTAGCTGACCGCCGCGATGAGGGTCGGGGAGATCGCGAACCCGGCCAGGAAGAGGAACACCGCCAGCAGCACCAGGCTGGAGACGAACGGCAGCGGCACCATGAGCACGGTGAGGGCGAGGATCCCGTAGCGGTAGCGGACCTCGGGTGGCCGGCGGAACGACATGCCGCCCGCGACGACGCCGGAGATGAGCGACCCCAGCGCCCACACCCCCAGCAGCGGTCCCGCAAGCGCGCGGTTGCCGGCCTCGTCGGTGAAGGCCACGACCGCGACCTCCGAGCCGCCGAACAGCACGCCGAGCATGGTCGACCCCACCAGCAGCGGCGCCATCCGCAGCCACGGCACCGCCGGCAGGCGACCTTCGTGCTCGCGGGCGTGCGTGGGCGGCTGCGTCCGGCGCTGGACCACCAGCGCCCACGTGCCCACGAGCCCCGCCGCGGCAGCGGCGATGAGGCCTGCGAGGGGGTGCACCGCGGTGGCGAGGAGCGTCACCGCGGTCGGCCCGAGCATGAAGACGAGCTCGTCGTTCACCGCCTCCACCGCGAACGCGGTGTCGAGCAACCGGCGCTCGGAGACGGCGTGGGACCACCTCGCCCGGATGGCGGCCCCGACGTTGGGCATCGTGGCGCCGGACAGCGCGGCCACGACGTGCGGCCACGGCGTCGACCAGTCCCGCTCGACGGCGACCATGAGCAGCACCAGCGCTGCCACCGACACGGTGACCGCCGGTCCCAGCACCGCCGACTGCCCGCGCCGGTCGATCAGCCTCGCCAGCGGCACGGCGCCGACCGCCGTCGCGGCGACGTAGGCCGCGGAGATCTGGCCGGCCTCCGAGTAGGAGCCCGTCCGCGCCGACACCAGCAGCACGATCCCCAGGCCGGTCATCGCGATCGGGAGCCGGGCCACCAGGCCGGTGGCGCTGAAGGCGACCGCGCCCGGGATCGAGAGCACGGCGCGGTAGGGCGAGGGCACCGGCGCCATGCTAGGTCGCGACCGGTGCGCCGACTGGACCGGCCGTGGGGTGGTCGGCCCTGCCTAGGATGATCGACATGCCGACGCCCTCCGCCCCCACCGCGCGGACCGGGAGGCCGGAGGTGTCGCCGTACGACGCGCTGCTCGTGGTCTCGTTCGGAGGACCCGAGAAGCCCGAGGACGTCATCCCGTTCCTGGAGAACGTCACCCGCGGCCGGGACATCCCGCGCGAGCGCCTCGAGGAGGTCGGCGAGCACTACTTCCGCTTCGGTGGCCGGAGCCCGATCAACGACCTCAACCGCGCCTTCGTCGCCGCGGTCGAGGAGGACCTCCGGGGCGCGGGGGTGTCGCTCCCCGTCTACTGGGGGAACCGCAACTGGGACCCCTACCTGGCAGACGCGCTCCGAGCCATGCGCAAGGACGGTGTCACCAGGGCGCTGTGCCTGATCACCAGTGCCTACTCGAGCTACTCGGGCTGCCGGCAGTACCGCGAGAACCTCGCCGCGGCGGTGGCCGAGGCAGGGCCGGACGCGCCGCGCCTCGACCGGATCCGCCACTACTTCAACCACCCCGGCTTCGTCGAGCCGATGGTCGACTCGACGCTGGCGGCGCTCGCCGAGCTGCCCGCCGCGCTCCGCAACGACGCCCGGATCCTCTACGTCACCCACTCGGTGCCGACCTCGATGAACGACGGCAGCGGCCGCGGCGGGCCCGCGTCGCAGACCGGCTCGCACCGGTCCGGGGGTGCGTACGTGAGCCAGCACCTCAGCGTCGCCGCGGAGATCACCGAGCGGGTCCGTCAGCAGACCGGCCACCGGTTCGGCAGCGAGCTCGTCTACTGCTCACGCTCCGGCCCTCCTCACGTGCCGTGGCTGGAGCCCGACGTCGGCGACCGCATCAACGAGCTCGCCAAGGAGGGCGTGCCCGCGGTGGCGGTGGTCCCGATCGGATTCGTGTCCGACCACATGGAGGTCGTCTACGACCTCGACACGGAGGCGAGAGCGGTCGCCGAGGATGCCGGGGTCGCCTTCGCCCGAGCCGCCACGGCCGGCCTCGACCCCCGGTTCGTCGCGATGGTGAGGAGCCTGGTGGTCGAGCGCGCGGAGACCGAGCGCGCCCGGCAGGCGGGCGGACGCGTCCCCGAACGGGCAGCGGTGGGGTCGCTCGAGGCGTCGTGGGACGTGTGCCCGCCGGGATGCTGCGCGAACCCGCGCGGCCCCCGCCCCGCGCTCTGCGGGTCGGACTGAAGGACCCGGCGGTGACCAGCGCGGAGCCCGAGCCCCGGACGCTCGAGACGTTGCGGAGCGTCGCCGAGACCGTGGCGACCGAGGCGGCCGACCTGGTGCGGGAGCGCCGGGCCGCCGGGAGCGGCGTCGAGGTCGCCGACCGCAAGTCCAGCAGCGTGGACGTCGTCACCGAGACCGACCGCGCCTCCGAGGCGCTCCTCCGGCACCGACTCGGCGAGCTGCGGCCCGACGACGGCTTCGTCGGCGAGGAGGGCAGCCGTCGGCCCTCGTCGACAGGGGTCACCTGGGTCGTGGATCCCATCGACGGGACCGTCAACTACCTCTACGACATCCCGCACTACGCCGTCAGCGTCGCCGCGGTCGACGCGGCCGGGCGGTCACTTGCCGGCGCGGTCGTCGACGTGGCGCGGCGGGTCACCTACAGCGCCGCCAAGGACGCAGGCGCCACCCTCGACGGCAGGCCGCTGCAGGTCCGCCCGCCGGCCGCTCTCGAGGAGCAGCTGTTCCTCACCGGGTTCCAGTACCAACGGCATGTCCGGACCCTCCAGGGAGCCGCCGTGGCGAAGCTCGTCGGCCGGGTGCGCGACGTCCGCAGGTTCGGGTCCGCCGCCCTCGATCTCTGCGCCGTGGCCGCCGGCACCGCGGACGCCTATGTCGAGGAGGGGCTGCAGCCCTGGGACAGGGCGGCGGCCGGTCTGGTCGCGACCGAGGCCGGTGCGGTGGTCGAGGTGCTCCCGGGCGCGGGTGGCATGGAGTGCGTCGTCAGCGCCCCCGTGGCGGGGTACGACGAGGTGCTCGCGCTGGTCACCGAGTGCGGTTTCCTGGCGGGCTGACCAGCCGCGCGTCCGGCGTCACCACCCGCCCTCTAGGGTGGCACCGCCGAGGGGGTCTGGCGAGTCGTGCAAACGGCTCCTGCATGGGGCACAATCCCGCCACACCCCCGGACCACTTTCTCGTCACACTCGTCGACCCTCAGGGGGCAGGAGACAGCTCATGGCAACCGACTACGACGCTCCGCGCAAGACCGAGGAGGAGTCGAGCGAGGAGAGCATCGAGGAGCTGAAGGCTCGGCGTCACGACAAGAACTCCGGCAAGGTCGACGAGGACGAGGCCGAGGCGGCCGAGTCGTTCGAGCTCCCCGGTGCCGACCTCTCGCACGAGGAGCTCGCCGTCGAGGTGAAGCCGCGTCAGGAGGACGAGTTCACCTGCATGAGCTGTTTCCTGGTGCACCACCGCAGCCAGCTCGCCGACTCCAAGAAGATGATCTGCCGCGACTGCATCTGACCGGCGGCGCAGGCTGACCGTCCGGGCGGCCCCGCCTGACCGGTCTGTCAGGCGCGCACGCGGCCGGGGATGATCTTCTCGGCCTGCTCCCTGCGACGCTCCTTCTCGGCGAGCCGTCGTGCGAGGAACATCCGCACGACGCTGACGGCTGCGCCGCTGATGACGGCGAAGACCACCGCCTCGCGCAGGGTGATGTCCGGATCGGCGGGGTCGCTGGGCGGCGTCTTGCCGCCGGAGGCGAGCTTCCACGTCGCGTCGACGACCTTCTTGACCACAGCGGTCGCTCCCAACGTGGTCGCCAGGGCGACCGCGTTCTGCGCCTTGCCGGACATGTGACTCCTCCTCACGCCCCGTCACGTGGCGGGGTTCGGACCGTGGCCAGCCCGAGTCTGCCCCACGCCCCCGGGTGGAAACGTCAGCCCGAGGTGAACGGCGTCAGCCGGCGGCAGCTATCGCGGCGCTCAGCTCGTCGGCCAGCAGCCCGGGGTGACGCGTCGAGACCAGCCAGTACGGCGTGGGGTCGGCGGGATCGGTCAGGAGCACCCGGACCGAGGTGGCGACGTAGGGACGCAGCAGGAGGTAGGCGCGGGCGTCCGCCTCGACCCCGGCCACGCGTCGGGTCGCCTGGGCGTCGAGCGGCTCCGGCTCGCGGAGGAAGGTGACGGGGATCCGCGCCCTGCCGGCCGAGAAGACGCCGTCGACCAGGCTCACCCTGGCCCCGCCGTAGCCGACGAGGGCCAGCACGAGCAGGCCCGCCAACGCGGCCGCGAGCGAGAGGGCGACGGCAGGGGGCAGCGCCGCCAGCATCGCCAGCAGCATCGACGCCCACAGCATCGTCGTGAACGCCCACCAGCGCAGCGGCACCCGGAGGGTCTCGACGTAGTCGCGTGCGCCCCGGGCAGCGGGCACGTCCGCTCCGGCGGACCCGTCGGCGGGGGGCACGGCCGGAATTCTGGCACCCGTAGGCTTGGCCGCATGCACGGGGACGGGCGCGAGCCGACGGCCGAGGGGCTCTCAGCAGCGGCCGGTCCGGTGATCCAGGTGCGGCGGCTGGACCCGGCGGCCGTGGTGCCGGCGTACGCCCATCCCGGCGACGCCGGAGCCGACCTCGGGACCACGGTCGACGTCCGCCTCGAGCCGGGGGAGCGGGCGCTGGTGCCCACCGGCGTCGCGGTCGCGCTGCCCCAGGGCTTCGTCGGGCTGATCCATCCCCGCTCGGGACTGGCGGCCCGCTGCGGGGTGTCGATCGTCAACAGCCCGGGCACGGTGGACTCCGGATATCGCGGCGAGATCAAGGTCGCGCTGGTGAACCTCGACCCGCGCGAGCCGGTGGTGCTCCGGCAGGGTGACCGCATCGCCCAGCTGGTCGTGCAGCGTGTCGAGGAGGCTAGGTTCGTGGAGGTCGACGAGCTGTCCGGCTCCGTTCGCGGGACGGGCGGCCACGGGTCGACCGGTGGTTTCCGGGTCGCCGATCGAGGGGCCGGCGGCATCGACGATGAGGGACGTGATGAGGAAGCGACGCAGGTCGGGGTCTGAGCCCGAGGCGGGGGCCCAGCCGGAGAACGGGTCGCCGCAGGACGCGGACGCCGAGGGCGCAGCAGACGGCGGCGCCGGGACGACGGGTCCGGCGGAGCGCCCGGGCGGACCGTGGGACGTCACCGAGAGGCCGATCCCCGAGGACGACGAGGGCCGGCTGGACCTCGGTGCGCTGTCGATACCGGGGCACCCGGAGGTGGAGCTGCGTCTCCAGGTCGACGAGGCCTCCGGGCAGGTCGCCTCGGCCATGATCGTCGCCGCCGACGGTGCCCTCGAGCTGCGCGTCTTCGCGGCCCCCCGCCACGAGGACATCTGGCAGGACATCCGGCCGCGCATCGCCGCCGAGGCCACCCGGCTCGGCGGCACCGCGACGCAGGTCGACGGCCCGTTCGGGACCGCGCTCGAGCTGCGCGTCCCGGGAACGGGGGCCGACGGCGAGCGCGTGACCCAGGCATCGACCGTTCTCGGCATCCCGGGGCCGCGCTGGCTGCTGCGCGTGTCGATGTTCGGCCGGCCCGCCGTCGACTACCAGCACGACGCGGTCCTGGAGACCGTCCTGCGGGGCGTCGTGGTGGTGCGCGGCAACCAGCCGATGGCCCCGGGCGACGCTCTGCCGTTGCGCCTGCCCGGCAACGCCCGGCGGATATCTGCCCCGTCCTGAGCCGGGTCGCTACCCTGAGTGACATGGCACGAGGGTCCGGACGGCTGCGCTCGAGCATCAACCGCTGGGCCAGCCACACCAACGAGCACGCCCGCCAGCTGCGGGCGACAAGCGCCGAGGCGGGCTGCTGCCCGATCGCGGAGGTCCAGGACCGGGGGTTCGTCGAGCTGGAGGGCGTGCTGCGCACCGTCACCCTCAGGCCCCGGGGCGGTGTCCCGGCGTTGGAGGCGGAGCTGTACGACGGCAGCGACGTCATCACCGTCATCTGGCTGGGCCGGCGGCGCATCGCGGGCATCGAGCCCGGCCGGGCGATGAGGGTGGAGGCCAGGGTGGGCCACCAGAACGGCCACCGGGTGATGTTCAACCCGCGCTACGAGCTGCGAGCCTGACCCGACGATGGCCGACGACGACCTGGCGATGGCGCCCCCGCAGCGGACGACGGACCACCACGTCGGCACCGACACCGTCGAGGCGGTGCTGCGCGCCCAGTTGTCCCGCGCCCTCGGCGGCCGCCGAGGCATGGTCGAGGCAGCGTTGCCGACGATCACGTTCACCTTCACCTTCGTGGGCACCAAGGAGCTGCCGCTCGCCATCGGGCTGAGCGTGACGCTGGCCCTGGTGCTGCTGGGCCTGCGGCTGGTGCAGCGAAGCTCGGTGCAGTACGTCGCCAACGCACTGGTCGGGATCGCCGTCGGCTGCGTCTTCGTGTGGCTCGGCGGCCGCAACGGCGGCGACGAGTCGCAGCAGGCGCTCGCCTACTTCCTGCCCGGGATCATCTACAACACCGGCTACGCCGCGGTGATGGTCCTGAGCGTCCTGCTCCGCTGGCCGGTCGTCGGGCTGCTCGTCGGAGGGGTCGCCGACGACCCCGTCGCGTGGCGGCACGACCCCCAGGTCGTGCGGCTCTGCAGCCAGCTGACGTGGGTGCTCGTGGTGCCGTGCCTGCTGCGGATGGCCGTCCAGGGCCCCCTCTACCTCGGTGGTCGCGGCGCCGAGGACGCCGACCCCTACGTGACCGCCCTGGGGATCGCGAAGGTGGCGATGGGCTGGCCGCTGCAGGTGGCGGCGCTCGCGGTGATGGTGTGGCTGCTGACCCGCAACCGCACCCCGGTCGTCCGGCCCGCTGTCTAGCGGCCGGGGTTGAGGAGCTCCTCCAGCTCCGGCTCCGCCTCGGGAGCGGCGACGAAGAGCAGCTCGTCACCCACCTCGATCGGCTGCTCCCCGTCCGGGCTGTAGACCATCCCGTCCCGCAGGATCGTCACCAGACGGCAGTTCTCCGGCCAGGGGATGAGGCCGGACGGCCTGCCGATGTACGGCGAGTCGGCGGGCAGGGTCATCTCGACCAGGTTGGCGTTGCCCTGCCGGAAGGTGAACAGCCGTACGACGTCGCCGACGGTCACCGCCTCCTCGACGAGCGCCGACATGATCCGCGGCGTCGAGACGTTGACGTCGACCCCCCACGCCTCGCTGAACAGCCACTCGTTGTTGGGATGGTTCACCCGCGCCACGGTTCGCGGCACGGCGAACTCGGTCTTCGCCAGCAGGGAGGTGACCAGGTTGACCTTGTCGTCGCCGGTGGCGGCGATGACCACGTCACAGGTCTCGAGGTGTGCCTCCTCGAGCGTGGAGAGCTCGCAGGAGTCCGCCTGCAGCCACTCCGCCTGGGGGACACGGTCGGGCCGGATCGCGGAAGGCTCCTTGTCGACGAGCAGCACCCGGTGACCGTTCTCGATGAGCTCGGCGGCGATGGACCTGCCGACGGCACCTGCTCCGGCGATGGCGACGCGCATCAGTCCACCTCCGGTCCGCGTTCGAGGATCGCGAAGACCCGTTCCGCGGCCCCCTCGGGCATCACGAGGTGGAGGACGTCGCCCTCCTGCACCACGCTCTCGCGGCTCGGGAGGATGCCCGCCCCCAGGCGGTCGATCCAGGCGATGCGGCATCCCGACTGCTCCTCGAACGCCACGGTGCGCTGCCCCGTCCAGGCGTCGCCGACCAGGTAGGTGTCGATCCGGATGGTCCCGCTGGGGTCCCGGAAGTCAGGTTCGGTGCCGACCGGCAGCAACCGTCGGAGCACCTGGTCGGCCGTCCACCGGACGGTGGCGACCGTGGGGATCCCCAGCCTCTGGTAGACCTCGGCCCGACCGGGGTCGTAGATGCGGGCCACGACCTTCTGGATGCCGAAGGTCTCGCGCGCCACGCGGGCGGCGATGATGTTGGAGTTGTCGCCGCTGGAGACCGCCGCAAAGGCGTCGGCCTTGTCGATGCCGGCCTCCCGGAGCACCGTCTGGTCGAAGCCCACCCCGACGATCTTGCGGCCGCCGAAACCGGCTCCGAGACGCCGGAAGGAGTCGGCGTTGGCATCGATGACCGAGACGGTGTGGCCGCGGTCCTCCAGCCCCCGGGCGAGGGTGCTCCCGACCCGGCCGCAGCCCATGATCACGACATGCACGGGGCCGACGCTACACCGGACCGGAGGGTCGACTTCGGGTCTCCCGGGCATCCGACCTCGCCGTGCACGTCGATGGCCTAGCCTTGCCAGATGTGAGTCTCGGCGACGTCTCGAAGCGGATCATCCTGGGCAGGAAGCTGCGCTCCTCCCAGCTCGGTGAGACGCTGCTGCCCAAGCGCGTCGCCCTGCCGGTGTTCGCCAGCGACGCACTGTCCTCCGTCGCCTACGCGCCCGACGAAGTCTTCATCATGCTCTCTCTGGCGGGAGCCTCCGCCTACGTGTGGTCGTGGAAGGTCGCCATCGCGGTGGCGGTCGTCATGCTCACGGTGGTCGCGTCGTACCGCCAGAACGTGCACGCCTATCCCAGCGGTGGTGGCGACTACGAGGTCGCCACCGTCAACCTGGGGTCGAGAGCCGGCGTCACGGTCGCGAGCGCGCTGCTGGTCGACTACGTCCTCACGGTGGCGGTGTCGATCTCGTCCGGAGTGCAGAACGCCGCGGCCGCCTTGCCGTTCGTGTCGGGCCACGAGGCGACGTACGCCGCGCTCCTCGTGCTGCTCCTGGCGGCGATCAACCTGCGCGGGGTCCGGGAGTCCGGTGCGTTCTTCGCCGTGCCGACGTACGGCTTCATGGTCGCCATCCTCGGCATGTCGCTGTGGGGGCTGTTCCGGGACCTGACCGGCGACCTGCCGCAGGTCGAGAGCGCAGAGCTCAAGCTCGTCGAGGCCCCGGGCTACGAGGGTGAGATCACCACGGTGGCTCTGGTGTTCCTGCTCGCCCGCGCGTTCTCCTCGGGCTGCGCGGCGCTGACCGGCGTGGAGGCGATCTCCAACGGGGTGCCCGCCTTCCGCAAGCCGAAGAGCCGCAACGCCGCCACCACGCTCCTGCTTCTCGGCACCATCGCGATCACGATGCTGATGAGCATCATCGTGCTGGCCCGCGAGATGGGGCTGAAGTTCGTGGACCCCCTCCAGCTGGGCCAGCTCCGCCAGGCCGACGGCTCGCCGTTGCCCGAGGGCTACGACCAGCACACGGTGATCGCCCAGATCTCCCGGGCGGTCTTCGACCACTTCGACGTCGGCTTCTACTTCGTCATCACCATGACCGGCGTGATCCTCATGCTCGCGGCGAACACCGCCTTCAACGGCTTCCCCGTGCTGGGCTCGATCCTGGCCAGGGACGGATACCTGCCCCGTCAGCTCGGCGCCCGCGGCGACCGGCTCGCCTACAGCAACGGGATCCTCATCCTCGCCGCGTTCTCCATCCTCCTCATCGTGGCCTTTGACGCGGAGGTCACCCGGCTGATCCAGCTCTACATCGTCGGGGTGTTCGTCTCCTTCACCCTCAGCCAGCTCGGCATGATCCGGCACTGGACCCGCCACCTGCGGACCGAGACCGACCCCGCGGAACGGCGCCGGATGCTGCGCTCCCGCGCCATCAACGCCTTCGGCCTGACGATGACGGGCGTCGTGCTCGTCGTCGTGCTCGTCACCAAGTTCCTCGCGGGCGCCTGGATCGCGATCCTGGCGATGGGCGGGTTCTTCCTCCTCATGCGCGGCATCCGCAGCCACTACGACCGGGTGAGCCGCGAGCTGGCCATCGAGGCCGAGGACCAGCTGCTGCCGACCCGGGTCCACGCGATCGTGCTCGTGTCGAAGATCCACAAGCCGACGATGCGGGCGCTCGCCTACGCCAAGGCCAGCCGCCCCAACGTCCTCGAGGCCGTCCTCGTCAGCACCGACCCCGTCGAGCGCGACCGCGCCATCGACGAGTGGGACCGACGGAGCATCGACGTCCCGCTGAAGATCCTCGACTCGCCGTACCGCGAGGTGATCCGCCCGGTCGTGCAGTACGCCCGCGCGATCCGGGAGGCCTCGCCGCGCGGCGTCGTCGCGGTCTTCATCCCCGAGTACGTCGTCGGCCGCTGGTGGGAGCAGCTCCTGCACAACCAGACGGCGTTCCGGCTGAAGAGCCGGCTGCTCTTCAACCCCGGGATCATGGTGATCTCCGTGCCCTACCAGCTGTCGTCCTCCCACCTCGGCGAGCGCCGTGCCGAGCTCATGGAGCAGGTGCCCGCGAGCCGGGGCTACCCCACGTGGGCCGACACCATCGACCGTCAGGGGCTCGAGTGACGCGCGCCCGGTCCCAGGGCCGGTCACCGTCACGGGTCCGGAGCCCCGCC
>CADCUI010000032.1 GCA_902805845.1 uncultured Nocardioidaceae bacterium
GCTGATCCGCCGCGACGGCGAGCTGGTCGAGACCGACTGGGACACCGCCATGGACGCCGTCGCCGGCCGCTGCAAGGAGCTGCTGGATGAGCAAGGGCCCAGTGCGGTCGGCTTCTACAACACCGGCCAGCTCTTCCTCGAGGACTACTACACCCTCGGGCTGATCGCGCACGGCGGCATCGGCACCAACCACGTCGACGGCAACACCCGGCTGTGCACCGCCACGGCCGCCGAGGCCCTCAAGGAGACCTTCGGCTGCGACGGCCAGCCGGGCTCCTACACCGATGTCGACCACGCCGACGTCATCTGCCTGTACGGGCACAACATGGCCGAGACGCAGACGGTCCTGTGGACCCGCGTGCTGGACCGGTTGGCCGGCCCGAACCCGCCACAGGTCGTCTGCGTCGATCCGCGGATGACCCCGGTGGCCCGGGCCGCGACGGTGCACCTCGCCCCGCGGCCGGGGACCAACGTGATGCTGATGAACGCGCTGCTGCACGAGATCATCGGCAACGGCTGGATCGACCGCGACTACGTCGAGGCGCACGCCGTCGGTTTCGACGAACTGGAGAAGCAGGTTCACGAGTACACGCCCGAGGTCGCCGCGCAGGTGTGCGACGTGCCGGTCGAGCAGATCCGCGAGGCCGCGCGGATCATCGGCGGCGCGGAGCGGCTGCTCTCCACCGCGCTGCAGGGCTTCTACCAGTCCCACCAGGCCACGGCCGCGGCCGTGCAGATCAACAACATCCACGTGGTCCGGGGCAAGCTCGGGAAGCCGGGCTGCGGCATCCTGCAGATGAACGGTCAGCCCACGGCGGAGAACACCCGGGAATGCGGCGCCGACGGCGACCTGCCGGCCTTCCGCAACTGGTCCAACGACAGCCACATCGCCGAGCTGGCGCGGATCTGGAACATCGACCCGATGCAGATCCCGCACTACTCGCCGCCGACGCACATCATGCAGCAGCTGCGCTACATCGAAGAGGGATCCATCCGGTTCTTCTACGTCATCTGCACCAACCCGGCGGTCTCCCTGCCGGAGTTGCGCCGGATCCGGGAGATCCTCAGCCAGGAACGGCTCTTCCTGGTCGTGCAGGACATCTACCTGACCGAAACCGCACAGCTCGCCGACGTGGTCCTGCCCGCCGCGACGTGGGGAGAGAAGAGCGGCACCTTCACCAACGCCGACCGCACCGTGCACCTGTCGGAGAAGGCCGTCGACCCGCCCGGCGAGGCCCGGCCGGACATGGACATCCTCATCGACTTCGCGCAGCGGTTGGGCCTGCAGGACAAGGACGGCGCCCCGCTGGTGAAGTGGACCGACCCCGAGGGGGCGTTCGAGGCCTGGAAGGAATGCAGCCGCGGCCGGCCGTGCGACTACACGGGCCTGTCCTACGACAAGCTCCGCGGCCGCAGCGGCATCCAGTGGCCCTGCACCGACGAGCACCCCGAGGGCACGGAGCGGATCTACGCCGACGGGCAGTTCTGGGCGCACCCGGACTACTGCGAGAGCTACGGCCGGGACCTGGTCACCGGCGCCCCGGTCGAGGAAACCGAGTACAAGGCGCTCAACCCCACGGGGAAGGCCGTGCTCAAGGCCGCCGAGTACATCCCACCGCACGAGATGCCCAGCCAGGACTTCCCGTTCCAGCTGATCACTGGCCGCACGCTCTACCACTTCCACACCCGCACGAAGACCGCCCGCGCACCGCAACTACAGAAGGCCGCACCCGAGGTCTGGGTGGAGATGTCGGAGACCGACGCGACCGACCGCGGGCTCGCCGAGGGCGACCTGCTCGACGTCTCGACACCACGGGGCCGGGTGCGGGCGAAAGTGCGGATCAGCGGCATCCGCCCCGGCGTGCTCTTCCTGCCGTTCCACTACGGCTACTGGGACGCGCCGGAGGGTCCTGAGGGCTCCGGTCGGGCGGCCAACGAGCTGACCCTCACCGACTGGGACCCGGTGTCCAAGCAGCCGATCTTCAAGACGGCAGCGGCGCAGGTCGAGCGGGTGGCGGCAGCCGACGGGCCGGCCCCGGCCCCGACCACCACCGGGTCGGCGCCGGTGGGCGGGCAGGTACCGCCGACGACGGGCGGGGACGACGCTCTCGCGCAGGAGCTCGTGGAAGGACAGGCGTGAAACTGGACCTGGCGATCGAGGAACTGCACCGCTCGGAGGACCACCTGGTCAGCGTGCTGACGTCCATGTCGGACAAGCACAAGGCCGACCACGAGGCCTTCTACGTCTGCCGGGACATGGCGGGGTGGTCGCGCACGCACGTCGCCGAACTGGCGCGGGTCGGGCGCGACTTCGGCCTCGATCTCGACCCTGCGGCGTCGGACGAGCCGGGGCTGCTCGAGAACCTCAAGCAGCGCGCCTCGGAGATGACCGGCCGCCGGTCGACCCCCGGCTTGCTGCTGCTCGCCGATCTGCGTCACCTCTACCGCGAGGCGGCAGGCACGTCGGTGGACTGGGAGCTGCTGGCGCAGGGGGCCCAGGGAGCCAAGGAGCAGGAGCTCCTGGACGTCGCCGAGCGGTGCCACCCGCAGACCCTGCGCATCGCGCGCTGGGCGAACGGCTACCTGAAGGTCACCTCGCCGCAGGTGCTGGCCAGCTGATGACTCCGCCCGTGACCCGGGTCGTCCTCCGTCCGCTGGCTACTCCGCTGCCATTGGGCTTCCTGGCCCTGGCCTTGGCCACCGTCGCTTTCAGCGCCGTTCAGCTGGGCTGTGTCCCGCCCGATCAAGGCCGCGTGGCAGCCCTCACCGCGTTGGCGGCCACGCTTCCGCTGCAGTTCCTCTCCTCGGTGATGGGGTTCCTCACCCGGGACCCCGTCGCCGCCACCGGGATGGGGGTTCTCGCCGGCACCTGGGCCGTCGTCGGCCTGGCCACCTACACCTCACCGCCGGGCACGGCCAGTGGGGGCCTTGGCGTCGTCCTGGTGACCGCCGGCCTGGCCATGCTCATACCGGCCCTGGCAGCCGCGAGCAGCAAGCTGCTGCCGGCCGCCGTCATGGGCCTGGCCGCGGCCCGGTTCCTGGTCACCGGCGTGTACGAGCTGACCGCGAGCACGACGTGGAAGACGACGGCCGGCTGGATCGGCATCGTCCTGGCAGCCGTGGCGCTGTACGCAGCCTTGGCCCTGGAGCTCGAAGCCGCGCAGGAGAAAACCGTGCTCCCGGTCGGCCGGCGAGGCGCCGGCCGCTCGGCCATGGAGGGCGACGGCTCGCTCGATGGGGGGAGCATCGAAAGGGAGGCAGGCGTCCGTCCCCAGCTGTGAGGGGATGGAGCTCGTTCTCATGTCGGCTTGGTCGCCCGGAATTGTGCGCGAACAGCGCACGGTGTCGTGACCGCGGGCCGTTCACGCGTCTCCGTGTCGGCGCCGGGCGTGTGGGTAGCAGCCCGTGATGCCGACCAACCCTGTCTCCGCCGGTGCCGTCATCGGTCGTGGCGTCGTGGCGGGAGTAGCCGGGACCGTCGTGATGACGCTGTTCCAGCGGCTCGTCGAGATGCCCCTCACCGGACGCGGTGAGAGCTTCGCCCCCGCCGACTTCGCCGAGAAGGTGACGCCGGCGCGGGCGACGTCCCCGACGAGCCGCCGGCGTCTGAACTGGGCCACCCACTTCGCACTCGGGACCATGTGGGGAGCGGCTCGTGGGATGGCTGCGCTCCGCGACCTGCACGGTCAGCGAGCGGTGCATGCCGTCTTCGGCGTGGTCTACGTGGGGGACGTCGCGGTCAACACGGCCTTGGGGCTGTACCGCCCGCTGCAGTGGTCGGCCAAGGACATCGTCATCGATGTCGTGGACAAGTACGTGCAGGCGCAGGCCACCGGTGCGGTGTTCGACCGCATCCTCGCTCCGGCCAGATAGGACAGGGGGTGTATGCCGTCCTCCCTTCGGATGACCCGGCATGCGCCGCTGGAGGTGCCGAGTAGACAGGCCTGGAGACCCGTCGAGCGCACGGCGTGCCTTCGAGCAGCCTGTGAGGAGCGCGACGATGTCGCAATCAACCCGAAAGCGCCCACCGTTCTCGAAGGCCTACTCCTTCGGCATCATCACCGGACTGCTGTTCCTGCTCTCCTGGCTGGGCCAGTTCTTCTTTCAGCTCGCCGAGGTGAGGAACGAGGCGGAACAGCACGGCAGCGCCTTCCAATGGTCCGACTTCTGGCCGCAATTCTTCTCCGCGACGTTCGAGAACTGGCAGTCGGAGTTCCTGCAGTTGCTGTGGCAGGCAGCCGGCCTGGCCTTGTTCTTCTTCTGGGGGTCCTCCCAGTCCAAGGAGAGCGACGACCGGCTAGAGGCCAAGGTCGACCGACTGCTGATCGAACAGGGCATCGACCCGGACGAGTACGAGTACCGGGAGGGGGAGACAACGGAAGCCTCTCAACGGGTATGACAGGCCCCGGTGGCGGAAAACCCAAGTCTCCACGGGGCAGCGGGGCGGCGCGAGTGGAGTTGACCCGCTCCGGTGGAACCCTGAGCTTGGGCGCATCGCCCGAGGAAGGGGTCCTGATGGGCCGACCGAGCAAGTACTCCCCGGAGTTCCGGGAGCAGGCAGTGGAGCTGGTTCGAGCGAGCGGGAAGACGGTCGCCGAGGTCGCTCGTGACCTGTTGATCAACGACACGACGCTGGGCAACTGGGTCAAGGCCGATCGCGCCGAGCGCGGCGAGCCCGACTCCAGCGGGCTGCTGCCGTTGACCGCTGAGGAGCGGGCCGAGCTGACCCGGCTGCGTCGGGAGAACGCCAAGCTCAAGACCGAGCGGGAGATCCTGAATAAAGCGGCGGCCTTCTTCGTGACGGAGTCGACGAGGTGACGCGGTTCGCCTTCATCGACCGGGAGAAGGCCACGATGTCGCCGCGCTGTGCCGGCTGCTGAAGGTCAGCCGCTCAGGCTTCTACGCCTGGCTGTCCCGCCCACCCTCGGCCAGGGCGGTCGCCGACGCGGTGATGACCACCCAGATCCGCACTGCGTTCGAGGTCAACCGCAAGGTCTACGGTGCGCCGCGGATCCACGCCGAGCTCGCCGACGCCGGTGTGCGGGTGGGCCGCAAGCGGATCGCCCGGCTGATGCGCTAGGCGCAGATCGTCGGCTGCCACCGGCGCAAGCGGTCGTTCTCGATCACCCGCCAGGACCCGCGCGCGGAGGCCGCCCCGGACCGGGTGGACCGCAAGTTCGTCGCGACCGCGCCCAATCAGCTGTGGGTGGCCGACGTGACCTACGTGCCCACGGTGCAGGGCTGGCTCTACCTGGCCTGCGTCACCGATGTGTTCAGCCGGATGGTGATCGGCTGGTCGATGGCCTCCCACCGCAAGACCGAGCTGGTCGTCGACGCCGTCACGATGGCGGTGCACCGTCGCGGCGGTCGGGTGCCCGGCGTGATCCACCACAGCGACCGCGGCGGGGAGTGCAGCTCCCACGCACTGGAACGTGAGCTTCGCCGCCACGGCGCGCTGGCCAGCATGGGCAGCGTCGCCGATTGCTTCGATAACGCCCTGGCCGAGAGCGTGTTCGCCACGCTGGAGTGCGAGCTGTTCGACCAGCAGCCCGGCGGCCGGTTCGCCACCCGACGCGAGGCCAAGCTCGCCGTCTTCGACTACCTCGAGACGTTCTACAACCCCCGCCGCCGGCACTCGGCCCTCGGCCAGACGTCGCCAGCAGCATTCGAAGCGCGGCACACTCTCAGCACCGCGGCCTGAACCTCAGACCGCATCAACGAGGTGTCCACCGGAGCGGGTCAACTCCACGTTCGTCGCTCTTCAGGGAACGTTCTCCCAGTACTGTTGCTGCTGGGCATCGTCGTGTCGACGGCGGCCGCGACTCCCAGTCAGTGGCGGCTTGCGCGACCACCCCCACCAGTCTCGGTGGCGTCACCGTCGCGAACTGCCGAGTGCAGCGCCCAGCAGCGACAGTAGGGTCACGACGTGCGCAAGCCACACATCGGAGGCTTCGATGTCGGCGGGCCGTGTCATTGTGCCAGTCGTGACGAATGACGGCTGGGACGGAGGGGTGGGCGCACCGCCGATTTTGACGACTCCCGAGCTCGACCGCGCGATGGTGCGCTTTATCAGCGATGCAGTTGATGCGCGCATGGCCGAGGACCCGATCTTTGCGCGGCTGCGTCGGCTGCCCTTGCCCGAAGGAGTAACGGGGGTGAGTGTGGAGGTTGATCAGACTGTACTGGCCAGCCCGTCCGTGCCAGCTCAAACGCATCCAGAATGCGTTCCCAGCTGAGTTCTTCTCCACTCAGGTCGAGACTGTTGCCTACCGAATCGACCGCAGTCTCGACGTGATAAAAAAGAGCTGGAAGGTACTGTCCGAGAAACGACTCAGCCATTCCGAGCACGATGCGGTGCAACTCCTCGAAGTTTGCCTTCGATCATGTCTGCGGTCGTCACGGAGTTAAATTGCTCTATCGAGCTCGGGCAAGAGCTCACCGCCCGCCGGACCGACCGGTGCCGAAGGCCGAGCACTGGCCGAGCTGCGGCCGAGTCAGCGAGAACTGCGGCAGCACGCCGAAGCCATGGTGTCGAGCCAGGTGCTGGAGTCGACTGGCGAGTCGACGGGAGCCGGCGTTCTCCGGGACGTTCTCGATCAGCCCGCTGTTGACGGATGCGGGTGCCCCGCTGCGGGCGCTGTTCCCAGCGCCGGCAGCGCCACCATCGAGGCCAGTGAGTGCGATCCCCGGTTCGGACCTTCCGGACCCCGGGTCGACCAGACGACGTACCGGGTCAGTCGTCCGCCGTCGGGCGGGAGACCGTTTCCGCCGGGGTGGTGGTGGGTTCCTCTGCGGCGCTCGAGGCATTCACCGGCCGGGCCGCGTCATCCTTGCGAGTCGTCGAGCCGCGGCGCCTCCAGGCGAGGAAAGCGACGAGTGTGGCCATCGTGACCATGACGGTGGCGATGAGGCTGCCCTCGGTGCCGTTCTCCCCGCCCGTCAGCCAGTCCGGAGCACCTGGGCTCGCCTCGAGGAAGAAGAGCGCGTTCGTCCTGGGCGGGATGCCGCTGACTGCGAGGCCGTAGATGTTCGCCAGGGCCCAGTTCCAGCCGGCGTGGATGCCACAGATCAGCCACAGCGACCTCTGCTGGAGAGCCACGAAGGTGGCGAACAGGCCGTATACGAAGATCGTGGCGAAGGTGATCGGATCGGTGTTGCCGTGGAGGACGGTGAACAAGAGCGTCGGCAGCACGACCGCTACCCAGCCCGGCAACTGGAGGCCGAGGTTCTGGAGCAGGAAGCCACGGGTGAGGATCTCCTCGTTGCTGCCCTGGACGACCAGGGTCAGCGCCAGGACCAGGACCACGGGGAGCGCGGAGAACCCGGACGAGGAGTCCGGCTCCGGTGCCGCCGACTCGTAGACCCCGGTCGCCCACAGCAGCAGCACCGGTATCGACATCATCGTCAGTCCGATGACCATGCCGAGCAGCAGCTGCACCGCCCCACGGCGCGGCCGGTGGAAGCCGAGCGTCTGGATGCGGCGCCGTTCGAACCAGAACACCCAGGCGAACACCGCCGCGATCGTCACTGCGGTCGCGATCCCCTCCTGCAGCTGCGCGCTCGCCGACCCCTCCGTCACCGACCAGGTCGTCGTGAGGAGGATGAACAGCCCGATGTTGATCAGCAGGACGATGGCCACGTACAGCGCGATGGCTCGGGGCCAGCGGGTGACCCGCTTCCCGGTGGCAGCGTCTTGGATGAACGGGTTCTGACGAAGCACCATCACCGCCCCGTTTCCGTCAGGCGCCGGCGGCGGTGCACGGCGCGGGTGGGCACGAGAACTCGCTGACGAGGACCACCGCGCACTCGGCGATCGCGTCCCGGATCGCGCCGCCCTGGGGGCGCTGGTCGGTGCTCCGTACCGGAGCTGGACAGCGCCGACGTGCTCGTGAACGACATGGACTCTCCGGTCGCGTCAGCCACCGTCACCCCCGTGAGCGGCAATGCCAACGTAAAAGCCGTGGAGCAATTCCGCTCATGCCCTTTCCAATGCCATTCCTGCATGAACCCACCGAAAGGCCGACGACCGGGGACGGGCCCGCCGAGACGATGGAAGAGGGCGGCGCGGATCTGAGCGAGGGTCTCGCGGCAGCACCGTTGTTGCGGCACAGTCCACCCATGGCGATTTCCTGAGGCCACCATTCCTCTCGAGCAGTCACCCACGAGATACACCGACCACGACCTGGAGCTCGACCTGCGGTGCGAAGGTGAGGTTCCTCGGGTTGCGCGTCTTGTGGACCTCCCCACAGGCTGGGTTCTCACCGGTTTGCGAAGTGCGCGTTCGCGGACTTGGTGTAGAGGAGGATGAGCCCGATGCCCGCGATGAATCCCGCCGAGATGGATGTCGTGGAATCCGAGTTCGGGTGGGCGAAGATGTGCAAGACCGCGGTGATCAGCGAGGACACCAGTCCGATGGTCGTGAGTGCGCGTGCGACCCGGGCGCCGAAGAGGAGGCCGGCACCGATGAGGAGCGTGATCGTGCCGACGACGATCACGATCCACGCGGTCGTGGTGTTCGCACCCGCGGGCGTCATCCTGCCGGTGAGCACGAGTGTCCCGGAGGTGATGTGCAGGGCGCCGGACAGCACCGTGATGAGGGCGATCAGGATGAC
>CADCUI010000033.1 GCA_902805845.1 uncultured Nocardioidaceae bacterium
TGCGGAGGACGCCGACTGCGTCCTCGGCGTCCGGGCGCTCGCCGACGCGCTGAGGCTGGAGGCCGGCTCGTCCGATCGGGCGCGCGCCATGACCCGCGCCCGATCGGACGCGGCGGACGCGGCGGACGAGCGGCCATGACCGACTACGTCCTCGAGCACGCCTGGGTCGACGGCCGGGTCCAGCCCGATGTCGCGGTGTCGATCGAGCAGGGTCGGTTCGCCCGGGTCGGCGGTGACCCCGCGCCGGGCGCCGAGCGGCTCAGGGGACTCACGCTGCCGGGCTTCGCCGACACCCACAGCCACGCCTTCCACCGGGCGTTGCGCGGCCGGACCCAGCACGGACGCGGCACGTTCTGGACCTGGAGGGACCAGATGTACTCCCTCGCGGCACGGCTCGACCCTGACTCCTACCGGGAGCTGGCGGTGGCGGTCTTCCGCGAGCTCGTGGCCGCGGGCTTCACGAGCGTGGGGGAGTTCCACTACCTGCACCACCGGCCGGACGGGTCGCCGTACGACGAGCCGAACGCGATGGGTCTCGCGCTCGTCGACGCCGCCCGCGAGGCCGGTGTCCGCATCGCCCTGCTCGACACCCTCTACCTCGCCGCGGGGATCGGGACACCGGCTGCCGGCGTACAGCTCCGCTTCTCCGACGGCTCGGCCGAGGCGTGGCAGGAGCGCGCGGACGAGCTGACCGCCGACCTCTCCGGCGACGTCGTCGTGGGAGCGGCCATCCACTCGGTCCGGGCGGTGCCGTTGCCCGCCATGCGGCTGGTCGCCGAGTGGGCGGACAGGTTCGAGACGCCGCTGCACGTGCATCTCTCCGAGCAGGTGGCCGAGAACGAGGAGTGCCTGGCGGCGTACGGGCGCACCCCCACCGAGGTCCTCGCCGAGGCCGGCGCCCTGACCGACCGCACCACCGTGGTGCACGCCACCCACCTGACCGAGGTGGACATCGACCGGCTCGGTGCCGCCGGCTGCTTCGCCTGCTTCTGCCCGACCACCGAGCGCGACCTCGGCGACGGTGTGGGGCCCTCCCGGCCGCTGGTCGCAGCGGGCGCCCGGTTGACGCTGGGAAGCGACAGCCACGCGGTGGTCGACCCGTTCGAGGAGATGCGCGCGGTCGAGCTCGACGAGCGGCTGACCTCCCGGGTGCGCGGCCACTGGTCGGCGGCCGCGCTTCTCGACGCGGCCACGGTCGAGGGCCACGCCGCGCTCGGCTTCGGTGACGCCGGGCGGATCGAGGCGGGCCGGAGGGCGGATCTGGTGACCGTCGACCTCGGGTCACCCAGGACCGCCGGCTGCGGCGCGACGCCGGAGGCGGCCGTCTTCGCCGCGGGTGCGGCGGACGTGGTGCAGGTCGTTGCCGGCGGTCGGGTCGTCCACCGTGCGGAGGACACCCGGGACGTGGGTACGGCGCTCGACCGGGTGCTCGGCCGGCTCTGGGCGGCGTCGTGACCAGTCTGCCCAGTCTGCTCGTGACCGGCATCGCCGAGCTCGTCACCAACGACCCGCGTCACGGGGAGGGGCTGGGGCTGGTGCCCGCCGCGGCGGTCGTGGTCGAGGCCGGTCGGGTGGTGTGGACGGGAGGGGCAGCGCACGCGCCCGCGGCCGACGAGCGCTACCACGTCGGCGGCCGGGCCGTGGTGCCGGGCTTCGTCGACTCCCACACCCACCTGGTGTTCGCCGGTGACCGCGCGGCGGAGTTCGCCGCCCGGATGGCGGGCGAGCCCTACGACGGTGGCGGCATCCGCACCACGGTCACCGCCACGAGGGCCGCCTCCGACGAGCAGCTCACCGCGAACCTGCTGCGGCTGCTGGGCGAGCTGCGCCGGCAGGGCACCACCACGGTCGAGGTCAAGAGCGGCTACGGGCTCACCGTCGCCGACGAGGCCCGCTCACTGCTGCTCGCCTCCCGGCTGACCCCGGAGACGACCTTCCTGGGTGCGCACGTCGTGCCCGTGGAGCACGCCGCCGACCCCGACGGCTACGTCGATCTGGTGACCGGGCCCATGCTGGCCGCCTGCGCGCCGTACGCCCGGTGGATCGACGTCTTCTGCGAGCCGGGGTCGGCGTTCGATGCCGACCAGGCACGGACCATCTTGGCGGCGGGCGCTGCTGCCGGACTCCACGGGCGGCTGCACGCCAATCAGCTCGGCCCCGGGCCCGGTGTGCGGCTGGGCTGCGAGCTCGGGCTTGCGGCGGTCGACCACTGCACCTTCCTCGACGCCGGCGACGTGACGGCGCTGCGGGACTCGGGAACCGTCGCCACCCTGCTGCCGGGGGTGGAGTTCTCGACGCGGTCGCCCTTCCCCGACGGCCGGCGACTGCTCGACGCCGGCGTGGGCGTCGCGCTCGCCACGGACTGCAACCCCGGGTCCTCCTACACCAGCTCGATGCCGTTCTGCATCGCCCTGGCGGTGCGGGAGATGCGGCTGACCCCGGCCGAGGCGGTGGCCGCTGCCACGGTCGGCGGGGCGGCGGCGTTGCGCCGGGAGGACGTCGGCCACCTCCGCGTCGGTGCCCGGGCCGACCTCGTCGTGCTCGACGCCCCGTCGTACCTGCACCTGGCCTACCGCCCCGGGGTCCCGCTGGTGCGCGAGGTCCTGGGGCGCGAATAGGGAGTTCTTCCGATGTCGGCGCCTACCTCAGAGGCACAGGATCGAGGTCAGAAGGAATCACTCGACCACCGCTCAAGAGGAGCCCACCATGTACCAGTCAGACTTCTACGGCCTGCAGTCCGAGCTCGAGTACCGCAAGGAGCGCGCCCGCACGTGGCGCCGCCCGCGCCGCCGGCCCAGCGACCCCTACGGAGCCTGGCTGCTGCGGTACGGCGGAGGCAGGAACAGGGCCTGACCAGCCCCACCGGTTCCTTCGGCGGACTGTCGACCGGGACCGCCGGTTGGCAGGATGGGGCCGTGCCCAGCCAGCTGATCGTGGACCCGCCTCACGAGCTGCTGGGGCGGTCGACGGAGCTGTCCCTGCTCATGCGGCACACCGGCCTCGCCGGCGCCCCTCCCGGGCGCAGCGGCGGGGCCGTGCTGCTTGCCGGGGACGCGGGCATCGGCAAGACCCGGCTGCTCACCGAGCTGTCGGCCCGTGCCGAGGCGGGCGGCTGGCGGGTCATGGTCGGCCACTGCCTGGACTTCGCCGACCAGCTGCTGCCGTACCTGCCGTTCTCCGAGATCTTCGGCCGCCTCGCCGACCACGACCCCGAGCTGGCCGAGCGCGTGCTCCGGGATCACCCCGCCGTGCGGGCGCTCACTCCGGGTCGGCGGCTGATGTCAGGAACGGGCGCCGGGGACGGGGACGACGACCGCACCGAGGACCTCGACCGGGCCGCGATCTTCGTCGACCTGCACGCCGCCCTCGAGACCCTCGCCGAGGAGGGGCCGGTGCTGGTGGTCGTGGAGGACCTGCACTGGGCCGACCAGTCCACCCGCGACCTGCTCAGCTTCCTGTTCACCCGGCCGTTCCGGGGACAGGTCGGCATCGTCGGCTCCTACCGGTCCGACGATCTCCACCGCCGGCACCCGCTGCGCACCGCGGTCGCGGAGTGGGGGCGGCTGCCGGCCGTCCACCGGGTGCAGCTGCCGCCGCTCCCCGACGACCTGGTCCGCCGGCTGGTGCGCGCGCTGCACGACGGGCCGCTCCACGAGCGGGACGTCGCCTGGATCGTCGACCGCGCCGAGGGCAACGCCTTCTTCACCGAGGAGCTCGTCGGGTCGGGCCGGCTCGACGACGGGGACGGCGCGCTCCCCGAGCAGCTCGCCGACCTGCTCCTGGTCCGGCTGGACCGGCTCGACGACGCCAGCAGGCAGGTCGTCAGAGCCGCCTCGTGCGCGGGGCGAAGGGTCACCCACCGGTTGCTCGAGGCGGTGGTCGGGCTGCCCGGCGACGAGCTGGAGCGCGGCCTCCGCGCGGCGGTCGAGTCGCACGTGCTCGTGCGGGTGGGCTCCGACAGCTACGCCTTCCGGCACGCGTTGCTGGCCGAGGCCGTCTACGCCGACCTGCTGCCCGGGGAGCGGGTGCGGCTGCACGGCCGCTACGTCGAGGCGCTGACCGCGAACCTCCTCGACAGCACCGCCGCCGAGCTGGCCACCCATGCCCGCGCGTCGTTCGACGTCGACACCGCGATCCGTGCCGGGGTCCAGGCCGGCGAGGAGGCCATGGCCGTCGGCGGGCCCGACGACGCGGCCAAGCACTTCGAGGCGGTGCTGGAGATCCTCGCCCGCCCGTCGACCGTCGTCCCAGACGGAGTCGCTCTGACGGGCCTGGTGAGCAGGGCCAGTGAGGCGTTCGTGGCGTCGGGCCACCCCGGACGTGCCATGGCGCTCGTGCGCGACCACCTCGACCAGGCCCCCAGCGACCTGCCGCCGCGCGACCGCGCGCGGCTGCTGATGGCCTGGGCGGCTGCGCTGCTCCTGACCGAGCGGCCGGACGACCCGACGGAGGCGACCCGGGAGGCCCTGGAGCTGGTGGGCGAGCAGCCCAGCCCGCTGCGTACCCGCGCCCAGAGCCTCCATGCCCGGGCGCTGGCGAGGCAGGAGCGGGAGGACGAGGCGGCCAAGCACGCGGGCGAGGCACTCGCGATGGCGCAGCGCTTCGACCTCGGTCAGGTGGCCACCGAGGCGATGACCACGCTCGCGACGCTGGACGTGGAGGCCGGTGACACCGAGACCGCGGTCCGCGCCCTGGAGCGGGTCGTCGACGCGGCACGCGAGGCCGGCGACCCGCTGGGCGAGGTCCGCGGGCGGTTCTACATCGCGCAGATCCACCTGGACAACGGCCGGCTGGCGGAGGCGCAGGAGCTCTTCAGGGTCGCGTCCGCAGGGGCGGCCCAGGTCGGCCAGCCCTGGGCGCCGTACGGCTTCGACGCCCGCTACTACCGCGCGGTCACCGCCTACATGCGGGGCCGCTGGGACGAGGCCCTGGAGGTGGCCGACATCGCAGGGGAGTCGCCACCGGCCGACCTCGAGGCGATGCTGCTGACCGTGGGCATGCTGGTCGGCGCGGGGCGCGGCGACGACAGCGTGCTGACCCGGTACGAGCGGCTGAAGCCGGTGTGGCCGCGGGAGGGGCTGGTGGCGCTCAACGCCGGAGCAGCGGCGGTCGACCTGCACGGCGCTCGCGGCGATCTCGAGGGGATGTGGCGGGTCCTCGACGAGGTGGTCGCCTCCCTGTCCCAGACCTGGACGTCGCTGTTCCAGGCCCGGTTGCGGCTCTCGGTCCTGGTCCTGGGCCAGCTCGGGACCGCGGCGGCCGTCGCCTCCGCCCACGACCGTGCTGCGCTCCTGAGCCGGGTGCCCGAGCTGCTCGAGGCGATGGAGGGGGTGCGCCGGCGGACCGCCGACCGGCCGCGGGGATTCGGCCCGGAGGGTCGGGCCTGGCTGGCCCGCGGGCGTGCGGAGGAGCTGCGGCTGCGGTGGCTGACGGGGTCCGAACCGCCCGACGGTGCCGCGCTGGTGGTTGCCTGGGCAGAGTCGGTCGAGGCCTTCGACGTGCTCGGCCAGGTCCACGAGGCGGCCCGGTCGCGGACGAGGCTGGCGGCCGCGCTGCGCGCCGCGGGCCGTCCTGGCGAGGCGGTGGCCGCCGCCGACCTGGCGCGCCGGGCCGCGCTCGACCTGGGCGCGCGTCCCGTCCTCGGCGAGCTGGCCGCCTCGGAGGTCCACGGCCGCCGGACGGGCGCCGGCGATGCCGGCACGGCAGGTGACCTGACTCCTCGCGAGCACGAGATCCTCGCGCTCGTCGCCCTGGGGCGCAGCAACGGGGAGATCGCCAAGCAGCTCTTCATCAGCACCAAGACGGTGTCCGTCCACGTCTCGAACGTCCTCGCCAAGCTCGGCGCCGGCGGTCGCACCGAGGCGGTGGCGATCGCCCGGCGACGTGGGGTGCTCGTCGACTGACGCGCGCCGTCGTCGGTGGACACCGCCGACGGGGGACCGGCCCGACGACGGCCTCACCCCCGTCGAACCGCCCGGGTTGCCACCTGCGAGACAATCGCGGCATGAGTGGCCCCGGCACCGGAGAGGACCCAGCCGGGCGCGCGCTTCTTGTCGCGCTGGTCGCGATGGTGGGGGTCGCGCTGCTTGTGGGGCTGGCCGTCGGTGGCGTCGCGATGAGCATCGTGAAGGTAAGCGGCGTCGGCGGGTCGGAGACCCGGCCCAGCCGAGGCGAGGCGACCCTGACCATGCCGAAGTACCGGCCGACTCGGCAGGCCGGCGGCGACCGCACCCGAGGGAAGTCCCCGGCGTCGAAGGCATCTGAGGGCCCGTCGCCGCGGCCGTCGCCGAAGGTCGACCAGATCAGGCTGTCCGTGACCCCGCAGCGGGCCTCAGCGGGGGCCCGCATCGACTTCACCGGGGAGTATCCCGACCGTCCAGGCGCCACGCTGCAGGTCCAGCGCCAGGAGAACGGCACGTGGGTGGACTTCCCGGTGACCGCGACGGTCCAGCCCGGCGGTGCCTTCCAGACCTGGATCGAGACGACCAGGACCGGGCGGTCGTCGTTCAGGCTCTACGACAAGCAGGCCGACCGCGCCTCCAACGTGGCAGTCGTCACCATCGGCTGAGGACGCCAGCGGCTCCCCGCGATCGGGGGAATGACTCCGCTGAGGCCGTCGTTGCACCGAACGTCAGGGTTGAGTTGAAGCGGCTCAACTTGCTTGACAGAATCGCAGCAGCGGCCTCGCAATGGCCGCTCCTCAGACCCAGCAGGACAACTCAGCAAGCGTGGAGGTAAGCAACATGGCTCGTGCGGTCGGCATCGACCTCGGTACGACGAACTCGGTGGTCTCGGTCCTCGAGGGCGGTGAGCCCACGGTGATCGCGAACGCAGAAGGGGCCCGGACCACCCCGTCGGTCGTCGCCTTCGCCAAGAACGGCGAGGTCCTCGTCGGTGAGGTCGCCAAGCGTCAGGCAGTCACCAACGTCGACCGGACGATCCGGTCGGTCAAGCGGCACATGGGCACCGACTGGAAGCAGCGGATCGACGACAAGCCCTTCACCCCGCAGCAGATCTCGGCGTTCATCCTCCAGAAGCTCAAGCGGGACGCCGAGTCCTACCTCGGGGAGCCGGTGACCGACGCGGTCATCACGGTCCCGGCGTACTTCTCCGACGCCCAGCGGCAGGCGACCAAGGAGGCCGGCGAGATCGCTGGTCTCAACGTGCAGCGGATCGTCAACGAGCCGACCGCCGCCGCGCTGGCCTATGGCCTGGACAAGGAGAGCGACCAGACCATCCTGGTGTTCGACCTCGGTGGTGGCACCTTCGACGTGTCGCTGCTCGAGATCGGTGAGGGCGTCGTCGAGGTGAAGGCGACCTCGGGCGACAACCACCTCGGTGGTGACGACTGGGACTCCCGTCTCGTCGAGTGGATGGTCAAGAAGTTCAAGGACAACAACGGCGTCGACCTCGGTGCCGACAAGATCGCCAAGCAGCGCCTCCAGGAGGCCGCGGAGAAGGCGAAGATCGAGCTGAGCTCGTCGACCGAGACAGCCGTCCACCTGCCCTACATCACCCACGGCGAGAACGGTCCGCTCCACTTCGAGGAGAAGATCAGCCGCGCCGAGTTCCAGCGGCTGACCGCTGACCTGCTCGAGCGCACCAAGGCGCCGTTCCGGCAGGTCATCAAGGACGCCGGCATCGACATCAAGGACCTGCAGCACGTCGTCCTGGTCGGTGGGTCGACCCGGATGCCGGCGGTCGCCGACGTGGTCCGCGAGCTCACCGGCGGCAGGGAGCCCAACAAGGGCGTGAACCCCGACGAGGTCGTCGCGGTCGGCGCCGCGCTCCAGGCCGGGGTCCTCAAGGGTGAGGTCAAGGACGTCCTGCTGCTCGACGTGACCCCGCTCTCGCTGGGCATCGAGACCAAGGGCGGCGTGATGACCAGGCTCATCGAGCGCAACACCACCATCCCGACCAAGAAGTCCGAGGTCTTCACCACCGCTGACGACAACCAGCCGTCGGTGATGATCCAGGTCTTCCAGGGCGAGCGGCCGATGGCGTTGCAGAACCAGCCGCTGGGCAACTTCGAGCTGACCGGCCTCCCGCCGGCCCCGCGCAGCGTGCCCCAGATCGAGGTCACCTTCGACATCGACGCCAACGGCATCGTGCACGTCTCCGCAAAGGACCGTGGCACCGGCCGCGAGCAGTCGATGACGATCACCGGCGGTTCGGCGCTGTCCAAGGACGACATCGACCGGATGATCCGCGACGCCGAGCAGTACGCCGAGGACGACCGGAGCCGCAAGGAGTCCGTCGAGGCGCGGAACCAGGCCGAGGGGCTGGTCTACTCGACCGAGAAGTTCCTCGCCGACAACGAGGAGAAGATCCCGGCCGAGGTGCGTTCGGAGGTCCAGGCGGACATCGACTCGCTGAAGAAGGCGCTCGAGGACACCTCCGACGACGCCCGCCAGGGCATCGAGTCGGCGGTCGAGAAGCTGGCCCAGTCGAGCCAGAAGATGGGCGAGGCGATGTACGCCGCGGCGCAGGCCGAGCAGCCCTCGAGTGCCGGCGGCGACGCCGGTGACGGCGGTGACACGGCCGGCGGCGCGGACCAGGACGTGGTGGACGCCGAGATCGTCGACGACGAGGGGGAGGGCGACCGGCGGTGACCGACACCCCCCACACCGTGGAGGAGGAGCGCTCCGCGGCCGCGGGCAGTGACGACCTGTCACCACCCGCGGCCGGGGGGGCCGCTCCCGCCGGCGACGCCGGCGACGGGGGCGCGGCAGCCGCCGACGGGGGCGCCGCCCCGGTCGCCGGCGCGCCGTACGAGACTCCCGAGGAGATGGCGGCCCGGATCCGCGACCTCACCGCCGACCTGCAGCGGTTGCAGGCCGAGTACGTCAACTACAAGCGGCGGGTGGACCGAGACCGGGACCTGGTGCTGCAGAACGCCAAGTTCTCGATCCTCGCGACCCTCCTGCCCGTGCTCGACGACGTCGACCGGGCCCGGGAGCACGGCGAGCTCAGCGGTGGGTTCAAGGCCATCGCCGAGTCGCTGGAGCGGCTCGTGGCGGGGGAGGGGCTGGCCAAGTTCGGGGCGAGCGGCGACCCGTTCGACCCCCGGCTGCACGAGGCGCTGATGCACGCGCTCTCACCGCACGTGGCCACCACGACCTGTGACAAGGTCGTGCAGGCCGGCTACCAGTTCGGCGACCGGGTGGTCCGGCCCGCCCTGGTGACGGTGGTCGACCCCGACCCCGCCGCCCACCCGGGCGACGCCGGGCACCGACAGGACGAACAGGCGGACCCGACGCCGGAGTCGACGCCGGAGCGGGACGAGAACAGCTGACCGGCGAGGAGGTGTACGCATGACCAACACCGACTGGGCGAACAAGGACTTCTACAGGGTCCTCGGCGTGTCCAAGGACGCCTCCGCGGCCGACATCAAGAAGGCCTACCGGAAGCTGGCGCGCGCCAACCATCCCGACTCCAACCCGGGCAACGCCGCGGCGGAGGAGCGCTTCAAGGCGGTCGCCGAGGCCTACGACGTCGTCGGCGACGAGGAGAAGCGCAAGAAGTACGACGAGATGCGCACCCTGTTCGGCAGCGGTTACGGCCCCTTCCGGCCAGGGACGGGCAGCCCCGAGGGGCAGCCGTTCGACCTCGGTGACATCTTCGGCGGTGCCGGCGGGCCGGGCGGCGGCCTCGGCGACATCCTCGGTGGCATGTTCGGCGGGGGTGGCGCCGGCACCCGCCGTACCACGCGCTCCTCGGCGTCCCGGCGCGGCGCCGACATCGAGACCACCACCACGATCGGGTTCACCGACGCCATCGACGGGGTCACCGTCTCGCTGCGGCTCGCCTCCGAGGCGCCCTGCCCGGACTGTCGCGGCACGGGCGCCCGGCCCGGCTCGATGCCGCGGGTGTGCCCGGAGTGCGAGGGGGTCGGCATGCGCGCCGCCTCGGTCGGCGGGGCGTTCACGCTGAACGAGACCTGCCCGTCCTGCCGCGGTCGCGGCATGATCGTCGACGACCCGTGCCCGACCTGCAACGGGTCGGGCCGCGGGCTGTCGGACCGCACGATCCAGGCCCGCATCCCGGCGGGGGTGCGTGACGGCCAGCGGATCAAGCTGCGCGGCAAGGGTGCTCCCGGTGAGCACGGCGGACCGGCCGGCGACCTGTACGTCGTGGTCAGGGTCAAGCCGCACCCGGTCTTCGGGCGCTCCGGTGACAACCTCACGATCACGGTGCCGGTCTCCTTCGACGAAGCCGCTCTCGGTGCGGAGATCAAGGTGCCCACCTTGCTCGGCGTGCCGGTGACCGTGCGCATCCCCGCGGGCACCCCGAGCGGGCGCACGTTCCGGGTGCGCGGGCGCGGCGCGACCCGCAAGGACGGCACCAAGGGCGACCTTCTCGTCACGGTCGAGGTCCAGGTGCCGGCCGCCCTCTCCGACGAGGCGCGGGCGGCGGTGCAGGCCTACCGCGAGGCCACCGGTGGCGTCGACCTCCGCAGCGGGATGTTCGCCTCATGAGCACCGAGCAGCCCGCGGCGGACACCCCGTTGTTCGTGATCTCGGTCGCCGCCGAGCTCACCGGTCTGCACCCGCAGACGCTGCGCACGTACGACCGGTTGGGGCTGGTGTCGCCGGGGCGCACGGGCGGGGGTGGCCGGCGGTACTCCTGGCGTGACATCGAGATGCTCCGCGAGATCGCCGAGCTGTCCACCGCGGGCATCGGGCTGGAGGGGGTCCGGCGGATCCTCGAGCTGGAGAACCACGTGGCGGCGCTGCAGATGCGGCTCCGGCATGCCGAGGAGCAGCTCGCGGCCGCGCAGTACGCGCTCGCGACGACCATGGCCGACCGGGGGAGCAGCCGCAACCTGCCGGCGGTGCCGTCGGGGAGTGGTCAGTCGGTCGTCCTGTGGCGCCGGCGGCCCTGAGCACGACGTCTCGGGCGACGTCACCGGACTGAACCACCTTTGCCCGCAATGACGGCGTAGCTCCGTATTTGGCGCTAGCATCACGCAACGGCTCAGGGGTGGGCTGTTCGTGTGCGAAACTGACGCGACGAATAGCGGGGAGAGCGATGACTGTTGTGCTCGCCGAGGACGATGTCGACATTCGCGACCTCGTCCAGATCGTGCTGGAGGGGCTCGACCTCCAGGTGAAGGCCGTCGGCACGGGCGCCGAGGCTCTTCAGGCATGCCGTGACAGCGTCCCGCGGCTGCTGCTGCTCGACATCACGATGCCGGGGATGAACGGCCTCGAGGTCTGCCGAGCGATCCGCGCCGACGACAACCTTCACGACCTCCCGGTCATCCTCATGACCGCGCGCGCGCAGGCCAGCGACGTGGCGGCCGGCATCGAGGCCGGCGCAGACACCTACATCATCAAGCCCTTCGGCCCGATCGAGCTGCGTGAGCACGTCGAGGCCATCCTCGCCCGGGACGCCTCCGCCTCCTGACCCGCCCAGCATGTCTGCCCGACCCGCCCAACATGTTGGGCGGGTCGGGCAGACATCGTGGGCGGGTCGGCGCGAGGGGGGTCAGGCGTCGCCCCTGGAGCCGTTGTCGGAGGAGTCAGGGTCGGTCTCGGGTCGCTCCCCCAGCAGGGGGAGCCGCACGATGAAGGTGCTGCCCCTGTCGAGCTCGGAGACGAAGTCGATGCGCCCCTCGTGGCCGGCGACGATGGAGCTCGCGATCGGCAGGCCCAGACCCACGCCCTGGATCGCCTGGGCGTAGGCGTCGGCCCCGCGGAAGAAGCGGTCGAAGAGGTGCACCTGGTCCTCGGCGCTGATCCCCACGCCGGAGTCGGTCACGCTGAGGACCGCCTCGTCGCCGTCGGTGCTGAGCCGGACGGTGACGAGCTCGCCGCCGTGGCTGAACTTCGCGGCGTTGGTCAGGAGATTGGTCGCGACGCGCTCGAGCTTGTCGGGGTCGCCGAACACCTTGACCGGCCCGTCCCCCAGCTCCTCGTCCAGCCGCAGCTGGTGGATCGCCAGCGACGGCTGGATGGCCTCCACCGCGGCGTGCACCGGCTCGCGCAGGTCGAGCGGCACCTTGTCGAAGCGGAAGTTGCCCACCTCCACCTGCGACATCGTCAGCATGTCCTCGATCAGCCCCATGAGCCGGCGCCCGTTGCGCTCGATCCGGCCGACGATCTGGCGGTGCATGGTGGGCATCGTGCCGGTGTCGTCGGAGAGCAGCAGCTCGGCGTAGCCGACGATGCTGGTGATCGGGGTGCGCAGCTCGTGGCTGACCGAGGCCATGAAGTCGTTCTTCGTCTGGTCGACCTGGGCGAGCCGCTCGACGATCTGCTTCTCCTTCTGCAGCGCGGCCTCGACGAGCGACTCCTGCCGGCGGCGCTCGGTGACGTCCTCGGCCGCCGCGAGGTAGCCCACGGGGCGGCCGTCCTCGCCGAACCGTCGGCTCAACGTCAGCGAGACAGTCCGGACGTCCCCGTCACGGCGGAGCAGCTGCCAGTCCTCTGTCAGGTGTCCCTCGGAGCCGTCGAGCAGGGGACGGACCAGGGGGTCGAGCCGGTCGGCGTCGCCGGGCTCCCCCAGCGCGATCTCCAGCTGCCGGGGAGTCGAGTCCGAGGGTCGCAGCACCGCGGGCCGTGCGCCGGTCACCTCCTCGGCGGGGTAGCCGCTGAGCTGCTCCGCACCCACGTTGAAGAACTCGATGCACCCGCCGAGGTCGGTCCCGAGAATGACGTTGCCCGTGGTCGAGGCGAGGATGTTGGTGACGAGCGCGTGGCTGTGGCTCAGCTCGTCGGAGGTGGAGACCTGTTGGCTTCTGACGACGGACAGCGGCAGCACCACGAGTGCGGCGGCCACCAGGTGCGCCTGCAGCAGCAGCCCGATCAGCTCCGGCTGGTGACCGCTGTCCACCACCCCGGCGGCGAACGGGCCACGTCCGTCGGCGGTGAGCACGGAGACGAGCACTCCGTAGACGGCAAGCTGGACGCTCATCACCGACGGCGGCAGCCGGACAGCGCCCCAGGCGAGGAAGGGGAACGCCAGGAAGGTGATCGGGATCTGCTCCCGGGGAAGGAAGACGACGAGGCTGATCGCCACGAGAGACGTCCACTGCAGCACCGACTCGAGGGCCCCGGCTCTTCTGGTGTGACGAGGCGGGAGCGCCATGCCCAGGGGCCCGAGGATCAGGATCGCCGCCGCGTGGCTGGCGAGGACCGACCACGCCGTGGGCACGAACTCCCCGCCGGTCAGGGCGGCGATCGTGGCGCCGGCGACCAGACCGGCGACCAGGGCTCCGAGAAGAGCGGCCTGCGCCAGCCGGACGAGGTCGGCGAGCCCGGCAAGCGTGGGACGCGGCCGACCCCGGCGACTCAGCCACCAGATCACCGTGGCGGCCTCGCCGGCATTGGCCAGCCCGTACCCGAGGGACACGTCGAGGTCGCGGCCGCCGAGCAGGTTCGCCGCGGTGGTGACAGCGAGGACCCCGAGGACCACCCACGGTCGCCACCGGGGGAGCGCCACGCAGAGCGCCACGAGCGAGATCCCGGCGTTGGGCCAGAAGGCCGCCGCATGGCTGCCCGGCGGCGACAACGACAGCGCCGCCTGTCCCAGACCCACCTCGAGCGCCAGCAGGGCAGCGACGACCAGCGCCCGCGTCCGGACGTCCCAGGTCCGTCCGAGGGCGCTGCCCGAGGTCACCGCGCTGGTCATCGAAGCCTTTCTCCCGAGGTCAACGGCCGAGGAGGCCGCGCGTCACGCTACTCAACCCTGGTTTGGAGGAGGACACATGGAAAATGGCAGAGTTGAGCGGAACAGGCTCAAGTTTGCCGATGTTGAGTCAGATGCAGGTCACAGGCAGCACGCAACCACGCTCGGACAGGAAAAGGGGAGGGTCCTCCGGTCATGGAGATCTCGAAGTTCACGACACGCACGCAGGAGGCGATCGCCGCCGCCATCCAGTCCGCCACGGGGGCGGGCAACAGCCAGCTCGACGCGGTCCACCTGCTCGCCGCGCTCCTCTCCCAGAAGGAGACGCTCGTTCGGCCCCTGCTCGAGGCGGCCGGCGTGGCGCCCGAGGAGGTGTCGGCGGCCGCGCAGGCAGAGCTGCAGCGGTTGCCCTCGGCGTCCGGCTCGACGGTCTCGGCGCCGTCGTACTCCCGGGCCGCGATCCAGGTGCTGACCGAGTCGCAGAACGTCGCCGCGGAGATGAAGGACGAGTTCACCTCCGGCGAGCACCTGCTCATCGCGATGGCCGAGGTGGAGTCCCCGGTCAAGCGGCTCCTCGTGCAGGCCAAGGCGAGCGCGGAGGCGCTCCGCGGTGCGCTTCCGCAGGTACGCCGGACGCGGATCACCAGCCAGAACCCCGAGGCGACCTTCGAGGCGTTGGAGAAGTACGCGGTCGACCTCACCGCCCGTGCGGACGAGGGCAAGGTCGACCCGGTCATCGGCCGCGACAACGAGATCCGTCGGGTCATCCAGGTCCTGTCGCGGCGCACCAAGAACAACCCGGTCCTCATCGGGGAGCCCGGCGTCGGCAAGACCGCCGTCGTGGAGGGGCTCGCCCAGCGCATCGTGAGCGGGGACGTCCCCGACTCCCTCAAGGGCCGCCGGCTGCTGAGCCTCGACCTGGCCGCGATGGTGGCCGGGGCGAAGTACCGCGGTGAGTTCGAGGAGCGGCTCAAGGCGGTCCTCAACGAGATCAAGGAGTCCGAGGGCCAGGTCATCACGTTCATCGACGAGCTCCACACGGTCGTCGGTGCGGGTGCCGGCGGGGACTCCTCGATGGACGCCGGCAACATGCTCAAGCCGATGCTGGCGCGCGGCGAGCTGCGGATGATCGGTGCGACGACGCTCGACGAGTACCGCGAGCGGATCGAGAAGGACCCCGCGCTCGAGCGCCGCTTCCAGCAGGTGTTCGTCGGCGAGCCGTCGGTCGAGGACACGATCGCGATCCTGCGCGGGCTGCAGGAGAAGTACGAGGCCCACCACGGCGTCAAGATCACCGACGCGGCGCTGGTCTCGGCCGCGATGCTCTCCGACCGCTACATCACCGGCCGCAAGCTGCCCGACAAGGCGATCGACCTCGTGGACGAGGCGGCTTCCCGGCTGCGCATGGAGATCGAGTCCTCGCCCGTGGAGGTCGACCAGCTCCGCCGGGCCGTGGACCGGATCAAGATGGAGGAGCTGGCGCTGCAGCGCGAGACCGACGAGGCGTCGATCGACCGCCTCGAGCGGCTCCGGGCCGACCTCGCCGACCGGCAGGAGGAGCTGCGGGTGCTCGAGGCGCGCTGGGAGAAGGAGAAGGCGGGCCTCGAGGGTGCCGGCGAGCTGCGCAAGCAGATCGACCAGCTGCGCGTGGAGGCCGAGCGCCACCAGCGCGAGGGCGACCTCGGCAAGGCGAGCGAGATCCTCTACGGCCGCATCCCCGAGCTCGAGAAGCAGATCGCGGCGGCGGAGTCCGCCGAGGTGGTCGAGGACCCGATGGTGCGCGAGGAGGTCGGCCCCGAGGAGGTCGCCGAGGTCGTCGAGGCCTGGACCGGCATCCCGACCGGCCGGCTGCTCGAGGGCGAGACCGCGAAGCTGCTGCACATGGAGGACGTCCTCGGCGCCCGGCTGATCGGACAGCGTCCTGCGGTCACCGCGGTGTCGGACGCCGTACGCCGCTCGCGCGCCGGGATCTCCGACCCCGACCGGCCCACCGGGTCCTTCCTCTTCCTCGGCCCGACCGGTGTCGGCAAGACCGAGCTGGCCAAGGCGCTGGCGGACTTCCTGTTCGACGACGAGCGGGCCACCGTCCGGATCGACATGAGCGAGTACTCCGAGAAGCACTCGGTCGCACGGCTGGTCGGCGCTCCTCCGGGCTACGTCGGCTACGAGGAGGGCGGCCAGCTGACCGAAGCGGTCCGGCGGCGTCCCTACTCGGTGGTGCTCCTCGACGAGGTCGAGAAGGCGCATTCCGAGGTCTTCGACATCCTGCTGCAGGTGCTCGACGACGGGCGGCTCACCGACGGCCAGGGACGCACCGTGGACTTCCGCAACGTGGTGCTGATCATGACCTCGAACCTGGGCTCGAACTTCCTGGTCGACCCGATCCTCGACGAGGAGAAGAAGCGCGACTCGGTGATGTCGGTGGTCCGGCAGCACTTCAAGCCTGAGTTCCTCAACCGGCTCGACGAGATCGTGCTGTTCGACGCCCTCACCCAGGACGAGCTCGCCCACATCGTCGAGCTGCAGGTCGCGTCGCTGGCGAAGCGGCTGGCGGTACGCCGGATCGGGCTGGAGGTCACCGACGCGGCGAAGGACTGGCTCGCCCGCACCGGCTACGACCCGGCGTACGGCGCCCGGCCGTTGCGGCGACTGGTGCAGAGCGCCATCGGCGACGAGCTGGCGCGGCTGCTGCTGTCCGGCACGGTGCTCGACGGCTCGTCCGTGCGCGTCGACCTCGACGACCCGGCGGGCTCGCTGGTGCTGACGCCGCTGGGCTGACCGTGCTGGCTGACCGTGCTGGCCTGACCGTGCTGGGCTGGCCCTGCGTGGTGCAATGGACCGCATGAGCTCGCCCGGACCGACGCGCCAAGGCGCCCCGCCGCCACGGCCGCGTCAGGTGACCCTGGCGGTCGTCATGTCGATCGTCTTCAGCATCGTGCTGGTGGTCAGCCTCTTCGACACGCTGGCCCGGCTGCGCACCCCCGCGACCCGCGCCTCCGTCGACGAGGTGCTGGCCTCGCCGCCGTCGAGCGAGCTCGGCCTCGAGACCGCGCAGGTGATCGACGTGCTGCGCGCCATGGCGTTCGCCAGTGGCGCGCTCGCCGCGATGGCCGTGGTGTTCGCGATCTTCATCCTGCAGCGGCACCGTGCCGCCCGGATCGGCTTCACGGTCACCGCCGGGCTGATGCTCCTCACCGTCCCCGCAGCCGGGCTGTTCCCCGTCTTCCTGACGCTGGCCGCGATCCCGCTGTGGTCGCGGCCCGCGCGGGACTGGTACGCGGGTCGCAGCCCGGCTCCCGCAGCCGTCCCCGTACCCCTGCTGAGCGAGGGACCCCACGGTGGCCAGGGCGATCCCTACCCGGGCCCCGGGCCGCAGCAGCCGGATCCCGGCCGCGAGCCGCTCTACGGCCCGCCCGGACAGCTGCAGCCCGGACAGCTGCAGCCCGGTCAGGCGCAGCCCGGACAGCTCCAGCCTGGTCAGGCGCCCGGTCAGCCGCAGTCAGGGCCGCCGCCCTACGGCCGTCCCTACGGGGAGCCGGGAGCCGCGCCGCGGGCACCCGACCAGCCCGGCCCCGACCAGCCTCACGGCTACCAGCCCGGCTACGCCCAGCCGGCCTACGGGTCGACCCCCGTGCATGCGCCCCGGGACCCGGGCAAGCGTCCGGTGACGGTGACCGTCGCGTCGGTGATCACCTGGGTCGGCGCCGGGCTCACGGCGGCGTTGATGCTGCTCTTCCTGCTGGTGCTCGCGGTCAGCAGCGACGCCTTCGTGGAGGAGTTCGAGAACGCGTCCCGCAACACCGAGGTCACCTTCAGCGCCGACCAGGCCATGGCACTCGGGTGGACCGTCGGGGTGGTTGTCCTCGTCTGGTCGATCACCGCCATCGTCCTCGCGGTGCTGGCGTTCCGGCGCAGCAACGCCGCGCGCATCGCCCTCGTGGTGTCCGCGGCGATGACCGCCCTCCTCAGCCTGCTCGCGATCATGAGCGTGATCTCGATCGTCACGCTCCTCATGGCCGGTGCCACGCTGGTCCTGCTCTTCACCGGCGGCGCCAACGAGTGGTACTCCCGCCGGGGCGGCCCCTCCGGCGGGGCGCCGTACGCCGGGCACGGCGACCCGTGGGTGCAGCAGCCGGCCACGACGCCGGGCGAGCGTCCCAAGCCCTGGTGAGACGGGCTCAGGCGGTGAGGTCGGCGTTCGACAGCTGGTCCAGCGCCCGCTCCAGCACCGAGGTCTCCTTGCAGAACGCCCACCGAACCAGGTGGCGGCCGGCGTCGGCGTCGTCGTAGAACGGCTGCGTCGGGATCGCCACCACGCCCGCTCGGCCCGGCAGCGCCTCGCAGAAGCTCATCGCGTCCGGCCAGCCGAGCGTGGAGACGTTGCTGAGGGTGAAGTAGGTGCCCTCCGGCCGGACCGGGTCGAGACCCAGCTTGCCGAGCCCGTCGCAGAGCAGGTCGCGCTTGCTCTGCAGGCCGGCCGCCAGCTCCTCGACGTACGCCGTCTCGTGGTCGAGCGCGTGGGCCACGGCCGGCTGCAGGGGGGCGGCGTTGGTGAAGGTCAGCCACTGCTTGGCCGACAGCACCGGGGCCACCAGCTCCGCCGGCCCGGTCACCCACCCGACCTTCCAGCCCGTGAAGGAGAAGCTCTTGCCGGCGCTCGAGATCGACAGCGTCCGCTCGGCCATGCCCGGGAGGGTGGCCAGCGGCACGTGCCGACGTCCGTCGTAGACCAGGTGCTCGTAGACCTCGTCGACCACGACCACCACGTCGTGCCGCACCGCCACCTCGGCGATCGCTGCACGCTCGGTGGCGTCGAGGACGGCGCCGGTGGGGTTGTGCGGGGTGTTGACCAGCAGCAGCTTGGTGCGGTCGCCGACCGTCGCCCGCAGGGCGTCGACGTCGAGCCGGAACTCCTCGCCCACGCGGCGCATCCCGACCGGCCGGCGCACCGCCGCGGCCATCTCGATGGTGGCGAGGTAGGAGTCGTAGTAGGGCTCGGTCACGGCCACCTCGTCGCCGGGGTCGACGAGCCCGAGGACCGCGGCGGCGATCGCCTCGGTGGCGCCGGCGGTGACCACGACCTGGTCCGCCGGGTCGAGGTCGATGCCGTAGCACCGGCGCTGGTGGCGCGCCACGGCCTCCCGCAGCTCGGGGACGCCCGGTCCGGGCGCGTACTGGTTGCGCCCGCCCCGCAGGGCAGCCACCGCCGCCTCGATCACCGACGGTGGACCGTCCTGGTCAGGAAACCCCTGGCCCAGGTTGATCGCCCCGGTGCGGGCAGCGAGCGCGGACATCGTCGTGAAGATCGTCGGGGGCACACGGTGCAGTCGCCTGGCGAGCCGGTCGGCCATGCGGCGACGTTACCTGGCTCAGTAGGGTCGCCTCCGTGACCGACGAGCAGATCCGTCCAGGCGACGAGGACCACGAGCGGCTCGTCGAGCAGATCAGGGACAAGGCCGTCGTCCGCGGTCGGGTGACGCTTTCCTCAGGGAAGGAGGCCGACTACTACGTCGACATGCGCCGCATCACGCTCGACGGCGTCGCGGCCCCCCTGGTCGGCCGGGTCATGCTGCGGCTCACCGGGGACCTGGGGTACGACGCGGTCGGCGGCCTCACCCTGGGCGCCGACCCGGTCGCGACCGCCATGCTTCACGCGGCCGCCGCGCGAGGCCGGGCGCTCGACGCCTTCGTGGTCCGCAAGGAGGGCAAGGCCCACGGTCTCCAGCGGCGCATCGAGGGAGCGCCGGTGGCCGGGCGCCGGGTGCTCGCCGTCGAGGACACCTCGACCACGGGTGGCTCGGCGCTGACCGCCGTGGAGGCGCTGCGCGAGGCGGGCGCCGAGGTCGTGGCGGTGGCAGTGGTCGTGGACCGCGACACCGGGGCGGCGCAGCGCGTCGAGGAGGCCGGGCTTCCCTACCTGTACGCCGTCGGCAAGGCCGAGCTCGGGCTCGACTGAGCGTAGGGCTCTCAGGTGAGGTCGTCGGTGACCTGTTAGGCGGCGCCTTGGGCCTGGCGACGGTGCCGGAGGTACTCGACCACCATCGGCAGCAACGACACCGCGACGATGACCAGGAGGGCCGCCTCGAGGTTCTCCTGCACGATCTCGTTCCCCCCGACGGCGTAGCCGAGCAGGGTCAGACCGGTCGCCCACAGGACGGCACCGACGAGGGACCACGTGAGGAAGTGCCGGCGGTTCATCTCCCCGGCCCCGGCGACGACGGTGATGAACGTGCGGACGATCGGCACGAACCGTCCGAGGACGAGCGCGCGGGCGCCGTACTTCTCGAAGAAGGCGTGGGTCTTGAGGAAGTTCTTCTGGTTGAGGAAGCGGCCGTTGCGCTCGAAGATCGGATCGCCGACCTTGCGCCCGATCTCGTAGCCCGCCACGTTCCCCGCGAAGGCGGACACGGACAGGATGACGCAGGCGGACACGAGGTCGATGTCGAGGTCGCCGCGGTGGATGAACACGCCGATCGAGAACAGGAGCGAGTCGCCGGGAAGGATCGGGAACAGCAGCCCGCACTCGATGAACACCACCGCGACCGAGGCCCAGAACATCTCGGCGCCGAACTTGTCCAGCCACCACTGCGGGTCCATCCAGTCGAGGCCGAGGAGCAGGGGGGTGATCAGGTCCACGTCGGAACCCTAGCCGGGGTGCGGAGCGGCTCCCGTACGGTCGGGACGTGACCCCGGACGACGACCGCGACCGGCGAGCTCCCTACGACCCGATGCCCCACGGCCCTCCGGAGGTGGGGGTGGGCCCGTGGCAGGGTCCGCGGCCCGAGGGACAGCAGTACGACGCGCAGCTGCTGGCCGAGGGCGACCGGCGCAACGTCGTGGACCGCTACCGGTACTGGACGATGGCGGCGATCATCGCCGACCTCGACCGCCGCCGCCACGACTTCCACGTGGCGGTCGAGAACTGGCAGCACGACTTCAACATCGGCACGGTCGTCCGGACGGCCAACGCCTTCCTCGCCCGCGAGGTGCACATCGTGGGGAACCGCCGCTGGAACCGCCGGGGCGCCATGGTGACCGACCGCTACCAGCACATCCGTCACCACGCCGCGGTCACCGACCTCGCCGAGCGGATGCGCGCGGTCGAGATCCCGATCTACGGCATCGACAACCTGCCGGGCTCCCGGCCGCTGGAGGGGCTCCAGCTGCCACGGCGCGTGTGCCTGCTCTTCGGCCAGGAGGGGCCGGGGCTCTCGGAGCCGGCCCGAGAGGCCTGCGACGGCACCTTCTCGATCGCCCAGTTCGGCTCGACCAGGTCGATCAACGCCTCGGCGGCAGCCGCCATCGCCATGCACACCTGGGTCGTGCAGCACGCGCTGACCGCCTCGCTGGAGGGGCCCGGTCCCGAGGCAGGCCACTCCGCGTCGTAGCGGCGTACGGCGCCACCTCCGGGCGGATCGCGCTCGCGGACCGGCACTAGAGTGGGCCTGCGGCCACCGACCGGGCCGCTCCTGCCTGCCGACGAGGAGAGTGCACCGATGCCGATCGCAACCCCCGAGGCCTACGCCGAGATGCTCGACCGGGCGAAGGCGGACGGGTTCGCCTTCCCGGCCATCAACGTGTCGTCCTCGCAGACCCTCAACGCGGCGCTCGCCGGGTTCGCCGAGGCGGAGAGCGACGGCATCATCCAGGTCTCGACCGGCGGCGCGGAGTACCTCTCCGGCCCGACCGTGAAGAGCATGGTCACCGGCTCGCTCGCCTTCGCGGCCTACGCCGCCGAGGTGGCGAAGGGCTACCCGGTCAACGTCGCGCTGCACACCGACCACTGCCCCAAGGACAAGCTCGACGGCTTCGTCCGGCCGCTTCTCGCCGCGTCGATCGAGCGCGTCAAGAACGGCCAGGACCCGCTGTTCCAGTCCCACATGTGGGACGGCTCCGCCGTACCGCTGGAGGAGAACCTGCAGATCGCGGCGGAGCTGCTCGAGCAGGCCGCAGACGCGCGCATCATCCTCGAGATCGAGGTCGGCGTCGTCGGCGGCGAGGAGGACGGGATCGTCGGGGAGATCAACGAGAAGCTCTACACCACCCCCGGCGACGCCCTGGCGACCGTCGAGGCGCTCGGCGCCGGCGAGAAGGGGCGGTACATGACCGCGCTCACCTTCGGCAACGTGCACGGCGCCTACAAGCCGGGCCACGTGAAGCTCCGTCCCGAGATCCTCAAGCTGGCGCAGGACGCGGTGGCCGAGAAGCTGGGGCTCGAGTCGGGATCGCGTCCCTTCGACCTGGTCTTCCACGGGGGCTCCGGCTCGCTGGCCGAGGAGATCGCCGCCGCAGTCGACTACGGCGTGGTGAAGATGAACGTCGACACCGACACCCAGTACGCCTTCACCCGGCCGGTGGCCGGCCACATGTTCACCAACTACGACGGCGTCCTCAAGATCGACGGCGAGGTGGGCAGCAAGAAGGCCTACGACCCGCGGGCGTGGGGCAAGGCGGCCGAGGCCGGGATGGCGGCCCGGGTCGTCTCGGCGTGCGAGCACCTCAACAGCACCGGCCACAAGCTCTGAGCGCCATGTCCTTCGATGACCTGATGGCCGGCCCCCCGCCAACCCAGCTGCCGCCGGACCCGGCCGCCGCCGAGCTCGACTCCGGTTCGTCCGCCGCCGAGGTCGCGCGCCACCACCCTGAGTCGCCGCTGGCCTGGGCGACCCTCGGCGAGGAGGCCCGGGCGGCCGGGTCCGACGACCTCACCGTCTACGCCTATGCACGGGTCGGCTACCACCGCTCGCTCGACCTGCTCCGCCGCAACGGCTGGAAGGGCCACGGCCCGGTGCCGTGGGAGCACGAGCCGAACCGCGGGTTCCTGCGCGCCCTGGCGCTGCTCTCGCAGGCCGCCGCCGCCATCGGGGAGGCCCCCGAGGCCGAGCGCTGTGCGGTCTTCCTGAGGGACTCCAGCCCCAGCGGCTACGACGCCCTGCTCGGTTCCTGACCCACTCGCCGTCGCCCTCCCCCGCTTCTTGTGCAGGGTTGTGGACGCTTGCCGAGGGTTGTACGGCCGTTCCGACTGCAGGTACTCGCGGGTCAGCCTCGCCTTGGTGGCTCTCCGGTTCCGGCCGAGAAGCTCGGGCCAAGTGACACGCGACATGCCGTATCCGCCGGCGTAGCCCCGCAGCCAGTCCTCTCGCTGCTTCTCCTCCCACACCACCCGCGCTGCGTGCACCCTCAGCCGGTAGCGACCGTCCTCGTCGAGCCCGTCCCAGGTCGCCCGCTCGCAGTACACGCCGCGGCGGAGCGCGACCCACGCGCCCCTCGCCCCGGTCAGCGTCTTGAGCTCGCGCTCCCGGTAGCCGCACCCGATTGCTTGCCGACGGGTGACCACGCCACCTTGCCGGCAGGCCAGGGCACGCAGCTGGGGTCGCACCTGTTCACCGTGCACGGCGCGCCGACGATCAGCCCGTGCGGACGGAATGGCTGTGGACAGGGTCGCCCGGCGTCGGGGTGGGGACGAGTTGCGGCGTACGGCGGACCGGCGTCAGGTCGGGTCAGGTACGTCGGAGCCGGTCGGATCACTGGCGGGCAGGTACATCGTCGTCGCGCCGGATCGGACCTCCCAGCGACGGGACCGGTGCGGTCCCGACACCTCGCCGTCGGTGGTCAGCCAGAAGTCCTCGCCTTCGACCGTCACCTCCGACCCGGTGATCCTGGTGACCTCGCGCATGAGGTGGTGCGTGCCTCCACGCAGACGCGCGAGGTAGACCAGTCGGCTGCTCAGCCCGGCGGCCCGCGACACGATCACGACGAGCCGCCCGCTCGCAGGGTCGGCCCCAGGGATGAGCTCGGTGCCACCACCGACCGACGACCCGTTGCCGACCGCGACCTGGGCGACCCGGGTCCCGGGGGCCACGGGCTCGCCGTCCACCGCCACGCGGACCCGGATGAAGTCCGGGCGCACCATGGCCGACAGTGCCCCCACGACGTAGCCGATCCGTCCGAGCCGCGACTTCCACTTCGACGCCTTGCGACTTGCCTGGGTGCCGACCCCGAGGTGGGCGTTGTTGATCACCACGAGACCCGCGTCGTCGACGACGACGTCGATGGGCCTGGTGTGGCCGGCGGTGACGATCCGCGCCGCTTCGGCGGGGTCGAGAGGCAGCCCTACGGCGCGGGCGAAGTCGTTGCCGGTCCCGAGCGGGATCAACCCGATGCTGGTGGCGCTGAGGAGGTCGAGGCGGTAGAGCGCGTTGACGACCGCGTGCAGGCTCCCGTCGCCGCCGGCCACCACGACGCTGCGGTCGCCGCCCTCGACACAGACCTCGTCCAGCTCGTCGGGGTGGGTGGTCGAGACCACGACGACGTCCGCGTTCTCCTCGAGAACCGCCAGGGCGGCGTCGATGGCCTCCTGCTCGTGGGTGCCCGCGGCGGCGTTGGCGACCAGCAGGATGCGTTCCACGCCGCGGACCTTACCCGTCGACGCACGCTGGGGCGGTGGATCCGGCCGGTGGTAGCGTGAGGCCGCAAGAGCCCCGGGTGCTGTTGCGGCAGTGATGCACCGACGGGGTTCTTGTCACGTGTGAGGAGGTGCACCCATGCCCGCCATCGTGGTGCTCGGAGCCCAGTGGGGCGACGAGGGCAAGGGAAAGGCGACCGACCTGCTCGGGGCGGACCGGGCAGGGGTCATCGACTACTGCGTCCGCTACCAGGGAGGAAACAACGCCGGCCACACCATCGTCGTCGCCGGCGAGAAGTTCGCCACCCACCTGCTTCCCAGCGGGGTGCTCACGCCCGGCTGCACCCCGGTGATCGGCAACGGCGTGGTGATGGACGCCCGGGTGCTCTTCGAGGAGATCGACGGCCTCGAGGCCCGCGGAGTCGACGCCTCGCGACTCCTGGTCTCGGCCAACGCGCACCTCATCACGTCGTACCACACGGCGATCGACAAGGTCACCGAGCGCTTCCTCGGCAAGAACCAGATCGGCACGACCGGTCGGGGGATCGGTCCGGCGTACGCCGACAAGATCAACCGCATCGGCGTCCGGGTCGCCGACGTCTTCGACGAGGGGATCCTCGCCGCCAAGGTCGAGGCCGCCCTCGAGGTGAAGAACCACCTTCTGGTGAAGGTCTACAACCGGAGGGCGATCAGCGCCGAGGAGATCCTCGAGGAGATCGCGGAGTACGCCGAGCGCCTCGAGCCGATGGTCGTCGACAGCTCGCTGGTGCTCAACCAGGCGCTGGACGAGGGGCAGACCGTGCTCTTCGAGGGGGCGCAGGCGACCATGCTCGACGTCGACCACGGCACCTATCCCTTCGTCACCTCCAGCAACCCCATCGCCGGCGGTGTGGGTCCCGGCGCCGGCATCGGTCCCACCCGCCTGGACCGGATCATCGGCGTGGTGAAGGCCTACACCACGCGCGTCGGCGCGGGCCCGTTCCCCACCGAGCTCCACGACGACGACGGCGAGCAGCTGCGGCAGGTCGGCGCGGAGTTCGGCACGACGACCGGCCGACCCCGCCGCTGCGGCTGGTACGACGCGGTCATCGCCCGCTACGCCGCCAGGGTCAACGGGCTGACCGAGTTCTTCCTCACCAAGCTCGACGTGCTCGGCGCCTGGGAGGAGATCCCGGTCTGCGTGGCCTACGAGATCGACGGCCGGCGGCACGACGAGATGCCGATGACGCAGACCGAGTTCCACCACGCCCAGCCGGTCTACGAGCTCCTTCCGGGGTGGAGGTCCGACATCTCCGGCTGCCGCAGCTTCGAAGAGCTTCCCGCCAACGCCCAGGCCTACGTGCGCCGTCTCGAGGAGCTGTCCGGCGCCCCGTTCTGGGGCATCGGCGTGGGTCCGGGTCGCGAGGAGAGCATCCGCCTCCGCTGAGGGAGCGTCCACAGCCCCGCGCTGCCTCCGGGGTGGGTGACGGTGGCTAGCCTGAGGCCCGTGAGGACGCTCGTGATCGGCGGTGGCGGGCGGGAGCACGCGCTCGCCCTGGCGCTCTCTCGGGATCCCGAGGTCACCGAGGTGCACGCCGCCCCGGGCAACCCCGGCATCGGCGAGGTGGCGAGGCTGCACCCGGTCGACCCGCTCGACGGCGCCGCGGTGGCGAGGCTGGCCCGGGACGTGCAGGCCGACCTCGTCGTCGTCGGTCCGGAGGCGCCTCTGGTGCGGGGGGTCGCCGACGCCGTCCGCGCGGCGGGTGTCGCCTGCTTCGGTCCCAGCGCCGACGCAGCCCGGCTCGAGGGGTCCAAGGCCTTCGCCAAGGAGGTGATGGCCGCCGCCGGCGTACCCACCGCGGCGTCCCGGGTGTGCGAGACCGAGCAGGAGGCGGCCGAGGCCCTCGACGCGTTCGGTTCTCCCTACGTCGTCAAGGACGACGGCCTGGCGGCGGGCAAGGGCGTCGTGGTCACCGAGGACCGGGAGGCCGCGCTCCAGCACGCCAAGGTCTGCGGCCGCGTCGTCATCGAGGAGTTCCTCGACGGCCCTGAGGTCTCCTTGTTCGCGATCACCGACGGTGAGACGGTCTATCCGCTCCAGCCGGCCCAGGACTTCAAGCGCGCGCTCGACGGCGACCAGGGCCCGAACACCGGCGGCATGGGCGCCTACACCCCGTTGCCGTGGGCGCCGACCGGTCTGGTGGCCGAGGTGCAGGAGCGGGTGCTCGTGCCGACGGTGCGCGAGATGGCTCGTCGTGGTGTCCCGTTCCAGGGGCTGCTCTACGCCGGCCTGGCGCTCACCGCGCGCGGGGTCCGGGTGGTGGAGTTCAACGCGCGGTTCGGTGACCCGGAGACCCAGGCCCTGCTGGGACGGCTCGAGTCGCCGCTGGGTGCGCTGCTGCACGCCGCCGCCGAGGGCCGGCTCGCCGAGGTGGAGCCGCCGCGCTGGCGGCAGGGCGCCGCGGTCACGGTCGTGATGGCGGCCGACGGCTACCCGGAGGGCCCCCGCACCGGAGACGTCATCACCGGCATCGAGGACGCCGCGGCCCTCGACGGGGTGGACGTCATCCAGGCCGGCACCGCGCGGAGCGAGCGGGGGCTGGTGACCGCAGGCGGTCGGGTGCTGGCGGTGACGGCCGCCGGGGTCGATGTCGCCCAGGCACGGACCCGGGCGTACGCCGGGGTGGCGCTGGTCGACTTCGCCGGCGCCCGGCACCGCACCGACATCGCGCAGGAGGTGCCGTGACCGCGCTTCCCAACGTGCTGGCGTCGCGCTACGCCAGCCCCGAGCTGGCCGGGATCTGGTCGCCGGAGCACAAGGTCGTCCTCGAGCGCCGGTTGTGGATCGCGGTCCTCAAGGCCCAGCGAGACCTCGGCGTCGACGTCCCCGACGGCGTCGCGGAGGCCTACGAGAAGGTGGTCGACCAGGTCGACCTCTTCAGCATCGCCGCCCGGGAACGGGTGACCCGTCACGACGTGAAGGCGCGGATCGAGGAGTTCTGCGCGCTCGCCGGGCACGAGCACATCCACAAGGGGATGACCTCCCGTGACCTGACCGAGAACGTCGAGCAGCTCCAGGTGCTCTCCTCCCTGCGGCTGATCCGAGTCCGGGTGATCGCGACGCTGGCCCGGTTGGCCCGGCTGGCCACCGAGCACGAGTCCCTGGTGATGGCCGGCCGTTCACACAACGTCGCAGCGCAGGCGACCACGCTGGGCAAGCGCTTCGCCACCGTCGCCGACGAGCTCCTGGTCGCGTTCGACCGGCTCGAGGAGCTCATCGCCCGTTACCCGCTCCGAGGGATCAAGGGGCCCGTCGGCACCGCCCAGGACATGCTCGGCCTGCTCGACGGGGACGTCGACCGGCTCGCCGAGCTCGAGGACCGGGTCGCCGCCCACCTGGGTTTCCAGCGGCTCCTGACCAGCGTGGGGCAGGTCTACCCCCGCAGCCTCGACTTCGACGTCCTCTCCGCGCTCGTGCAGCTGGCGGCGGCACCGTCCAACCTCGCCACGACCATCCGGCTGATGGCCGGCCTCGAGCTGGTCACGGAGGGTTTCGCCGAGGGACAGGTGGGCTCCAGCGCCATGCCGCACAAGATGAACACCCGTTCGTGCGAACGGGTGAACGGACTCGCGGTGGTGCTTCGGGGCTACCTCTCGATGGTCGGTGAGCTGGCCGGTGACCAGTGGAACGAGGGTGACGTCTCGGACTCGGTGGTGCGCCGCGTCGCGCTGCCCGACGCCTTCTTCGCCGCCGACGGGCTGTTCCAGACGGTCCTCACCGTGCTCGACGAGTTCGGGGTGTTCCCGGCGGTGGTCCAGCGCGAGCTCGACCGCTACCTGCCGTTCCTGGCGACCACCAAGGTGCTGATGGCCGCGGTCCGCCAGGGCGTGGGTCGGGAGACCGCCCACGAGGCGATCAAGAGGGCCGCCGTCGGCACGGCCCTGGACATGCGGCGCGGACAGGCCGACAACGACGTGCTCACCCGGCTCGCCGCGGACCCGGAGCTCGGGCTGGGCGAGGCCGAGCTCCGTGGGCTGGTGGCCGAGCCGATCGGCTTCACCGGCGCCGCGGTCGGCCAGGTCGAGGCAGTCGCACGTCGGATCGAGGCGCTGACGGCCGCCGAGCCGGAGGCGGCCGCCTACCGTCCCGGGCCCATCCTGTGAGCTGACCGAGTCCGCGCTCCGCGCCGGCGGTGACGCAGCCGCGGTCTGCTCAGTCCGAGCGGCCGAGCCACGCGTCGATCAGCGGCGCCAGCCGGTCGACCTCCGCGGAGATGCCGAGCAGGAGGGCCTGGCCGCTGAGCATGCTGCGGAACATCGCCGCACTGTCGATGATCCGGGGGTCGCAGTGGCCGAAGACCTCGAGCGTCACCACGCCGTACAGCTGGGCCCACGACTGCATGCAGACCCAGACCAGGGTGCGGGCCTCCTCGGGCAGGTCGTCGACCTTCGCCGGGATCATCGGCTCCGCGAGCGCGTCGACCACGAGCGGGTCGAGGTCGGCGACGTCGGGCAGCGGGAAGTCGTACTTCCGCCAGAGCCTGAACAAGAGCTCGGTGAAGACGTAGCCGGTCTGCTGGTCGCTGAGGTCCTCCACCCCCTCGGCCGGAGCGGCCAACGGGTTCGCGAACACCAGCGCGAACTCCTCGCGTCGGGCGAGCGCCCAGCGGCGGAAGGCGACGGCAGCACAGATGATCTGAGCGGCCGGGTCGTCCTCCGGTTGGCTGTCGCGCGCCTCACGCAGCATCGCGGCGGTCTCGTGGTCGATGTCCCGGGTGACGAGCCGGAGCAGGCCCTGGTAGTCGTCGACGTAGCGGTACAGCGCCGGAGCGGTCATCCCCATCTTGACCGCGACCGCGCGGAGCGAGAGCCCACCCGGCTCGCTGAGGAGGCTGCGGGCGGCCTCGACGATCTCGTCCACGGTCGCCTGACGTTGCCGCTCGCGACGGGTCATGGGGACGGTGCTCACGCCGTCCTCCTCCCTGGCTGACCGTGGGGTCCGGTGTTGACGAGATCTGAGTTTACAGTGTTCACTGTTTACGGCGTTCATCATCGTAACGCACGTTCACGGAGGTACGACATGGTGGATCGATGGGGCGCGGTCGTCGCCCGCCACGCGGCGCTGGTCGTCGTGCTGGGCGTGCTGGCACTGGTCGGGGCCGCGGTGCTCGGCTCCAGCGTCTTCGACTCCCTCTCGCAGGGCGGCTTCGACGACCGCAACAGCGAGTCAGCCCGTGAGCAGCGTGCCGAACGGGCGGTGTTCGGCAACCGGGCGGTCGACGTCGTCGCCGTCTACTCCAGCGAGGACCGGTTGGCGACCGACCCGGCCTTCCGGTCGGCCGTCCAGGAAACCCTCGACGGCATCCCGGAGGGCACCACCACGCACGTGGTGACCTACTACGACACCGAGTCGCCGGACCTCCTCAGCGGCGACCGCCGCAGCACCCAGGTGCTCATCTCGCTGGCCGGTGGCAGCCAGAAGGAGCTGCTGAGCAGCTGGGACGAGCTGAAACCGACCCTCGAGGCCGAGGGCCTGCGCACCGACCTGGCAGGGTCGTTCGCCGTCTACGGCGACGTCAACCACATCAGCGAGACCGACCTCCGACGAGCGGAGCTGCTGACGCTGCCCATCGTGCTCGTGCTCTCCCTGCTCATCTTCGGGAGCCTGGTCGCCGCCAGCATGCCGGTGCTCGTCGGCGTCTTCTCGGTGGTGGGCGCGCTCGCCGTCCTCCGGCTCCTGGCCGCCGTGACCGACGTCTCGGTGTTCTCCGTCAACGTCGTCACGCTGATCGGGCTCGGGCTCGCGGTCGACTACGCGCTGTTCATCGTCAGCCGCTTCCGCGAGGAGCTGGGCCGGCGCCCCACCGACGACCCTGACGCGGTCGCGGCATCGGTCCGCACCACGATGGCGACGGCCGGCCGCACCGTCCTCTTCTCCGGGCTCACGGTCGCGGCCGCGCTGTCGTCCCTTCTGGTGTTCCCCCAGACGTTCCTGCGGTCCATGGGGTACGGCGGCATGGCGGCCGTGCTCGTCGCCATGGTCACCGCCCTGACCGTGCTCCCGGCGGTCCTGCGGCTCCTGGGACGGCGCATCGACCGCGGACGGGTACCGCTGCTCAACCGGCCAGCAGCCGTCCAGGGGGCGGCCGAGCACGGCGCCTGGGCGCGGTTGGCACGCAGCGTGATGCGCCGTCCGGTGACGTACCTCGTCGTCGTCACCGGTGCGCTCCTCCTGGTCGCCTCGCCCTTCCTCAACGTCGTCTGGGGCGGCGTCGACTACCGGGTGCTGCCCGAGGACGCTCCGTCGAGGGTCGCCGCGGAGCGGCTCAACGAGGACTTCGGCCCGGAGCGGTCCAACGCCGACGTGCTCCTCCGCGACGCCGACGGGGAGGCCGTCCAGGCGGTGACGACCGAGCTCGAGGCAGTGCCGGGCGTCACCGCTGTCCAACCCGTCGCGCGGAGCGGCGACGACACGCTGCTCCGCGCCTTCTGGGAGGGCAACAGCCAGAGCCAGGCGTCCCAGCGGATCGTCACGGACCTGCGCGCGGTGACGGTCGACGAGGGGTCGGTCCTGGTGGGCGGGGTGACCGCAGCCACCGTGGACCTGCTCGACTCGATCGGCTCCCACCTGCCGTGGATGGGGCTGATCGTGGTCGGGGTGATGCTGCTCCTGCTCTTCCTCGCCTTCGGCTCGGTGGTGCTCCCCGTCAAGGCGGTGCTGATGAACATCGTCTCCATCACCGCGGCCTTCGGGGTGGTGACCTGGATCTTCTCCGACGGTCATCTGGAGGGGCTGCTGGGCTTCGAGTCCCAGGGCTTCCTCGACGCGACCCAGCCGATCCTCATGCTCGCGATCCTGTTCGGCCTCTCGATGGACTACGAGGTCTTCCTGCTGTCACGGGTGCGGGAGGAGTGGGACCTCTCGCACGACAACACCCGCGCGGTCGCCGTCGGGGTGCAGAAGACCGGACGGATCATCACCAGTGCGGCGCTGCTGCTCGCGGTCGTCATCGGGGCCTTCAGCACCTCGGGCCTCGTGTTCATGAAGCTCATCGGCATCGGCATGCTGGTAGCCCTGCTCGTCGACGCGACGGTCGTGAGAGCCCTGCTGGTGCCCGCCACGATGAAGCTGCTCGGGCGGCTGAACTGGTGGGCCCCGGCACCGATGCGCCGCTGGTGGGACCGCCACGGGTTCCACGAGAACGACGCCGCAACGCCCGCCCGTGCCCCGCAGTCCGCAGTTGAGAAGGCCGCCTAGCCTGGGCGCCATGCGCATGTTCACGGCGGTCGTGCCGCCCGAGAGCGTGCTGGAAGGTCTGGAGGAGTTCCTGGCCCCGCGCCGGGAGGCCGAGGCGCTGCGGTGGACCCTCCCCGACAGCTGGCACCTGACGCTGGGGTTCATGGCGGAGGTGCCCGAGCGCCGCCTCGACGACCTGCAGGAACGGTTGCAGCGCGCCGGGCGCAAGCGGACGCCGTTCGCGTTGACGCTCGCCGGCGGCGGCGCGTTCCCGAACCCGGCCCGGGCCAAGGTGCTGTACGCCGGGGTGGAGGCGGAGGAGTCCGCCGCCGAGGAGCTCCGCCGGCTGTCCGTCGGAGCCCGGGCCGCGGCCGCCAAGGCAGGGGCGCCGGCCGCGGGAGCGACGTTCCGCCCACACCTGACCCTGGCCCGGATGGGCCGGCCGGTGGAGGCCACCCGCTGGCTGCGGGTGCTGTCGGCCTACCGTGGTCCGATGTTCGAGGTCACCGAGTTCGCCCTGGTCGAGTCGCACCTCGGTGAGGGGCCGGGCAACCGCCCGCGCTACGAGACGGTGGCCTGCTTCCCCCTGGGCGGAGCACAATGACCGGACGAGCCGGTGCCGAGCCGGCCCGGGATGGGGTGTCTCGATGCCGTTCCTGCTGAGAGTCGAGCTGCCCGACGTGCCCGGGTCGCTGGGTCGGGTCGCCACCGCGATCGGCGAGGCCGGCGGGGACATCGAGGCGATCGAGATCGTCGAGCACCGCGGCGACGGCACTGCCGTGGACGACGTGCTGCTGGAGATGGCGCCCGGCATGATGCCGGACTCGGTGGTCTCCGCCTGCAACATCCTCGACGGCGTCCACGTCCTGTGGGTCTCGCGCTATGCGGCGGGCGGGAACCTCTTCCTCGACCTCGAGGTCGTCGAGCAGCTGACCAGCAACCCGGGGATGGCGCTGGACGAGCTGGTCGACCTCCTTCCCGTGACCTTCCGTGCCGACTGGGGGGTCCGGCTCTGCCGGACCGACTCCGGGGTCAAGCAGGTGCACGGCACCTCCGCAGCGCCGGACCTCGGCGACGAGCAGTCGACCTGGCTCCCGCTCACCCGCGCCTCGCGGCTCCCGGTCGCCCTGGAGTGGAGCCAGCTGGACCACAACCAGGTGGCCGGGGCCCCGCTGGACGAGAACCAGATCGTGGTGATCGGCCGCCGCGGCGGGCCCGACATCCTCGACTCCGAGGTCGCCCGCCTGGGCCACCTCGCGGCGCTCGCCGTCACGATCGCCGCCGCCGGCTGACGCCGAGGACGGGCACGGTGGTGGACACCGCAGGTGGTGAGGAGCCGGGGCGGCTGTGGCGTGAGGTGGCCGGTGCGACGGCCGGGAGCGACTACGCGCGTGCCTACGCGTCCCGGTTCGACTCCTTGGCCGCCACCGGGCGCGACGTCCACGGCGAGGCAGCGTTCGTGACCGGGGTCGCGGCTCCCGGCGCCCACGTCCTCGACGCCGGCTGCGGCACCGGCCGGGTCGGAGCGCGCTTGCAGGACCTGGGCCACCCGGTGGTCGGCGTGGACGTCGACCCGGCGATGATCGAGGTCGCCGGGGAGCGCAGACCCGACGTTTTGTGGGTGGTGGCCGACCTCGCGGCGCTCGACCTGCCCGAGGCGTTCGACGTGGTGGTGGCGGCCGGGAACGTCGTCCCGCTCGTCGGCGCAGGGTCGGCCCCGGCGGCGGTCGCCGCGTTGGCCCGGCACCTGCGTCCTGGCGGGCTGCTGGTCGCTGGCTTCGGCCTCACGTCGTCCCAGCTGCCGCCCGAGGTGCCGCCCGTCGCGCTGTCGGCGTACGACGAGATGTGCGAGCGGGCGGGGCTGCGCCTCGTCTCGCGCCACGCCGGCTGGGCCGGGGATCCCTACGACGGCGGCGGGTACGCCGTGTCGGTGCACCGAGCGCCCGGAGGCGACACGGCCGACGGGGGCGACTGACGGGGCCGAGAGGGACGATTGACGGGGTTCTGGTGAGACACCGGTCCCGGCTGGTGGTTGGCGCCGCCCGGGTGCCCTAGGTTTCCTCGGGTGAAGATCGCTGTTGCCAGGGAGACCCGTCCGGGAGAGGCCCGGGTGGCGATGGTCCCCGAGCTGGTCGGCAAGCTGACCGCCGTCGGCTACACCGTGGCGGTGCAGCCAGGGGCCGGCGTGTCTGCGCTCTACGCCGACGAGGACTACGCCGCCGCCGGCGCCGAGGTCTCGGAGGGCGCCCCGGACGGAGCTGCCCTTGTGGTCTCGGTCAACCCGCTGGACGGCGAGGAGCGCAGCCGGCTCGCCCCCGGCACCAGCGTGATGTCGTTCCTGCCGACCGGACAGCTGCCCGACGTGGTGGTCGAGCTGCGGGACCGTGGCGTCACCTCCTTCGCGATGGAGCTCGTGCCTCGCATCAGCCGGGCCCAGTCGATGGACGCGTTGTCGTCACAGGCGCTGGTGGCGGGCTACCGCAGCGCGGTGGTCGCCGCGGGGCTGCTGCGCCGGTTCTTCCCGCTCAACATGACGGCTGCGGGCACCGTGCCGCCGGCCGAGGTGGTCGTGCTCGGTGCCGGGGTCGCCGGGCTGCAGGCGATCGCGACTGCCCGACGGCTCGGAGCGGTGGTGAAGGCCTACGACGTCCGCGCCGCCGCCGCTGAGGAGATCCGGTCGGTGGGAGGCCAGGCCATCGACCTCGAGCTCGACACCCTGGAAGGTGCTGGCGGCTACGCCCGCGAGATGACCGAGGACCGCGCCCGGCGGCAGATGGAGCTGCTCACGCCGTACATCGCGGCCGCGGATGCTCTCATCACGACCGCCGCCGTGCCCGGCCGGCAGGCGCCGCTGCTGGTGACCGCGGCGATGGTGGAGCAGATGAAGCCGGGCTCGGTCGTGATCGACCTCGCCGCGGAGACCGGCGGCAACGTCGAGGGCTCGGTCCCGGGCGAGGTGGTGCGCATCGGGCACGCGCAGGTGTGGGGCGGCGCCAACGTGGCCTCGCAGCTGCCGCAGCCGGCCTCCAAGCTCTACGCCCAGAACATCGTCAACCTGGTGACGCTGATGACCCGCACCACCGACGGCGTGGCCGCGTTCGACCCGGACTTCGAGGACGAGATCGTCTCCGGATCGTGCGTCACCCGCGGCGGCGCCATCCTGCACGAGCCGACTCGCGCGGCCATCGAGGGGCCGGGCACACCGCAGCCGGCCCCGCCCACGAACCCGACGCCGGGTGGCCCGCCGCCGGCAGGACCGCCGGCGGGGCCGCCTGCCGGGCAATCTGCCGGGCCAAATGCCGGGCCGCCTGGTGGTGGCGCGCACGTCGCCGGAGCCGACACCTACGCCGAAGGGGAACCGTCGTGACCGAGGGTGTCGTCTGGCTGACGATCTTCGTCCTGAGCGTCTTCGTGGGGATCGAGGTGATCTCCAAGGTGTCCTCGACCCTGCACACCCCGCTGATGTCGGGCGCCAACGCGATCCACGGGATCATCCTGCTCGGGGCGATCCTGGTGACCGGTACGACCGAGTCCACCTTCGCGCTGATCGTCGGGCTGGTGGCGATCGTGCTCGCGACGGTGAACATGGTCGGGGGCTTCGTGGTGACCGACCGGATGCTGCAGATGTTCACCCGCAGGAAGCCTGCCCGGTCCCCGGCGGACACCGACGGGGGTGCCCGCTGATGCCGACCTGGGTCCAGGTTGTCTACCTCCTCTGCGCCGTCGGCTTCATCCTGGCGCTGAAGGGGCTGTCCGGGCCGAGGACGGCGCGCAGCGGGAACCTCATCGGTGCCGCGGCGGCGGTCGTGGCCTGCGTCCTGCCCTTCGTCTACGTCGACCGGCTCGAGCACGTCCCGCTGATGCTCGGCGCCGTCGCGGTGGGCACCGTCGGCGGCGTCCTCGGTGCCCGACGGGTGCAGATGACCCAGATGCCGCAGATGGTGGCGCTGTTCAACGGCGTGGGCGGCGGCGCGGCGGCGCTGGTCGCGCTGCTGGAGCTGCGGCACATGACCGACGCCGTCGGCGGCGGCGAGCTGCCGGGCTTCGACCTCGCCGCGACGGCGTTCACGATCTTCGTGGGCTCGGTGTCGTTCGCCGGCTCGCTGGTCACCTTCGCCAAGCTGCAGGAGCTGATGACCTCGAGGCCGGTGACGTTCCCCGGTCTTCCCGCCCTGTTCGCGCTCCTGCTGGTGGGAGCGATCGCCCTTTCGGTGGTCACGGTCACCGACGCCGCGCTGGCCTGGGCGGTCGTCCTGTGCGTCGTCGGGCTGGTCTTCGGCGTACTCCTGGTGCTGCCGGTCGGTGGCGCCGACGTGCCGATCGTGATCTCGCTGCTCAACGCGTTCACCGGCCTCACTGTCGCCGCGGGCGGCTACGTGCTGGGCAACACCGTCCTGCTCGTGGGCGGCACGCTCGTGGGCTCGGCGGGCACGTTCCTCACCCTGCTCATGGCGCGGGCCATGGGGCGGTCGGTGGCCAACATCATGTTCGGCGCGCTCAAGGGCGGCTCGACGCTCGGTGGCGGAGTGGCGTCGGACCGCCCGGTCAGGTCCGCTGGGCCCGACGACGTCGGGATCGTGCTGGCGTACGCCTCCCGGGTGATCATCGTCCCCGGCTACGGGCTGGCCGTCGCCCAGGCGCAGCACACGCTGCGCGAGCTCGTCGACCTGCTCCTCAAGCGCGGCATCAAGGTCGACTACGCGATCCACCCGGTGGCCGGCCGCATGCCGGGCCACATGAACGTCCTGCTCGCCGAGGCCCAGGTCCCTTACGAGCAGCTGATCGAGATGGACGACATCAACGGCGAGTTCAAGCACACCGACGTGGTGCTCGTGGTGGGCGCAAACGACGTGGTGAACCCGGCGGCGAAGACCACTCCCGGGGCACCGATCTACGGGATGCCGATCCTCAACGCCGACGAGGCGCACCAGATCGTGTTCATGAAGCGCTCGATGCGGCCCGGCTTCGCCGGCATCGAGAACGAGCTGCTCTTCGACCCCAAGACGACACTCCTCTTCGGCGACGCCAAGGACTCACTGGCCAAGCTGCTCAAGGCCGTCGAGTCGCTCTGAGGCCGCCCGCGGGCGACGGCTCCGGCCGCCGTCGGGAGCTCCCGCGGGACACCCTCGTCAGTGAGCCAGGCCGTAGAGCCGGTCGCCGGCGTCGCCGAGCCCGGGGACGATGTACCCCTTCTCGTTGAGCTTGTCGTCCAGCGCCGCGGTGACGACCGTGACCGGGACGGCCATGCCGTCGAGCTCCTCCTCCAGCCGGCGGCAGCCCTCGGGTGCGGCGAGCAGGCACAGCGCCGTGATCGCCGAGGCGCCGCGGTCGGTGAGGAACCGGATCGCCGCTGCCAGTGTGCCGCCGGTGGCCAGCATCGGGTCGAGCACGAAGCACTCGCGGTCGGAGAGGTTCTCCGGGAGCCGCTCGGCGTACGTCGAGGCCAGGAGCGTCTGCTCGTCACGCACCATGCCGAGGAACCCCACCTCGGCGGTCGGGAGCAGGTGCATCATCCCTTCGAGCATGCCGAGCCCGGCCCGCAGGATCGGGACCACGAGCGGCGTCGGCGCCGCCAGGTGCAGCCCGCGCGCCGGCGCCACGGGTGTCTGGACGGTGACCTCCTCGACGCGGACCTCGCGGGTCGCCTCGTAGGCCAGCAGCGCCACGAGCTCGTCGGTGAGCCTGCGGAACGTGGGGGAGTCCGTGCGCTCGTCCCGCAACGTGGTCAGCTTGTGGGACACGAGCGGGTGGTCGACCACGTGCAGGCGCATGTGCGTCACCGTAACGGCTCCCAACGTCGCTGCGCCCGCCAGCCGGTGCACCCGCTCGGGCTCCGTTCACCCCTGGCTGCCCCAGCGCGTCGGTGCCATGATCGACCGAGCACGTCGGCGGAGGCCGGCCCGAGCAGAGGAGGGATGATGCCGCAGGACACCGCGGTGATCGACCTTGACGCCGAAGGTGTCGACTTCGCCCTCGTGGCCTACCGCGAGGAGAACGTCTGGCGGATCGAGGAGATCGGCGACGACCCGCTGCACGACCTGGACGCGCTCACCGCCGAGCTGCGCCGGTGGCCCGGCGACTTCGGCTCGCTCGGTCTGGTCGCCATCGACGAGGACTTCTTCGTGCTCGTGCGGGTCGCCGGGGAGCAGACCCGCGTGCTGCTCTCCGACGTCACCGCCGCCACGGAGTGGCCGCTGGCCCGGTCGGTCCTGGAGACCCTCGACATCCCGATGCCCGATGACGACGACGAGCAGCTGCCCGCGGGCGACCTGGCGATCGTGGCCGACCTGGGCATCCCGGCGATCGACATGGGCGCGCTCCTCGACGACATGGAGCTCTATCCCGACGAGCTGCTCGGCGAGGTGGCTCACAAGCTCGGCTTCGGGTCGCTGTTCGACGACGTCGTCGGGCTCGCCGCCCCCTGATCCCTGCCGTGGCACTCGAAGACCGGTGGACCGGTCCCATGCGGCTCGCTCTCGAAGAGGCGCGGGCAGCCCTGACGTCCTCCGACGTACCGGTCGGAGCGGTGGTGCTCGACGCCGACGGGGCCGTGCTCGCGCGTGGCCGCAACCGCCGCGAGGCCGACGGTGACCCCACCGCCCACGCCGAGATCGTCGCCCTCCGCGAGGCGGCGCGGGTGCGCGGCGGCTGGAGGCTCGACGGCTGCACCCTGGTGGTCACCCTGGAGCCGTGCACCATGTGCGCCGGCGCGGTCGTGCTGGCGCGGACCCAGCGGCTGGTCTTCGGGGCGTACGACGAGAAGGCCGGAGCCGTCTCCTCGCTCTGGGACGTGGTGCGCGACCGGCGCCTGAACCATCGCCCCGAGGTGCTCGGCGGCGTGCTGGAGCAGGACTGCTCGGCGATCCTGCTCGAGTTCTTCGCGGCTCGACGCCGCGCTCCGCGCACCACGGAACCGGGTTCCGTGGCCGAGGCAGGCCTCTAGTACCCTCGTCGGCGGTGGCGTGTCCGAGCGGCCTAAGGAGCACGCCTCGAAAGCGTGTGTGGGGGTAACTCCACCGTGGGTTCAAATCCCACCGCCACCGCGGTGCGTCGGCGGCATCCTTGCAGGTCAGCGACCTGTCAGGGTGCCGTCGGTCGTCGTTCTCGGGCTGATTGGTCACGACGTGGTCACCGTGGTCCCCGCGTAGATCGCTCGGATGCGTCCGGCCACCAGGGTCTGCGCGGTGTCGGAGTCGGCCGCGATGATGGCTAGTAGCCGCTGAGCCTCGTCCACGGTTCCGTTATTCATCACGCTCAGTGTCGCCGCGTTCTCGCGCCAAGGAGCTGATCACGTCGCGAATGGCTTGGTCCATGACCAGGCCTTGAGAACGAGCGAGCCGCCGTTGGGTATCGAAGATCTCTTGGCTGACCCCCTCGGGCAACAGGGAGTTCGGGTACTTACCTGTCTCCCGAGCCGCCATCGTGTCGAAGTGGTGAGCTTTACCGAGCGCACGAACATGCTCCGCCAGGTCTACCTGTTCTTGCCGCAGGGTCTCGAGCTCGAACG
>CADCUI010000034.1 GCA_902805845.1 uncultured Nocardioidaceae bacterium
CACCCCGATCATCAACCAGCCGCAGGTGGCGATCCTCGGCACCGGCACGGTCGTGAAGCGCCCCGTGGTCATCGACGACGCGAACCTCGGCGAGACGATCGCCGTACGGCAGATGTGCTACCTGGCGCTGACCTACGACCACCGACTTGTCGACGGCGCCGACGCCGCCCGGTTCCTCAGCGACGTCAAGCAGCGGCTCGAGACCGGCCAGTTCGAGGTCTGATGCGCTTCGTGGTCGCAGGCGCCTCCGGCTTCCTCGGGCGCGCCTGGTCACAGGTGCTCGAGGACCAGGGGCACCAGGTTGTGCGCCTGGTCCGGCGGGAGGCGAGCGGCGTCTCGGAGTCCCGTTGGGACCCTGCCGGCGGCGACCTCGACCAGTCGGTCGTCGACTCCGCCGACGTCGTCGTTAACCTCGCCGGGGCCCCGCTCGCGCACTTTCCGTGGACCGGGTCCTACGAGAAGGAGTTCATGGCGTCCCGCGTCGACACGACCCGGCTGCTGGCCGAGGCAGCGGCGCGCGCGGACAGCCGACCGTCGCTGCTCGCGCAGAGCGGCGTGGCGGGGTACGGCGACCGGGGCCGCACGGTCATCACCGAGGACACCGCGGTCGACGCGGACACCTTCATGGCCGAGGTGGTCCGCCGGTGGGAGGAAGCCACCACGCCGGCTACGGCTGCCGGATGCCGGGTGGTGGTGATGCGCACCTCGGTGGTGCTCGACCGCTCCGCGGGTGCCCTCAAGGCCATGCTGCCTGCCTTCAAGCTGGGAGTCGGCGGGCCGATCGGGACCGGCGAGCAGTACTTCGCCACGATCTCGCTCCAGGACTGGCTGGGGGCGGCCACGTTCCTCGCTCTCGACGACCACCACTCGGGGGTCTTCAACGTCACCGGCCCGGACTGCTCCACCAACGCCGACTTCGTCTCCGAGCTGGGCAAGGCCCTGCACCGGCCGACCCGGCTCCGGGTCCCCGCCTTCCCTCTGCGCAGGCTGGCCGGCCCGGCCGGTGGAGAGATCCTGGCCTCGGCGCGGGTGGAGCCGCACCGCCTCCTCGAGGCCGGCTACGCGTTCGCGCACAACGACGTCGCCGAGCGCATCGCCGCCGCACTGCGCTGAGACCTCGCCGGTCGTGCCGGTGCCTGCTCGGGGGTGCCTCAGGGGTGCCTCGGGGAAGGTCAACGCGCTGCCACCCTGGCCATCAGCCAGTGGCCGTCAGCGGGCAGGAGCGTCAGGCGCCACCGGTCGGCCCGGTCGGCAGGGAGGGCACGACGGACCGGCCGACCATGCGCGGCACGTGCCACTGCTCCCATCAGCCGGTCGCGGACCACGAGCACCAGGCAGTGCGGGGTCCACCGGTCGAGGCGGAGGTCGAGCACCTGCGTCTGCATCCGCCTGACGACCAGTCCACGTCCGACGTACCGCTGCAGCATGGCGACGTCGCTCTCTCCCGCGCTCGAGGTCGGGGTGTACAGGCGTCGCAACGCCGCCACGTCGCCTTGCGCGTACGCCGCGGACCGCCGTGCGTCCCACCGGTGCAACAGCTCCGACGCCGCGACCACCCGGGCGCGCCTCGTCCGCTCGGCCGGAGCGACCGACTGGCCGGGACCCACCGCCGCCGAGTCGCCGGGCGACGGCATCACCGGGAGTGACGAGGCACACCCGGCGGCCGCGCCGACGAGGACCACGGCGGTGACGGCAACCACGGCGACGACGGCGTCGCGGACGACGGCGCGGACACCGGCCGGGAGACTTGCGCGGGTGGGGCGCACCCGAGCATCGTGCCGCAGTCCTCGGCCGCGTCGGGGGTTCTCCACAGGAGGCTAGGCTCGCGGCGATGAGCGGACTGCGCTTCGAGCACCCCGGCTTCGGCGACCGGGCGCTGGACTACCTCACCGCCTGGGACCTGCAGCGACGGGTCCACGACCGTGTGGCGGCGGGCGGCGAGGGCACCGTGCTGCTGCTCGAGCACCCTCCGGTCTACACGGCGGGGAAGCGCACCCAACCCCACGAGCGACCCTTCGACGGCACGCCGGTGATCGACGTCGACCGGGGCGGGAAGATCACGTTCCACGGTCCCGGCCAGCTGGTCGGCTACCCCATCACGCGGCTGCCCGATCACGTCAAGGTCGTCGACTACGTGCGGCGGGTCGAGGAGGCGCTCATCCGGGTGTGCGCCGAGCTGGGCGTGGCCACCGCCCGGGTGCCGGGCCGCAGCGGCGTGTGGCTGGCGCCGGACGCGGGCGGGCCCGAGCGCAAGGTCGCGGCGATCGGCATCCGCGTCAGCCGCGGGATCACCATGCACGGCTTCGCGCTCAACTGTGACGTCGACCTCGGCTGGTACGACCGGTTCGTGCCCTGCGGCATCACTGACGCGGGCGTGACCTCGCTCAGCGCCGAGCTGGGTCGTCAGGTCACCGTCCCGGACGTGGTGCCCCTCGTCGAGCGCGCGCTCGCGGAGCTGTTGTCCTGGGCGCCGTACACCCCGACGCCGGACTATCCCGCCAAGCCGGACCCGTCTCGCCGTCCGGTTCCCGTGCTGCGTGTCCCGGTGGTCAATCCGCTGTCGTGACCGACGGCTGCGGCAGGCTGGGGAGGTCGAGCCGCCGGACCGGCCGGTGACCGGTGCCAGGATTCCAGGAGTGGCGTGACCGACCTCGTCCTCGAGACGCGCGGGCTGCGGAAGGAGTTCCGCTCCCGACGTGGTCGGCATGTGGTGGCCGTCGCGGACCTGGACCTGCAGGTCCCGCGAGGCGGCGTGCACGGCTTCCTCGGGCCCAACGGCTCGGGCAAGACCACGACCATCCGGATGCTGCTGGGGCTCGCCGGCGCCAGCGCCGGCGAGATGCGCCTCCTCGGCGAGCCGGTGCCCCAGCGGCTCCCGGCGGTCATGGACGGGGTCGGCGCGGTGGTCGAGCAGCCCAAGTTCCTTCCGGGGTTCACGGGCAGGCGCAACCTCACTCTCCTGGCGCGGAGCATCGGCGTGCCCACCTCCCGGGTGGACGCGGCGATCGAGCGGGTTGGGCTGGCGGGCCGGGAGGAGGACCGCTACAAGGCCTTCTCGCTGGGCATGCGCCAGCGGTTGGCGATCGCAGCCACGCTGCTCAAGTCGCCGCAGCTGCTGATCCTCGACGAGCCGACGAACGGCCTCGACCCGGCGGGCATCCGCGACATCCGCGACACCGTGCGCGAGCTCGGCGAGAGCGGCGTCACGGTGCTGCTGAGCTCGCACATCCTCGCCGAGGTGCAGCAGGTCTGCGACTCGGTGTCGGTCATCGGCAACGGCCGGCTGCTGGCGGCGGGCACAGTCGCAGAGCTGGTGGGTCGGGCGCGCAGCGGAGGCGTGTGGGTGGGCGTGCCCGACGCCGGGGCGGCCGGAGATCGACTCACCGGGGCCGGGCTGCGCGTCACCCGCGACCGCCACCACCTCTACGTCGAAGGCGTCGACGACCCGGCCGACGTCACCCGGCTCCTCGCCGACGCCGGCATCTACGTGCGGGAGCTGGTACCGGACCGGCCGGACCTCGAGCAGGTCTTCCTGCAGCTCACCGAGGACCACGAGCTCGGCACGGGTGCAGGACCGGCGCGTGTCGGCCATGGCGGAGGCCTGTCATGAGGCTGTTCATGGTCGAGCTGGTGCGGCTGGCGTCGCGGCGCGCGGTCGTGGTGCTCCTGCTGGTCGCCACCGGCCTCGCCGCCGTGATGCTGGTCTCGGCCGCCTACGACACCCGCCCGGTCGACGCCACCGAGCGCGCGGCGGCCGAGCAGCAGCTGGCTCAGCAGCGGAAGGCCGGGGAGTCCGACTACCGCGCCTGCCTCGACGACCCCACCGGCTACTACGGCCCCGGGGCCACGGCGTCCGACTGCGAGGGGAGCCGCCCTCGCCTCGAGTGGTTCCTCAGCCGCCCCGAGCTCGATCTCGTCGCGGAGGTCGAGGGGAGGGGGCGGACCCTCCTGGCGCTGCTCGCTGTCACCGGGGTCCTGATCGGAGCCACGTTCGCGGGTGCCGACTGGTCGAGCGGCTCGCTGACCAACCAGCTGCTGTTCGTGCCCCGCCGTACCCCGGTCTGGCTGGCCAAGGGCGTCGCCGTGGTGGGAGGCACCACCTTGTCCGCGGCGGTGGTGCTCGCCGCCTTCTGGGGCTCGCTGCAGGCGGTGGCGTCGGCCCGAGGGCTGGGTGCGTCCGCCGACGCGTGGCGGGAGGTGCTGCTCGGCTCCGGTCGAGGGTTGGGCCTGGTCGCGGCGGTGACGCTCGGCGGGTTCGCGCTGACGATGCTGCTGCGCAGCACCGTGGCCACGCTCGGGCTGCTTCTGGGGTGTCTGGTCGTCGGCGAAGGGCTGGCCTCGGGGCTGCCGTTCGAGCGGATGAGCCAGTGGTCCCCGGCCCAGAACGTCGGCGCGTGGCTCAGCGGTGGCCTTCAGGTCTTCGACACCAGCATCTGCACACCCGAGGGGCAGGCATGCGTCTACACCCTCACGCTCTCCCACGCCGTGACCTATCTCGGCGCCCTGCTCGCGGTCGCGGTGCTCGCCTCGCTGGTGACGTTCCGCCGCCGCGACGTCGCCTGAGGGCTCTTGGCGTTCGCCGTACGATGACCCGGTGACCGCACAGGCAGAGGGACGCAAGCTCCTGCGCCTGGAGGCGCGCAATGCCGAGACCCCCATCGAGCGCAAGCCGGAGTGGATCAAGACGCGTGCGCGGATGGGGCCGGAGTACACCGCGCTGCAGTCGCTGGTGAAGTCCGAAGGGCTCCACACCGTCTGCCAGGAGGCCGGCTGCCCCAACATCTTCGAGTGCTGGGAGGACCGCGAGGCCACCTTCCTCATCGGCGGGGAGCAGTGCACCCGGCGCTGCGACTTCTGCCAGATCGACACCGGCAAGCCGCAGCCGCTGGATCGCGACGAGCCGCGGCGGGTGGCCGAGAGCGTGCGCACCATGGGACTGCGCTACGCCACGATCACCGGTGTTGCCCGTGACGACCTGCCCGACGGGGGCGCCTGGCTGTACGCCGAGACCGTCCGGGCGATCCACGAGCTCAACCCGGGCACCGGCGTGGAGAACCTGATTCCCGACTTCAACGGGCAGCCGGACCTGCTCGCGGAGGTCTTCGAGTCCCGGCCGGAGGTCCTCGCGCACAACGTGGAGACCGTGCCGCGCATCTTCAAGCGGATCCGGCCGGCGTTCCGCTACGACCGGTCGCTGGGTGTCCTCACCGCCGCCCGGGCGTTCGGGCTCGTCACCAAGTCCAACCTCATCCTCGGCATGGGTGAGACGCGCGAGGAGGTCTCGCAGGCGCTGCGCGACCTGCACGAGGCGGGCTGCGAGCTGGTGACCATCACCCAGTACCTCCGTCCCTCGGTGCGTCACCACCCGGTCGAACGATGGGTCCGCCCGGAGGAGTTCGTGGAGCTCGCCGACGAGGCCGAGCAGATCGGCTTCGCCGGGGTGCTGTCCGGTCCCCTGGTGCGCTCGTCGTACCGGGCCGGACGTCTCTACCGGCAGGCGCTCGAGCGGCGCGGCGAGCCGGTCGCCCAGGACGCGGCGGCGGGCGTCGGCCCCGCGGCGATCTGAGAGAATCGACCGGCTCCCCGGGAGCCGTCGTTCCCAGCACCACCCGAGGCAGGAGTCCATGGCGAAGTCCGGCAAGAAGGGCCGCATCCGGCAGCTGATCCAGGCCTACAAGCTCACGCGCGAAGGCGACCCCAAGATCGGGCTGGTGCTGCTCGGCACCTTCCTCTTCGCCGCTGCAGTGGGCTTCGCCCTGATGTGGTTGCTGCCGCCCCCGTGGCTGGTGGTCGACGCGCTCACCGCGTTCCTGATCGGCCTCCTGGCGGTGCTGATCGTCTTCGGCCGGAGGGCGACCAGGTCGCAGGTCAAGCAGATCGAGGGCAAGCCCGGTGCGGCGGTCGCGGTGCTCGGGACGCTGCGCCGCGGCTGGCGCACCGACCAGGCCATCGCCTTCAACCGCCAGCAGGACGTCGTGCACCGCCTCGTCGGGCCGCCCGGGATCATCCTCGTGGGGGAAGGCAACCCGGCCCGGCTCAAGCAGCTGATGAGCGCCGAGCGCGTGCGGCACCAGCGGGTGGCCTCGGAGGCGCCGATCCACGAGCTCGTCGTCGGTTACGGCCCCGGCGAGGTACCGCTCGGGAAGCTCACCCGACACGTCACCAAGATGAAGCGGCAGGTGCGTCCGGCCGAGATGACCGACATCCTCGCGCGGCTCAAGGCTCTCGACGCGCAGAAGTCGAACATCCCGCTGCCGAAGGGCCCCATGCCCACCAGCATGAAGGGGCTCAGGGGCAACCTGCGCGGCCGGTGACCGGCCGGCGGCCCTACCTCACCTGAACGGCGCCGGGACGAGGTCCTTCGCCGCCGGCGCCTCGACGTCAACCGGCTCGCCCCACTTGCTCAGCTCGAGGTGGACGGTGGCGCCCTCCACCTCGATGTCGAACTGCCGGAGCCGGTCCTCGGCGTCGAGCCACACGTCGGCGACCAACGAGTCGGGCACGCCGGACTCGCCCGACTCCTTGGTCACTGCGTCGAGCTTGTCGGCCAGCCCCAACGCCTCCGCGGCGCCCTGGGGGTCCAGGGTGAGACGGAAGTGCTCCACCGGCTCGCCGCCGACGGTCTCCGCTCCGAGCGTCTCCACCTTCTTGATGCCGGCCTCGATCGCGGCGAGGACCACCTCGGGTGACATCGAGTGGTGGTCGTCCATGCCCTTCGCGTGGCCCGGGCCGCCGAGCCCCGCCAGCAGCTCCTTGTCGACCTTGAAGTATTGGCCGGGCTGGGTCATCCCGGGCACTGCCACGTAGAGCGTGTGGTCGACGAGGAGGGCGGTGATCTCGCCCGTGCCCATCGCCGGCACCGAGAGGGTGAAGCGGCCCTCGGGACCACCGGGGCCGTACTCCACGTCGCCCTCACCGTCGGCCGCCATGGCCCCGGTCACCCTGAGGACCGCGTGCGCCGAGCCGGAGTCGCCGATGCCGCTCCGCACCCGGTCCACGAACGCGGAGGGCGAGAGGGTCGAGGCGCCGGTGTCCGCGGCGGGCTCCGCCGCTCCGGCCGCGACGGTGGTCGCGCCCCTGTCGCCGGCCTCGCTGCCACCGCACGCGGCGAGCGGCACCGCGAGTGCACAGACCGAGACGACGGGGACGAGAGGACGAAGGACGAGTCGCATCTCGCCAGCGTACGCGCTACCTGCGCAGCGTCACCGTGCCGACGGCGAGGTCGTGCAGGCCGCGGTTGTCCCTGTTGAAGACCACCGGGGGGATGACGAGGCAGATGAGCAGCGTGCGGAGCAGCGCGGCGAGGATCGTCACCGGTCGGCCGTCCAGCCGCACCACGACGATCCTGAGGGCGAGCTGCCCGAACGACCCACCCGCCAGTGCGGTGAACAGGGTGACTTCCAGGAAGAAGACGAGGAGCGGCAGCGAGCGCTCGGCGTCGGCGCTGAGGTCGGCGTAGGCGCCGATCACCTGGGTGACCAGCAGCGAGGCGAACCAGTCGATGAAGAGCGCGGCGACCCGTCGGCCCCAGCCGGCGACCGACCTCGAGCCCTCCTCCGGGAGGCCGAGCCGCTGCCCGGCGTACTTCTGCTCCCCGAGCGGGAGGTCCTGGCTCATGCCTCGCACGCTACCGGGCGTAACACCGGCGAAACACGAGAGATACGGCGGGGAAACCCCTCCTGCCTAGCGTTCCTCACGATGCAGCGCCGCATCGGACCGAGCTTGTGATCGACCCGCCCGGACAGGTGGTCGCGTGCGCGACCGAGGAGGACGAATGTTCGCAAACAGCGACGAGCTTCTGAAGTTCATCAAGGACGAGCACGTCGAGATGGTCGACGTCCGCTTCTGCGACCTGCCCGGGGTGATGCAGCACTTCACGGTCCCGGTGTCGTCCTTCGACCAGTCGGTCTTCGACGACGGCCTGAACTTCGACGGCTCCTCCATCCGCGGGTTCCAGGCGATCCACGAGTCGGACATGTCGCTGTTCCCCGACCCGACCACGGCGTACCTCGACCCCTTCCGGGCCGTGAAGACGCTGATCGTGAACTTCTTCATCCACGACCCGCTCACCGGCGAGCCCTACAGCCGTGACCCGCGCAACATCGCCCGGAAGGCGCAGGCGTACCTCACGTCGACCGGCATCGGCGACACCGCCTACTTCGCCCCCGAGGCCGAGTTCTACGTCTTCGACTCGGTGCGGTTCCAGACCACGCAGAACGAGGGTTTCTACCACATCGACTCCGAGGCGGGCGCTTGGAACACCGGCTCGGAGACCAACAACCGCGGCTACAAGGTCAAGTACAAGGGCGGCTACTTCCCGGTGGCGCCCTACGACCACTTCGGTGACTTCCGCGACGAGATCGTGCTGGAGCTGGAGCGCGCGGGCCTGGTCGTGGAGCGCGCCCACCATGAGGTCGGTACGGCGGGCCAGGCCGAGATCAACTGGCGCTTCGACGAGCTGCTGCCCTCCGCCGACTCGGTCATGAAGTTCAAGTACATGGTCAAGAACGTCGCCTGGCGCAACGGCAAGACCGCGACCTTCATGCCGAAGCCGATCTTCGGTGACAACGGCTCGGGCATGCACTGCCACCAGTCGGTCTGGAACGAGGGCGAGCCGCTGTTCTACGACGAGGCGGGGTACGCCGGGCTCTCCGACATGGCGCGCTACTACATCGGCGGTCTGCTCAAGCACGCCCCGTCGCTGCTGGCTTTCACCAACCCGACCGTGAACTCCTACCACCGGCTGGTGCCTGGGTTCGAAGCCCCGGTGAACCTGGTGTACAGCCAGCGAAACCGCTCGGCCTCGGTGCGGATCCCCATCACCGGCGCCAACCCGAAGGCGAAGCGCATCGAGTTCCGCTGCCCCGACCCGTCGGCCAACCCCTACCTCGCCTTCTCGGCGATGCTGCTGGCCGGGATCGACGGCATCCGGAACAAGATCGAGCCGGCACAGCCGATCGACAAGGACCTCTACGAGCTGCCGCCCGACGAGCACGCCGAGGTCGCCCAGGTGCCCGCCTCCCTCGGGGCGGTGATGGACCGGCTCGAGTCCGACCACGACTTCCTGCTCGAGGGCGGCGTCTTCACCCCCGACCTCATCGAGACGTGGATCGACTACAAGCGGACCCAGGAGATCGCCCCGATCGCACTGCGTCCGCACCCGCACGAGTTCGAGCTCTACTACGACATCTGATGAGCAGCACTTCGTCTTGCTGAGGACATATCGTGAGTCTCCCGAGGGGTGCCCCCCGATGCACAGCTAGCTGAGCGGTGTCCCGCTCGACGCGCCTCGTGATCTCGACGCTCCCCCGACGTTCGCTCATGCCGAGTCGAGGACGTTGACCGGCAGCGCGGAACCGATGACCGTGACAGTGCGTCGTACTGGTATGCCGAACCCTCGATCGTGCAGCCTCTTGGTCGTGGCAGCGGCAGTCCCGGTGCTGCTCAGCGCATCCGGGTGCACCGCTGACGAAGCGGAGCCGTCGAGCGAGGCAGCGAAGTCGACCGCGCAACCGCCCGCCGCCGAGGAAGCCGAGCCGTCAGCCGCTCCCGCAACCGGGCGGTTCGACCCACTGACCATCTCTTTGAGGCTTCGTGCGACGACCGTGCAACAGGGCAAGACATTGCGAAGCCGAGCATTCATCGAGAACAACTCAACGAAGGTGGTCGTGGACCCGGCCTGTGTCATCGCGGAGGGGCGGTACGCCTTGGTGCCTGTCGACCAACCTCATGCTGAACTCTGGGTTCGACCGATGACTGACTGCGGCGGACCGCACCGTATGCCACCCGGATACCGCGAGGAGTACCGAGGGCCAGACTTCTTCGCTCGGACCAAGTACGGCGACCCGTTGCCCCCTGGTGAATACATCGCGGTGCTCGACATCAGGGGTCTGTCGCAGCGTCTGGAGTACCCGGTCACTGTCACCCCCTGAACGTCTGCTCATCCCGCTTCAGCTGAGTCCTTTGCTCGGCCCGTGACCAGTAAGGACGCTGTCGGCCGTGCGCGCTGCGCGAAGGCGGACAACGCCATAGGGGATCCCGCACCGGCACGCTCGGCGTGGCCATCCCGCACACCGGAACGTCCCGCGCGCCCGTCCGTTTCCGATGATCGGCTGGACTCAATCTGAGCAGTCGACAGCGACTGCGAGGGCGGCACAGATCTCGCGCATCCTCACCTCGGCCACTCGTCCCAGGCGTTCGACGAGGATGGCGATCGAGACGCTCTCAACCGAGTCGAGATTGACCGCCGAGCGAAGCGGCACCGGGTCTTCACCGGGTTCGAGAACAACCTCGCTCGGGAGAGTTCGGATGGTGGTCGTGCATGGCGCGACGAGGGTGCGGCGATGGCGTGGGATTACCGCGTCGCGAGACAGCACAACGACCGGCCTGCGGCCGACTGCCGCCATCTCGCACCACCACACCTCCCCTCGCGCGGGGATGTCCGTCATGAGGCGGCCACCGCTCGTCGGAACGAAGCGAGGTCCCCCCACTCGTCTGGTTCGTCCAGGGGGTGCTCGTCGTAGGCGGCGTAACTGGCATCGACTTCAGCTGCGCGATGGCGAGCCAGCAACGCAGCAAGCGCATCGTCCACAAGCGCGGAGTCTGGCTTGCGGGACACCTTGCGGGCGCTCTCGAGAAGGTCGGCGTCCACCGTGGTGCTCAAACGTGTGCGGCTCATGCCACAATCATGCCACTTCCGCGCTGGGGTGGGCGGCGTCGTCGCAAAGGGATCCACTTGCGACCAGGGACCCCCGCCGGCACCTCCAGTGACCGCTCGACTCCGCTCGATCAATGGGAGTCAGCTCGCTCACTGGGTATCCCATCCGTCGATGTCATTGAGCGGAGTCTGGAACGACCAGAGGTGCCCTTCGGGGTCGCGGACGCTGTACTCGCGGACGCCGTAGGGCATGTCGGTCGGCTCGTAGTCGATCGCGGCGCCGCTCGCGGCGAGGCGGGCGTGATGGGCGTCGACGTCGTCGACGAGGACGGCGAGCGATGCGGTGACGGTGCCGTTGGTCAGCGGCGAGACCATCCGGTGTTCAGGAGCCTCACGGTGCAGCCAGACCACGCCGTCGCCGGCGTGGACCTCGCCGTGCACCGCCCGGCCGCCGTCGTACACGAGCGGTCCCGGAGCCAGGCCCAGGACATCGACGAGGTAGGCATGTCCCGCCACGATGTCGCGGTACACGAGCAACGTGATCCGTCGCGTCAGCGCGGGCTCATCCGCCGGCAGGCCCGAGAGCAGGTCGAGTAGGGCCTCGTCACCGGGGCGGTCGCCGACCAGGAGCCGGTCCTCGACGGCTCGAACTCGCTCCCGCACGCGGGCAAGGTGGGCCAGTCGGGTATCGAGGTCGGCCAGGTGCCGGCGGGTCAGCTCATGTAAGTCGACCGCTTCGGGGTTGACGTCGGCCACGGGCGTGCCCAGCTCCCGGAGCAGCCGGATCCGGTAGAGCCGATCGAGGGTGTCGCCGTCGTATCGACGTCGGCCCCCAGCGTCGCGGGCCGGTGCCAGGAGGCCGAGTTCCTCGTAGTAGCGCAGGGTGCGCTCGGTGACGCCGGTACGTCGGGCGACGTCACCGATGCCCCACTCTGGGGAGTCCGTGCTCTTCATGGAACTCACGCTAGGACCTCACCTCACGTCAGGAGCAACATCTCCGACCCTCCACCTACGAAGGCGCCCGGATGGCCGTGCTGGCTCCTGCGGGGCAAGTGATCGCGGTCGCGTTCTCGAGCCGCCGTTCCCCTTGCACCCGCCAACAACACAGCCCGCAACTCACCAGTCCTCGACAAGAGCCAGATCAGAGGTCTTCGCACGAAGGTCGTCCGCGCGCATCGATCGTCTCGCGGAGCGTGACCGGTGCGGGATGGTCGCGCAGGACGCGCGCCGGTGCGGGATTCGCCTTATGGGCAAACGATGATGTGAGACGCCGTCACGTCCTGGCATCAGTGCCGTGCACTACGTTTCGCTGATGGCGACTCCTCGGCACTGGGTGATCGTGGCATCGCGTGACCATGCGAGGCGGGGCGTAAACCGCGGCTATGTCATGGCCAGCCACGGCAAGCGGCCACCCCTGGCCAGGATGTCGCCAGGTGACGGCGTCCTCATCTACTCACCGACCACCACCCACCCCCACGGTGAGCCGCTGCGAGCGGTGACCATCGTCGGCGAAGTCACCGGAGACGAGCCGGAGCCGAGCGATGTGATCCCTCACGGGTTCCGTCGTGCGGCAAGTCTCCGGGAGATTGAGCCGCTGCCGCTCGAGGACATCCGCGAGCATCTGCCCCTCTCACGCATACGGTTCGGCTTCTTTGAGCTTGACGCGGCGAACGCCGCAGCCATTTGGACCCTCGTGGAGCACCAAGGTCGCTGAGCAAAGGACCGACACCCTCGATTCCGGGACCGATGAGGCACCGGTTCGCGTCGCTCGACGTACCGGTTATGGATCCACCAACGGCACGCGGCGCCGCATGGGTCCCTCCGTACGCAGCCTCCGCTGGGCGCGGTGGTCAACCGGCCCTCGGTGTGGTCTGACCGATGAAATCGTCCGCGCCGCGTTGGTCTGTACGCCGAATACCGACTCACGGGAGGCTGACGCCATGCAGAAACTGACCTTCGCCATGAACGTGAGCCTGGACGGCTACATCGCCGCGCCGGGCGACGACCTCGGCTGGAGCGTGCCGAGCGACGAGCTGTTCCAGTGGTGGTCCGACCGGGTGGGGGCGACGGGCCTGGCGCTGTACGGGCGCAAACTGCGGGAGACAATGAGCTCCTACTGGCCGACCGCCCACCGGCAGCCTGGCGCCACACCGGCGCAGATCCAGTTCGCAGCCCTGGACAACTGGGTGGACCTGAACCTGGTGGAGACCTGGACGTTTCCCGACGGCGTGCTCCTGACCAGGTACGAGACCAGGCGCTGAATTCTCGACCTCGGATCGGCGCGGGCTCGGGCCACTGAAGGATCTCGGGTGAACCTCTCGGTCGCCGCTGAGCAGGGTCTGATGTCCGCGAGTTGCCCATCCGGGTCGAAGACGTCCCTCTGTAGACGGCAACTGTGGAGCAGCTCGGCAGACCGACAGGCGCTGACTAGCACCCGGCCGTGACCTACCGGGGGGTCGTCGCACACGAGGCGGGTCCTACCTCGGCGGCAATGGCTGCAGGCGTCGCGACGTGGCGTCCCTGACCAGCTTGGTGACCCTCTTCTCGACGTCGGAGCTCCAGTCGGTGATCGCGAAGGAGACCGGCCACATGGGTCCGTCGTCGAGGGCGGCGTCGTCGTTGAAGCCGAGGGTGGAGTAGCGGCTCTTGAACTTCTCGGCGCACTGGAAGTAGACGACGACCTTGCCTTCGTCGTTGGCGTACGCGGGCATGCCGTACCACGTCTTGGCCGTGAGGTCGGGAGCCGTGGTGGTCACCGTCACGTGCACCCTCTCGGCCAGGCGCCTGTCCTGCGGTGACATCTCCGCGATCTTGTCGAGGACGGCCTTCAGCCCGTCGGCCTTCTTGGCGCCCTTCCTTCCCTCGGTTCGGAGCTCGGCTGTGCGCTCCTTCATCGCGGCGCGCTCCTCGGCCGTGAAGCCGCGGTCGGACGGGGTGGCAGTAGGTGTCGGCATGGTCGTCTCTCCTGTTCGCATGGTTGCTTGCGTGGCGCGGGCGACGCGACGGTCGGTGTCGCCGCGTGCGCCAGCGGCGACGACTCGCGTCACCGGCCGCCGGGTCGGTGTGCTGGGCGGTCGTCGGGATGTGTCGAGGTTGGGGTCAGCCGTTGGGAAGCGCGGCGAAGGTCCGCTTCGTGTCGCGGTACCAGCCCATCGACCTCTTCGGGTGACGCCATCGGCTCTTCATCGCGTCGCGCGCCTCCTGGTGGGTGGCGTCGCCGGCCTTCTCCGCTTCCTTGAGGTGTCGGTCCTGGGCGTTGATGACGTCGTCGGCGCTCTCGCCGTGGTGAGCGAGGTCGCAAGGGCCTCCGAGGTCCTTGCAGGTCATGGTCTTCATGGTGGTGTGCTCCTTCCGATTGCTGGGTCCTGTGGTGACTGACGTCGAGAACCGGTGCGGTGTGACCGCCTCAGCGTGGTTCTCGAGCTTGCGTGCGCCGGGTGACGCGGGCCAGCACCTCGGGTGCTGCCCTGAAGGTGATCGCTTGGACGAGGCCGCCTCGGATCGTGAAGTCGAAGACGACCTTGGGCTGGCCGAGGTGGTACCACGCGCTGCCTGCTCGGTCATCGAGGAGGACCGGGAGTGCGGCGCTGGCGCTGCCGTTGAAGAAGGTCGCCGTCGCGTCGCTGCCCTCGATCCGCTGAGGTGTCCCCATCAGGACCGCCGCGTCGTCGGCGGTCACGGCTGCGTCGGGCGCGAGCAGCTCGAGCAACCGGTCGAAGTCTCCGTGCCTGGCCGCGGCCATGAAGGCGTCGACGACCTCCCAGTCGGCCAACCGGTCCTCGGGGCGCGGCTGGCTCACCTTGGCCCGCGCGCGGGAGGCCAGCTTGCGGGCAGCGGCGGGCGTGGTGTCGAGGAGCGCTGCAATCGTCGAGAACTCGAACCCGAAGCTGTCGTGAAGCACGAACGAGACGCGCTCGCTGGGCGTCAGCCGGTCCAAGACGACGTTCAGGGCCCGCCCGACGGTGTCGGCGAGGGCGACGTCCTCGGCGGGGTCGTCGACGATCCCAGCGAGCTCGAGGTCCTCGACCGGGACGGGGGTGCGAGAGCGCAGCCTGTCCAGGCACAACCGGGTGGTGACGGTCGTCAGCCATGCGGGCAGGCTTTCGATGGCGGCGCCGGTTCCGTGGAGGCGGAGCCACGTCTGCTGCACGACGTCCTCGGCCTCCGCGCGGTCGCCCAGGATCCGGCTCGCCATGCCGACGAGGCGCGGTCGCTCGGCTTGGAACTCGTCGGTTCGGTCCACGTCGTCCACTCCTTAGATTCCGGTCACCAGACTGACGCGACGAACAAGGCAGATGTGACCGAACGGCCGTCCGACACCGACCGGGTGAGCACGTGCGTGGTCGCCGGATCCCCAGAGGCGCCGGCAACACGGGTTCGCTTCAGAGAGCCTCGACCTGCTCCGAGGTAGGCGCGGACGCGGCCCGTTGAGTCGTGTCGCGCCGGTGTGGGACCGGCCTGCGGCGATGTGACAGCCTGGCCGACTGCCGCCGAAAGTCGGCGGTTGGCGCAGCTGGCGGCCCCAGGTGCGCAGTGTCGATGGCCACACTGGCCTCACGTCTCGTGTGGCGCCTCCGACACGGTGAGGTTGAGCCAGCGCGCCAACTCCGTGAGTCTGAACTCGACAGCGGAGCGCAGGTTGTCGTGCAACGGCTCGTCGACGTGAACCGCGTGCACGAGCAGTTCGCCCGCCTCGCGATCCGCTGTCACGTCGACCTTGCCCACCAGCCCGGCACCGTGCAGGACGGGCAGGGCGTAGTAGCCCCAGCGGCGCTTCTCCTTGGGCTTGTACATCTCCAGCGTGTAGTCGAAGGCGAGCAGGTCGGTCATCCGTTTGCGATCGTGCAGCAGAAGGTCGAAGGGCGCGAGCAACTCGGTGCGGTCGGGCGCGGGACGGTCGAGCGTCTCCAACGCGGCGGGGTCGACGCGCCACCGTCCTCGTACGCTCTCGACCACCGCCGGCTCACCGGCCTCGCCAGCTCCGACCGGTATCCCCTGCTGGAAGACCGCTCCGGCGCGGGCGAGGCCGAGGGCACACAGGCGGCGGCGGTCGAGCTCGGCCTCGGCCTCGGCGAGAGGGGGGACTGGGTCGTCGGGGTAGACGCGGTCCGCGAGGTCGTAGATGCGTTCACCGTTCGCACGACCCGCGACCGCCACTTCGCCGCGCTGCACGAGCTGGGCGACCAGCATGCGGGTGTTCTTCCCGTCGTTCCAGCCCGACGATCGCCAGGGGCGCACGCAGGTGTCGGGTAGCGAGCCGACCGGCAGCGGTCCTTCCTGCCGTAGTCGCTCGAGCACGTCCTGGCGACACGCCTCGTTGGCCTCCATCCAGTCGTGCAGCCGGTGGTGCCACTCCTTCCAGGGCCCAGGAGTCGGCCAGGCAACCATCTGGGCCCGGTACGGGGCGACGTCGTCGATGGAGCGAAACCCACCTGCGACCTCGAGGAGCCGCTGCGACGCGATCGCGTCGTCTAGATCCCCGGGCCGGTGATCGTGCCCGAGTCTGCTCAAGAGCACGAGTTCCGCGGCCGGCGCCACCGCGCGGGTCTGGTCAAGGGGGAGCATCGTGAGCCGCCGCGCGGCGTCCAGCATGTCGTCCGGACGATCGTCGGCCAACAGAGCAGCCTGGACTGCGATCCGTCGTGCCTGGTGTTGCGTCAGTCGGTGCGTCGCCTCCATGGTCACGTCGGCACGATCTCACGCAGAACGGACGACGTCCCTCCGGAACCGGGGCCCGACCACCCCGCGTGCCAGCCCCCGACGCCCTCATTCAACCCAGAACCCAGGCATTCGTCGCCGCGCCGTCCTCGTCGACGTGTTCCATCAGGGCATCGGCGACACATCTCTGAAGACACGGGCGACAACGTCATCGGCCGCTTCTCGAAGCTCGGTGTAGACGTTCCGTCAGCCGAACCGCTCTCAATGACTGACGCGCCGGAAAGGCATGGCTTCGAGGACGGCTCGCACGGGGGACCGCGCGGGGCCGTGGCCAAGGGTCGATCACTTCTTCGTGACCGTCTCTACGGTGCCGGGCGCGCGCCACGTTGCGCCGCCGCTCGAAAGCGCGGTCGGTGTGCTCCCTGGGCAGCGCGGACGAGCTGCGGAGCGAACTGCACAAGTCTTCGGCCGGCAGGCGTGAGTCCCGCGTAGCCGCCAGTGTCGCGTTCGATCAGCGGGACGCCCACCGCGGCCTCAAGCCTCTTGATCCGCTTTGTCAACGCGGACACCGAAACACCAAGCTTGTCGGCGGCGCGCCCAAAGTGCCGCGACTCGGTGACGGCGATGAAGCTCTCGACAGCAGTCAGGTCGAGAGCCATGACAGCGATCGTCCCATTCAGCCCGCTCGGCGTCCTCCCGAAGGGACACTCATCCACCGCGCTTAGCGAGGGACTGCAGAGAACCGCCCCAGCCTCTCCCGCGGGCTGGGGCGGTTCGTGTCGCCGAGCAAGCGGGACGCCTCAACAATAGGACGACGCCAAGCTCGGGCAGAAGGAGCGCGGATGCTCGAGACGTTGCATTGCACGATCTCGCAGGCACCGCCTCCAGTGGTGGGGCCGCGGGACAAGCCCCGCGTCCACCGGCGAATGACCACCGAGGGATGTACAGGGGCGGCGCCTGAGGCGGCCCCGCCTGCTTTCGGGTACAGACGGGGCCGCTGAGAGCATCCCGGGGGAGAGACGCTCGAACTTTACTTTCGCGGCTGCCCGGGTGGCCGCACCAGGGACGAGCGTCCCGGACGCTGATGACACGGGACTCCCGCGACGCCGGCGTCCAGCCGGGCGGCGCTGCGAGCCACGTCATGTCGCGCGCGAGCACGCATTTCTTCCATTCGTGTGGCCGGTCCCAACATCGACCTCAGCCGCAGGCAGGTCGTGCCCTGATTAGCACCAGTTGGACAAATCCCTTTTCCCCGAGAGTCGGCCCATTCAAGTCACGAGCCTTTTCGGGCATTTCCCACGACTTTCAATCTCAAGGACCTCCGTCCTGCACCGTCGACGCTGTCGCTCCTGACGATGACGCTAGGAGCTCGGTTTCGAGGTTCGAGGCCCGACAATTCGTTCTGGTCTTCTCGCTACGGCTGCAGGGGTAACCATGATGTCGCATTTCTCGCGGAGTGACCGATCTGGCCTGCGACTCGGAATCATTGCAATGCTCGTGGCGGCGGCCGCATTGGTCGGACCCATGCCGCATGCAAGTGCCGCGGCTCCCGTGACGGTGTCGTTGGTGTTCAACGACGGGCTGTCCTCGCAGTTCCGCAACGCCGCTCCCGCGCTCCAGGCCCGCAGCATGGACGGCACCTTCTACGTCGCCAGCAACTGGGTGAAGACCAACGACTCGAAGTACATGCGGTTCTACCATCTTGACGAGCTCTACCGGCAGGGCAACGAGATCGGCGGCATGGGCAAGGACCACAAGAACCTCACCAGCACCTACGACGCCGACCCAGCCGCTGACCTCGCCTACAAGCGTGACCAGGTGTGCGGCGACTTCCAGGCCCTCACGACCTGGGGCTACCACCCTGTGAGCTTCGCGTACCCCGGCTCGGCAGAGAACGCCACGGTGCAGGGCATCGTCCGGGACTGCGGTTTCACCACCGGCCGGGTGGCCGGCGGGCTGTCCGCGACCGGGCCGGCCTACGCCGAGCCGATTCCCGCGACCAACTCGCTTCGGCTGCGCTCGGCCACCACGCCGGCCGGGGCGATGACCCTGCAGACACTGCAGAACGCCGTGACCGCTGCGGGCAACAACGGCGGCGGCTGGCTGCCCCTCGCCTTCAACGACGTGTGCAGCTCGACCGACGCCAGCTACTCCACCTGCATGAACGGCAGCAAGCCGATCGACGCAGCCGTGTTCGCCTCGTTCCTGGACTGGCTCGCCTCACAGGCGCCGGAGGGCGTCACGGTCAAGACGGTGCGCCAGGTCATGGCTGCCGATCAGCCTCCCCTGCCGTCACGTCCCTTCGTCGTCTCCCTGACCTTCGACGACGGCCTCAGGTCGCAGTACGGGCTCCGGGAGATCTTCGCGCGGCACAACGTGCACGGAACCTTCTACATCAACTCGGGTCCCGTCGACGCACGCGAGGCCGGCACCATGTCGTGGGCACAGATCCGCGACCTCCAAGGGGCGGGGCACGACATCGGCGGACACACCCGGGACCACATCAACATGCTCGCCACCGACACCTCCCTGGAGTTCAAGACCCGACAGACGTGTGACGACCGACAGCGGCTCCTCGAGGAGGGCATCAACGCGGTCAGCTTCGCGTATCCCTTCGGAGCAATGGACGCCACCGCGCAGCCCATCGTCCGAGGCTGCGGGTACCAGTCGGGCCGCAAGGCGGGCACCGTGACCTCCGACGGCCCGATCTACTCCGAGACCATCCCGGTGACCGAGAACCCCTACGCGATCAGGATCCTGGGCACCAACTACAACGGGGCCGTCACTCTCGAGGCCCTGCAGTACGCCGTGAACCAGGCCACCAAGTACGGCGGCAGCTGGCTGCCCACTCTCTTCCACCAGATCTGCTACGCGGGGACGCCGACGTACGACAGCTGCATGGCGGGTTACCGGCCGATCGACGACGTGACCATCGACGCGTTCCTCGGCTGGTTGGGAAGCCAGACGGACCGCAACATCACCGTGAAGACCGTTGCCGACGTCATGGGCGGCGGCTCCACCGCACCGGTGGTGCGGGTCACCGCTCCGGCAGCCGGATCTGTCTCGCCCTCCGGGCAGCCGGTGCTGTCCGGCACGGCCAGCGGCAACGGCAACGTCGCCGTCCGGCTGTACCAGGGCGACTACTCCACCGGAACGCCGGTGGCCACGCTCTCCGCCCCGGTCACGGCGGGCGCCTGGAGCGTCGAGCCGGGCACGGCGCTTCCGGACGGCAGCTACACCGTCCAGGCCAGCCAAGCTGCTGGCAACGCGACGGGAACCAGCGTGCCGACGCGGTTCACCGTGGACACGACGAAGGCGCCGACCGACACCACCGCACCTGAGGTCTCGGTGACGAGCCCGTCTGCGGGAGCGACCTTGTCGACCTCCACACCCAGCCTCGAAGGGACAGCCGGCACCGCCACAGGTGACGGGTCCGAGGTGACGGTCCGGGTGTTCGAGGGCTCCGTGGTCGGTGGATCGCCGGCGCAGACCCTGACCGCAACGGCGACCTCGGGCGGCGCGTGGTCCACGACCGCGTCCGCGCTGGCCGACGGTGTCTACACGGTGGAGGCGACGCAGGCCGACCAAGCCGGCAACACCGGGAGAAGCTCCGCGGTGACCTTCACCGTGGACACCACGCGCGTCGACTCCACCGCCCCCAGCGTCACCATCGACAGCCCGGTTGCTGACGCGACGCTCGACACAGCCACCCCGGTCCTCAGGGGGACGGCAGGCACCGCCACCGGAGACGACGCCGATGTCGTGGTGAGCATCTCGCCGTCGTCGGAGACGCAGGGCGACGCGGTTCAGACCCTTCGCGGGACCGTCGGGAGCGACGGCACGTGGTCGGTCACGGCTGCAGCCCTGGCAGACGGCACCTACACGGCGCAGGCGACCCAGTCCGACGCGGCCGGCAACGGCGGTGTCAGCAACTCCGTCACCTTCACCGTGTCGACGGCGCCGGCGGACACGACCGCTCCCGCGGTCACCCTCACCGCGCCGACTGCGGGAGCGACCGTGGTCACCGCCGACGTCCCGGTCGCCGGCGGTGCCGGTGCAGAAGAAGGAGACGACGCCACCGTCTCGCTCGAGGTCTACACGGGCAGCAGCGCGACGGGCACTCCGACGCAGAGGCTCACCGCCGCAGCCGCGTCGGGTGCATGGTCCACCAACGTCACCGGGCTGGCGGCAGGCACCTACACGCTCGTCGCTGCCCAGTCAGACGCCGCGGGCAACGTGGGTCGTAGCCAAGCCGTCACCTTCACCAAGGCCGTGGTCCCGACCATCACGTCGATCTCGCCCACCACGTTGGGGCAAGGGGCGACCTCGACCACGGTGAGGATCAACGGCTCGGGCTTCAACAGCTCCACGGCGGCTGCCATCTCCGGAGCCGGCGTGACCTCGAGCGTGGTGTCCCGGACCAGCACGGTGGTGACCTTGAACGTGACCGTCGGCGCCGCGGCGGCGACCCAGCCACGCAACGTGACCGTGACGAACAGCACCGGAGCAACCACGACGTGCACAGGCTGCCTCTCGATCGTTGCCGGTCCCTCGATCACCGGCGTGAGCCCGACCTCGGTGCGCCGTGGACTCAGCACGACCGTGACGATCACCGGTGCGAGGTTCCCGACCGGGAACGGCAATGTGCAGGTCGCCGTCTCGGGCACGGGCATCACCGTCGGGACCGTCAGGGTGGTCAGCTCGACGACCGTGACGGCTGTCCTCCAGGTGTCGTCGACGGCGGCATTGACAGCCCGTTCCTTGACCCTGACGAACAGGACCACGTTCGGCAGCGCCACGAGGAGCAATGCGGTGACCGTGGTGCCTTGACCCTCACTTCGGTGGAAGCCCCCGAGGACAGCCGTACGTCGGGTGACAGGCGGGACGAACGGTCGGCCAGTCCGGCTGGCGCCATGTGCGAGCGTCGAGCTCACCCTGCACCCGACGGATGTACGCGACTGCCGCCTCGGAACGCCACTCCCCCGCGTACCACGCTCCGACGCAGCCCCACATCCGGCCGGCCTCGTAGGTCCTGGTGCCCGTGTTGTCCAACCACCACTGCCAGCCCTCGTAGCATCCGCGCAGCTGTGAGGCGAGGTAGTCAGCGGCGAAGGCGGTCGACCGGACGTTGAACGGGAACGTGCCGTTCTGGTTGTCGGGCATCTTCCCCCACGAGGGGGCCTGCCACGACATGACGCCGGTGATGCCGAAGGTTCGGGGACAGATCCCGGGGGCGTGGTCTCGCTGGTGATCCCGGCCATGGGCTGCAAGCCCCGAGCAGAACTCAGCGGTCGCGACGCTCGGTGTCTCCACCAGGTCACCGCAGCTGAACTGAGGCACGCAGCGACCGCCCGGATATATGTCGTACTGGTACCACGTCGACTCACGCACGGCCACGGCTCGGAGCAGGTTGTCCGAGACGCCCCACTTGCACGCGGCCCACTGCAGGATTCCGTCGGTCGTGCCGGTGAACCGTCCTGAGACCCGTTGCAGCAGCCATGAGTCCCATCTCGAGGGATAAGCCTTGTCGATGGCCACCGGCCGCGCGGCGAACGCCGCGTGCACGCGCTTGGCGCTGGGCATCCGGTTGTTGGGAACGGCATTGTCCGGCCGTGGCTCCCACGTCGATCTGTGCACGCGGGCCGCACAGGCCTTTCCGCTGGGGAGCGACTTCCAGGCGCCGAGCTCGAGTGTTCGAAAGTACCCCGCCGCCGTCGGCGGTCGGGCCGCCGACGTTACCGCCCATGACCTTGTCGTCGCATCGCCGTGGTGCTCCATGGCGAAGGACGGTCCTGCCACCGTGGCACCGATGACCAGGAGACTCAGGAAAGGGAGACCAAGGGCATGAATATAGCGGGGCATTTCCTATCGCCCTCCATCAAAGGCAGGGAATCGTGATACTACCTCTTCAAGGCGAATACCCAGGGGGGTAAATCGGAAATGAACGACACCAACGTCGCCATTATCGGGGCTGGCCCGCACGGGCTTGCTGCAGCCGCTCGGCTCCGTGCCGCGGGGGTGGAGTGCCGCGTCATCGGTGATCCGATGTCGTTCTGGCGGACCATGCCGGTCGGGATGCTTCTCCGGTCAAACTGGACCGCGACAAGCATCGCGGAGTACGACGGTCCGCTCTCGTTGATCAGCTACAAGAACCGGACCGGGCGGCCGGTGGCGCTGCCCCTGCCCTTGGACGAGTTCCTGCGGTACGGCGAGTGGGTGCAAGCCCAGGTCGCCCCCGAGGTGGACCGTCGCCGGGTGGATGCTGTCACCGGCTCCCCTGACGGGTTCAGGCTCCGGATGGAGGACGGGGAAGAGCTGCGCGCCCGTCGTGTCGTGGTGGCGGCGGGGATCGCGAACTTCGTGCACCTCCCCGACGTCGCGCGTGCGCTTCCCTCAGAGCTGGTCACGCACACGTCCGAGCACCGTGACCTGTCAGTCTTCGGTGGTCGCCGAGTCCTCGTGGTGGGTCTGGGGCAGAGCGCGCTCGAGTCCGCAGCGCTGCTCCACGAGGCAGGCGCCGAGGTAGAGGTCGTGGGGCGGCGGGACGGCATCACGTGGCTGCACGGCGGCAAGTACCACCGCAAGCTTGGCCGCCTGGTCCCCTTGTTCTACGCGCCGACGGACGTAGGACCGCTCGGCCTCTCGCGCCTCGTGGGTGCGCCGACCTTGTTCCGCCAGCTTCCGCGCACCGTTCAGGACCCGCTCGCACACCGGTCGATCCGACCGGCTGGGGCCGCCTGGTTGAAGCCCAGGCTGGCGGAGGTCCCGGTCACCACGGGACGGTCGGTCACCGCGGTGAGCGCCAAGGGGCAGGGCGTGGACGTGCAGCTGAGCGACGGCTCGCACCGGTACGTCGACCACGTCATCTTCGGCACCGGGTACAAGGTCGACGTCAACCGCTACCCGTTCCTCGGGCCCGACCTGCTCAAGAGGCTGGAAGTGGTCAAGGGGTATCCCTTGCTGGCTGGTGGCATGGAGTCGTCGGTGCCCGGGCTGCACTTCCTCGGTGCGCCCGCCGCCTGGAGCTTCGGCCCGACGATGCGGTTCGTGGCAGGCGGCTGGTACGGCGGTGAGCGGCTCACCCGCGCGCTTGCGCGCCGGGGCCAGTCCGCCGACGCACGATCGGCTGCCGGCTCGTCGGCCACCCGGTGAAGGCGCGGGAGGCGCCCCTGGTCACGCCCGTCGCCCACGGTGGCACCGGTGCAGTGGTCATCGGAGGCGACTTCCAGGGGCTAGGCATCGCCCGCAGCCTCGGGCGGAGGGGCGTACCCGTCGTGGTCCTCGACGACGAGGTCTCGATCTCCCGGGCGTCGCGCTACGTCACGCGGCACGTGAAGGTCCCCGACCTCCTCGAGCCGAAGGCTGCCCTGGACGCACTCCGGCAACTCGGCAGCTCGCTGCCGACCTCCGGCTGGATCCTCTACCCGACGAGGGAGGAGACGGTCGCCCTCGTCTCCCAGCAGCGCGACGAGCTCAGCAGATGGTTCCGCGTGCCGACCCCACCGTTCTCCGTCATCCGTACTGCGTGGGACAAGCGACAGACCTACACCCGCGCCCAGGCCCTCGACATCCCCGTCCCGCGGTGCTGGTTCCCCGCCTGCGAGGACGACCTGGACGAGATACCTCTCGATGCGCCGCTGGTCGTCAAGCCGGCGATCAAGGAGAACTTCATCTACGCCACCAAGGTCAAGGCATGGCGCGCCGACACGCATGCCCAGCTGCGCGCCGTCTATCGCGCCGCGGTAGCGGTGATCCCTTCCGACCAGGTCATCGTCCAGGAGCTGGTGCCAGGCGACGGCGCGTCGCAACTTGCCTACTGCGCGTTCTTCAAGGACGGCGCTGCGGTGGCGGACATGACGGTCAACCGGCTTCGACAGCACCCCTCGGACTTCGGCCGGGCGAGCACCTTCGTCGAGACCACAGAGCTGCCGGAGCTCGCGGAGCTCGCGGAGCGCTTCCTGCGCGACATCGGGTTCTATGGCTTGGTCGAGGTCGAGTTCAAGCGCGACCCCCGTGACGGGCGCCCCAAGCTGCTCGACGTCAACGCCAGGACCTGGGGCTACCACACCCTCGGCTCGGCGGCCGGGGTCGACTTCCCCTACCTGCTCTTCCAGGACCAGCTCGGTGGGAACGTGGCGCCGGTCCGGGCCCGGACCGGTGTGCGGTGGATCCGCCTGGAGACCGACGTACCCAACGCATTCCGCGACATCTGGCGAGGGCACGTCAACTGGCGCGACTACCTGCGAACGCTGCGCGGGGTCGACACCGAAGCGGTCTTCTCCTTGGCTGATCCGTTGCCGGGCCTCTACGAGATGGCGCTGGCGCCGTACCTCGCGGTCCGTCGAGGGCTCTGACCACATGTTCGTCGCGTCCGCTCCCTTCGGGCTGTTCGACTATCTCCGGGTGCCCTACCGAGTGGCCGCCCCCCCAGATGCGGAGGCCGTCGGGGCCGTCGGCGCCCTGCGGCGTGAGGCCGCGGGAACCGAGGCGCCGGCCATGATGTGGGTCCGCGACGGCGGCGAGCCACGACACCGCCACTACAGCGGCACGTTCAGCGTGGCCGGACTGCGGCTTGCGGGCACCGTCACCACCGAGCATCCGCACCGGCTGCTCGCGGGCCAGGGAAGGGACTGGCATCGAACCGAGACGGTCTCCACGGGGGACGGTCGCGAGATCTCCGCGGTGTGGACCAGCGACCGCGGTGACATCTTTCTGCCGTTCGATCCCGGCGCCGTGATGACGTGTCTGTGGTCCGAGGCCTACACACGACTCGGCGTCACCGCGCGAGTCCGATCGGCCGGCCGCCATTCCGCGGTGCGGGCGTACTACGCCCTTCGGCCTGCACTGCCCCGATCCGTCCAGCTCGTGCTACGCAGACGGCTGGCCCGGGACGGAGCGGTCCCCTCGTTTCCCTCCTGGCCGCTGGAGACCGGACTGCATGACATGTACACCTGGCTGCTCGGGCTCACCACCGCGCTCGCCGGCTGCCCGGTCCCCTACATCGCGCCGTGGCCGGACGGGCACGACTGGTGCTTCGTCCTCACCCACGACGTGGAGACCGCCCAGGGGTGCGCCGACATCCATGTCCTCCGCGAACCGGAACGACGCCACGGCTACCGCTCCTCCTGGAACTTCGTGCCGCTTCGCTACGACACCCCGTCCCGAACCGTCGACGGCCTCGTCGCCGAGGGGTGCGAGGTGGGCGTGCACGGACTGAAGCACGACGGTCGTGACCTGGCGTCGGAGCGAGTGCTCCGGTCGCGGCTGCCCGCGATGCGCGCAGCGGCCGCTGGGTGGGGCGCCACCGGCTTCCGGTCGCCGGCGACGCAGCGCGGCTGGGACCTGATGCCGCGACTCGGCTTCGACTACGACTCCTCCTACACCGACACCGATCCCTACGAGCCGCAGCCGGGTGGCTGCTGCACCTACCTGCCCTTCCTCAACCGCGAGCTCGTGGAGCTGCCCATCACCCTGCCCCAGGACCACACGCTCTTCTCGGTTCTCGGACACCGGGACGGGACACTCTGGCTCGAGAAGGCCAAGGAGCTGCGTCGCCGCGGTGGTCTCGTCCTCGTGCTCAGCCATCCCGACTACGCACACGGGCCGGCGCTGACGGCCTGGGAGGCGCTTCTCGAGGAGTTCGACCAGGACCAGACGATGTGGCAACCGCTGCCCCGGGAGGCTGCGGCGTGGTGGCGAGCGCGTGCCGCGTCCGTCCCCGTCCCTGACGCCGGCGGGTGGCGGATCGCGGGGCCGGCCGCCGCTCGCGGACGCGTGGTCGAAGCGGCGCGGCTCGACAGCCACGGCGTGGCATGAGGGCACGCGCGCGGCGCGAGCGGGCTCGCTGGCACGTCGCTGTCGTCGTCGAGAACGTCGCGGCCGGTGTGGACACCCGGTTGCGCAAGCAGCTCGACGATCTGCTCGCCGCCGGCTTCGAGGTCTCAGTGGTGACGATGCGGCACCCTGACAACGAGCCGCTGCGTCACCGGCGGCGCCTCCATCTTCACGAGTACCCGGCGCCGCCCGAGGGGCGCGGGACACTCGGGTACGCCGTCGAGTACGCCGGGGCCTTCTTCTGGGCAGCGGTCATGCTGGCTCGCATCCGACGCCACGGCCGGGTGGACGTGCTGCAGCTGTGCCAACCACCCGACGTCTACTTCCCTCTGGCGTGGCCGCTCCGGTGGGCCGGGACGCGGGTGGTGGTCGACCAGCGCGACCTGATGCCCGAGACGCTGGCGTCGCGCAGCGACAGCCCCTCGCGCGCCCTCCTGGGCGTCCTGCGGGTGCTCGAGCGCGAGAGCCAACGGGTCGCGCACCGGACGGTGACCGTCAACGACTACCTGCGCCACCGGCTCGCGCCGCACGCGACGCAGGTGAGCGTGGCGCGGAACGGGCCGGTCATCGCTCGGGTCCAGCGGGCGTCCGGGGACCCCGGTCTGCGCGGCGACGCACGCCACCTCGTCGTGTGGATCGGCAAGATCGGCCCCCAGGACCGCGTGGACCTCGTCGTCCGGCTCATCGACGAGCTCGTCCACGAGCGCGGCCGGGATGACTGCCGATTCGTGGTGCTCGGCGACGGTGAGTGCCTCGGCGAGCTCCAGGAGCTCGCTGCGGAGCTCGGCCTCGAGCAGTGGGTCCAGTTCACCGGGTGGGTGCCGGAGGAAGCCGTGTTCCGTCACCTTGCGACCGCCGACCTCGGCCTCGACACCTCGATGCAGGAGGAGGTGTCTCCGGTCAAGGCGATGGAGTACATGGCCTTCGGGGTCCCGTTCGCGTGCTTCGACCTCCAGGAGACCCGTCGTACCGCAGAAGGAGCGGCGGCTCTGGTGGCCCCGGGCGACGTGCAGGCGCTCGGAGACGCCGTGTCGGAGCTGCTGGACGACCCTGTCCGCCGAAGATCCCTGGGCGACTGCGGTCGCCGCCGCGTCGAGCAGGAGCTGTCCTGGGAACGGCAGTCCCCGGCCTATCTTGCAGCGGTCTCACCCGGCACGTCGGGACGAGTGGCGCCTGGCCTCACGGCGCACCCCTAGGGCAACCTCGAGCCGGATCGCACGGCAGCTTGCTCCGGCCCCAGGCAGCTGTCAGCCAGGTCCTCTCCTCCATCGCGGCCCGGACCCGGGCCACGTAGCCGCGGGCGAGGGGCGAGTCCCACTCTCCGGCGAACCACACGCCCGCGCAGCGGTAGAGGTCACCCGCCCGGTACTGGCCGGTGTTGGCGAGCCACACCGCCCACCCCTCGTAGCAGCCGCGCAGAAAGGCCCCGTAGTAGTCGAGGGCGAAGGCGGTGGACCTGCGGTTGAAGGGAAAGGTCCCGTTCTGGTTGCCGGGCATGCGGCCCCACGCCGGGTCCTGCCACGACATCACCCCCACGATGGAGAACGTCTTAGGGCACCTGCGAGGGTCGTAGGTCTTCTGGGTCGGCGGGTCGAGCTTCGCCACCTGCGCACAGAAGACGTCGGATGCTCCAGTCGGCTCTGCGACCAGGTCCCCGCACCCGTGGCGGAGCACGCACCCGCCGTCGAGGTAGCGCTGTCCCTGGTACCAGCCGCTCTCCCGCAGCGCGACGGCCCGCAGCAGGTTGTCGTCCAGCCCCCACTTGCAGGCGACCCACTGGAAGATCTCGTCGGTGGTGCCGGTGAAGCCGCCGCTGACCCGGGCCAGCAGCCACGAGTCCCAGCGCGGGTCGTAGGCTCCCTGCTGCGCCCGAGGCCGCTTCTGCAAGGCCTCGCGAATGCGGTCGCGGCCTGGTGTGCGGTGATTGGGGCGGAAGTTGTCCGGGCGCGGTTCCCACGTCGAGCGATGCACGCGCTGAGCACACGTGGCGTCGCCGGGCAGCCGTCGCCACTCACCGGCCGGACGTGTCTCGAAGTAGCCGGCCTCGGGCGGCGGGGCGTCCGATGCCGGCCTCTCGGAGGAGGTGACCCGCTCCACCACGACGAGCCCGAGAGTGGCTACCAGGATGGCCAGCAGCGCGATGGTCAGGCCAACAGCGGTGCTGGCGCGCGGTAGGTGGACCCCGGTCACGACCTCGTCCGGACGCGTGGGCGCACCGCGGACCCGTTGATCCTCTTCGTGGCCAGCAGCTCGCTGCGGTCGGGCTTCCCGGGTCGTAGGCGCAGCCGCCGGCGCGCCACCTCCGGGGTGTGCGTCACCCATCCCACGACGCTCGGTGACGTCGGCTCGAGAAGGTGCACGATCTCGGTGACGTCCCGCCGGCGCAGTGACCGCAGGTCGGCCACGAGCAGCACGACGTCCACGTGACCGGCGAGCACGAAGGCCTCGGGCGCCTCGAGCAGGGGCGGCCCGTCGATGACGACGCTGCCGTCGGAGGAGAGCCGCCCCAGCACCTCGCCCAGCCTCTCGATCTCCAGGCGGGGCGGTGCTCCCGTCATCACCGAGCGAGCGATGCGTGGCTCTGAAGGGTTCACCCGTCGTGTGGCTTGCTCCACCGAGGAGTCGGAGAGCAGCGAATTCCCGAGGCCCGGCACCGGTGTGTCGCCACCGATGTCGGCGACGCCGTCCGTCGCCGGATTCGCGTCGATGATGGTCGCGTCGCTGCCGAGCGTCCGTAGGGATGCGGCGACGTTCAGCGCCACCGCGCTGGTCCCGCTGCCGGGCCGCGGTGCAGTGACGAGTATTCGCAGGTGACGTGGATCACCGCCTGTCGCGGCGACCAGCCGACCGGCCAGGAACCCGAAGCCGGTCCGGCCCGAGCTGGAGAGCCGTCGGGCACCACCCTGCGGGATCACGAGACTCGTTGCGAACACCGGTATGCCCGAGCGATCCAGCTCCCCGGGTGATCTGACCCTGTCTGACATCCGGTCCCAGACCCATGCTGCTGCAACGCCGATCGTGAGGCCCGCCAGCAGCCCCATCACGATGATGACCGCGGGAGCGGTCCCGGAGGAAGTCGAGACGAGACGGGGCTCGGTGATGGCGACCGCGGCCCGGTTGCGCTTCCCCTCGTTGTGGGCCTCCACGTAGCTCTGGGTGAACGCCAAGCCCCCGTTGAAGGCTGCCTCCGTCGTGGGCGCCGAGTACCGGATGGCCAGGACCCGCGTGTCCGTGACCACAGAGACCGACAGACCTGCCTCGGCCTCGCTTCGGGTCGTTCCCAGCTGAGAGGCCGCGGCGGCCGCGACGAGGCCGGAGGTGGCGACCTCGCGCTCGGTGCCCATGTCCGGCTCCAGCGGAGCCCCGCCGGTGGACTCGGGTCGCAGCTCGACGCGCGACTCGACCGTCGCCATCAGAGGTTGCGTCAAGGCGACCACGACGGCCGCCCCCAGGGCCAGCAGAGTCAGAAGAGCGACGATCCGGGCATGTACGCGTAGCAGTGACCTGTCCCTCGCGATGGGTGCATTGGTGCTCATGTGCGGTCATCCCCCGGTCTTGACGAGTGGCGGAGCGTTACGAGGCATGGAGCGGCCGTTGGTGGGCCGGGGCGACTCGGTCTCCCGGCGCAGCAGCGCACCGACGGTGATGGCGAGCAGCGAGAACAGCCAGTCGGCCGAACCGCGGTACGTGAGGTGGGGATCGAAGGCCATCAGAGCGACCAAGGACACGATCCCGCTGAAGGCGGCGAGTGCGGCGACGGAGGCATAGGAGTCCAAGGGGGCGATCATCGGGCGGAGCGTCCGGAGAGTCACCCAGACGAACGCGACGTACGCCCCGAGGAGGGGAAGCCCACCACCCCACAGGAGCCACAAGTAGCCGCTCTCGATCCACACGAACCCCACGCCATGGTGGTCGGCGACGACTCGAGCCGCGGGCCGCACACCCAGCAACGGATTGGTTCCTGAGAAGAGGTCGGGGAGGAAGTAGGTCTTGAGGTTGTACAGCCGGGTGGTCCAGCTGACCGGCCACCCCGAGGGCGACTGGAAGCCCTCCAGCCTGTGCTCGATCACCGGCCACATGAGGACGACCGCGCCGCCCACGCCCAGGGGGATCCACCGGAGCGTGCGCGGCCGCCGCGCCACGAGTGCCATGCTGACGACAGCGATGGCCAGACCGAGGGCGCTGGAGAACTCGGCAGCACCGAACGTTCCGGCGGTGCAGGCTGCGATGACGCCGAGGAGGAGCGGCCCGTGCCGCCGATCCTTCCACCAGAGCCCGGTCGCAGCGACGATGTTGAGCACGAGCAGGTCGGCCGCGGCCGCGGGCAGTCCCACCGTCGAGCCACCCCTGGGGGCGGCCAGGGCGCCCGTGTAACCGTACGGCGCGTAGTAGTCGGCGAGCATCTGTCGCATGCCGACGAGGTCCAACGCCTGGAGGGCTCCGATGAGGGCCACCACCGTCGCCGACGCGAGCGACGCCCAGAGGCACAGCTGGATGTGCCGGTCGCTCGTGACCGCGGTGCGGACCAGAGCGTAGAGCGCGAGGTACTTCCACAGCACGAGGGCGTAGGTCACGTCATCAGCCTCGATTGGCTGGCCGCGAAGCACCATCACCGCCAGAGGCACGACAGAGTTGGCCACGGCCATCGCGAGCAGAACGACGTCGATGCGCGTGATGCGCAACGTCCAACGGTGGCCAGTGGGAAGCGTCACCAGGGCGCGTACGACCATGACCCCTGCCAGGAAGGCGACGAGCGCTTCATTGGGGCGCAGGATCGGGACGATGCGTCCGCGGTCGATCCCGGCGACAAGAGGCGTGACGACGGCGACCAGGACCGCGGCGAGAACGGGTTGCCGCCACACCGCGAAAGCGATGCCGGAGACCAGGATGAGCAGCACGCAGGCTCGGGGGTGGAGAGCGCTGAGCCCCCCCACGGTCAGGGCCGCGGCACCCATCCCCACCGCAAGGCCGGGCAGCACCCAGGCGGGCCGGCGTGCTGCGAGGATGCCGGCGTCCTCGGTCCGCGTCATGGCGCCGCCGCCGACGGGGCGGCGGCGGGGGTACGGCGCCGCAGGCCTCTGCTCCACCAACCAAGCTCAGGGGCCTTGAGCAGCCGCTGCACCAAGACGAAAACGATCACCCCGACAACAGTTCCGCCGACGACGGCTGTCAGATGACCAGGTCGGCCGGCTACGAGGTGCCGACCCAGGAAGGAGGTGGCCAGGACGGGACCGACCATCAGCAGGGCACCCGCGCCGACCCGGAGCCCGAAGGTCCCGAGCCGCGAGGGCACGGAGGACCACCCCTTCACGACCTGCAGGAGGAGGACGAATCCGCCGACGAGGACCGACAAGGCGTAGGCGAGGGCCAGCGCACTCACCAACGCGGGACCGTCCCGGAGAAGGACCGCTCCGGCGCAGAGGACCGCGCAGGTGAGCACCTGCACCCGCATGCACCGGAACGGCGTGCGCACGTCCCCATCGGCATACGCAGCCTGGGTGGTGGTGAACGTGATGGTCTGGCCGACCAGCCCGATTGCCAGCGCAGCCAAGGCCCCGGAGATCATCACCTCACCTGCGCCGGAGCTCATCCGACCCGCGGACACCACCGCAGCCATCGGCTCGGCAAGCAGCAGGTACCCCACGGTCGCCGGCACGGCCAGGAACAGAGCCGAGGTGAGACCACGGAGGAACGTCTCGCGGTAGCTCGCCACGTCCGCTGTCTGGGAGAGGCGGGACAGCTGCGGCAGGAGCGCCAGACCGACCGGCGTTGCTATGAGGGCGATCGCCACGGCGTAGAAGTTGAGAGCGATCTGGATCGCCACCACACCGCCCGTCACCCTGCTGGCCAGCAGGACGACAAGGAGCGTCTGGGAGGCGAACAATCCCGCTGTCAGGACCGACCGGCCGGCCCTCCGCACGACGTCGGCGATGTCGGGGTCCCGCCACCCGGCGGTGGGGAAGAGCGTGACTCCGCGCCTCCACGCCCCCCAGCACTGGAGTGCGGCGTTGAGGCCGACGGCAGCCGTGGAACCCGCACCGAGGAGCACGAGCTGCGCTACGGGCGCACCGGGCGCGCCCGCAGGGTCGGAGAAGGCGAACGCCGACGTGACGAGCACGAGGATGACGCCGATGTTCTCGAGGGCCGGCCCTACCGAGGGCAGGGCGAAGCGCCCGTGTGAGTACATGACAGCCGCAGCGGTCCCCACGACCGCGTACAGGAAGATCTGCGGGACGGTCAGGACGACGAGGAGCCTCACCATGTCGACCTGACGAGCGCTCGAGGGAGCGTCGACCCCGAGGGTGGCGAGCTGCAGCAGCAGGGGTAGCGCGATCACCGCGAGAGGTCCCAGTACCAGCGAGGCCGTGGTTGCGACGCCGAGGAAGCCGCGGCTGACCTCTGCTACCCGCTTCGGGCCGGCGGTGTCGAGCTGCCGAACCAACATCGGGACGAGCACCGACGGAACAAGGGACCCGGCCAGGAACCCGTACCACACGAGGTTGGGCAGGCTGTTGGTGACCTGGTAGGCATTGCCGAGCTGGGTCGGTCCCAGAACCGCACCCACGGTGAGCACCCGCGCCACACCGCTGAGCCGGCTCAGGGCGGTGAACCCGGCCACCACCACGGACGTGCGGGCCCCCCGAGGGTCTTCAGGCGGTGCGGCCATCTCGTCGGCCCGCACCTCGGCGGCAGAAACGACTGCCCGACCGTCCTCCACGTCTGCTTGCCCGCCCCCTTGACCGGTCATCGCGCTCCGCGCCCGAGGATCGTGCCGACGGTGCGGGCGAGGATGAACAGGTCCAGGGCGAAGGTCCGCTCAGCGGCGTAGCGCACGTCGAGTGCCAACCCCTCCAGCATGCTGAGCCGATTGCGTCCCGAGACCTGCCAGAGCCCGGTGATCCCCGGCCGGACCCGGAAACGCGCCCGCGCCCAGTCCGGAAAGAGCTCCGCCTCCCAAGGCAGCACGGGCCGTGGCCCGACGAGGGACATCTGGCCACGAAGGACGTTCCACAGCTGCGGCAGCTCGTCGATGCTGCTCCGGCGCAGGAACCGTCCGACCGGCGTCACTCGCGGGTCGGAGTGGAGCTTGTACAGGCCGTCCACGGGGTGGACCTCATGGCCGAGGAGCATGCTCCGCACGTACGCCTGGTGCAGGGCATCGGTGGAGTCGGCGTACATGGTGCGCAGCTTGAGCATCTCGAACGGTGTCCCGTCGATGCCGAGGCGCACTTGACGGAACAGCACCGAGCCCCGGCTCGACAACCGAACGGCCAGCACGGCGACGAGCAGCAAGGGCGACAGGAACAGCACGACGGCCGCCACCCCGACCACGTCCACGCACCGCTTGAGGCCCGGAAAGGTCTGAATCGCATGGCGAGGGGAGCCGGTGACGCCGGCCGACTGCTCGCCCCACGCCGCCTCACCCGTCGTCATGGGGCCTGCTGTCTCCTGCCGGATCCACCAGCCGATAGCCGGAGCGGGAGGCGGGGTCGCGGACCACGCGGGTACCGATGCTCACGAGCTCCTCGACGTGGCCCCGGACCACGGCAGGGCAGCCGAACGCGACCACACCGGCCGGCAGGTTCCGGGTCACCACCGAGCCTCCCCCGACCAGGGCACCCTCGCCGATCCGGACGTAGGGCAGGACCGTGACGTTCACTCCCAGCTGTGCACGGGCACCGATGACAGGGCCGGTCATGGCACGCGCGGAAGCAGGCTGCCCCGGATAGAGGTCGTTCGCGCAGGTGACCCCGGGCGCGAGGAACGCGTCCTCCTCCACCTCGGTGTACTGCGCGACATAGCAGTTCGAGTGGATCCTGACCCTGTGGCCCATCCGGCAGCCATAGTCGATGACGCTGTTGCTCCACACCGAGACGTCGTCACCGATCTCGCACTGCTCGCGGATGACGACGTGGTGGCCCGTCTGAAGGCGATCGCCGATGCGGCTGCCGTCGTACACGACGGTGCCGCTGCGCAGCCTCGGCTCGGACCCGAGCACCAGTGTTCCGGCCACGGGGCGGTCCGGCGGGTACCCCACGAGCACCCCGGGATCGATGCCGGCTCGACTACCCGATGCCCTGGCTGCGGTGTCGCTGGTCACGGAGCACCGCCCGGCCGGGCGCAGTCGTTGACGAGCGCCGCGACCCTCTCCGCCTGCTCCCGTCGCATGCCGGGATAGAGCGGCAGCGAGACGACCTCGCGGGCGGCCGCCTCCGCGACCGGTAGGGGCCCCGTGGCGTACTGGGTGTAGGGCGGGAGGAGGTGACACGGTGTCGGGTAGTGGATCCCGGTGCCGACTCCTCGCTCGGCAAGGGCCCGGCGCACATCGTCGCGGTCCCGCACCCGCACCACGGCGAGGTGACGCACACCAAGGCTGCCGGGCAGCTCGTCGACGGGACGAGCCGCCTGCGGGTCGATGCCCTCCCGGTACACGTCGAACAGCCGCCTTCTCTCCTCGTTCCACGCCGGGAGAAAGCGCAGCTTGGCGTCCAGGACCGCCGCCTGGAGTGAGTCGAGGCGGCTGTTCGATCCCACCAGGACGTGTTCGTGGTGGGAGCCCTGTGCACGCCCGTGGTCTCGCATGGAGCGGATCCGGTCGGCGAGCCAGTCGTCCGAGGTGACGACCGCTCCTGCGTCGCCGAAGGCCCCGAGGTTCTTGCCCGGGTAGAAGCTGAAGCATCCCGCCACGCCGAAGGACCCTGCCGGACGCCCTTCCCACCGGGCGTCGTGCGCCTGGGCGGCATCCTCGACCAGCAGGAGCCCGAGACGCTCGGTCGTGGCGCGGACAGCGGTGAGGTCGCCCATCTGGCCGTACAGGTGCACGACCACCACCGCTCGGGTTCGCGGCGTCACCGCCGCCTCGATGGACGCCGGTGTCAGCATCAGGGTGCTGGGGTCGACGTCAGCGAAGCTGGGCCGGGCGCCGGCCAGCACCACGGCCTCCGCGGTCGCCACGAACGTGTTGGTGGGTACGACCACCTCGTCGCCGGCACCGATCCCGAGGGCGCGGAGCGTGAGGTGCAGGGCGTCTGTCCCGTTGGCGGTGCCGATCCCGTGCGTCGCGCCACACACCGCGGCGAACCTCTTCTCGAAGCTTCGCACCGGCTCACCGTGGATGAAGGAACACTCGTCGAGGATGGTGCTCCACCGCGCCAGCACCTCCTCCCTCACTGCCTCGGTGACCGGTTGCAGGTCGAGGAAGGGCACGGTGCCGACATCGGCCAGGGTCATGACAGAACCGCGCCCATCGAGCCGGTCGTGCGCTGCAACGGTATGGAGGGCACGCTCGAGGACTCGGGCAGAAGTGTGCTCCGTTCCCGGACCTCGTCGATGTAGACCCGCCGCCCTTCACGACGCGCGAGCTCGGCTGCCTCGAGCACCTGCACGACGGCGAGGCCGTTGGCGCCGCCGGTCAGAGGTGCATCGCCGCTCATCACGCAGTGCACGAAGTGCTCGTCCTCGACCGCGAGCGGCTCGTTCACGACGAGGTACGGCGCCACCACGTCTCCGTAGCGGTACGACATCGGTGGCTGGCTCAGGTCGTCGGTCTGGAGCTCCGGCTGGCGCACGCTCTTGTTGTGGATCCGGATTCGCTCCTCGGTGGCGAGGTCGTCGAAGACAACCATCCGGTCGCTGCCCACGGCGGTGACGAGCCGCGTCTTGCGGGGGTGGAGCCAGCTCACGTGAACCGTGGCCTCGACCCTCGGCTGCGCGTAGTGGATGCGCAGCTGGGCGATGTCCTCCCAGCGTCGATGAGCATGCCGAGAGGCCCAGCACTCGACGCTGGTCGGGGTGCTGTCCAGCACGTAGTTCAAGATCGAGATGTCGTGCGGCGCCAAGTCCCACAGCACGTTGACGTCGTGCTGGTACAGCCCCATGTTGAGGCGCGCCGTGTCGAGATAGTAGAGGTCCCCGAAGTCGGCCTGCGCGACGATGCTCCTCAGTGCCCGGACCGCTTCGTGGTACTCGAAGGTGTGCCCCACCATCACCACGACGCCCATGGCGTCCGCGGCGTCGATGATCGCTCTGGCGTCCGACACACTCGTCGCGAGCGGCTTCTCGATCATCACGTGCTTCCCGGCATGGATCGCCTTGAGAGCCAGTGGGGCGTGGGTGCTCGGTGGCGTTGCGATCACGACGGCGTCCACGCAGTCGAGTGCCCCGTCGAGTGACGGGAAGCTCACCAGTCCGGGATAGCCCCGGGTCAGGGCTGCGACGCGTTCTGTGCTCGGGTCGATCACGGAGACGTGCTCGACGTCGGGCAGGCTGCTGAACGTGCGGACGTGCTTGGATCCCCAGTAGCCGGCCCCGACGACTCCCACGCGGACCTTCGCTGCAGACGACATGTGCGCCCCCTCCCGGCCTCGGGCGGTGCCCGAGCCCTTGACCAGACGCCGGTCGGCGACCGTCGCTCAATCGACACGATCGCCTTTTCTGCTCCGACATGAAAGAGCAACCCGAAATTGGGTCTTAATGGCATTGCTCACCCGGGCACAAAGGCCTATCGCTGACGGACATGTCCGTTTCGCGGCGGCATCAGGCAACATTTAATTTGCAGGATATTTCCATTTCGGGATGGCAGGACTTAGGTTTCCGCCCGGCGGTCAATTATCTTTGCCCTGCGAACGAACGAAGGGGAGCCATGGTCGGGATCGGGGACACAAGGGTTCTGGTCATCGGTGGGTGGGGGCGGTGCGGAAGCACCCTGCTCGACATGATGCTCGGCCAGATCGAGGGGTTCGTCTCGGCCGGCGAGGTCCGTGAGGTCTGGCTCCGAGGGTGTGTCGAGAACCGTCCGTGCGGGTGCGGAGACCCGTTCCGCGACTGCGTGTTCTGGAGCCGGGTGGGCGATGAGGCGTTCGGCGGCTGGGACCGGCTCGACATCGAGGCGATCCTGGGGGTCCGCTACCGCAGGGACCGGGCCTGGGGCATCCCGCGGCTGCTTCTCGCTCGGAGTCGCCCGCTCGACGGTGAGCTTCGGAGGTACGTCGATGCACTCGAACGGCTGATGAAGGCGATCGCGACAGTGTCCGGCGCCTCTGTGGTCGTCGACTCCTCCAAGTTGCCCATGCACACTCTGCTGCTGGCCCGTGCCGACGGGCTCGACGTGCGGTTGCTGCACCTGGTCCGAGACAGCAGAGGGGTGGCCTTCTCCAACACGAAGCACGTCCTCAAGACCGTCACCGCTGGTCGACCGACGGCGCTTCCGCGCAATGGCAGCGTCGGGTCCTCGGCCCGGTACACGGTCTACAACGGCCTGAACGACGTCATCGCGCGCAGCCGCATGATCCCCGCGATGCGGCTCAGGTACGAAGACCTGATCGACGACCCGCGAGGCAAGCTCCTGGAGGTCGCCCGGCATGCGTCAGGAGACGACCACCATGACGTGACGTTCCTGCGTGGCGACGAGGCGGTGCTGGCGGAAAACCATCTTGTCGACGGGAACCCCGTGCGCTTCACGCAAGGGCCGCTTCGCCTGAGAGTGGACGACGAGTGGCGACGACGACTCCCGACGCGGCAGCGACACACGATCTCCGCACTCACGTACCCGTTCCTGCGGCGGTACGGCTACCCGGTCCGCTGATCGAGGGGGAACGGCACTGGCCGCGCCTCGGCCTCAGTTCTCAGGAGTCCTGGGTCTCGGTACCGGTGGCCGTGACCGGGCCTCTCCCGCTCGGTCCCGAGTGACGTCGGCGGAACCTCCGCTCGCCAGGCGGAGCACCTCGCTGGCGGGATAGCGCCGATGTCCACCCGGCGTTCGGATCGACGCCAGCTTCCCTTCGTTAGACCACCGCGCCACCGTGTTCGGGTCGACGTGCAGCACCGCGGCAACCTCTCCTGGCGTCAGGAAGCCTTGGCTCTCCAAGGCGGCGACCTCTCGCCAGTTGTCTGCTGCGCCCACGCCGGAGTCCGACCTGTCCACCACCATGCTGCCCCCAGCACACCTTAGAAAGCGCCCCCTCGGAACCCCGACGCTCACCGGAAGCGTAACGCCGAGACCAGACTTTCGACTTAAACCTGTTGGAAATCGCGGGAATGCTCTCTATGTCGCGTATTACATCGATGAGCATTGTCGTCCCTCACAGGCGCGACTTGGCAAGAGCACGCCACGTCCCGGGGCTCCCGAGCTGAGATCGGGGTTGTTCGGACTAAGTGGCTCCTCGCGATCCCTGGACCCTCGCCGTGCACGCACTGCCGGCACGGAAGCCTCTGCTGG
>CADCUI010000035.1 GCA_902805845.1 uncultured Nocardioidaceae bacterium
CGACTTGCATGTGTTAAGCACGCCGCCAGCGTTCGTCCTGAGCCAGGATCAAACTCTCCGTTGAATTCTGTTGATGAGTGACCCGAAGGTCGTCATCGACTCTTTGGAGTATCCCGGCAAGAGTCGGTCGCGCCGAAACGCGACCGTCCTTACCAAAGGAACCGTCTGCAAACATCGAGGAACCGGCGGACCGGACCTCGTAGCCTGCCGACGGGGCGTTACAAATTAATTCGTCGACTTTTGGCACACTGTTGAGTTCTCAAGGATCGAGCGCGCACCGCAGTCCGGCCTTTCGGCCTCGCTGGGGGGCAACCTGATCAAACTTACCGGGTCGTCCTGAGCCAGTCAACTTCGGCTCCGGCGTCTCCCGCCCCCCAGTCACCGTCGTTCCCGCGTCGGTCCGGGCCAGCGTAAGAGCGTGCTGGTCCCGACCCATCTCGGGTGGTGGTGAGGGTCTGCCGCGGGGGCCGGCCGCCCGGCACGAAGGCCTTGCGTCCCGCCGCTCCCTGGCGACGAGGACTAGATTACGGATGCCCCCGAGGCCAGTCAAATGGCCTTCCGGTGGTCCGGGTCACAGCTGCGGGCCAGCCCCTGACCACCGCTGGACCAGGCTGCGCGGCAGGCCGTCGAAGGCGCCGAAGCCGGCGAGGCGAACCCCCTCGACGAGCTCGACGCGCAGCTCGTCCAGCAGCCGGACCACGCCGTCGGCCCCGTCGTCTGCCAGCGCGTAGAGCGCCGGCCGGCCCAGTAGCACCGCCCGTGCGCCCAGGGCCCCGGCCGCGAGCGCGTCGCTGCCCCGGCGTACCCCTCCGTCGACGTAGACCTCAACGTCACCGCGCACGCTGTCGGCCACCCCCGGCAGCGCATCGGCGGTCGCCACCGTCCGGTCGAGCTGACGCCCGCCGTGGTTGGAGACCCACACGGCCGCCGCGCCCGCGTCGACGCACCTGCGGGCATCGTCGGGGCGGAGGACCCCTTTGACCACGACCGGCAGCTGCCACCGCTCGGCCAGCCAGGCGACGTCCTGCGGCCCGAGGTCAGGAGCCTTGCCGGCGCCCACCTCGCCGTCCGGGAAGTTCACGCGCAACCACGACGGGTCCACCGCGTCCCAGACCGACCGCTGGCCTGGGCGCTTGCTGCCCACGACCGGAGTGTCCACGGTCAGGACGACGGCACGGGCACCGGCGGCAACCGCGCGGTCGACGACCGGCGAGGTGAGCGCCCGGTCGGCGGTGACGTACATCTGCAGCCACCAGGTCACCCCCGTGGCGCCGACGACCTCGAAGGGGGTGCCTGCGTTGCTCGAGACGACCAGCAAGGTGCCCGTGCGGGCCGCGGCGTCCGCCATCGCGAGCTCGCCGTCGGGGTGCGCGGCACGTTGCAGGGTCGAGGGAGCCAGTGCGAACGGTGAGGCGAACGCCGCGCCGAGCAGGGTCGTCGACACGTCGACGATCGACACGTCGTTGAGCACGGACGGCAGGAACCGCAGCCGACCCCACGCGGCCTCGGCCTCGGCCGCGGACACACCGTCCCCGGCGCCCTGGGCGAAGTACCGGTAGACCTCTTCGGGCAGCCGCTCGCGGGCAGCCGCCTCGAGCGAGTCCGCGTAGCGCGCCATCGTGGCGACCCGTCAGCCGAGCCGTACTCCGGCGAAGCTCTTCTTGCCCCGCCGCAGCACCAGCCAGCCGTCGCCGAGGAGGTCACCGCCGGTGGGACGCTGCTCGGGGTCGGAGACGCGTTCGTTGTTGAGGTAGGCGCCGCCCTCGGCCACCGTCCGCCTCGCCGCCCCCCGGCTGGGCGAGAGCCCCGACGACACCAGCAGGTCCACCACCGTGGGCAGCGGCTCTGAGGCCGCGAGCTCCGCGCCGCCGGTCTCCCGGAGTGCGGCGTCCAGCGTCACCGGGTCCAGGGCCTGGAGGTCGCCCCCTCCGAACAGAGCGGCCGAGGCCGCCTCGATCCGCGTCGTCTCGTCTGCGCCGTGGACGAACGCCGTCACCTCGCGGGCGAGCGCCCTCTGCCCCGCGCGGAGGAAGGGCTTCTCGTCGGTCTGCCGCTCGAGCACCTCGATGTCCTCTGAGGGGAGGAACGTGAACAGCCGCAGCAGCTCGCCAACCTTCTCGTCCTCGACGTTGAGCCAGAACTGGTAGAAGGCGTACGGCGAGAGCATCTCGGGGTCCAGCCACAGCGCGCCGCCCTCCGACTTGCCGTACTTGGTGCCGTCCGCACGGGTGACGAGCGGAGTCGCGAACGCGTGCGCCCTCCCGCCGGCGGCACGGCGGATGAGCTCCACCCCGCCGGTCAGGTTGCCCCACTGGTCGCTGCCGCCGAACTGGAGGCGGACGTCGTGTGTCCGGTACAGCTCCAGGAAGTCCAGGGACTGCAGCAGCACGTAGCTGAACTCGGTGTAGCTGATCCCGCTCTCCAGCCGCGCCCTCACCACCTCACGGGCCAGCATGCGGTTGACCGGGAAGTGCTTGCCGATGTCACGCAGGAAGTCGATCGCGGACATCCGTGACGTCCAGTCGTAGTTGTCGACCATCGTCGCGGCGCTGTCGCCCTCGAACGACAGGAACGGCTCGATCTGCCGGCGCACCCTGGCCACCCATTCCCGCACGGTGTCGACAGGGTTCATCGTCCGCTCCCCCGACTCCCTGGGGTCGCCGATCAGGCCGGTCGCACCCCCCACCAGGACGAAGGGCACGTGGCCGGCCTCCTGGAGCCGGCGTGCGGTCACGATCTGCAGCAGGTTGCCCATGTGCAGGCTCGGCGCGGTGGGGTCGAACCCGACGTAGAAGCGGAGCGGGCCCTCGTCCATCTCGGCGCGCAGGGCGTCGAGGTCGGTCGCGTGCGCCAGCAGGCCACGCCACTGGAGGTCGTCGAGGATGTGCGGTCGGTCTGTCACTGCTTCTCCTGGTCGTGTCGCCCCCGGCCGGGTGGCGCGTGCCCTCTCAGCCTGCCGCATGGTGGCACGGCGGCCCACCGCGTCACCGGACGGGCCGCTTCCGCTCGCGCAGGGGCGCCGCCGGGCGGTACGCCGACACCGTGGGCTCGCCTCGCAGCCAGAACCGCCACGGGCGGTCGGCCGCCTCGCGGAGTCCCACCCGGGGCCCGCGTTCGACGGCCTCCACGAGAGGCGGGTCCGACAGGTGCAGCACCAGGTCACCGCCACCGAGGTCGACGCCGTTGTCGGCGATGTCGATGCCCAGGGCGCTGCACAGCCGGGCCGGGCCGCGGGCGAGGTCGCGGTCGGGGACGACCCTGGATCCGCCGCCGCGACGACGCCGCGCCGGCTCACGCCCCTCGACCACCTCCCCGGCACGCAGCAGCACGGCGGAGGCGGTGCCCGACTCCCCCACCACGACGTTGCAGCAGTGGTGCATGCCGTAAGTGAAGTAGACGTAGAGGTGGCCCGCCGGTCCGAACATGACGCGGTTGCGCTGCGTGCGGCCCCGGTAGGCGTGCGAGCCGGGGTCCTCCTCCCCGGCGTACGCCTCGACCTCGGTGAGCCGCACCGCCACCAACCCGTCGTCGGTGCGGTGACTCAGGGTCGCCCCGAGCAGTGCCGGCGCCACCTCGACCGCCGGCCGGGCCAGGGCCTCACGCAATCCAGTCACGGTGCCCGGCCGTCGCGGCCCGCAGCTCGGCCAGCTGCTCGGCCACCCGGACCGGCGCGGTGCCGCCCCGGCCGTCACGGGAGGCGACCGAGCCGGCCACCGTCAGCACCTTCTGGACCTCCGCGGTCAGCCGGGGGTCGATGGCGGCGAGATCAGCGGCCGAGAGGTCGTGGAGCTCGATCCCTCGTTCCTCGCAGACCCGCACGCAGGCACCGGCGAGCTCGTGCGCCTCCCGGAAGGGCACCCCCCCACGGACCAGCCACTCCGCCACGTCGGTCGCCAGGGAGAACCCGAGCGGCGCGAGTGCGGCCATCCGGTCGGCGTCGAAAGTGAGCGTGGCGACCTGCCCGGTGAAGGCCGGGAGCAGGACCTCGAGGGTGTCCACGGAGTCGAAGACCGGTTCCTTGTCCTCCTGCAGGTCGCGGTTGTAGGCCAGTGGCAGCGCCTTGAGCGTCGCGAGCAGGCCGGCGAGGTTCCCGATCAGGCGACCGGCCTTGCCGCGCGCGAGCTCGGAGATGTCGGGGTTCTTCTTCTGGGGCATGATGCTCGACCCCGTCGAGTAGGCGTCGTCGAGCCGCACGAAGCCGAACTCCTGGGTCGACCAGAGGATCACCTCCTCGGCCTGGCGTGAGACGTCGACCCCGACCTGCGCCAGCACGAAGGCGAGCTCGGCGACGAAGTCGCGCGCCGCCGTACCGTCGATCGAGTTGGCGCTCGACCCCGTGAAACCGAGATCCGCAGCCACGGCCTCGGGATCGAGGCCGAGGCTGGAGCCGGCCAGGGCGCCCGAGCCGTACGGCGAGTCCGCGGCGACCCGGTCGTCCCAGTCCCGGATCCGGCCGACGTCGCGCAGCAGCGGCCATGCGTGCGCGAGCAGGTGGTGGGAGAGCAGCACCGGCTGGGCGTGCTGGAGGTGGGTCCGGCCGGGCATGACCGTGGGTCCCTCCAGGTGACGCGCCGCCTGGCCGGCCAGCGCGTCGACGAGGTCGAGGACCAGCGCCGCGACGACGCGGGCGTGCTCGCGAAGGTAGAGCCGGAACAGCGTGGCCACCTGGTCGTTGCGGCTGCGGCCGGCTCGGAGCCGGCCGCCCAGCTCCGGCCCCAGGAGCTGCACGAGCCCTCGCTCCAGGGCGCCGTGGACGTCCTCGTCGGACGGCGAGGCGGCGAGCTCGCCGGAGGCCACCCGCCGGTCCAGCTCGTGGAGACCCTCCAGCATGCCGGCCAGCTCCTCGTCGGTGAGCAGCCCGGCACCGTGCAGGACCCGGGCGTGCGCCCGCGATCCCGCGAGGTCGTACGGCGCGAGCCGCCAGTCGAAGTGCGTCGACCGGCTGAGCGCCTCGAGCTCCGGGCTCGGCCCGCCGGCGAAGCGCCCGCCCCACAGCTTCCCGGCACCCGTGGTCCCCACGTCCGTGGTCCCCGCGTCCGTCATCCCCGCGTCCGTCATCCCCTCATCCTCCCCGCCGAGTCGGCGCTTGTGCACGCACGGCTACCCCCGAGTCGGCGCTTGCGCACGCCTGAACCCCGCCGAGTCGGCGCTTGTGCACGCTCAGGCGTGCACAAGCGCCGACTCGGCAGGGCCTCAGTCGTTGCCGGACTCCATCGCGGCGCTGTCGAGGGCAAGCTCGTCGCCCTCGCCCTCCGCCTGGGGGTTCTCCGCGATGAGGGCCGCGCCCCCGGGCTCGAGCTCACCGACGAGGTTGCCGTCGGGGAAGCGGGACAGCGCGGCGTACAGCTCCAGCTTGGTGCGCGAGTCGGCGATGTCGAGGTTGCGCATGGTCAGCTGGCCGATCCGGTCCACCGGCCCGAAGGCGGCGTGCTCGGTGCGCTCCATCGAGAGCCGGTCGGGGTGGTACGAGAACGCCGGCCCGTCGGTGCTCAGGACCGAGTAGTCCTCACCCCGCCGCAGTCGCAGCGTGACCTCTCCGGTGACGAGGTCGGCCACCCACCGCTGGATCGACTCGCGCATCATGAGCGCCTGTGGGTCCAGCCACCGGCCCTCGTAGAGGAGCCTGCCGAGACGGCGGCCCTCGGCGTGGTAGGTCGCGAGCGTCTCCTCGTTGTGGATGGCGTTGACCAGCCGCTCGTAGGCGATCCAGAGCAGCGCGAGCCCGGGCGCCTCGTAGATGCCGCGGGACTTCGCCTCGATCACCCGGTTCTCGAGCTGGTCGGACATGCCGAGCCCGTGGCGACCGCCGACCGCGTTGGCCTCGAGCAGCAGTCCCACCGGGTCCTCGTAGGTCTTGCCGTTGATGGCGACCGGACGACCCCCGTCGAAGGCGATGGTCACCTCCTCGGCCTCCACCTCGACCGAGGGATCCCAGAACCGCACCCCCATGATCGGGTCGACGGTCTCCAGCGAGACGTCGAGGTGCTCGAGCGTCTTGGCCTCGTGGGTGGCGCCGAGGATGTTGGCGTCGGTGGAGTAGGCCTTCTCCTTGCTGTCCCGATAGGGCAGGTCACGCTCGCTCAGCCACTGGCTCATCTCCGCCCGGCCGCCGAGCTCGGAGACGAAGTCCGCGTCCAGCCAGGGCTTGTAGATGCGCAGCCCAGGGTTGGCGAGCAGGCCGTACCGGTAGAACCGCTCGATGTCGTTGCCCTTGAACGTCGACCCGTCGCCCCAGATGTCGACGCCGTCCTCGTGCATGGCGCGGACGAGCAACGTGCCGGTGACGGCCCGGCCGAGCGGCGTGGTGTTGAAGTACGCGCGGCCCGCCGACCGGAGGTGGAACGCGCCGCAGGCGACCGCGGCCAGCCCTTCCTCGACGAGCTGCGTCTTGCAGTCGACCGCCCGGGACAGCTCGGCCCCGTAGGCGAGCGCGCGGTCGGGGACCCCGTCGATGTCCGGCTCGTCGTACTGCCCGAGGTCGGCTGTGTAGGTGCATGGCACGGCGCCCTTCTCACGCATCCAGGCCACTGCCACGGAGGTGTCGAGGCCTCCGGAGAAGGCGATGCCGACGCGCTCGCCGGTGGGCAGTGCGGTGAGGACCTTGCTCACGGTGGTGACTTCCTTCGATGGAGGGTGCGGGCTGGGTCGAGCTGGGCTGGGTCGGGCTGGGTCGGGCCGGGTGGTCCTGCTGTCGGGGGTCAGGTGCGCCCGTGGCCGTCGGCCAGCGCGGTGAACCGTCGTGCCACCGCGTCGCCGTTGCGGTCGTCGTCCACGATCACCAGCACGGTGTCGTCACCGGCGATGGTGCCGACGACGTTCTGCATCTCGGCCTTGTCGACCGCGGAGCCGAGCAGCGGAGCGGCGCCGGGCGGGGTCCGGAGCACCACGAGGTTCGCGCTGGCGTGCGCGGACACCAGCAGCTCGGTGCACAGCCGGGCGAGCCGTGCCTCCGAGGCGCCGGTCTCGGTGCCGGCGCGGGGCGTGCGGTCGCCGCCCTCGGCGGGCACGGCGTACACCAGGAAGCCCTCGGATGTGCGCACCTTCACCGCGTCGAGCTCGACGAGGTCGCGTGAGAGCGTCGCCTGGGTGACGTGCAGCCCCGCCTGTGCCAGCAGCTCACCGAGCTCGGTCTGGGAGCGCACGGGGTGGCGGGTCAGCAGGTCGGCGATCCTCTGCTGGCGTGCCCCCTTCGTCGCGGGGATCGCGGCGCGCGAGGTGGTGACGGGGCGGCTCATCGGAGTGCCGTGTCGAGGATGTCCGGCCACTGCCCGAGGAACGTTTCGACCTGGTGCTCCTCGAGCACGAGCGGGGGCGCCAGTCTGATGCGCTGCGGCGTGCAGTCGTTGACGATGAAGCCGCGCGACAGGGCGACGCGGGCGACGTCGGCCGCGCGGTCGGTCTCGAGGTCCAGTCCGATGAGGAGCCCCCTGCCCCGGATCTCGGGCACCCGGCGATGGGCGAGGCCGGCCCGCAGCCGCTCACCGGTCGCGGTGGCGTGCGCCAGGAGGCCTTCCTTCTCGATGGTGTCGAGCACGGCGAGCCCCGCGGCCGCGGCGACCGGGTTGCCGCCGAACGTGGTGCCGTGGTTGCCCGGTCCGAGGAGGGTTCCGGCCGCGCCGACGGCGATGCACGCCCCCACCGGGATGCCGCCGGCAAGCCCCTTGGCCACGGTGACCACGTCGGGGACGACGCCTTCGCCCAGGCCGGTGAGCTGGTGGGCGAACCATGCCCCTGTCCTGCCGATACCGGTCTGGATCTCGTCGAGCCACAGGAGCGCACCGTTCCGGCTCGCGATGCGACGAGCGGCCGCGAGGTAGCCGTCGGGCGGCGGCACCACCCCGGCCTCCCCCTGGATCGGCTCCAGCAGCACCGCTGCCGTCCGGTCGGTCACCGCGGCGGCCAGCGCGTCGGCGTCGCCGTACGGGACGAACGTGACCTCGCCGGGCAGCGGCTCGAACGGCTCCCGGTAGGCGGCCTTGCTCGTCAGCGCGAGCGCGCCCATGGTGCGCCCGTGGAAGGCGCCCTCGGCGGCGACGAGGTGGGTACGACCCGTACGCCGGGTCAGCTTGAGGGCGGCCTCGTTGGCCTCGGTCCCCGAGTTCGTGAGGAACACCCGGCCGTCGTGCCCCAGCAGCCCGAGGAGCCGTTCGGCCAGCTCGACCTGCGGTGTCGTGGCGAAGAAGTTCGACACGTGTCCGAGGGTGCGCAGCTGGGTGGTGACCGCGTCCACCAGCGCCGGGTGGCCATGGCCGAGCGTGTTCACAGCGATGCCGCCGAGGAGGTCGAGGTACCGGTTCCCGTCCTCGTCCCACACGAAGGCACCCTCACCGCGCACCAGCACCAGCCGGGGTGGCCCGAAGGTGTTCATGAGCGCGCCGGTGTGGCGCGCGGTCAGGTCGCTCATCGGGTCACCGACATGGTCTCGACGAGCGCAGGAGGGCTGGTACGGCGGCGCGCGGACCGGATCTTCGTGGGGACGCCGGGGAGCACCTGGGTGCCGACCCCCTCGTCGGTGAAGATCTCCAGGAGCACGGCGTGCGGCTCCCGACCGTCGACCACCGTCGCCCTCGGCACCCCGGAGGTGACCGCGTGGAGGGCGGCCGCCATCTTCGGCACCATCCCGCTGGACAGGGACGGCATCAGCTCACCGAGCGCCTCGGGGCTGATCTCGCCGATCACGTCGTCGGAGTGCTCCCAGTCGCGGTAGAGCCCTTCGACGTCGGTGAGGACGAGCAGCTTCTCCGCCTGCAGGGCCACGGCGAGCGCGGCCGCTGCGGTGTCGGCGTTGACGTTGTGCACCACGCCGTCGGCGTCGGGCGCCACCGAGGAGATCACCGGCACCCGGCCGGCCTCCACCAGGTCGAGGACCGCCTCGGGCCGCACGTGGGCGACCTCGCCGACCAGTCCCAGGTCGACCTCCTCCCCGTCGACGACCGTGTTGGTCCGGGTCGCGGTGAAGAGGCCGGCGTCCTCCCCCGAGAGCCCCACCGCCAGTGGTCCGTGCTCGTTGACCAGCCCCACGAGCTCGCGTTGCACCTTGCCGACGAGCACCATCCGGACGACGTCCATCGCCTCCTCGGTGGTGACCCGGAGCCCTCCGCGGAACTCCGACTCGATGCCGAGCCGGTCCAGCATCGAGGAGATCTGCGGACCGCCGCCGTGCACGACCACCGGCTTGAAGCCGGCGTACCGCAGGAATGCGATGTCCTGGGCGAAGGCCCGCTTCAGGGTGTCGTCGACCATCGCGTTGCCGCCGTACTTCACCACGATGATGCGGCCGTGGTAGCGCATCAGCCAGGGCAGCGCCTCGGCGAGCGTGGCGGCCTTGTCGGCGGCCCGCTTCCACTGCTGGGAGTCGGTCACGGTGTCGGGTGTCCTGTTCGTGTGCTGGCGCGGGCTAGCTGCTGTAGGCGGAGTTCTCGTGCACGTAGGCGTGCGTGAGGTCGTTGGTCCAGACGGTGGCGTGCTCGGCCCCCGCCTTGAGGTCGATCGTCACGGTGACCTGCCGCCCGGTCAGGTCCACCGAGTCCGAAGGCTGGGAAGGCGCGGAGCCGCGGCAGACCCAGACGCCGTTCATCGCGACGTCGAGGTCCAGGGGGTCGAAGCGGGCGGTCGTCGTCCCGACGCTGGCCAGCACCCGGCCCCAGTTGGGGTCCTTGCCGAACACCGCGGCCTTGAAGAGGTTGCTCCTCGCCACGCTGCGTCCCACCTCGACCGCCTCGTCCTCCGTGGCCGCGTTGACCACGGTGATGGCAATCTCGTGGTCGGCACCCTCCGCGTCGGCGAGCAGCTGGCGGGCGAGGTCCGTGCAGGCCTCGGTCAGCACGTCGCGGAACCGTTCGTACGTCGGTCGCACGCCGCTGGCGCCGCTGGCCAGCACGGTGACGGTGTCGTTGGTGGACATGCAGCCGTCGGAGTCCAGCCGGTCGAACGACACTGCGGTGGCCTCGCGCAGTGCCTGGTCGGCCTCCTCGGCCGGCACCACGGCGTCGGTGGTCAGCACCACGAGCATCGTGGCCAGCTGCGGGGCGAGCATGCCGGCCCCCTTGGCCATCCCGCCGACCGACCAGCCGTCACCTTCCACCACGACCTGCTTCGCGACGGAGTCGGTGGTCATGATCGCCTCGGCGGCGGCCGGCCCTCCGGTGCCGGTGAGGGACAGCGCGGCGGCATCCACCCCGTCGAGCAGTCGTTCGCGCGGGTTGGCCAGCCCGATCAGCCCGGTCGAGCAGACCACGACGTCGACGGCACCGCAGCCCAGGCGCTCGGCCACCCGCTCGGCGACCGCGTGCGTCGTCCGGAAGCCCTCCGGGCCGGTGTAGCAGTTCGCGCCCCCGGAGTTGAGCACGACCGCCCGCACCACGCCGTCCTTGACGACCTGCTCGCTCCACAGCACCGGGTGCGCCTTGCAGCGGTTGGCCGTGAAGACGCTGGCGGAGTCGTGGCGGGGGCCGTCGTTGACCACCAGCGCCAGGTCCTTGCCGCCGCTGCTCTTCAGACCTGCCGGCACGCCCGCAGCGCGGAACCCCTGGGGATGGGTCACGGTCATCGCGGTCCGCCTGCCGATCGTGGCGCAGCGGCGGGCGCCGGGGTGACGGCGTGGCCGTCGCGGCGCCAGGCGTCGGCGGCGCGGTCGGCGTCCGCCGCGGCCACGAGCACCCAGTCGGTGTCGAAGGTCGAGAGCGTGAACACGGAGACGTCCTCCTCCGCGAGCGGGGAGAGCAGGCCGGCGAGCACCCCGGTCAGGCCGAGGTCGAGCGGACCCTCGACGGCGAAGGCGGTGAACGGCCCCTGGTGCCGGGACTTGCGCGGCACACCGGCGAGGGCGCAGACCAGGGAGGTCTCGGTGGCCGTGGCCGTCACCGAGAACAGCGACCCCGAGGACGCCCACGGCGGGATCTCCGCGCCCGGCCCGAGGCGCACGACGGCCAGTGGCTCGTCGTACCGCAGCAGCGTGTGGCTCACGGCGCCACCCCGACCGTCGACAGGCCGGTGGTCTCCGACAGGCCGAGCGCAAGGTTCATGCACTGGACCGCGGCCCCCGCCGTCCCCTTCGTCAGGTTGTCCATCGCCGCGACGGCCACCAGCCGCCCGGCCGACTCGTCCACGGTGACCTGGAGGTGCACGGCGTTGGAGCCCAGGACCGCCTGCGTCTGCGGCCAGCTGCCCTCGGGGAGGAGGTGCACGAACGGCTCCTCGACGTACGCCGCGAGGTAGGCAGCGCGCGCCTCGGCGGGGGTGCAGACAGCAGGCGCGGAGCAGGTCGCGAGGATCCCCCGGCTCATCGGCACCAATACCGGGGTGAAGCTCACCCGCACGTCGCCGGACGCGTGCCCGAGCGCGCGCAGGCTCTGGACGATCTCGGGGGTGTGGCGGTGCGTGCCACCGACGCCGTACGCGCTGGCGCTGCCCATCACCTCGCTCCCGAGGAGGTGCGGCTTGGCCGCCTTGCCGGCGCCGCTGGTCCCGCTCGCCGCCACCACCACGAGGTCGGCGACCTCGACGAGCCCGGCGGCGACCGCGGGCGCCAGGGCCAGCGTCGACACGGTCGGGTAGCACCCGGGGACGGCCACCCGCCGGGCGCCCCGGATCGCGGAGCGGTTCTCTCCCACCTCGGGCAGCCCGTAGGGCCAGGCACCCGCATGGGGCCCGCCGTAGAACCGCGCCCAGTCGTCGGCGTCGGCCAGCCGGAAGTCGGCTCCGCAGTCGACCACGAGCACGTCGTCGCCCAGCTGCTCGGCGAGGGCGGCGGACTGCCCGTGCGGCAGGGCCAGGAAGACGACGTCGTGGCCCTTCAGGTTCTCGGCGCTGCTCTCCTCGAGGACCCGGTCGGCCAGCGGCAGCAGGTGGGGCTGCAGCGCGCCGAGCGGCTGACCCGCGTTCGAGCCCGCGGTGAGGGCGCCGATCTCGACGTGCGGGTGTGCGAGCAGAAGCCGGAGCAGCTCGCCACCGGCGTACCCGCTCGCACCGGCGACCGCGACTCGAGGAAACACCTGCATGACCATACATTGCCCTGCATGACGTCCCGCACCGCGTCTCACCCTCTCAATCGAGTGGACCCTGTCGGTGGCGTCGAGTAGACCGGATCCCATGACGATCGACTACCTGGGTCACCTGCGCTCCGAGTCCGCCACGTTCCTCGCCGTGCTCCGCGACGCGGACCCGGTCGCACGTGTGCCGTCGTGCCCCGACTGGGACGCCGGCGACCTGCTGTGGCACCTCGGCACGGTGCAGTGGTTCTGGGGTTCGATCGTCGCCGACCGGCTGCAGTCACCCGAGGGGCTCGAGGAGCCGTCGCGGCCTCCGGGTCACGATGGCCTGATCGCCTTCTTCGAGGAGCACACGGCGCGGCTGCACGACGCCCTCCGGGACGCCGACCCGGCGGAGCCGGTGTACATGTGGGCGGAGGACAAGACCGTCGGCTACATCCGCCGGCGGCAGGCGCACGAGGCGCTGATCCACCGGCTCGACGCCGAGCTCGTGTCGGGGGCGACCACCGCGCTCGACCCGGAGCTGGCCTCCGACGGCGTGCTCGAGGCGCTGGACATCATGTTCGGCGGCTGCCCGCCGTGGGGCAGCTTCACCCCGTCGTCCACACAGGTCCTCGTTCGCGCCACCGACACCGGCCTCGACGTGCCGGTGGCGCTCGGTCGCTTCACCGGCACCGACCCCGAGGACGGCCAGACGTACGACGAGGAGGACATCTCCGTCCGGTCGGCGGACCCCTCGGTCGAGCCGGCGGCGACCGTCAACGGGACAGCCGGGGACCTCGACGCCTGGATATGGCACCGCGGAGACGCCTCGTCGGTCACCGTCGAGGGCGACCGCGAGGCCTACGACCGCTTCTGCGCCGTGCTCTCCCAGCCGATCACCTGACCCGCCCAGCATGTCGGGCGGGTCGGCCGGACATCGGGGGCGGGTCGGCGGCTAGGTGCGCTGCTCCGCGTCGTGACGGTCCCGGGCCAGGTCGACCGCGGCCCGACGGGCGGCGGCGACCTCCTCCTCGGTGAGGGTGCGGTCCGGTGCCCGCAGCCGCAGCGAGAACGCCAGCGACTTGCGGCCCTCGCCGATCTGCTCGCCGGTGTAGACGTCGAAGAGCCGCACCGACTCCACCAGCTCGCCGGCGCCCTCGCGCAGGCTCGCCGCGACGTCCGCGGCCGCCACCTGCTCCGGCACCACGAGCGCGACGTCGGTCTTGGCGACCGGGAACGACGACAGCCGCGGCCCGACCGGCTCGGTGGCGTGCTGGAGGAGCACGTCGAGGTCGACCTCGGCAGCCGCGCTCCGGGGTGGCAGGCCGTATGCCGCGCACACCTTCGGGTGCAGCTCGCCCGCGTGCCCGACGAGGACGTCACCGAGGGACAGCTCCGCGCACCGACCCGGGTGCCAGGGCGCCCGGCCGGCCGACCGGACGCTCAGCTCGACCCCGAGCGCCGACGCCACCGCGCGCATGGCCTCGAGGGCGTCGCTCCACGTCGCGCGACGCCCCGGGCCCCACCAGCCGCTGCGCTCACGCTCGCCGGTCAGCACGACTGCGAGGTGCCACGGCTGGTCGGGCAGCGACTTCTGGAGGTCGTCCCACTCCCCCTCGGTCGGCGCCCGGTCGACCGGCAGGATCGGCGCCGCCGGGCCGCCGCGGGGCAGGGTCACCGTCGCCGTCTCGAAGAGCGCCAGGTCGCCCTGCCCCCGCCCGCCGTTGCGCGCCGCCGCCTCGAGGAGCCCCGGCAGCAACGTGGTCGTCATGAACGGCTGCTCGGCGCTCAGCGCGTTGGCGATCCGCATGCTGACGCGCCGGTCGTCGCCCGCGGGCAGCCCGAGGGCGTCGAAGGCGGCCGTCCCGACGAACGGGAAGCTGACCACCTCGACGAAGCCGGCGCCCGCCAGGGTCCGGCCGACCCGCCGCCGCAGTGCCTGCGTGGTCGTCAGCCCGGTGCCCGAGGGAGCGCTCGGCAGCACGGACGGGATCCCGTCGTACCCGACGATCCGGGCGACCTCCTCGACGAGGTCGAACGGGTCGGTCAGGTCCGGACGCCACGAGGGCACCACGGCGTCCAGCACCTCAGCGCCCTCCGCGGGCGCGAGGGACACCTCGCAGCCGACCTCCCGGAGGTGGGCGACGGCGGTAGCGGCGTCGATGGGCATCCCGGTGAGACGGGCGGGCAGGTCGGCCGGCATCGTCACTCTCGTCGGAGCCGGCGGCTCACCGACCTTGGTGACCCCGTCCTCGACGGTGGCGCCGCCCAGGCTGACCAGCAGCTCCACGACACGGTCGGCCGCTGCCTCGGGCAGCCGCGGGTCCACCCCGCGCTCGAACCGCTTGGACGCCTCGCTGGGGAGCTTGTGGCGGCGCTCGGTCCGGAACACCGACACCGGGTCGAAGTACGCCGCCTCGATGACCACGCTCGAGGTCGACCCCGACAGCTCGGTGGTCTCCCCGCCCATGACGCCGGCGAGCCCGATGGGGCCGGTGTCGTCGGTGATGAGCAGGTCCTCCGTGGACAGCTCACGGTCCACGCCGTCCAGCGTGCGCAGCCGCTCCCCCGCGCTCGCACGGCGGACCCGGATCGGACCGCTCAGCCGGTCGCGGTCGTAGCCGTGGATCGGCTGGCCGAGCTCGAGCATCACGTAGTTGGTCACGTCGACGGCCAACGAGATCGGCCGCATCCCGGCCAGCTGCAACCGGCGCGACAGCCAGGTGGGCGTCGGCGCGGAGGCGTCGAAGCCCGTGATCGTGCGGGTGACGAAGACCGGGCAACCGTCGGCGGCGTCCACGACGACCGGGTACCCGTTGTCGTTCGGCGCCGGAGTGCTCCGCTCGGCGGGGTCGGTGAACGACACGTCGAAGCCGAGCGCCGCGTCCCGGGCCACGCCCCGCAGCGACAGCGCGTACGCCCGGTCGGGGTTGATCTCGAACTCCAGGACGTCCTCGCGGAGGTGCAGCGCCTCGAACGCGTCGTCGCCGGACTCGCCCGCGTCCGGCCCCAGCACGAGGATGCCGTCGTGGTCGTCGCCGAGCCCGAGCTCGCGGGCCGAGCAGATCATGCCGGAGGACACGTGTCCGTAGGTCTTGCGCGCCGAGATCTCGAAGCCGCCGGGCAGCACACCGCCGGGCAGCACGACGACGACCAGGTCGCCGACCTCGAAGTTCGAGGCACCGCACACGATGCCCTGGGGCTTCCCGTTCCCGTTGGCCGACCCGACGTCGACCTGGCACCAGCGGATGGTCTTGCCGTTCTTCTGCGGCTCGTCGTCGAAGCCGAGGACACGGCCGATCACGAGCGGTCCGGTGATGTCCCCGCCGGCTTCCTCGAGCGCCTCGAGCTTGAGGCCCAGGGCGGTCAGCCGGGCGGCGAGGTCCGTCGAGGACAGGTCCGCGGGGAGTGCGGCGTACTCCCGGATCCAGGACACCGGCGCCCGCATCAGATCTCCGTCCCGAAGGCAGAGGTGAACCGGACGTCGCCCTCGAAGACGTCGCGCAGGTCCTCGACACCGTGCCGGAACATCAGGGTCCGGTCGATGCCCATACCGAACGCGAAGCCGGTGTAGCGGTCGGGGTCCACGCCGCAGGCGACGAGCACCCTCGGGTTCACCACCCCGCAACCTCCCCACTCGATCCAGCCCTCGCCCCGGCAGGTGCGGCACTCCTCGCTGTCCACGCCTCGGCAGACGAAGCAGATCAGGTCCACCTCGGCGCTCGGCTCGGTGAAGGGGAAGTACGACGGGCGGAAGCGGGTCGTGATGCCGTCGCCGAACATCGACGCCGCGAAGTGGTCCAGGGTCCCCTTGAGGTGGGCCATCGTGATGCCCTCGTCGACCACGAGCCCCTCGACCTGGTGGAAGACCGGGCTGTGCGTCGCGTCGTACGGGTCGGTGCGGAACACCCGCCCCGGGCACACCACGTAGATCGGCGGCCGACGGGTCAGCATGGTGCGGGCCTGCACCGGGGAGGTGTGGGTGCGCAGCACGACGCGGTTCTCCGCCGGATCCATCCAGAAGGTGTCCTGCATGGTCCGCGCCGGATGGTCGGGGCCGAGGTTGAGCGCGTCGAAGTTGAGCCACTCGGCCTCGACGACCGGCCCTTCGGCGACCTCCCAGCCCATGGCCACGAAGACGTCCGCGATCCGCTCCGACAGCGTGGTCACCGGGTGCCGGGCACCCACCGGGAGCCGGTCCCACGGCAGCGTGACGTCGACCGCCTCCTCGACGAGGATCCGGGCCTCGTGCTCCTCCTCCAGAGCGGCCTGCCGCTCGGTCAGCGCGCGGCTGACCGCGCCACGGGCCGGACCGACCCGCTGGCCGGCCTCCTTGCGCGCCTGCGGCGGAAGGGCGCGGATCTCGCGGTTCGCCAGCGCCAGCGGCGAGCGGTCACCGGCGTGGTCGAGCCGCACCTGCTTGAGCTGGTCGAGCGATCCCGCCTGCGCGATCGCGGTCAACGCCGCCTCGCGCATCGCCTCGACCTGCTCGGCCTTGAGCGGAGTGACCTCGACAGGGTCGTAGTCGGTGTTCGGGCCGGACATCGGTGCCTTTCGGGTCCGCGGCCTCGCGGACCGGTGGAGACGCCCCCTCTCGGGCGTGCGCGCCCCTCAGTCTAGGAGGGCGAACACGGGCCACAGCACCTCGATGCTCGCTCCACCGCCGGCGGCGTCACCGATGGTGATCCGGCCGCCGTGGGCGATGACCAGGCCGTGGGCGATGTACATGCCGAGCCCGGAGCCCTCGCGAGAGCCGTGCTTCCAGAACTTCGTGAAGACCCGGTTGCGGATGCCGGGTGCGATGCCCTCACCCTCGTCCTCGACGGTGATCCGCACGAAGTCGGCGCCGTCGGCGGTGACCGGCTCGGCGCTGACGAAGACCAGCCCCTCCCCGTGGCGCACCGCGTTGTCGACGAGGTTGGTCAGGACCTGCGCGAACCGGTCGGGGTCGGCGAGGACCTGCGGAAAGTCACCGGTCGGCTCGAACCGGATCTCGCGCCCGGTGCCTGCCCGCACCGAGCTGGTCACCTGCTCGACCGCGGGCACCGGGTCGATCGGGCGGGGGTGGAGGGAGAGCCGCCCGGTGTCGATGCGGGCCACCTCGAGGAGCTCCGCGATCAGCCGGGTCAGCCGGTCGGTGTCGGCGTGCACCGACTGCATGATCAGTCGTTTCTGCTCGTCGTTGAACTTGTCCCAGCGGGCCAGCAGGGTCCCGGTGAACCCCTTGACGCCGGTCAGCGGCGAGCGCAGCTCGTGGGCGACCGTGGCCACCAGGTCGGACCGTTCGCGGTCGAGCCGGCTCCGCGCACGGGCCGAGCGCAGCGAGACCGCCACCTGCTCGACCGGCTGGTGCGGCCCGGGACGGTGCATGCGGGTGGTCACGAGCAGCTCGGTGCCGTCGCTGAGCAGCCACGCCTGCTCGACCTGCATGGTGCGGATGCCGGGGCCGGAGTACGGCGCCGTGCAGGTGTACCAGTCACGGCCGTCGAGGTCCTGAAGCGCCACCGCCTCGGCCAACGGGCGGCCGACGAGGTCGTCGCGGCGGAGGAGGCGGCGTGCCATCTCGTTGGCGTGGCTCACGGTGCCGTGGGCGTCGGCGAGGATCGCGCCGTCCGGCAGCGCGTCGAGGACGCCACCCCCGGTCTCGAGGACTGCGGTGCTGGTGCCGGCCGTCAGCGGCAGGGAAGGCATGCAGCGCAGAATATGCCGCAAACCGCCCCGAGTCGGCGCTTATGCACGGGCCCACCCCCGCGAGTCGGCGCTTGTGCACGCCGTACGTCGTCCCAGTCGGCGCTTGTGCACGCCGTACGTCGTCCCAGTCGGCGCGTACGCGCGTCTCGTCGAGCAGGCACCGTGTCCGGAGCAGTGAAAGGCTGTGCACAAGCGCCGACTCGGCAAGCCTCGAGCGTGCACAAGCGCCGACTTGGCCGGGTTCGAGCGTGCACAAGCGCCGACTCGGCGGGGGGTCAGCGGTGGGCGCGGGCGCTGGCGTAGAGGCACACCGCGGCGGCGGTGGCGAGGTTGAGGCTCTCCGCGCGTCCATGGAGGGGGATGCGGACCCGATGGTCGGCCAGCACTGCGAGCTCCTCGGGCAGCCCCCAGGCCTCGTTGCCGAACAGCCATGCGGTGCGGCCGGCCAGCAGTCCGCCGTCGGCGGCGTCGTCGAGGTCCACCTCGCCGTACCCGTCGGCAGCGAGCACCACCAGCCCCGCTTCCTGCAAGGCGCGAACCGTGCCGCCGGGGTCGGTCCCGAGCGACACCGGGAGGTGGAAGAGCGAGCCGGCGGAGGCGCGCACGGTCTTGCCGTTGTAGGCGTCGACGCTCTGCCCGGTGAGCACCACGCCCCCGGCTCCGGTCGCGTCGGCACAGCGGATCACCGTGCCGGCGTTGCCGGGGTCGCGCACGTCGGCGCAGACCGCGACCAGCCGGGGGCGGGCTGCCACCAGGTCGGGGAGCGGCACGTCGACGGTCCTGCACACCGCCACCACGCCCTGGGGGTGGACGGTGCCCGCGAGCGCCTCGAGCGCCGGCTCGTCGACCGGCTGCCAGGGGACGGCGCCGGCGAGGGCCCGGAGCTCCGGATGACGGCCGGGGAGCGCGAAGACCTCCTGCACGCACCCGGGTACGCCGAGCGCCTCCCGCACCGACTGCGGCCCTTCCGCGAGGAAGAGCCCCAGCTCGGTCCGGGAGCGGCGCCGGGTGAGCCGCCGCGCCGCGCGTACCCGCCCGCTCCTCGAGGTGAGCGCGGGCGCGTCGGCGGGGCGGCGCGCCCCGGGTGTGTCCTGGGTCAGGCGGTGGCCTCGACGGGCGCGTTGACGTCCTCGGGAAGGTTGGCCTTGGCCACCTCGACAAGGGCCGCGAACGCCGGCGCGTCGTTGACGGCGAGGTCGGCCAGCATCTTGCGGTCGACCTCGACCCCAGCAGCCTTCAGGCCCTGGACGAAGCGGTTGTAGGTGATCCCCTGGGCCCGGGCAGCGGCGTTGATCCGCTGGATCCACAGCTTGCGGAAGTCACCCTTGCGCGCCTTGCGGTCCCGGTAGCTGTAGACCAGCGAGTGGGTGACCTGTTCCTTGGCCTTGCGGTAGAGCCGGGAGCGCTGACCCCGGTAGCCGGAGGCGCGCTCGAGGGTTACCCGGCGCTTCTTCTGGGCGTTGACCGCCCGCTTGACGCGTGCCACGTGATGCTCCTTGACGTGTCTGAGGTGAGAGGGCTGCGGTGCGGGTGCGCGGTCAGCGACCCAACATCTTGCGGACGGCCTTGGTGTCGTTCTTCGACACCTCGGTGGTGCCCGACAACCGACGCGTCAGCGTCGACGGCTTCTTCTCCAGGTTGTGGCGCATGCCCGTCTTCTGCCGGCGCAGCTTGCCGGAGCCGGTGACCCGGAACCGCTTGCTGGCGCCGGAGTGCGTCTTGTTCTTCGGCATTCCCGTGTCCTTCATCTCTCACTGGTCGGCCGCCCGCGGGGGCGGGTGGCCGGTCGTCCTGTGTCGCCGGCCGGTGACTACATGCCGTCGTCGACGTTCTCCGAACGGCGCCGTGGCTTCTCCTCGCGCGGCACGGAGGCGGCAGCCGCGGCACGCTCCCGCTGCTCCTCGCGCTCGGCGGTGACCTCGGCCTCGCGCTCCGCGGCCCGCTCGACCTTCGCCGCCTTGACCTCGGCCTTGGCCTCTGCCTTCTTCTTGTGCGGTCCGAGCACCATGATCATGTTGCGGCCGTCCTGCTTCGGCGCGGACTCGACGAAGCCCAGCTCCGTCACGTCGTCCGCCAGGCGCTCGAGGAGCCGCAACCCCAGCTCGGGTCGGTGCTGCTCACGACCACGGAACATGATCGTGATCTTCACCTTGTCCCCCTGCTTGAGGAACCGCACGACGTGACCCTTCTTGGTCTCGTAGTCGTGCGCGTCGATCTTCGGGCGGAGCTTCATCTCCTTGATGACGACGTTCGTCTGGTTCCTGCGGGCCTCACGGGCCTTCTGGGCGTTCTCGTACTTGAACTTCCCGTAGTCCATGAGCTTGCAGACCGGCGGACGCGCCATCGGCGCCACCTCGACCAGGTCGAGGTCTGACTCCTGGGCGAGCCGGAGGGCGTCCTCGATGCGGACGATGCCGACGGTCTCGCCGTTGGGGCCGACGAGCCGGACCTCCGGCACCCGGATCCGGTCGTTGATGCGCAGCTCTGTGCTGATGGGTCCTCCTGGGATGGGTCTGGATTCCGACCCCGGCGCGAGCGGCCCTCAAAACCACGAAAGGCCTCCGCGTCGTCGACAAGCGGAAGCCAGCCACCAGCACCGGCGGCGACCACGTGGGGTTCGTCCCCACCCGTGTCGACGCACGACCCTGGTCGAGAACCCGCTCCGGTGGACCTGGCTCTCGTGACCGGACCCGACGACCTCGGCGGTCGGTGCGGGTGGGAGCGTTGCTCCGCTTGTCAGACCCACCCTTCCCGACGTACGTCGGACCGGTGGATCGGTCCCGCCCAGGATAGCAACTGCCCCACCGCGGCGCACCTTCGCGCCTTCCGGCCCTCACCCGGAGGTTGCCGGGCGGCCCTGCTCACCGGTCCGGAGGGCGGACCCAAGCCTGGCGGCCGGCCAGGTCTGCGACGACGAACCCGTCCGCCAGGGCCCTCAGGTCGTCGCCCTCGACGACGAACCTGACCGGACCGCCCACGTCCAGCACCAGCGCCTCGGCGCCGTCGTGGGTTGCCGCCCGAGCGGCGTCGGGCGCCGACACCGGGACCGGGCGGGCGTCGGGGTTCCAGCGCTGCAGCGCGTCGGTGCCGGTGAAGCACAGCAGCGCCATCCGGCCGTCGCGCCCCTGCATGAGCACGGTTGCCATGTCCGAGCTCTTGTCGTGCGCCAGCCCGCGCTCGTCGTGCTCCACCTCGCCGAGAACGGCGATCACCGGGACCAGGACCCTGGCGCGCTGGAGCGCTCCCAGCGCAGCCCCTCGACGGCCGGCCGGGTCCGCGTCGTACGCCGCCAGCGCCTGTGCCAGCTCCGCCGGCGCCGATCCGTCGTCACCGGAGAAGCCGGGGTCGGGAAGGGGCCGCATCCCGCCATCGTCCCACCGTGCCGGAGCCGGCGGCATGCGCACGCAGACGCACCGACCTAGGATCGGCGTATGGGTGCCATCGACAGCACGACCTGGCAGGCGCTCGGGCTGCTGCTGACGCTCGGCGGCCTGGGACTGTCGTGGGTCTCGTGGCGGCGGCGCGGGGCCGCGAGCGGACTGCGGGGCGTCGCCTGGAGCCTTCTCCCGCTGGCCGCCGGCCTGACCGGGGTCCTGCGTCTGGCCTGGGAGATCACCGACTCCGTCGTCTCGTGGGTGGCCCGCCTGGTGTTCAGCCCCGTCGTGTGGCTCGGTCTCGTCGTCGCCACGGTCTCGGTGGTGCTCTTCGTCGTCAGCGGGATGCTGCGGCGGCGAGGCGCTCCCCGGAGCGCCAAGGCCACGAAGGGAGGGAGCACCCGGCCGTCGGCGCTGCCCCGCGATGCCAGCGCTCCCCCAGCCCAGGGCGGCGCCACCGCCACGGACGACCTCGCGGACATCGAGGATCTCCTCCGCAAGCACGGCATCACGTGACCCCGGACCCCGGCCCGGTGCTCGACCTCGCCCTGGCCGGGCCACCTCTCCTCCACAACAGCCGGCTCGTCTGCATCGACGGGCCCGCCGGCTCCGGGAAGACGACGCTCGGCGACCTCGTCGTGACCGAGGCGCACCGGCGCGGGCTCTCGACGGCGCTGGTGCACATGGACGACGTCTTCGAGGGCTGGGACGGGCTGGCCACCGCCGGGGAGCGCATCCATCGGTGGGTGGTGGAACCGCTGGGCCGGGGACGGTCCGGCGACTACCCCCGCTACGACTGGCACCGCGCCCGGTACGCCGAGCACCACGTCGTGCAGGCAGCGGACATCGTCGTCATCGAGGGCGTCGGCTCGGCCTCCGCACGCTTCGCCGACCGCATCGGGGTGCTGGCCTGGGTAGAGGCGCCCGCGGAGCTGCGGCTGCGCCGAGGGCTGGACCGGGACGGCCCCGAGCTGCAGCCTCACTGGCGCCGCTGGGCGGCCGCCGAGCAGGAGCTCTACGAGCGGGAGCGGACCCGCGAGCGGGCCGACCTGCTGGTCGACGGGGCGACCGGTCGGCTCAGGGTCGCGCGTCCCGCGGGTCGACCGCAGCATGAGCGTCGATGAGCGCCCGGAGCTGACGGGTCTGGGCACGAGCACGGGCACCGTCCGAGCCCTGGATACCCAGCGTCGCGCAGCTGGTGCCGTCGCTGAGGTCGAGCACCGCCCACGGGTTGCCCGGCCGCAGCCTGATCGCGAGCACCTGGCTCCACTGGAACCGGTGCGTGCGGTAGCCGTTGACCACGGTCAGTCCCTCGTCGTCGGCGTCGACCCGGCACCGGGCCAGGACGTGCGCGACCACGAGGGCCGCCAGCATCATCGCGACGATCGTGCCCCACTGCAACGCGCTGAAGCCGTGCTGGACGTTGGCGGGCAGGGCCACCCAGACCACCGTCAGCGTTCCCAGCAGGAGCAGGTAGAAGGCGACGGCCGCGACCCGCACCCCCAGCGGCCGCAGCCGCAGCGGCAGCCGAGGAACGCCGCCGTCTGCCTGGGGGTCAGAGGCGGCAGGCATGGATGTCGGTGGTCAGGATGCCGCGGGCCCCGATGTCGTAGAGCTCGTCCATGATCTGCTGGGCATCGGTCCGCGGCACCATCGACCGCACCGCGACCCACCCCTCCCGGTGCAGCGGCGAGACCGTGGGGCTCTCGATGCCGGGCGTCAGCGCCACTGCCTCCTCCACGCGGACCGCGGGGATGTCGTAGTCCATCATCACGTAGGAGCGTGCCACCAGCACTCCTTGCAACCGGCGCAGGAACACCTCCAGCCCCGGGTGCTGCCGGGCATCGACCCGGCTGACCAGCACCGCCTCCGACTCCATCACCACGCCGCCGACGAGCTCCAGGCCGGCTTGTCGCAGCGTGCTGCCGGTCTCCACGACGTCGGCGATCACGTCCGCGACCCCGAGCTGGACGCTGGTCTCCACGGCGCCGTCGAGCCGGATCACCGTGGCCTCGATCGCGTGCCGCGCCAGGTGGTCGCGCACCATCCCGTCGTACGACGTGGCGATCCGCTTGCCGGCGAGGTCGGCGGGTGAGGAGACGGTCCCGGGGGGTGCGGCGAAGCGGAAGGTCGACCGTCCGAACCCGAGCTGGAGCGTCTCCTCGGCCTTGGCCCCGGAGTCCACCAGGAGGTCGCGGCCGGTGATGCCCACGTCGAGCGTCCCCTCCCCGACGTACAGCGCGATGTCACGCGGCCGCAGGTAGAAGAACTCGACACCGTTGGCGGCGTCGGTGAGGGCGAGCTGCTTGGTGTCCGAGCGCTGGGCGTAGCCGGCCTCGCGCAGCATGTCACTCGCGGACTGGCTCAACGAGCCCTTGTTGGGCACCGCCACCCGGAGGGTCGGGGGGCCGGTGCCGGAGCGGTCGTCGCTGGTCATGGAAGCGCTCACAGGTGTGCGTAGACGTCGTCGAGGGCGATGCCGCTGGCCAGCATCAGCACCTGGGCGTGGTACAGCAGCTGGCTGATCTCCTCCGCGGCACGCGCGGGCCCCTCGTGCTCGGCGGCCATCCACGACTCCGCCGCCTCCTCGACGAGCTTCTTGCCGATCTCGTGCACGCCGGCGTCGAGCGCCTGCACGGTCCCGGAGCCGTCGGGGCGGGTGCGGGCCTTCTCGGAGAGCTCGCCCCACAGCTCGTCGAACGTCTTCATCCCTGCACTTCCGGTCGGTGAGGCCGCGTCGGCCTCGTCCAGCCTAGGCCGTGCGCGGAATCGGCAGGCATACCGTGCCGACAGACGGGCAGGGTGGCTGTGTGCCTGTACCTGACATCAGCCTCCATGACGGAACGTCCATCCCCCAGCTCGGCTTCGGGGTCTTCCAGGTCCCGCCGGAGCAGACCGAGGAGACCGTGCTCACGGCCTTCGAGGTCGGCTACCGCCACATCGACACCGCGCAGATGTACCAGAACGAGGCCGGCGTCGGCGCCGCCGTCAAGGCGGCGGGGATCCCGCGCGAGGAGCTCTACATCACCAGCAAGCTGAGCAACGCGTTGCACCGCCCGGACGACGCCCGGCGCGCGTTCGACCAGTCGCTCGAGCGGCTGGGCCTGGACCGGCTCGACCTCTTCCTCGTCCACTGGCCGCTGCCCACCCTGTACGACGGTGACTTCGTCTCCACCTGGCGGACGCTCGGCGAGTTCGCGGCCGACGGCCGGGTGACCTCGATCGGGGTGTCGAACTTCGAGCCCGAGCACCTGCAGCGCATCATCGACGAGACCGGCATGGTCCCGGTGATCAACCAGATCGAGGTTCATCCCTACCTCACCAACGACCGTGCGCGGGCCGCCTCGCTCGCCCACGGCATCGCGGTCGAGGCGTGGTCGCCGATCGCCCAGGGCGCCGTCCTCGGCGACGAGGTGATCAACGAGATCGCGTCGGCCCACGACAAGACGCCTTCGCAGGTCACGCTGCGCTGGCACGTCGAGCGCGGGAACATCGTGTTCCCCAAGACGATGCGCGAGGAGCGGATGCGCGAGAACTTCGAGCTCTTCGACTTCTCGCTCTCCGAGGAGGAGGTCGAGCGGATCTCGGCGCTGGACAAGGGCGAGGACGGCCGCACCGGCGACCACCCGAACGTGCACGAGTGGATGCCCAGCTGAGCCGGATCCTCCGGGTCAGCCGGCCGACCCGCCGCGCAGCCCCCGCAGCGTGCGTGCTGTGACCAGGGCCGCCGACGCAGCCTCGTAGCCCTTGTCCTCCTGGGATCCGGCCAGTCCGGCCCGGTCGAGGGCCTGTTCCTCGGTGTCGCACGTGAGCAGCCCGAAGCCGACCGCGACCCGGTGGTCGAGAGCGACCCTGCTGAGCCCGTCGGTGGCGGCGCTGCAGACGTAGTCGAAGTGCGGTGTGCCGCCGCGGATGACGACGCCGAGCGCCACGACCGCGTCCTGCCCGCCTCGGGCGAGCTCAGCGGCGACCACGGGGAGCTCGAAGGAGCCGGGGACGCGCACCACCTGCACCTGCTCGACCCCGAAGTCGCGCAGTGCGCGGTCTGCTCCGGCCAGCAGCCCCTCCATCACCTGGTCGTGCCAGCTCGCGGCCACCACCGCCACCCGGAGGTCACGGCCGTCGAAGGGGTCGGCCTGGTAGTGCGCGGTCGGCGAGCCCTCGCCGCTCACGGTCGCCCTCCGAGGCTCTCCGCCGCGGCGTCCGGAAGCACCAGGTCGGGCAGGTCGTGCCCCATCCGGTCCCGCTTGGTCCGCAGGTAGGCGATGTTGTGGTCGTTGGGGTGCGGCGTCAGCGGCACCCGGGAGGCCACGCGCACCCCGTAGGACTCCAGCCCCTCGGTCTTCGCCGGGTTGTTCGTGAGCAGCCGCACCGAGCGCACGCCGAGGTCCTTGAGGATCTGGGTGGCCGCCCCGTAGTGACGGGCGTCCGCGGGCAGCCCGAGGTCCAGGTTCGCGTCGACGGTGTCCCGGCCGCCGTCCTGCAGCTGGTAGGCCTGCAGCTTGGCCAGCAGCCCGATGCCGCGCCCTTCGTGCCCCCGCAGGTAGATCACCACACCGCGTCCCTCGGCCACGATGCGCTCCATGGCCTCGTCGAGCTGCGGCCCGCAGTCGCACCGGCTGCTGCCGAAGACGTCACCGGTGAGGCACTCGGAGTGGACGCGGGTGAGCACCGGCTCGTCCCTCCGCAGGTTGGCGAGGTCGCCGTACACCAGCGCGACGTGCTCGGAGCCGTCGATCGGGATCCGGTAGCCGACGGCGGTGAAGTCGCCGTACCGCGTCGGCAACCGGGTCTCGGCCACCCGCTCGAGGTGGCTCTCGCTGCGGCGCCGGTGGTGCACCAGCTGCTCGATCGAGATCAGCTTGAGCTCGTGCTCGTCGGCGAAGTCGCGCAGCTGCTGGCCCCGCTTCATCGTGCCGTCGTCGTTGACGACCTCCACCAGCACCCCGACCGGGGTCAGGCCGGCCATCCGGGCAAGGTCGACGGCCGCCTCCGTGTGCCCCCTCCGGGTCAGCACCCCGCCCTCGCGGTAGCGGAGCGGGAACACGTGCCCGGGGCGGGTGATCTCCCACGGCTCGGTCGCGGAGTCCGCCAGCACGCGCACCGTGCGGGAGCGGTCCGAGGCGCTGATCCCGGTGGTGACCCCGTCGCGGGCGTCGACCGAGATCGTGTACGCCGTGCGCATCCGGTCCTTGTTGTGCGGCGTCATCAGCGGGATCTCGAGCCGGTCCAGCATCGCCGCGGGCATCGGCACGCAGATGACCCCCGAGCTGTAGCGGATCGTGAAGGCCATCAGGGCGGGGGTGGACTTGCTGGCGGCGAAGATGATGTCGCCCTCGTTCTCGCGGTCCTCGTCGTCGACCACGACGACCGGCCTGCCCGCGGCGATGTCGGCGATCGCATCCTCGACCTGGTCGAGCCGGAGCCCGGTGTGCCCGCTCATCGCTCTCCGTCCTGGGTCGACTGGTCGGCCGGGGCTCCGGTCCGGAGCGCGAGCATGCGCTCGACGTACTTCGCGATCACGTCGACCTCCAGGTTGACGACGTCGCCGGGCCGCCGGGTGCCGAGCGTGGTGCGGGCCAGCGTCTCGGGGATCAGCGAGACGGTGAAGGTGCCGGCCTCGTCGTCGACCGAGACCACCGTCAGCGACACACCGTCGACGGTGACGGAGCCCTTCTCCACCAGGTAGGCCGCCAGCCGTGGGCTGAACGAGACCTCGACCAGCTCCCAGTGCTCGCTCGGCGTGCGAGCCACGAGGGTGCCGGTCTCGTCGACGTGCCCCTGGACGAGGTGGCCCCCGAGCCGGGTGGTCGCGGTGACCGCCCGCTCGAGGTTCACCGGCGCTCCCGGCTCGAGGCTCCCGAGACCGGTCTTGAGCAGCGTCTCCTGCATGACGTCGGCGGTGAACGACTCGCCGTCCAGCTCCGCCACGGTGAGGCAGCAGCCGTTGACCGCGATGGAGTCACCCGGTGCGGCATCCTGCACGACGGCGGGGCCGCGCACCGCGAGGCGTACGGCGTCGCCCTGGTCGGTCAGCGACTCCACGAGCCCGAGCTCCTCGACGATCCCGGTGAACATCTCAGCCCTTCCTCTCCTCGGCACGGACCGGCGTCATGACCAGCCGCACGTTGCGGGCGCCGCCGGTCCCCAGCGTCGCCACGTCGGCGACCTCGAGCCGGAGCGCCTCGGCGATGGTGTTGATCTTCAGTCCCTCGACGGCATGGGTGCCGCCACCGAGCAGCATCGGCGCCACGTAGGCGACGACCTCGTCCACCAGGCCCGCCGCCAGGAAAGCTGCGGCCAGCCGCGGCCCACCCTCGAGGAAGACGTGCTGGCGGTCGAGGGCGAACAGCTCCGCGAGCGCGTCCCGCGGATCCCGGGTGCGCAGGAGCACCGTCTCGGCGCTGCCGTCGAGCACCCGGCTCCCCGCCGGGAGGCTTCGAAGCCCCATGACCGCCCGCAGCGGCTGGCGTGTCGGGAGGAGCGGCCGGTCCGTCTCGTCGCGGACGTTGAGCTGCGGGTCGTCGACGAGCACGGTGCCGGTCCCCGCGAGGACGACGTCGCACTGCGCCCGGCGCGCGTGGGTGTCCCGGCGGGCCGCCTCGTTGCTGACCCAGCGGCTGCTCCCGTCGGCCGCGGCGACGCGACCGTCCAGGGAGGCGGCGAGCTTCCAGGTGACGAACGGCCGGCCGTGGTCCACCGCGAACGTCCACGCCCGGTTGACCGAGCGGGCCTCGTCCTCGAGCAGCCCCCCGGCCACGTCGACGCCGGCCGCCCTCAAGGTGGCGGCGCCGCCGGCGGCGACGGGGTTGGCGTCGGGCTGGGCGAAGACCACCCGGCCGATGCCCGCGTCGAGGAGCGCCTGGGTGCAGGGGCCGGTGCGCCCGGTGTGGTCGCACGGCTCCAGGGTCACCACCGCGGTGAGACCGGTCGGCGGCCCGCCGTACGCCGCGGTGTGGGCGCGCAGGGCCTCGACCTCGGCGTGGGGATGGCCGGCGCCCCGGTGGAACCCCTCGGCGACCTGCCGGCCGGCGGCGTCGAGGAGGACGCAGCCGACGCGAGGGTTGGGACCCAGCGGCACGCCGGGGTTCCGGGCGACCTGGAGGGCGCGCCGCATCGCCGCCTGCTCGGCGGACGTGAAGCCGGTGCCCACGCCGGTGTCACCGGCGGCGGGTGTGCCCTGCGGCATCGGTAGTGCCCTCTCGCTCCCTCGCGCGACCAGGGCGTCAACGCAGGACACGGACACGTGCGCTCACCGGGCCGGGTGGGACGGGCGTCCGACGTCGGCTCGAGGCACCGCGTGCGCTTCCCATCCGGACTCTCACCGTCGGTCCAGGAGTTCCACCTGGTCAACCGGTCACTGGCGGTGACCGGGTCGCGGACTCTCACCGCCGGCTCGGACTTTCACCGACCCCAGAACACGCGAGCTGTTCGACTCGTCAGCCCGAGTGTGACACAACGACCGAGGGCTGAGCCGGTCGCGTGGCACACGTCACGGCCGCCGCAGGCCGGGGTGGCTCAGTCAGCGGCGGCCGCTGCTTCGGACCGCAGCCGCTCGACCATCGAGGCCGGGTCGTCGGCGGAGAACACCGCCGAACCGGCGACGAACACGTCCGCACCCGCCTCGGCGCAACGACCCACCGTCTCCAGCGACACTCCCCCGTCGACCTGCAGCCACAGGTCGAGGCCGTGGGCGTCGAGCAGCCGCCTGGCCGCCCGGATCTTGGGCAGGCACAGGTCCAGGAACGCCTGGCCGCCGAAGCCGGGCTCGACGGTCATCACCAGCAGCATGTCGAGCTCGGGAAGCAGCGCCTCGTAGGGCTCGACCGGGGTGGCCGGCCGCAGGGCCATCCCCGCCCGGGCACCGAGCGAACGCAGCTCGCGGGCCAGCCGCACGGGGGCGGTCGCCGCCTCGGCGTGGAAGGTGACCGAGCCCGCTCCCGCCTCGACGTACGCCGGGGCCCAGCGGTCGGGGTCCTCGATCATGAGGTGCAGGTCCAGCGGGACCTCGGTGACCTTGCTCAGCGACTCCACCACCGGGAGTCCCAGGGTCAGGTTGGGCACGAAGTGGTTGTCCATGACGTCCACGTGCAGCCAGTCGGCGCCACCCACCCGTGCCACGTCGTCGGCCAGGTGGGCGAAGTCCGCCGACAGGAGACTGGGTGCGATCTGGATGGCCATGACCCTCGTCATGCTAGTGCCGGTTCTTTCACCGCTCGCCGGGGTAGACGTCCCTCAGAGGCCGCCCCTCGCAGCCTCGTCCACGGAGGAGGACTGAAATGGAAACCTCGACGATCGTCTGGATCATCATCGCGGTGCTCGTCGTCCTGGCCCTGGCGGCCCTGGTGGCGGCCATGCTGCGGCGCAAGAAGACCGAGAACCGGCGCCACGAGGCGGACCGGCTGCGCGCCGAGGCGCACGAGCACAAGGCGTCCCTCGGGCACACCGAGGTCGAGGCGCGCGAGGCCGAGGCACGGGCTGCCCGCGCCCGCATGGAGGCGGAGCAGGCCGAAGCACGCGCGGCGGAGACCAAGCAGGGCTACCAGGTGCACGAGGCGACGGTCGAGGACCGGCTGCGGGAGGCCGACCGGCTGGACCCGCAGGTCGACCACCGGTCCGCGGACTACACCCCTGGCTCGCAGGGCACCCACGCGACCGAGCCGCAGACCACCCACACGCACGGAGCCGAGGGCACCCACACCCACGACGACCCGGGCGACGGCAGCAGTCGGGTCCGCTGAGGCGGGCACTTCCGGCCGACGCTCACGCATCCCGACGGAGCAGGGCGAGGAACATCGCGTCGGTGCCGTGCCGGTGCGGCCACAGCTGCAGCGTCCCCGGCAATGGCCCGGCGGCGTCCGGCACCTGTGGCAGTGCCGCCTCGGCGTCGAGCAGCGCGGCACCCCGGCCGAGCGCTCCCTCGATGACGTCGCGGGTCTCGGCCAGCAGGGGTGAGCAGGTGACGTAGGCGACCACGCCGCCCGGCCGTACCGCCTCCAGGGCCGAGGCGAGCAGCCGGCGCTGGAGTGCGACCAGCCCCTCCAGCTCCTCGGGGCGCCGCCGCCACCGGGCTTCGGGGCGGCGCCGCAGCGCCCCGGTCCCCGTGCACGGCGCGTCCACGAGAGCCCGGTCGAAGCTGCCCGGTCGCCAGGCCGGCACCGTCCCGTCCCCGCTGACCACCGACACCGCACCCCGCGGGAGCCCCTGGACCGCTCGGGCGACCAGCTGCGCCCGGTGCGGCTGCCGTTCCACCGCCAGGAGGCGACGTGGCTGCGGTCCGGACGCGGCGAGCGCGCCGAGAAGCGATGCCTTGCCGCCCGGGCCGGCGCAGAGGTCCAGCCACGCCGCGTCACTGCCGTCGACGCGGGCACCGCCCAGCGCCAGCGCCATGAGCTGCGACCCCTCGTCCTGGACCCCGGCCCGACCCTCGGCGACAGCCGGCACCCCGGCGGGGTCACCGCCCTCCAGGGTCACCCCGAACGGGGAGTACGGCGTCGGGGCTCCACCGGAGGCGAGCAGCTCGGTCACGCTGGACAGCCCGGGACGGGCCACCAGCGTCACCCGGGGCGGCACGTTGTCGGCCGCCAGGAGGGCCTCGAGCTCCTCGCGACGGTCGCCGAGCGCCTCGGCCAGCCGCTCGACGAGCCAGCGGGGGTGCGCATGCGCGACGGCGGCGTAGCCGAGGGGGTCGTCGGTGGGGCCTGGGGCGACGAGTCGGACCCACGCGTCGAGCGGCTTGGTCCCGAGCCGCCGGAGCACCGCGTTGACGAACCCGGCCGGTCCCTGTCCGACCTGTGAGCGCACCAGGTCGACGGAGGTGGCGACCGCGGCGTGGGTGGGCACCCGCATGCCGAGCAGCTGGTGCGCCCCGAGTCGCAGCACGTCGAGGACGGCGGCGTCGACGGCGGTGAGCGGTCGGTCGAGGCAGGCGGCCAGCACCGCGTCGTAGGTGCCCTGCCGGCGCAGCGTCCCCGACGCCAGCTCGGTGGCGAACGCGGCGTCCCGGCCGCTGAGCTGGTGTCGACGCAGCACCGAGGGCAGCAGCAGGTTGGCGTACGCGTCCTCCTCCTGCACCCCGCGCAGCACCTCGAGGGCGGCCAGCCGGGGAGGGTCGGCCTTGGCCCTGGCCCGGGGTCGTCCCCCGGGGCGGCGCGCCCGTCGGTCGCGGGGGTCGCCCATCAGGCGCCGAAGCGGGCGTCGGGACCCGGGCGCACGCCGCGTGCCCAGTCCGCGGCCGGCATCGGCCGACGGCCGTGACCGGTCACCTCGGTCAGGCGGACCGGCACCGTCGCGGTCCCCACGTGCACGGCGCGTCTGCCGACGACCAGCCGTCCGGGCGGCACGCTGGCTGTCTCCGGGTCGGGACGGACCGGCCCCAGCTTGACCCGCTCGCCCGCGTAGGTCGTCCAGGCCCCCGGAGCCGGCGTACAGGCGCGGACCCGCCGGTCCACCGCCAGGGCCGGCTCGGTCCAGTCGACCTGAGCCTCCTCGACCGTGACCTTCCGTGCCAGCGAGACGCCATCCGCGGCCTGAGGGCGGGCCTCGAGGCTTCCGTCCTCGATCCCGTCGAGGGTGGCGACCAGCAGGGGCGCACCGGCCTCGGCCAACCGGGTCAGCAGGTCCCCGGAGGTGTCGGTGTCACGGATGCGCTCGGTCACCAGCCCGTACGTCGGTCCCGCGTCCATCTCGGCCACCAGCCGGAAAGTCGTGGCACCGGTGATCTCGTCACCGGCCCACAGCGCCCGCTGCACCGGCGCGGCGCCGCGCCAGGCCGGCAGCAGCGAGAAGTGGAGGTTGACCCAGCCGTGCGGCGGGATGTCGAGGACGCTGCGGGGCAGCAGCGCGCCGTACGCCACCACGGGGCAGCAGTCCGGCCGCAGCGCCGCGAGCTCCTCCTGGAAGGCGCCGTCGCGTGGGTGCTGCGGTTTCAGGACGGGTACGCCGAGCTCGTCCGCCACCTGGGCGACCGGTGACGGCAGCTGCCTGCGTCCACGCCCGGCGGCCGCGTCCGGGCGGGTGACGACCGCGACGAGCTCGTGAGCGCTGTCGGCGACCGCGCGCAGGGACGGCAGTGCGACCTCAGGGGTGCCTGCGAAGACGACCCGCATCAGAGACCGAGTCGCGGCAGCCCGCCCGTGCCTGCCGGGCGGGTGAGGCCGGACGTCGGCAGTGGGTGCGGGCTGACCTTGAGGGCCGGTGGGGCACCGAACCAGTCCGACTCACGGATCGCCTTCATCGCGAGCTTGCGGGTCTCGGCGTCGAGGCGCTCGACGAACAGGACGCCGTCGAGGTGGTCGGTCTCGTGCTGGACGGCCCGCGCCAGCAGGTCGGAGCCCTCGATGGTCACCGGCTCCCCGTGCATGTCGAAGCCGCGCGCCACGACCCGCAGCGCGCGCCGGCAGTCGAAGACGAGGTCGGGGATCGACAGGCAGCCCTCCTCGCCGTCCTGGGTCTCCTCCGAGAGCGAAAGGTCGGGGTTGACCAGGTGACCGACCTCGCCGTCGACGTACCAGGTGAAGACGCGGAGCCCCACCCCGATCTGGGGAGCGGCCAGGCCGGCGCCGGGCGCCTCGAGCATGGTGTCGGTGAGGTCCTGCACGAGCTTCCGCAGCTCGGCGTCGAAGTCGGTCACCGGCGCGGCCGGCGTACGCAGGACCGGGTCGCCGAAGAGCCGGATGGGTTGGACGCTCACCCGGCAATCCTACGAACCCCCCTCGCCGACCCGCCCTCCATGTCTGCCCGAGCCGCCCCCCATGTCCGGCCGAGCCGCCCTCCATGCCGGTGAGGGCGGCGCTCCACAGCATCCTGGGCGGGTCGACCAGACATCGTGGGCGGGTCGAGCAGACATCGTGGGCGGGTCAGCCGAGGGAGTACGGGTCGACCTGGACGCGCAGCGGCGGCAGCTTGCGGGCCGAGCGGACACCCTGCAGCTCGAGCAGGGCCCGCGACAGCTCCGGCCCCGAGCGTCGCGGCACCCGCACCACCAGCCGCAGCCGCTCCGCCTCGTCCGCGGCCGGTGGCCGTCCTGGCGTGACGGGGTCGGGGACCGGCCCCAGCACCTCGGCCCCGGCCGGGAGCCGCAGCTCGGCCAGCGCGGACTCGACGGCGTCCTCGACGCCGCGCAGCACGGCCAGCCGGGACGCGGGCGGGAGGTGCGCGGTACGCCGTTCCTCGGCCTCCCGCTGGGCGAACCCCGCCGGGTCCCACCGCACCAACGCCTGGAGGGTCGGCTCCGACGGCTCGCCCACGGCGACCACCCGTCCACCGTCACCGGCGGGGCGTGCGAGCGAAGCCGCGTTGAACCATCTCCGCACCGACTCCTCCCCGGTGCGGAGATCGGGCCGGGCGAGCATCAGCCAGGTGTCCATCAGCACCACCGCGGCGTAGCCGCCGGCGGCCACCGGCTCGGCCCCCGGCGTGGCCACCACGATCGCCTTGGTGGCGTCGACCTCGGCGAGCACCCGGTCACCGGAGGAGCGCCGCACCGGTACGCCGGGGAACGCGCGTCCGAGCTCCTCGGCGGTCCGCCGGTCACCCAGCACCGGGGCGCGAAGGCCTCGCCCGCCGCAGACGGCGCACGTGTGGTCCAGCTCCACGGCCCCGCACCACCGGCACGCGGGTGGCAGGTGTGGCGCCGGGAGGTGCAGCGGTCCCGAACAGGTGCGGCACCGGGCCGGTGTCCGGCAGGTGTCGCAGGCCAGGGCGGTGACGTAGCCCAGCCGGGGCGTCTGCACCAGAACCGGTCCTTGCGCGAGGGCCGCCCGGATCGCCACGTGGGCGCTGCTCGGCAGCCGGGCGATGCGCGCGGCCGGGTCCCGCTCCAGCTCCCGGTCGGTGGCGCCGGTGATGCTGACCTGCGGCGCCCGGGCACGCACCGTCTCGCGTCCGGCCGCCACATCCTCCGCCCATCCGGCACTCACCAGGGCGGTCGCCTCGACGCTGCGCGCGTGGCCGGCCAGCAGCGACCCACAGCCCCGGTCGTGGGCACGCAGCAGCAGGACCTCCCGGGTGTGCGGATAGGGCGCCCGCGGCTCGGCGTACAGGTCGTCCCCGTCGTCCCAGAGGGCGACGAGCCCGAGGTCGTGCACCGGCGCGAACGCCGCCGCGCGGGTGCCGGCCACCACCCGGACCGCCCCGCGGGCGACGGCCAGGAACGCCCGGTAGCGGTCGGCCGGCCCGAGGTCGGCGGTGAGCAGGACGTGCTGCCCCGCTCCGAGGACCGTGGTCAGCGCGCCGTCCAGCCGGTCGAGGTCGCGTCGGTCCGGCACGCACAGCACCGAGCCGCGACCCCCCGCCAGCGTCGCCGCTGCGGCATGGGCCAGGCCGGCCGCCCAGTCCTCGCCCGGCAGTGCGGTCCACACCGCGCGTACGCCCTCCCCCTCCGCGAGCCGGGTCGCCAGCCCCTTCCCGGCGGGGTACCGGCTCCACCACCGGCCGGCTGCCTCGGCATCGGCCCTCACGGTCGCCGGCACCGCACTCGCCCGCTTCTCCACCGTCGCGTGCCGCGGGGGCACCGCGAGCCGGAGCACGTCGGAGCGCGTCCCGGCGTAGCGCTCGGCCACGGCGCCGCACAGCCTGGCCACGTCCGCCGCCAGCACCGGCTCGGCGCTCACCGCCCTCCGGAGCGGCGCGAGCCGGCCGGGGTGCTCGCTCTCGGCCACCCGCTCGAGCACGAACCCGTCGACGTCCTGGCCGGCGAACCGCACCTTGACCCGGGAGCCGGGCACGACCCGGTCGTGCATCGACGCCGGTACGACGTAGTCGAAGGGCCGGTCGAGGTGCGCGAGCGGCACGTCGACCAGCACCCTGGCGACCGGCAGGTCGGGAGCCGGCTCGGTGGAGCGAGCCGGACGCTCCTTCGCCCGACTGCGAGCCGTGGCCGCCTTGGCCGTCGCCCGAGCCGCCGTCAGCTCCGGGACGAGCACCTCCGGCGCCGGCTGCTGCTCGTCCCCGTCGGCCACGCGAGCGATTCAACCAGCCGCCGGCGACACCGCCGGCGGGTCCGGGCACCGAACGCTCATGTGGTGCAGAAACGTTCCGATGTCGAGTTCCAGCAGCAGTAATGGACCAGATGACGTCGAGCCACCCTGCCGGAGCATTCTCCGGGCGGAGGCCCGGATCGCCCGAAGGCTGTCAGACGCCGGCGGTCGCGCGCAGCGCCTCGATGCAGTCGGTGCGCTCCCAGGTGAACGCCGGCAGGTCGCGGCCGAAGTGGCCGTGCGCCGCGGTCTGGGCGTAGATCGGCCGCTTGAGGTCCAGGTCGCGGATGATCGCCGCCGGCCGCAGGTCGAAGACCTCGAGCACCGCCTTCTGGATCGCGTCCACGGGGATCGTCTCGGTGCCGAAGCAGTCGACGAACAGGCCCACCGGGTGCGCCTTGCCGATCGCGTAGGCCACCTGCACCTCGCAGCGGGTGGCGAGCCCCGCGGCCACCACGTTCTTGGCGACCCAGCGCATCGCGTACGCCCCCGACCGGTCCACCTTGGAGGGGTCCTTGCCGGAGAACGCGCCGCCACCGTGGCGGGCCATGCCGCCGTAGGTGTCGATGATGATCTTGCGGCCGGTCAGGCCGGCGTCGCCCATCGGGCCCCCGATCTCGAAGCGGCCGGTGGGGTTGACGAGCAGCCGGTAGCCCTCGGAGGGCAGGTCGAACTTCTCCAGCACCGGGTCGACGACGTGCCGCTTCACGTCGGGCGTGAGCAGGTTCTCGAGGTCGAGGTGGCGCGCGTGCTGGGTCGACACCACGACGGTGTCGACCCGGACCGGCCGGTTGTCGGCGTCGTACTCGATGGTGACCTGCGTCTTGCCGTCAGGACGCAGGTAGGGGAGCGTGCCGTCCTTGCGGACCGCGCTGAGCCGCTCGGAGAGCTGGTGCGCGACCGTGATGGGCAGCGGCATGAGCTGGGGCGTGTCGTCGCAGGCGTACCCGAACATCAGCCCCTGGTCCCCGGCGCCCTGCCGGTCGAGCGGGTCGGTGGACTCCCCGAGCCGCTCCTCGTAGGCGTCGTCGACGCCCTGGGCGATGTCGGGCGACTGGGACCCGATCGCCACCTGCACCCCGCAGGAGCGGCCGTCGAAGCCCTTCTCGCTGCTGTCGTAGCCGATCTCGAGGATCTTGGTGCGCGCGAGCTCCGCGACGTTGGCGAACCCCTCGGTGGTGACCTCGCCCGCCACGACGACGAGTCCGGTGGTGACCAGCGTCTCGACCGCGACCCGGCTCTCGGGGTCCTGCCGCAGCAGCTCGTCGAGGACGGTGTCGCTGATCTGGTCAGCGATCTTGTCCGGATGTCCCTCGGTCACCGACTCCGAGGTGAAAAGGCGTCCCGTCACCTGCGTGTGCCCCTGTCCGCGCGTTCGCCGCGCATCACCGTTGCTGTCCGGCGTCACCTTAGCCGCCGGGCCCCGCCGGGATCCTCAGCCGTTCTGCCACCTGGACGCGACGCTGTCCCAGACGACGTGGGCCAGGGCCGCCTTCGAGCCGCGGGGTACGCCGGTGGCGTCACCGGACGCGTCGAGGACCACCGCCTCGTTGTCGGGACTGCCGAACACCCGCCCGCCGCTGACGTCGTTGACGACCAGGAGGTCGCACCCCTTGCGGGCGAGCTTGGCTGCGGCGTGGTCGAGCACGGACCCGTGCTCGTCGCCGGTCTCTGCGGCGAACCCGACGACGACCGTGCCCTGCCGCGGCCGGTGCTGCGAGAGCTCGGCCAGGATGTCGGGGTTCTGCACGAGCTCGAGGGGAGGAACGCTGCCGTCGGCCGACTTCTTGATCTTCGCCTGCTCTTGCGCGGCGGGACGGAAGTCGGCCGGCGCGGCGGCCATCACCACGGCGTCGGCGGTGGCTGCCGCGCCCAGGACGGCGTCACGCAGCTCCGCGGTGGTCTCGACGTGCACGACCTTGGCGCCGGCGGGCTCGGGGAGACTGACGTTGGCGGCCACCAGCGTCACCTCGGCGCCCCTGGCCACCGCGGTCCTCGCCAGGGCGATCCCCTGCAGCCCCGAGGAGCGGTTTCCGATGAAGCGGACCGGGTCGAGGTACTCACGTGTGCCGCCGGCGGAGACGACCACGTGGCGACCGGTGAGGTCGAGGGCGTTGCCGGAGTCACGGCGGGCGAGCACGTCCCGCGCCACCTCGAAGAGCTCGCCGGGATCGGGCAGCCGTCCCTTGCCGGTGTCCGCGCCGGTCAACCGGCCCTCGGCCGGCTCGACGACGAGAGCCCCGCGGCCGCGCAGCGTCGCCACGTTGGCCTGGGTCGCGGGGTGCTCCCACATCTCGGTGTGCATGGCCGGCGCGAACAGGACCGGGCACCGAGCGGTCAGCAGGGTGTTCGTGAGCAGGTCGTCGGCCAGCCCGTTCGCGGCCTTCGCCAGCAGGTCGGCGGTCGCCGGGGCGACGACGACGAGGTCGGCCGTCTGCCCGATCCGCACGTGCGGAACCCGGTGGACGTCGTCCCACACCTGCGTCGAGACGGGATTGCCGGACAGTGCCGCCCACGTGGGCGCACCGACGAACTCGAGGGCCGCGGCCGTGGGCACGACGGTGACGTCGTGACCGGTCTCGGTCAGACGGCGCAGCAGCTCGCAGGCCTTGTACGCCGCGATGCCGCCACCGACACCGAGGACCACGCGCGGCCGGTCGGTCACCGCGGGTCCCTGCTCCCGAGCACGAGCCAGCTCAGAGCTCGAAGTCCTCGGAGACCGCCTCCGGGGACGGCGTGGCCGGGGGCGGTGCGTCCGGGTCGTAGTCCTCACAGGTGAGGAGGTCCTCGTTGATCTCGCGGAGCGCGATCGACAGCGGCTTCTCCTGCACGTGGGTGTCCACGAGGGGACCGACGTACTCGAGCAGGCCCTCGCCCAGCTGGGAGTAGTAGGCGTTGATCTGCCGGGCCCGCATGGCGCTGTAGAGCACGAGCCGGTACTTGGAGTCGGTCTTGGTCAGGAGCTCGTCGATGGGCGGGTTCGTGATGCCCTCGGCGACGGGGTTGCTCGACACGTAGGTCAGCCTCGCAGGTTCCGTTGGTGGTGGGTGTGGACGCCCGCCGGGAGGCAGGTCGAGGAGGAGCCCCGGCCGACGACCCCGCCGTACGGGTAGGTCAGGCGCGCGCGTCCACCATCAAGGCTACCAACTGCTCGCCCGCCTGCTGAACTTCGGCGTTGACGACGGTGACGTCGAACTCCTCCTCCGCGGCCAGCTCCTGCACCGCGGTCTCCAGCCGCCGCGCCCGTTCCTGCTCGCTCTCGGTGCCGCGGCCGACCAGCCGGTTGACCAGCTCCTCCCACGACGGCG
>CADCUI010000036.1 GCA_902805845.1 uncultured Nocardioidaceae bacterium
CGACCTGTCGTCGAGGAACGCCGAGCCGGCGAAGGCCTTGCGGACCTGTCGGACGACGTCGGTGTGGTCGACGTTGCCGGCCACGGCCACCACCATCGCCTCCGGCCGGTAGCGCGACCGGTAGAAGCGCAGGATCTGTTGCCGGGACAGGGCGGTGATCGACGCGGCCGTGCCGGCGATCGGCCGACCCAGCGGGGAGGTCCGCCACGACGCGGTCTCGAACAGGTTCGTCACGACGTCCTCGGGGTCGTCGTCGTGCATGGCGATCTCGTCGAGGATCACCTCGCGCTCGGCCTCGACGTCGGCGGCGGCGATCGCCGAGGAGGTCACCATGTCACCGAGGACCTCGACGGCGAGCGGCAGGTCCTCGTCCAGCACCCGCGCGTGGAAGCACGTGTACTCCTTGGCGGTGAAGGCGTTGAACTCACCTCCGACCGCGTCGAGCGACACCGAGATGTCCATCGCTGTGCGCGACGCGGTGCCGCGGAACAGCAGGTGCTCGAGGAAGTGCGACGCACCCGACAGCGTCGGGCTCTCGTCACGCGAGCCGACGCCGACCCACACCCCGATGCTGGCGGAGCGGACCCCTGGCATCGCCTCGGTGACCACCCGGAGCCCGCCGGGAAGGACGGTACGGCGGACCCGTGAGACCACCGAGCCGCCGGTGTCCTTCTCGACGAGGAGCGTGCGCGTCGTCCCCGGCTGCTGCGAGTGCGAGGGGTTCCCGGCCGGGGCCGGGAGCCCCCCGGACTTACTCGCCGCTGTCCTCGGTGGCCGCAGCCCCACGGTTGCCTTCCGACTCGCCACCCGTGTCGCCCTCCTCGACGACCGGCACCAGGGACAGCTTGCCGCGGTCGTCGATCTCCGCGATCTGCACCTGGACCTTCTGGCCGACGCTGAGCACGTCCTCGACCGCCTCGACCCGCTTGCCGCCGGCCAGGCTGCGCAGCTTGCTGATGTGCAGCAGCCCGTCCTTGCCGGGGAGCAGCGAGACGAACGCACCGAAGTTCGTCGTCTTCACCACGGTGCCGAGGTAGCGCTCGCCGACCTCGGGCATCGTCGGGTTGGCGATCGCGTTGACGGCCTGGCGGGCAGCCTCGGCGGCCTCACCGTTCGTGGCGCCGATGTAGATCGTGCCGTCGTCCTCGATGCTGAGCGAGGCGCCGGTGTCGTCCTGGATCTGGTTGATCACCTTGCCCTTGGGCCCGATGACCTCACCGATCTTGTCGACGGGGATCTTGACGGTGATGATCCGCGGCGCGAGCAGGCTCATCTCGGCGGGTGCGTCGATGGCCTCGGCCATCACGTCGAGGATCGCCAGCCGGGCGTCGCGGGCCTGGGTCAGTGCACCGGCGAGCACCTCGGCGGGGATGCCGTCGAGCTTGGTGTCGAGCTGCAGGGCGGTCACGAAGTCCCGGGTGCCGGCGACCTTGAAGTCCATGTCGCCGAAGGCGTCCTCGGCGCCGAGGATGTCGGTCAGCGCGACGTACTGCGTCTCGCCGTCGACCTGGTCCGAGATCAGCCCCATGGCGATGCCGGCGACCGGTGCCTTGAGCGGGACGCCGGCCTGGAGCAGCGACAGCGTCGAGGCGCAGACCGAGCCCATCGACGTGGACCCGTTGGAGCCCATCGCCTCGGAGAGCTGGCGGATCGCGTAGGGGAACTCCTCGCGTGAGGGAAGCACCGGGAGCAGCGCCCGACGGGCGAGAGCACCGTGCCCGACCTCGCGTCGCTTGGGCGAACCCACCCGCCCTGTCTCACCGGTGGAGAACGGCGGGAAGACGTACTTGTGCATGTAGCGACGCGTCTTCTCCGGAGAGAGCGTGTCGAGCTTCTGCTCCAGCGTCAGCATGTTCAGCGTCGTGACGCCCAGGATCTGGGTCTCGCCACGCTCGAACAGCGCGGAGCCGTGCACCCGCGGGATCACGTCGACCTCGGCCGAGAGGGTGCGGATGTCGGAGAGCCCGCGCCCGTCGATGCGGACCTTGTCGCGCAGGACGCGCTGCCGGACCAGCTTCTTGGTCACGGAGCGGAAGGCCGCACCGATCTCCTTCTCGCGGCCCTCGAACTGGGGAGCCACCTGCGCGAGGACGGCGTCCTTGACCTCGTCCAGCCGGCTCTCGCGCTCCTGCTTGCCGCCGATGGTGAGCGCGGCCGCGAGGTCGGTCTGCGCCGCGCTCTCCACCGCGTCGAAGACGTCGTCCTCGTACTCGAGGAACACCGGAAACTCCTGCACCGGCTTCGCCGCCTGCTTCGCGAGCTCCTGCTGGGCCTGGACGAGCTGCTTGATGAACGGCTTGGCGGCGTCGAGACCGCCTGCGACGATCTCCTCGGTCGGCGCCTGGGCGCCGCTGTGGACGAGCTCGCTGGTGCCCTCGGTCGCCTCGGCCTCCACCATCATGATCGCGACGTCGCCGGTCTCGGTGACCCGGCCCGCGACGACCATGTCGAAGACCGCGTTCTCGAGCTGGCTGTGGCTGGGGAACGCCACCCACTGACCCTCGATGAGCGCGACGCGGACGCCGCCCACCGGGCCGGAGAACGGCAGGCCGGAGAGCTGGGTGGACATCGACGCGGCGTTGATGGCCAGGACGTCGTAGGGCTGGTCGGGGTCGAGCGCCATGACCGTGATGACGACCTGGACCTCGTTGCGCAGCCCCTTCTTGAAGGTCGGGCGCAGCGGCCGGTCGATCAGTCGGCAGGTGAGGATGGCGTCCTCGCCCGGGCGCCCCTCGCTGCGGAAGAACGAGCCGGGGATCTGGCCCACGGCGTACATCCGCTCCTCGACGTCGATCGTCAGCGGGAAGAAGTCGAAGTGGTCCTTGGGGTGCTTGCCGGCGGTGGTCGCCGACAGCAGCATGGTCTCGTCGTCGAGATAGGCGGTGACCGACCCTGCCGCCTGACGGGCGAGCAGACCGGTCTCGAACTTGACGGTGCGGGTGCCGTGGGTGCCGTTGTCGATCACGGTCTCCACGGCGGAGATGACGGGTCCCTCCATGGGGTGCCCCTTTCGGTTCGCGGAGCGGTCACGCGAGGAAGCCAACGGGGGCCGGTCTTCGATCGAGGCCCGCGGAACGCCGGCGGACCGGGCTCCGAGGGCCACTACCGAGGACCGGGCCGGATGTCCGCGGTCGCTCCTGTGGTTTCTCGGTATTCAGTTGTGTGCCCGGACCTGAAACGCGTCCGGACGTGGTGGCAGCGGCTGCCTGGGTTCAGGCAACCGCGTCCGTTGTCCTCGGCTGCCTCACCGACGCAGGCCGAGCCGCTCCACGATGGCGCGGTAGCGGTTGATGTCTTCCTTCTGCATGTAGTTGAGCAGCCGGCGGCGCCGGCCCACGAGCAGGAGGAGGCCACGACGGGTGTGGTGGTCGTGCTTGTGCTGCTTCAGGTGGTCGGTCAGGTGAGCGATCCGGTGGCTGAGCAGCGCAACCTGGACCTCGGGTGAACCCGTGTCACCCTCGGACAGGCCGTACTCGGCGATGATGCGGCTCTTGGTCTCGGCGTCGGTACCGGTGGACACGTGTTCCTCTCGTGCTTGCTGCGCGGCGCGCCGGGGCCTGTTCACCCGGGCACTCTCGATCCGCGGCCGTTCAGACGGCAACCGGGTCAGCCTACCAACGCGTCCACCCAAGTCCGAATCGGTCGCCGGGAGCACGCCTCGCCCGACGCCCCGCTCAGCACCCCGTTCAGCCGGGCGGCTGGGCGCCGAGCGCGTCGCGCGCCCGGGCCACGTCGTCGGCCATGGCGCCCTGCAGGGCCTCGGCCGACTCGAAGCGCAGCATCCCCCGAAGCCGTCGGACGAAGACCACCTCGACCTCACGGTCGTAGAGATCCAGGTCGCCACGGTCGATGACGTAGGCCTCCACCCGCCGCGCGCGCTCCCCCGCGAAGGTCGGGTTGGCGCCGACGCTGATGGCGGCCGGGAGGTCCTCGTCCGGGCCGAGGCCCCGTCCGGGGCCGTCGATGACCCGCAGCCAGCCGGCGTAGACGCCGTCGGCCGGCACCGCGGTGCTGTGGGTCGGCACATTGGCCGTCGGGTAGCCGAGCTCGCGGCCCCGCCGGTCACCCCTCTCGACGGTCCCCCGCACCGTCACGGGGTAGCCGAGGGCCTCCGCCGCGCCGTCGACGTCGCCCGCGGCCAGGCAGGTCCGGACGTAGGTCGAGGACCACACCTGCGGCCCCCCCTCGAGCGAGACCCCCTCGGCGAGGAAGTCGCCCTCGGCGCCGAGCCGACGCAGCAGTGCCAGGTCGCCGGCGGCACGGTGGCCGAACCGGAAGTTGGCCCCGACGACCACGGCGGCGGCGTGGAGGGTGTCCACGAGGATGTCCTGCACGAACCGCTCGGGCGACCAGCCCGCGACCTCGCGCGTGAACGGGACGACGAGCACGTCGTCGACCCCCGCCCGGCTGAGCAGGTCGACCCGGTGGTCGATGTCGGTGAGCGTCGGCGGGGCGTGCTCCGGGCGCAGCACCGCGATCGGGTGCGGGTCGAAGGTCACCGCCACGACGGTGCCGAGGTCGAGCCGGTCGGCAGTGCGACGGGCATGCGCGATCACCTGCTGATGGCCGCGGTGCACGCCGTCGAAGTTGCCGATCGTCACCACGGTGTGGCCGAGGTCCCCGGGCACCTCGTCGAGCGAGCGCCAGACCCGCATCGCCATCCTCCTCACCGTCGTCGCCCTGCCCCGCACCTCGCGGAAGCCTCCCACATGGGGCGCCGGACCATGGACGCTCCACCAGGGGCGTACCACGGGCACAGCGTCGACGGCCCTGGCCGAGAGCCCCGAGCGAGGACGGTCAGACGAAGACGGCGACCGGGGTGAGCACGTCGGCGTCGCGACGCTCGTAGAGGGCGAGGAAGGCGCCGTCCGGTCCCAGGATCCCGATCGGCCGGGTGCCGGTGGCTGCGACCGACGGCTGCTCCGCCGCTTCCAGTGGGCGGCCGAACCCGACCGCGCGGGCCCGGTCGGCATCGACGCTGAGCGTCTCGAAGAATCGGGGCACCGCCTCGGCCAGCGGGACCGCGGGCACCGTCCCGGCCGCCTCCAGCTCCGCCAACGGCGTCGCCTCCGCAAGGCTGACCGGTCCCACCGCCGTACGCCGGAGCGCGGTGAGGTGTCCTCCGACCCCCAGGGCGGCACCGAGGTCGCGGGCGATGGCCCGGACATAGGTACCGCTCGAGCAGCGGAGGCTGATCTCCACGTCGAGCACGTCCGTGGTGTCCTCCGGGTGGCGCACCGCGCGCACGAGGAGCTCGTGCACCGTCACCTGCCGCGGCGCCAGCTCGACCTGCTCCCCCGAGCGGACGCGCTCGTAGGCGCGGCGGCCTTCGACCTTGACTGCCGAGACCGCCGAGGGCACCTGTGCGAGCTCGCCGACGAAGTGCCCGAGCGCGGCACGCACGGCGGCCTCGTCGACGCGGTCACCGGGTCCCCGTCGCCCGACGGGGGTCGTGGCCACGACCTCGCCCTCGGCGTCGTCGGTCGTGGTGGAGACGCCGAGCCGGACGGTGGCGTCGTAGCTCTTGTGCGCCAACGACAGGTGGCCCAGCAGCCGGGTGCCCCTGCCGAGCCCGAGCACCAGCACGCCGGTGGCCATCGGGTCCAGGGTGCCGGCGTGCCCGACCTTGCGGGTGCGGGCAAGCCGACGCACGCGGGCCACCACGTCGTGGGACGTCAGGCCCGCAGGCTTGTCGACCACCAGCAGCCCGGCGCCGACGCTGTCGAGGGAGCCGGACGTCACTCCACCGACGCCGACCGGTCGACTGCTGCCGGGGCGACTGCTGACCGGTCGACTGCTGACCGGTCGACTGCTGCTGGGGCGACTGCTGCTGGGGCGACTGCTGCCGGGGCGACTGCTGTCGGGTCGACGTCGGTCTCGTCGGCTGCGCCGATGTCCTCGTCGTCGTGCGGCTTGCGGTAGGGATCCGGCTCCCCGGCGTAGACGGCACCGGCTGCGGAGGCGGCCACCGCGGCGTCGGACTCCCGCACCTTCCCGAGCAGCTCCTCGATGTGGCGGGCGGTCTCGGGCAGCGCATCGTGGATGAACTCCAGGGTCGGCACGTGCCGGGTGCCGAGCTGCTTGCCCACCTCGGAACGGATCAGCCCCTTCGCGGACTCCAGCGCGGCCGCCGACGCGGTCACCTGCACCTCCTCGCCCAGGACGGTGTAGAAGACGCTGGCGTGCTGGGTGTCACCGCTGACCCGCACGTCGGTGACCGTGACGAACCCGAGCCGCGGGTCCTTGACGCGTCGCTCGAGCATCTCCGCCACCGTCACCTGGATGCGGTCGGCCATCTTCCGCACGCGCGGGTTGCTCATCCCGTGTCCTCCGACTTCTTGCCTGGCCTCGTCCGATCGGGCGCGCGCAATGTCACGCGCCCGATCGGACGAGGCGGGGGGTCAGGCGCGGGGGATCTCCCGCATCTCGAACGCCTCCACCACGTCGCCGATCTTGACGTCCTGGTAGTTGCGCAGCACGAGGCCGCACTCGAAGCCCTCGCGGACCTCGGTGACGTCGTCCTTCTCCCGCCGCAGCGACGACAGGTCGAGGTTGTCGGCCACCACCGCGCCGTCGCGGAGCAGCCGCACCTTGGCGTTGCGCCGGATGACCCCGCTGGTGACCATGCAACCGGCGATGTTGCCGATCCGGCTGGAGCGGAAGATCTCCCGGATCTCGGCGGTGCCGAGCTGGATCTCCTCGAACTCCGGCCTGAGCATGCCCTTGAGGGCAGCCTCGATCTCCTCGATCGCCTGGTAGATCACCGTGTAGTAGCGGATCTCCACACCCTCGCGGTCGGCCACCTCGGTCGCCTTGCCCTGCGGCCGGACGTTGAAGCCGATGATGATCGCGTCGGAGGCAGCGGCCAGCATGACGTTGGTCTCGGTGATCGCACCGACACCGCGGTCGATCACGCGCAGCGACACCTCGTCGCCGACGTCGACCTTCGCCAGCGCGTCCTCGAGAGCCTCGACCGAACCGGACACGTCGCCCTTGAGGATCAGGTTGAGCTCCTGACGCTCGCCCTGCTCCATCGACTTCATGAAGTCCTCGAGGGTACGGCGGACACGACGCTGCGCCTGCAGGGCGGCCCGCTCGCGGGCCTCACGCTTCTCGGCGATCTGCCGGGCCACCCGGTCGTCCTCGACGACCAGGAAGTTCTGCCCGGCGCCGGGCACCGCGGTCAGGCCGAGCACCATCGCCGGCCGTGAGGGGTCGGCCGCCTGGATCGGGTCGCCGTACTCGTCGAGCATGGCGCGCACCCGGCCGTGGGCGGGGCCGGCGACGATCGAGTCGCCGACTCGCAGCGTCCCGCGCTGGACCAGCACCGTGGCGACCGGTCCGCGGCCGCGGTCGAGGTGCGCCTCGACCACGAGCCCCTGGGCGTCCTGCTCAGGGTTGGCACGGAGGTCGAGCGAGGCGTCCGCGGTGAGGACGATCGCCTCGAGCAGAGCATCGAGGTTGAGGGCGCTCTTGGCCGAGACGTCGACGAACATGGCGTCGCCGCCGTACTCCTCGGGCACGAGGCCGTACTCGGTGAGCTGGCCGCGGACCTTCGTCGGGTCGGCGTCCTCCTTGTCGATCTTGTTCACCGCCACGACGACCGGGACACCGGCCGCCTGGGCGTGGTTGAGCGCCTCGACGGTCTGCGGCATGACGCCGTCGTCGGCCGCCACCACGAGCACCGCGATGTCGGAGGACTTCGAACCACGCGCACGCATGGCGGTGAAGGCCTCGTGACCCGGGGTGTCGATGAAGGTGATCGCACGGTCGTTGCCGTCGACCTCCGTCGTCACCTGGTAGGCGCCGATGTGCTGGGTGATGCCGCCGGCCTCCTTGGCGACCACGTTGGCGTCACGCAGCGCGTCGAGGAGCTTGGTCTTGCCGTGGTCGACGTGACCCATGACGGTGACGACCGGGGGCCGGGCCACCAGGTGGGCGTCGTCGCCCTCGTCGGAGCCGAACTCCAGGTCGAAGGACTCCAGCAGCTCGCGGTCCTCGTCCTCGGGCGACACGACCTGGACGACGTAGTTGAGCTCCTCGCCGAGCAGCTCGAGCGTCGCGTCGTTGACCGACTCGGTCGCGGTCACCATCTCACCGAGGTGGAAGAGCATCTGCACCAGCGATGCGGGCTCGACGCCGATCTTCTCGGCGAAGTCC
>CADCUI010000037.1 GCA_902805845.1 uncultured Nocardioidaceae bacterium
CTATCTCGGCGCGTTCTACGTCGCCGTCTACGCCGCCCTCGGACATCCGCCGCTGTGGGGCTCGAACATGGCGATCCGGAGGACCACCTGGCACGACGTGCGTGACCACGTCCACCGGGCCGACCCCGAGCTGCACGACGACATCGACCTCGCGTTCGCCCTCGGCCCGTCCCGGGCCATCAGGTACGACCGGGCCCTGAGGGTGGGGGTGTCTGCACGGTGCCTCCACGGGCGGACGCAGCTGCGACGTCGGCTCGCCAGAGCCTTCCGGACGCTCCGGGTCAACTGGGCCGGACAGCCGCCGTGGCAGCGGTGGGCCGCCCGTCGTCCCACCATCGGTCGAACGAGTCGAGCAGGGCGTCGACCGGGGCGTCGGCGTCCACGGTGAGCCCCGACTCGTCCGGCTCCAGGGGCTCCAGCGCCGCCAGCTGGGACTCGAGCAGCGAGGCGGGCATGAAGTGCCCCTGGCGCTCGGCCATCCGCTGCTTCAGGACCTCACCGTCCACCGCGAGATGCAGGAACACGGCCTCGGGAGCGGCGGACCTGAGCGTGTCGCGGTAGCGGCGTGCCAGGGCGGAGCACGTCACCACCGCGCCGTCGTCCGTGCGCTCGGCCAGCCACCGACCGATGGCCTGCAACCACGGTTCGCGGTCCTCGTCGTCGAGCGCATCGCCGGCGGCCATCTTGTCGATGTTGCGCTGCGGGTGGAAGTCGTCGGCCTCGCCGTACTCGACCTCGAGCCGCGCCGCCAGCGGCACGCCCACCGTGGTCTTGCCCGAGCCGCTGACGCCCATGACGACGACGAGCGGACGGCCCGCGCCTTCAGTCCGGTCTGACGGTGCTGTGGTCACATCGGGTCCTTTGCGGCTGGTCGGGGCAGGTGCTGGCTCGACCATGCCACCTCGGGACCATCTGGTGGGACTCCCACGTGGTCAAGGCCGGCTGGTAGTCGTGGACGGGGCCGGACGCCGCCCGCGGCGGCGAGGGTACGGCGGCCAGCGCGTGGGTAGGGGATCACGGAGCCGGCAACCCGGCCGGCCAGGAGTTACGGAGGAGAGTCATGGCTACCGCTCGGGACATCATGACCAGCGACGCCACCTGCGCGTCGGTTGACGACACCCTGCAGACCGCGGCTCAGAAGATGCGGGACCTCGACGTCGGCGCGCTGCCGATCTGCGGCGAGGACAACCGCCTGGCGGGCATGATCACCGACCGCGACATCGTCGTGAAGTGCATCGCCGAGGGCGGCGACGCGTCCTCGATGAAGGTGGCCGAGCTCGCCGAGGGCAAGCCTGTCACGATCGGCGCCGACGACCCGGTCGAGGAGATCCTGCGGACGATGACGCAGTACGGCGTGCGCCGGCTGCCGGTCATCGACGGGCACGACCTCATCGGCATCGTGTCGCAGGCCGACGTCGCCAAGAACCTGCCGGAGCAGCGCATCGGCGACCTGGTGGAGGCGATCTCCTCAGCGCCCGCCAACAACTGAGCCTGCGCACGGCGGACGACGACACGCGGACCCGGCGCATGGATGCGCCGAGCCCCGTTCCCGTCGAGGGCGGGGGGCCGATGCCCGCTGTCGTGGTCCTGGTCGGCACATCGGGCAGCGGGAAGACGACGTACCGGCGTCGGCTCCTGGGTGCGGGACTGGCACCTGACCTGGTCGTCAGCATGGACGATCTGCGGCGGGAGGCGCGGGCCCGGGACGCCTCGCGCGGTCTCCGGCCACGCCACCTGCAGGGCTACTCCGCGTACGCCGCCCGCACCGCCGGCCGCCGGTGCGAGGTCCTGGCGGCGTTCGGGGTCGGCTACGTCGCCGACGCCACCCATCTCGTGCGCCGCGAGCGCCGCAGGCATATCGCGGTCGCGGAAGACACCGAGCTTCCCGCGGTGGCGGTTCTGACGCGGGTGCTGGCTCCTGCGGAGCTGGTCAGTCGCAACGCGGGGCGCGATCTCGACGAGCAGGTGCCGGAGGAGGCGCTCCTGCGACAGCAGCACCGTCGGTCGTTGCTGTCGGCCGGGATGCTCCGCGACGAGGGGTTCGTCGAGGTGCTCGAGCTGTGAGGCAAGCGTCGGGACGTGCTACCTCGGCGCGGTGACGCTGCCATGGAGCGGGGTGGTCGCCGTGCCCACCTGCGTCAGGATCGACTGCCCCGGGCCGGGAGCTCGGTCGGCCGGTGCTCGGCGACCCATCGGTCGATCCGCTCCCACCAGGTGAAGAGCCAGTCGATGCGCTCCTCACGGCCGGCCGGGATCTCCTCGTGCGGCACGCGCCACCACCGCATGATGAGCTGCTTGTCCATCGGCAGCTCACGCCACACGTCGGCAACCGTGAGCAGGTGGTCGAGCCCCGTGTGGGCGACGAGGACGACGTCGGTGTCGGGCGCGGCATCGAGGGCGGCCAGGAGGCCGCCCGGCCGCGGAGCGAGGACGTGCTGCATGTTCTCGGCACGGCGGGCCATCCCCTCGAGCCCGAGTCGCCGCAGCTTCTCGATGGCCCGCCGGCGGCGCTCGGGGGTGAAGTTGCCGCCCTCGGGGAAGATCACGAAGGCGTCGTTCTCGTCGAGGTTCCGCGCCAGCTCGGCCACCCGTGCTTCCAGGCTCTCCCCGCGCTGCTCCCGGCCGGCCACGAACCGGCTCGGGACGCGGTTCAGCAGCACGTTGATCGCCGGGTCCCACGCGAGGGTGTCCTTGAGCACGACCCGGGGCTCGCGGCGGTACCAGTGCAGGAGCGCGTACATCAGCGTGAAGGAGTCCCCCGGGCCGGCGTGCCGGCAGCAGACCAGCAGCGGCTCCCCGGGGAAGGCGTCGGGCGACGGGCCCACGGTGGTGATGCGCAGCCGCAGCACCCGCCGAGCCTCGCGGAAGAAGATGACGAGGTAGGCGCGGGCGATGTCGTAGTGGATCCGCTCGAAGAACGGCCGGCGGATGAGCAGCCCGAAGCCCGAGGCGATCCAGAGGCCGAAGAGCTCCAGCAGGATGAGGCTCTCCAGCACCATGTGCAGGATTACGATCCACAGCAGCCGCAGCGGCCGCAGCCTGCCCTCCACCAGCGGCGACAGCGCCGCGGCGGCCAGCAGCCACAGCGGCAGCGTGACGAGCGCCCCGACGGTCACCAGGATCATCGCGGGGGCGACCACGGCGCGGCGTACCAGCCAGATCACCGGCGGCCACATCAGAGGTGCTCCGCGAGGTAGTCGCGGGCGGCGGCGTACGCCGTGTCGATGCGGTCGTGCACCTTGGCGAAGCTGCGGTAGGCCAGCAGCGAGTCGTCCTTGGCCGAGCCGCCCCCGGTCGGGAGCACGTGGGCGACGACGCCGTCGGGGAGATTCGCCATCTCGAAGTGGAACCGGTGCCGGCGTGCGATCTCAAAGGACACGCGCGCCACCTCCCACGGTCGCCGGGGCGGCCGGAGCGGCCGCTCGATCCGGCCGACCTGGAGGACGAAGACCCGCTCGGCGCCGCAGGCGACGGCACGCCCCACGGGGACGGAGTTCACGATGCCGCCGTCGAGGTAGTGCTCACCGTCCACGACCGCCGGCTCGAGCAGCCCTGGCACCGCCGCCGACGCGACGACCGCGTCGACCACCCGCCCGGTGGTGAACCAGTGCTCGGCCGCCCGCTCGATGCTGGCCGCGCAGCACTGGAACGGCACGACCAGGTCCTCGAAGGTCCGGTCACCGAGCTCATGACGCAGCCGCCTCCGCAGGCCGGCGCTGTCGTGGACGTGGGTGCCGGTGCGGACGGCACGGGAGACCTGCCGGACGGGGCCGTCGGCGTACACCTCCTTGCCGGCCGCGACGCCGGCCCACAGCTCCTCCAGCCGCGTGACCACCTCGGGGCCCGGACCGTGCGCCGCGACGAGAGCCGCGTTGAGCGCCCCCACCGAGGTGCCGAGCAGCAGGTCCGGGTGCACGCCGACCTCGAACAGGGCGCGCAGCATCCCCACCTCCGCGGCACCGAGCACGCCACCACCGCCGAGGACGAAGGCAGTCGGTCCACTCACGGACACATCGTGCCCTGCGAGGCTCATGTGGTGCAGATCTGCTGTCCCTGGGCCTGTGAAGAGCAGTTCTGCACCACATGACGCCGAACCCACGGCGTCCCTCGGATCCTTCTTCAGGCGCGGTGCTCGGGGTTGGGGTTGTCGGGCTGGGACAGGTCCCAGTTGAATGTCACGTTGCCGTAGGCGGGGATCCCGCCGGCATCCTTGAGGCGCCGCGCGGTGTGCAGCATGTTCCACGCCGCGAAGACCGCGTTGCGAGTCGTCCAGTGGTTCCGTGCACCGCGGTTGCCGTCGAGGTACGACGGGCCGGGGCCGGCCTCGCCGGTCCAGTATGAGTCGGCCTGCGGCGGGATCGTGAAGCCGATGTGGGACAGGGCGTAGAGCATCTGCGCCGCGCAGTGCTTGCCGCCGTCCTCGTTGCCGGTCACGAGCGCGCCGCCGACCTTGCCGTAGTAGGACCACTGGCCCGCCGGGTTGAGCTCCGAGGACCAGCCGTAGAGCCGCTCGATCGCCAGCCGGGTCATGGACGACTGGTCCCCCAGCCAGACCGGGCTCGCCAGCACGAGGATGTCCGCGGGCTCGATGAGCCGGTGGTAGAGATCGGGCCAGTCGTCGACCTCCCAGCCGTGCTCGCGCATGTCCGGGTAGACGCCCGGCGGGACGGTGTGGTCGACCAGCCGGAGCACGTCGACCTGAGCGCCGACCCCGGACAGGATGTGGGTGGCGATCGAGATCAGCCCTTCGGTGTGGCTGGGCTCGGGGCTGCGCTTCAGCGTGCCGTTCAGGATCACCGTCCGCAGGTCGCGGTAGTCGGTCTGGTTGTTGACGATCTCGCTGTCGAGGAACTCCTCGACGTTCTGGGGCAGCATCGTTGTCTCCTTCCGCGCCGGTTGCCCGGCGCTCGACGGCACGGGGGTCAGGCGTGCCCCGCGATCGCATGCGGCTGGTACGACGACTCAAGCGTCTCGACGTCCTCCGCCGAGAGCTCGACGTCGACGGCCGCGACGGCGTCCTCCAGGTGCTCGAGCCGGCTGACCCCGACGATGGGTGAGGTCACGGCCTCCTTGGACAGCAGCCAGGCGAGCGCCACCTGCGCCCGCGGGCGGTCGAGCCGGTGACCGACCGTGGCGACCGACTCGACGATCCGCTGGTCCTCGTCGCGGTAGAGCGTGCGGCCGAACTCGTCGGTCTCCGACCGCGCCGTCGAGACGTCCCAGTCGCGCGTCAGCCGGCCGCGGGCCAGCGGGCTCCACGGGAGCACACCCACCCCCTGATCGAGGCAGAACGGCAGCATCTCGCGCTCCTCCTCGCGGTAGAGGAGGTTGTAGTGGTCCTGCATCGACACGAACCTGGTCCAGCCACCGAGGTCGGCGGTGTACTGCGCCTTCGCGAACTGCCACGCATACATCGACGAGGCGCCGAGGTAGCGGACCTTGCCCGCCTTCACGACGTCGTGGAGCGCCTCCATCGTCTCCTCGATCGGGGTCGCGGGGTCCCAGCGGTGGATCTGGTAGAGGTCGACGTAGTCGGTCCCCAGCCGGCGAAGGCTGGCGTCCAGCTCCTGCATGATCGCCCGGCGGGACAGGCCGCCGCCGTTGGGGCCCGGCCGCATCCGGCCGTGCACCTTGGTCGCCACGACGACGTCCTCACGCTCGGCGAGCTCGCCCAGCAGCTTGCCGGTGATCTCCTCGCTCGTGCCGTCGGAGTAGACGTTCGCCGTGTCGAAGAAGGTGATCCCCGCCTCCAGCGCCGCGGTGAAGATCGGCCGGGCCGCGTCCTCGTCGAGGACCCACGGACGGCCCTGGCCGGGGTCGCCGAAGCTCATGCACCCGAGGCAGACGACCGAGACCTCGAGACCGGTGGCGCCCAGGCGCGTGTACTCCATCAGCGGTTGCCTCCGCTCCTCGCCGGCGCCGTCGTACGCCGTTCCGCCACTGTAGGTGCGCCGGGGTCCCGGGCAACGGGCGGTCGCCGTGGTCGTACTGTCGACCCATGGCGACCACCAGCGACCTCCTCCAGGACGCCTTTGGCCGGGTGCGCGACTCGGTGCACGCGACCCTGGAGGGCCTCGACGAGACGCAGCTGACGAGGGCTGTGGCACCGTCGGCCAACACCATCGCTTGGCTGACCTGGCACATCAGCCGGCTCATCGACGACCACCTCGCGGATGCCCAGGGCGTGGAGCAGCTGTGGACCCGTGACGGCTGGCAGGACCGCTTCGCCCTGCCGTTCGACGCCGACGCGATCGGCTACGGGCAGTCGGTCGAGGAGGCGCAGGGCGTCAGGGCCGGCGCAGACCTGCTGGCCGACTACCACGACGCCGTGCAGGAGTTCGCCGTCGGCTACGTGCGGAGCCTGACCGACGACGACCTCGACCGCGTCGTCGACGAGCGGTGGGACCCGCCGGTCACCCTCGCCGTGCGGCTCGTGAGCGTCGTCAACGACTGCGCCCAGCACGTGGGACAGGCCGCGTTCGTCCGCGGGCTGCTCACCTGAGCAGCGGCCGCCTCAGCCCTTGCTGCCGGTGGTGGCGATGCCCTGGACGAAGTGCCGCTGACCGAGGAAGAACAGGATGATCATCGGGATGGTGGTGATCACGCTGGCGGTCACGATGATCTCCCAGTGGAACTCGCCGGCGAACCCGAACCGGTCGACCAGCGACTTGAGCCCCCGCGGGACGGTGAAGGTGTCGGAGTCGCGCAGGTAGATCAGCGGCCGCATCAGGTCGGTCCACGCCGCCTGGAACTCGAACAGCGCCGTCACGATCAGCGCGGGCTTCGTCAACGGCAGCGCCACCCGCCAGAAGATCTGCCAGTTGTTCGCCCCGTCGATCTTGGCCGCCTCGAAGAGGTCCCTGGGCAGCCCGAGGAAGAACTGCCGCAGCAGGAAGATGTAGAAGGCGCTGCCGAACAGGTTGCCGGCCCACAAGGGGGTGAGGTTCCCGACCTGTCCGAGGGCGTCCCAGATCAGGAAGACCGGGATCATCGTCACCGCACCCGGCAGCATCATGGTGGCCAGGACCACCCCGAAGAGCGCGGTGCGACCGGGGAACCGGAAGTAGCTGAACCCCCACGCCACCATCGCGCTCGAGATCGTCACCGTCACGGTCGCCAGCACCGTGACGAGCAGGGTGTTGAAGAGCCACAGCGCCATCGGCGCCTCGCTCCACACCGAGATGTAGTTGTCGAAGGTGAACGTCTCGGGGATCAGCTTGTTGTCGAAGACCTCGCCCTGCGGCTTGAAGGACGCGCTCAGCAGCCAGAGGAACGGGTAGATGAACGCCACCGTGATGAGGGCGAGCACGACGAAGAGCAGGACCCGGGCGCCCAAGCTCTTCACCCCGCGGCCGGTCGGCTCCGGAGTGGTGGCTGCCGCCGGGACGGCCACCGTGGTGTCCCCCTGGAGGCGCGGGGCCGGCGTGTCGACCGCGGTCATCGCTGCTCCCCCTCGTAGAACACGAAGCGCTTGCTGACCTTCACCTGCACGAAGGTGACGATCATGATGATCGCGAACAGGATCCACGCCATCGCGGAGGCGTAGCCCATGTGGAGGAACTCGAACGCCTGTTGGAAGAGGTAGATCGAGTAGAAGAGCGCCGCGTCGTTGCTGTACGTCGAGTTGCCCGCTCCGAAGAAGGCCGTGTAGGCCTCGGAGAACGACTGGAAGGCAGCGATGGTCTCGACGATGAAGACGAAGAACAGCGCGCCGCTGATCATCGGCAGCGTGATGTGGAAGGTCTGCCTCCAGAACCGGGCCCCGTCCACACGGGAGGCGTCGTACAGCTCCTGGGGCACACTGCGCAGTGCTGCGAGGAGGATGATCACCGATCCCCCGACGGTCCACAGGCTCATCGCGACCAGCCCGGGCTTGATCCAGGCCGCGTCGGTCGTCCAGGCCGGCCCGTTGATCCCGACGGCGCCCAGCATCGTGTTGATGAAGCCGCTCTGCCCGTTGAAGAGCAGGAGGAAGAGCACGCCGATCGCGACCGGCGGGGTCATCTTCGGCAGGAAGAACACCGTCCGGAAGAACCCGGAGGCCCGGCCCGCCCAGTCGAGCAGCAGCGCGAGCCCCAGCGACACCAGCAGCTGCGCCGGCACGGTCATCGCGGCGAAGACGAAGGTGTTCCGCAGGGACAGCGCGATCTTCGGGTCCTCCAGCAGTGTCTTGAAGTTCTCGAACCCGACCAGCTCCGGGTCGTTGATGACGTCGTAGTCGGTGAACGAGAGGTAGCCGGTGTAGAAGACCGGGTACGCGGTGAACACCAGGAACCCGATGATCCAGGGACTGATGAACAGCAGGGCGCCGCGGGTCTCCCGGCGCCGCCCTCCTCGCGGCTGCTTCGGTGACGGAGCGGGAAGCACCTCGTTCGGCGCTACGGCGGTCATGGCCGGGTCACTTCTCGTCCCACTCCGCCCATGCCTCGTCGAGAACCGCCTGCGCCTCCTCCTGGGCCTGCGTCATGGCCTCCTGGGGCTCCTGCTGCCCGTTGAGGACACGGTTCACCGCGTCCTGCCAGGCCGCCTCGAACTCCTCGCCCGCTGGGTTCGCCGGCATCGAGAACGTGTTCTCGTTGGCCTCGTAGATCTTCTCCACGGCCGTGTCCCACTTCGCGTCGCCGCTGGGCTCGACCATCGCCTGGATCTCGGCGTCGGCCTCGGTGTTGCCGGTCAGCACGCCGGTGAAGAGACCCCCGTCCTTCTCGCGGAGCGCGACCCGCTCCTCGGCCGCCGCGACCCAGCTGTCGGTCGCCGTCATGGTCTTGGCGAACCGGCAGGCCGCCTCGGGGTTCTCCGCACCCTTGGGGATCGCCCAGGCAGAGCCTGAGGCGTAGGTCAGCGGGTTGCCCTCCCGGTCCCGGACGGTGTCAAAGGCCATCGGCGCGTCGGGCGAGACCTCGTTGACGACGTTGACGTACCAGTTCTCGATCGGCATGGCGCCGAGGGTGCCGCTGGCGTACTGGTTCTCCTCACCGAAGGGGTCGATGGAGTCGCGGTAGGCCTTGACCCTGCTGAAGCCGCCCTGGGCCTCGTAGATGCCGAGCGCGAACTCGAGCGCCTCCACGACCTTGGCGTCGTCGAGCTGGGCGGTCCTGCCGTCCTCGGAGATCAGGTCCGCGCCGTTGGCCTTGGCCCACAGCGGGAGGAACTCCGGGAGCTTGCTGTCGTACCCGATGACGGTGAGCTTGCCGCCCTCGGTCTGCATCAGCTTCTCGTTGGCGGCGGTGATGGCGTCCCAGTCGGACCCGTTGACGTCCTCGAGCGTGAGTCCTGCCTTCTCGAGGAGCTCCCCGTTGGCCTGGACGAGCGGGACGACGTTGAAGTCGGGAAGGCCGTAGACCGATCCGGCGAAGGTCACCTGGTCGAGTGCCGTCTCGTTGAAGACACCGGTGTCGATCCCCTCGCCCTCGATGCACTCGTCCAGCGGGATGATCGCGCCGCGGGAGGCGAAGGTGCCGATCTGGCTGCGGTTGGCGTAGACGACCGCCGGCGGCTCGCCGCTGGCCACCGAGGACAGGAACTGCTGGATGTCGAGCTCACCCTCGATGAGCTTGACCTTGACGTCGCTTCCGAGCGCCTTCTCGGTCTCCTCCAGCCGGACGGTGGCGATCTCGTCGCCGGCGCCGAAGCCCATCACGTCCAGGTTGCCGCTCAGCGACGCTCCGGAGTCGAACTGCGCGTCCTCCGAGGTGTCGTCACTCGTCCCCTGCGCGCAGGCCGTGAGCACACCCCCGGCCACCAGCAGCGCCAGGGGATGCAGGGCATGACGCTTCATGCTGTCCTCCTTCGCCGAGGCACGCCCCTGACGGGCGTCCCACGAGAAGCACTTACCCGCCCTGAGCGAAAGAAACGCTTCTCTTCGAGAAGTGGTTCTTCTCTCCAGAGTTAGGTTAGCCTTACCGACATGATCGTGTGTCACTGCGCCGTGGTGTCGTCCCGGCACATCACGGAGGCCCTCCGGGGCGGCGCCCGGAGCGTGTCGGAGGTGTGCCGTCGTACCGGTGCGGCGCAGAGCTGCGGGACCTGCGTGTTCTCGGTGAGGCAGGTGGTCTGCGAGCATGTGGACCGCGGGGGGGACCCCATCGAGGAGGCAGTACGTGCAGCCAGTTAGCCAGCGCGTGGTCGAGCTTCTCAACGACGCGCTCACCTTCGAGCTGACCGTCACGAACACCTACTTCCTGCATGCACGCATGCTGGACAACTGGGGGCTGGGCAGGCTGGGCAAGGTCTTCTACGACCTGTCGATCGACGAGATGCGGGACGCCGACGCGCTGATCAGCCGGATCCTGCTCTTCGACGGTCACCCCAACGTGCAGCGGCTCGGCGCCATCCGGGTCGGCGAGACGCCCGAGGAGATGCTCGAGCTGGCGCTGGCGAGCGAGAAGGACGCGGTGGCGCAGTTCAACGTCTCGGCGCAGGAGTGCCACGACATCGGCGACCACGGCACGGCGGCGGTCTTCGAGGAGATGGTCCGCGACGAGGAGAAGCACGTCGACTGGTTCGAGGCACAGCTCGACGCGATCGCCCGGGTGGGCGCCCCGCAGTACCTCGCGCAGCAGATCAACGGCTCCTGAGCACCCGGCTCGACGGCGTCAGCCGCGTCGGTCAGCGGTCGGCGGAGCGGCCGACGAGGGCGGCGAGGTCGTGCCACCAGGAGAGCCGGTCGGGGCGGCCGTCGTAGTCGCGCCGCTGGTTCGCCCCGCTGGTCCCGGGGAGCACGAAGACCTGCGCGCGGTCGATGTCCCAGTCGGCGGGGCCCAGCCCGGGCCGGCGGTGACCCAGCGCCCGCGCGGCCTCGTGGGCGACGTTCTTGCTGGTGAACGCCAGCCACTCCGGCTGCCAGGTCTCCACCTTGACGACCAGGTCGTCGATGTCGACGCGGCGTGGCGCCCACCAGCCCACCAGGTCGGTGAGCCCGAGCCTGTGATCGGTGATGTCACCGTCCTCCTCCGGGCGCAGCCGCCGCGGCGTCAGGCCGCTCAGGTGGAGCATCGACCAGAAGTTGTTGCCCGGGGTCTCGTAGTAGTGATCCCGGGTCTTGACGCTCTCGGCACCCGCGAGGCCGCAGAAGACGACCAGCGGCTCCGGGCCGACGATGTCGGGCAGCACCTCCACGGCCCAGAGCCTGCCAGCCGCGACAAGGCCCCTCCTCGCTGACCTCGCCTCGGTCGTTTCCGCACCAAGGCATCGCTTCTCATGTCATCGTTGCCTGCGGCGGGGGCAGGGGGACTACGTGGGAGGCATGCCAACGATGACCGACTCGACGCTCGGTCTGCACAGTCTTGCGACGATGGCGCGGGTGCTCGGCACCTCCGAGCCGCTGCCGGTGGTGCTCGAGCTGGCCGCAGAGGGCGCCCGGTTCACCCTCAACGCGGCGAGCGTGTCGATCAGCCGGTACGACGCCGACAACGGCCTGCTCCGCACTGTGATCAACGTGGGCGACCTCGCCCCGGTCGAGCAGCGGTGGCCCGAGGACGAGACCTACACGGTGACCCGGTGGCCCGAGCTCGCCGAGGTCATGGAGTACGGCGCCACCCGCATCGACAGTGTCGGCGACCTGCACACCGACCCGCGGGAGCAGGAGCTGCTCAAGCGCCTGGGCAAGGCGGCTTCGGTCACCGCGGCCCTCATCGTCGACGACGAGGTGTGGGGCGAGTTCTACGCGACCCGCGGGCACGGCCACCCGCCCTTCGACGACGAGGCCGAGCACTTCGTCGAGGTGCTCGTCGCGCTCGTCGGCGGGGCGATCTCGCGGGCGCTGCGGGAGAAGGACCTGGTCGAGGCGGCCAGCCACTCCTGAGGTGGGGGTGGCAGCTCCGACGTGGACCGCGTCGGAGTGCATCGACGCGGACCGCGTCGGAGTGCATCGTCGGTGGCCTGTCGGGGAACGGGTGTGGATGTGAACCCGTCCTATCCCTATGACCCTGACCTGCACGAGCCCGGCTCCGTCGCCGCGAAGGGCAGCTGCTCCCAGCACGGGCAGGACAGTGCGGAGCGGGGCACCTGCACCGGCGAGCCGGTCGTGTCGTTCCAGGACCGGCACGGTCGCTGGCAGTCGGGCTGCTCCCTGGCGCTCGAGCAGCTCGTCGACCGGGGCGAGATCCAACCGCTCGGCCAAGGCGCCTGAGGCGCCCTGCGCATCGGCGCTCCGAGCGCGGGCTCAGGCGCCGTTGGTGGCCTCGTGCCAGTCCCAGTGGATCCTCGGGTACTCCCCGGTGTCGGGGACGAGCGCGCCGCACACGCGGCAGGCCAGACCGGCGTCCGGGAGCTCGTCGTAGATCAGGGAGACATCGGGTGCTGGCGCGTCGGCAGGCGGGTCGGTCATAGCGGCACGGTAGTCCTCGGCGGAGCGTCGGGTCGCTGTGCGCCCCCTTCGTGAGCGCCCCGGCAGGGGTGGTCTAGGTTCAGGCCACCGTTGTCAGAAGGAGACGCCATGGGCAGGATCGCAGCCGCACTCTTCACCACGCTCGACGGCTCCGCCGAGCACCCCGAGAGGTGGCACGGCGCGTACTTCGACGACGCCATGGGGCGGGCGATGGACTCCCACACCGACCGCTGCGAGGCCTACCTGATGGGGCGGGTGCTCTACGACATGTGGTCGCAGTACTGGCCCGACAACGACAGCGACGAGTTCGCGGAGTTCATCAACCCCGCCAAGAAGTACGTTCTGTCGACGACTCTGCAGGAAGCTGACTGGACGGGCACCACGGTCATCGGAAGCCTCGACGAGCTCCGCGCCGTGCGCGACAGCACCGAGGGCACGATCGGCATGTCCGGCAGCCTCACCACGGTGCGGTCGCTCCTCGAAGCGGAGCTGCTCGACGAGCTGGTGCTGCTGGTCGACCCGATCGTGGTCTCCGGCGAGCGCCGCTGGACCGACGGCCTGGATCGCGTCCCGCTGGAGCTCGTCTCCTCCGAGGCACTTCCGACCGGGGTGCTGCACCTGGTCTACCGACCGGTCCACGAGGCTGACCAGGGCGTGTGAGCCGACCCGGCGTGTGTGACCCGGGTCGCAGCGCCCACCTGGAATGGGTGTCGGTCGTGGACCGCTGTACTCCTCGTGACCCTTTCATCTTCAACATTCCGTAACCGTCTGTCCGTGGCCGGCCTCGCCGTCGCCGCCCTCGCGCTCACCGCGTGCGGAGGCTCGTCCTCCGACGCCGGCTCGTCGGGTGGCTCCGCGGCAGAGGGCGTGACGCTGCAGGACGTCAAGGACGAGGGAGTCCTCGTGGTCGGCACCGAGGGCACCTACCCGCCGTTCACCTACCACGAGAACGGCAGCGGCGACCTGACCGGCTACGACGTCGAGGTGGCCGAGGCGGTCGGCGACGAGCTGGGCGTGGACGTGCAGTTCGAGGAGACCCAGTGGGACGCGATCTTCGCCGGGCTCGACGCGGGGCGGTTCGACATGATCGCCAACCAGGTGTCGATCACCCCTGAGCGTGAGGCGGACTTCGTGTTCTCCGCGCCGTACACGGTCAGCAAGGGCGTCATCGTGGTCAACGAGGGCGACACCAGCATCTCCTCCTTCGATGACCTCGAGGGCAAGACGACGGCGCAGTCGCTGACCAGCAACTGGTACGAGCTGGCCGAGCAGAGCGGCGCGGACGTCGAGAACGTCGAGGGCTGGGCCCAGGCGGTCGCGCTGCTGGAGCAGGGGCGGGTCGACGCCACGATCAACGACGAGCTGACCTACCTGGACCACGAGAACTCCGAGGGTGGCGACACCGGGCTCGAGGTCGCGGCGGAGACCGGCGACGAGGCGCGCAACGCCTTCGCGTTCCGCGCCGGCAGCGACGAGCTGGCGAAGTCGGTCACCAAGGCGCTCACCGAGCTGCGCAAGGACGGCACCTTGGCGGAGATCTCGGAGGAGTACTTCGGCCAGGACGTCTCCCGCTGACCCTCTGCCCTGACCGGCCACCGCGTCCCTGCCTGACCGCGACCTGACAGGACACCATGGACTGGGAGCTCGTCCGGACCTCTCTCTGGCCGATCGTGAGAGGGGCGGTGCTCGGCACCATCCCGCTCACGCTGGCATCGTTCGCGCTCGGGCTGGCGATCGCCCTGGTGGTGGCCCTGATGCGGCTGAGCCGGGTCACGGTCGCCGCCGCGGTCGCGCGGGCGTACGTGTCGGTCATCCGCGGCACCCCGCTGCTGGTGCAGCTGTTCGTGATCTTCTACGGACTGCCGTCGGTCGGGCTCACGATCAGCCCGTGGCCCAGCGCGATCATCGCCTTCTCGATGAACGTCGGCGGGTACGCCGCGGAGGTGATCCGCGCGGCGATCCTCTCGGTGCCGAAGGGCCAGTGGGAGGCCGCCCACATGGTCGGCATGTCGCGCGGACTGGCGCTGCGGCGGATCATCCTGCCGCAGGCGGCGCGGGTCTCGGTGCCGCCGCTGTCCAACACCTTCATCAGCCTGGTCAAGGACACCTCCCTCGCCTCGCTGATCCTGGTGACCGAGCTGTTCCGCGAGGCCCAGCAGATCGCCGCCCCGAGCGGTGAGTTCATGGTCCTGTACGTCGAGGCGGCCGCGGTGTACTGGGTGATCTGCCTGTTCCTGTCGGCTGGGCAGTCGAGGCTGGAGAGGAGGCTGGACCGCTATGTCGCACACTGAGAAATCGCACACTGAGCCGTTGCTGACGGTGTCGGGGCTGCGGAAGTCCTTCGGCGACCGCGAGGTGCTCCGGTCGATCGACCTGGAGGTCCGCCGCGGCGGCGTGGTGGCGCTCGTTGGTCCCTCGGGCTCGGGCAAGACCACGGTGCTGCGGTGCCTGAACTCGCTCGAGGTCCCCGACGGCGGGCGGATCACGGTCGGCGGCGCGCTGACGGTCGACTTCGACGGGAGGACCGACAAGCGGGCGTTGGACGCCCTCCGCGACCGCAGCGCGATGGTCTTCCAGCACTACAACCTGTTCCCGCACATGACCGTGCTGGAGAACGTCACCGAGGGGCCGGTCCAGGTCCGCAAGCGGCCTCGCGCTGAGGCGGTCGCCGAGGCGGAGAGGCTGCTGGCGCGGGTGGGGCTGGGAGAGCGCGGCGACGCGTATCCGCACGAGCTCTCCGGAGGTCAGCAGCAGCGGGTCGGGATCGTCCGCGCGCTGGCGATGCGGCCGCAGGTCCTTCTCTTCGACGAGCCGACCTCCGCGCTCGACCCGGAGCTGGTCGGCGACGTGCTGTCGGTGATCAAGGAGCTCTCCGACGAGGGCTGGACGATGGTGATCGTCACCCACGAGCTGGCTTTCGCCCGCGAGGTCGCCGACGAGGTCGTGTTCATGGACCAGGGCGTGGTCGTCGAGCGCGGCGCGCCCGAGGTGGTGCTCGGCTCGCCGACCCGAGAGCGGACCAGGCAGTTCGTCCGCCGGCTCCAGCAGCGGTTCTGACGCGGACAGATCAGCACGCCGTGGCGAGCACTGCCGCCGCGGCTCGGGTAGGCCACCGCGGGGGGTCCCGTGGCGGCCACCCGCCTGTCGCCCGGCGCCCTCGACGATCACCTGACCATCCTGCCGCTGAGTGGGTACTGGTCATGGGGACGTGCCGATCCGCAGGAGCCGAGGAGGAGTCATGGCAGTCACCGCTTTCCGGGACCTTGCGCTCGCCGACCGCGACCACGACTGGGACGGTGCGGCGGCCGAGAAGCGCGTACGGGAGTGGGCCGGCGCGCAGGACCAGCCCAACGAGAAGTACCGCGACGCCCACGTCTGGTACGACGGCGACAAGGAGGACAACTTCACGGCGTACAAGCTGCTGATCGCCGACGTGGTGGACGGCACGCTGAAGGTCGTGCCACGTGGGCTGATGGCCGCGGGCAACGTGATGCAAGGCGGCCGGGGAGGCGTCGACCTGCCCTCCGGTGACGTCGACAAGGTCAAGCGCCACCTGGCGAGGTACTACGACAAGATGGGCGAGGGCCCTCCCTGGGACCGTTGACGTCCTCCCGTTCCGGAGCTGGTCGCCGCGTTCACCGCCCCACCGCGTACGCCTGCGCACCCCGCGGGCTCGCCGCGCCCCTCAGCAGCCCCCCGCCGTCGCGGGCGACGGCGCAGACCCTGCCGAGCGACCACGGGTCCTCGACGTGGACCAGGTGGCCTCTCCGGCGCAAGGACGCGACCGTCTCCTCACCCACGCGCGACTCGACGTACAGGTGCCCGGGCTCGGCGTCCCGTGGGAAGAACGACGACGGGAAGTGAGTCGTGTGCCAGGTGGGCGCGTCGATCGCCTCCTGCAGGTTCATCGCCTGGTGCACGTGCCGGAGGAAGAACGGAAGCGTCCACTGGTCCTGCATGTCTCCGCCCGGGGTCCCGAAGGCCAGCTTGGTGCCGTCGTCGCGCAGCGCCAGGGTGGGCGTCAAGGTGGTGCGCGGCCGCTTGCCCGGCGCCAGGGTGTTGGGCAACCCCCGCTCCAGCCAGAACATCTGCCCACGGGTGCTGAGGGAGAACCCCAGGCCGGGCACGGTCGGTGAGTCCTGCAGCCACCCGCCGCTGGGCGTCGCCGACACCAGGTTGCCGAACCTGTCTGCCACGTCCAGGTGACAGGTGTCGCCAGGATGCGTCGCCGCTCGGGCACGCGTCATCGGCTCGCCGAGTGCCGCGGCTCGGGCTTGCGGCTGTTCGGGGAGCTGCGGGAGACGCGGTGCTCGCCCGCCGGGACTCCCGGGGTGCAGGCCGTCCACGACGGCGGTCTCCCCCACGGCGGAACGGCGCCGGGCGTTGTACTCGGCCGACAACAGGTCGGCGACCGGTACGTCGACGTGGGTCGGGTCCCCGTAGTAGGCCTCTCGGTCGGCGAAGGCGAGCTTCGCGCACTCGGTGACGACATGGATCAGGTCGGCCGGCGAGCCGGCGAGTGAGTCGATGTCGAATCCCTCGAGCAGCGCGAGCTGCTGGAGGAACACCGGCCCCTGGCTCCACGGTCCCGGTTTGAGGACCGTGCAGCCGCGATAGTCACACGACAGCGCGTCCTCGATCGTGGGCCGCCAGCTCGCCAGGTCCTCGTGACGGAGGAAGCCGGCGTGCGGGACACCGGACACGTCCATCGCCTCCCGACGGGAGAAGCGGTCGATCTCCTCGGCGACGAAGCCTTCGTAGAAGCACGTCCGGGCCGCCTCGATCTGGGCGCACCGGTCGTTGCCGGCCGACTCGGCCTCCCGGAGCACCCGCTCGTAGCAGCCCGCCAGGTCCGGATTGGTGAGCAGCGTTCCTCCTGCAGGTGGCCAACCACCCGGCATCCACAGGTCGCGCGAGGTGGGCCAGTGCTCACGAAACAGGTCAGCGGACTCCTCGACGGCGTCGGCGATCGCCGGCAGGACGACGAACCCGGACCGCGCGTACCCGATCGCGTGCTTCATCACCTCGCGCAGCGGCAAGGACCCGTGGTCGCGGAGCAGCAGCATCCAGGCTCCGAAGGCACCCGGGACCACAGCAGGGAGGTGGCCGTTGCCGGGGACGATCTCGAGCCCCAGCGACTCGAAGCCCTCCACCGTCGCCGACTGGGGGGCCACTCCCTGCCCACACACCACGAATGCCTTCGCGCTCCGCTCGTCCCAGGCCACGATGGGGACCTCTCCACCCAGCCCGTTCATGTGCGGCTCCACCACCTGGAGCACCAGGCCGGCTGCCACGGCGGCGTCGAAGGCGTTCCCACCCGCTTCGAGGACGGCCATCCCACTCTGCGACGCCAGCCAGTGGGTGGAGGACACCATGCCCAGGCTTCCGACCAGCTCCGGACGTGTCGTGAACACAGTGCCCCTCCGTGGTCGGCCTTTTCGTGGGTTCGCGAGATCAGCTGCCTGACGTGAACGTGTACCGCTCGGCCTCCGTGGTGCACGGCGGCCCAAGTCCGTAGTGGACCTCGCCACGTGAGGGAGCCGCGACCACCCAGAAGACCGTCTGCATGTCTTCCGGCGCCGTGGCGTGCCGACAGATCGACTCCGGCGCGCCTTCATGGTCGGAGAGGATCCTTCGCAGCACCTCAGGCGTCACCGCACCAGGCTCCATCCCGTCCAGGAGCTCCGTCACTCGCTGCCCGCGCGCGGCCGAGCGCGCCGCGTGCTGCGGACTTCGCTCATAGGGCTGCATCGTGCCGAGCGCGTAGTGGTTCTCGTGGTGGAGCAGGCCCCGGTCGTCGACGGACATCTCTGCCATGGCGGTGGCTGACCCCTCCAGACACACGATGCTGCCCTCGGCGTCCGCGAGGACCCAGTTGTACGACGAGGCACGTTCGACGTGTCCCACGAGCGCTCTCGCCTCCGCCAACGTGCGTGCTCGCGACACAGCCGTCATCAGCAGGAGCCGTGGTATCCCGACGCGGTCGTCGTTCGGAGCGAGCTCGTTGCCGGTGATGCTCAGCCCGCGGCTGTTCCACCCGACGCTGAGCCACGGCCCGATCCCGATGCTGAGGACGGTGGGCTGGTCGTCCACGGACCACTCGATGACGCAGACGTCGTCCTGGACCGTCGCAGGTAGGTCGTTGTTGTGCGCGATCAGAGGGCCGCTCCCTGCAGTCGCCGGAGGGCGGGCCGCGACGTCGGTGCAGCCTCGGAACGCCGGCGTGGGAACGCGGGCGGTCGTGTCGCGACCGGGCCAGATCTCCTCGACCGAGGCGGCGAACAGGTGTCGCCTGTCGACCTCCGCCGCGTCGGCCGCGGCGTCGAGCTCCTCGACGACCCAGGGGAGCGCCTCGACCGTTGCCTCGCGGAACCGGTCGGCGAGGCTCAGCTGGTCGCTCAACGAGCGTCCCGGCGGCAGCTGGTCCGCGCTGAAGGAGCAGGCGCGCCGGATGGCATCCCGGCAGGCGGCGCCGACCTGCCTCCCCACGTCCCTGTGGCTGCCCCTGACACGGATGATCGACGGTCCGACGTGGTGCGACATGGTCACCTCTCCTCGGGGTAGAACCGGGGCGCGCCGGGCGCCCAGCCGACTCCTACCCACTCTCCGACGTCGACACGGATCGCGCGCCGGTCGCGGACCGAGACGATGCGCATCGCGTCGCCGAGTGCGACCTCCACCCGGCTGCCCGCCCCCAGGAACATCTGGCTCACCACCTGACCGACGACGTGCCGCCCGCCCTCCGCGTCCTCCCTCGCGGTCAGCACGACGTCCTCGGGCCTGATCATCAGGCGGCCGCGGGTCGAGGCCGCGGCAGTCAGCCCCGGCACGCGTACCTTCTCGCCGTACGCCAGCTGGAGCGTGACCCCGTCACCGTCGTGGGCGAGCACCTCGGCGGCCAGCAGGTTGCTGTGGCCGACGAAGTCAGCCACGAACGCAGAGGCCGGGTTGTCGTAGACCTCCTGGGGTGGCCCGACCTGTTGGACCTTCCCTTCGTGCATGACTGCCAGCCGGTCAGACATGGCCAGCGCCTCCTCCTGGTCGTGCGTCACGTAGACGAAGGAGATGCCGACCTCCTGCTGAAGCCGTTTGAGCTCCAGCTGCATCCCCTTTCGCAGCTTGGCGTCCAGGGCCGCCAGCGGTTCGTCCAGCAGCAGGACCGTCGGGTTGTTCACGAGCACGCGTGCCAGCGCGACCCGTTGCTGCTGTCCGCCGGACATCTGTTGCGGGTACTTCTTCTCGCTGCCGGAGAGCTGCACCAGCTCCAGCGCCTCCCCCACCCGCGTCCGGATCTCGTTCCTGGGGAGCTTCCGCTCCTTGAGACCGAACGCGATGTTCCCGGCCACCGTGAGGTGAGGGAAGAGTGCGTACTGCTGGAAGACGGTGTTGCAGGGCCGCCGGTGAGGCGGCACCCGGGTGACGTCCGTGCCGGCGATGACGACGCGCCCCGCGTCGATGCCCGCGAACCCCGCGATGATCCGCAGCAGCGACGTCTTGCCCGACCCGCTCGGCCCCAGCAGTGAGAAGAACTCGGCTCCCACCGAGAGCGAGACGTCGTCGACTGCCGTCATGCTCCCGTAGCGCTTGGTGACACCGGTCAGCTCGACGACGTCGTACGTCGACTCCTGGCGGTCCTGTATGACCCTGCTTCCGGTGGACGTCATGGCGTCTCCTCCATGGTGTTGAGGGTCTGGTTGCGCAGCGCACGGCTCGACAGCACCAGCGTGAGGACGAGCCCTGCGACGAGCACGACCGCCACACCTGTCGTCAGGGCCAGGGCCGGTGGCACCAGCTCACCTCGCCGAAGGCTCGAGAAGAAGTAGACCGGCAGGGTCGGCTCGAAGCCGGAGAGGAAGAACGACAGGTAGAGCTCGTCGAAAGAGACCTGGAAGGCCGTGACGGCTCCCACGATGAGCGCCGGTCTCACCGCGGGCAGGTGCACCTTCCACACCACGCGCCACCAGGTCGCGCCGAGGTCGATCGCGGCTTCCTCGATGCTCTCGGGCATGGCAGCCGCCCGTGTGGCCACCAGGAGCAGCACGTACGGGATCGCGATGACCGTGTGCCCGACGATGACCGTGACGAGGGAGGGCCTCACGTCGAAGGCCATGAACGTCAGCAGCAGGGCGACCGCGAGCCCGAGGTACGGAACGGCCAGCGGGATGAGCCCGAGAGCTGCCAGGAGTGCGCGCCCGCGGAAGCGGAACCGGACGAGTGCGATCCCGGCAATCGCTCCGATGACGGTGGCGACAGCCGCGGTGGCGAGTCCGACGATGAAGCTGGTCCGCAGCGCCTCGAGGAGCTCGGGCGACTGGAGCGCCTTCTCGTACCAGCGGAGCGAGAAGCCGTCCCAGGGGAGGCTCATCCGCTCGGAGTCGTGGAAGGAGAACATGGCGAGCACCAGGAGTGGCAGGTACAGCAGGACCACGTAGACCCAGAAGTAGGTCCAGAGGCCCGCGTGGCGTCCGGCGCCGAAGTCGTCAGAGCTTGACATCGGTCACCGACCTGATGCGGACGAGGCGGACGGCGAGCACCATGAGGACCGCGGCGACCACCAGGAGGATCACCGTGAGGACGGCCCCGGAGGGGAGGTCGAACGTGCTCAGGAAGCGCTGGATGACGTTTCCGAGCATCACGCCGTCGGCGCCACCCACCGACGCGGCGGTGGCGAAGTCTCCCAGCGTGGGGATGAACACCAGGAAGAAGGCCGTGTAGAGCCCCGGCAGCGCCAGCGGGACGATGACCCGCCGCACGGTGCGCATCGGCGAGGCGCCGAGGTCCGCCGCCGCCTCCAGGAGACTCCGGTCGAGGGCGTCGAGCCGCACGAAGATCGGCAACGCGGCCCACGGCACCCACACGTAGGTGAGCACCACCACGACGGTCAACCGGCTGTAGAGCAGGGCCGACAGTGGTTGGTCGAGCAGACCGAGTCCGATGGCGACCTCGTTGAGGAGGCCGTTCTTCCCGAGGATCAGCCGCCAGGCGAAGATGCGCAGGACGTAGCTGGTCAGGAACGGCACGAAGGCAAGCCCGAGGAGCAGGTACCGGCGTCGTCCGGCCACCAGCGCCAGCAGGTAGGCGATGGGGAAGGCGAACACCACGGACAGGGCCGCCACGATCGCCGAGGCCAGGATCGTCCACAGCAGGAGCGCACGGTAGGACTCGACGTCCAGGATGCTGCGGTAGGCGTCCGCGGAGTAGCCGGTGTTGGTGCCCAGCACCGTGCCGGGTGGCTGGAACGACCAGAGGACGAGGATCCCCAGCGGACCGATCAGGAAGGCGACAAGCCACAGCGTCGGGACGGCGGAGAGCCGCAGCCCGAAGGACGAGCGCCGGCTGGGGTCGCCGACGCTCGTGGTCTTCCTGGGACGATCAGCCGCCATAACCAGCGGTGACTTCACTCCAGATCTGGTTGAAGGAGGTCCGCTGCTCAGGCGTCAGCGGCTCTGCGAAGTGCGTCGACTCGATGATGTCCTGACGGTCGAGCTCGAGAGCCTTGACCGTCTTGGGGTCCGCCTCCGAGAGGGCCGCCTTGTTGGAGCAGCCGAGGAAGTACTCGTTGATCGCGGCGGTGCAGGCCTCCGGCGAGATCGCCGAGTCGATGTACTCCAGGGCCAGGTCGTAGTGCTCGGTGTCCTTCATGACCACGAAGCCGCACGACCACCCGGTCCTCCCCTCGCTGGGGTTGATGTAGGTGACCGGGGTGCCACCGTCCTTGATCTTCGCGTACTGGTCGTTCCAGCCGAACCCCATGCTCACGTCGCCGTTGTCCATCTGCTGGATGAGGTCGGTGCCGGCGTCCCACAGCGTCCGGATGTTGGGTCCGAGCTCGACCAGCTTCTCCTTGACCTGCTCCAGCTGCGCCTCGTCCAGGTCCGGGTAGGGCAGGTCGAGAGCCAGGCTGGCGACGCGCACGGCGCCCTCACCGAAGTTCTCCATGGAGATCTGGTCCTTGTAGGCGGGGTCCCACATGTCTGCCCAGCTCGTCGGGACCTCGCCGCCCGGGACCGTCTCGGTGTTGACGATCAGGGACTCGTACCCCCAGTCCCAAGGGACGTAGTAGTACTTGCCGTCGATCTTGCCGAGCTCGGCCTGCTGCTTGTCGACGTCCTTCCAGTTGGAGAGTCGCTCCACGTCGATGGGGGCGATGAGGTCAGCCCTCACGTAGTCGGCAATCCAGTTGGCGCAGGGGTGTGCGATGTCGACCCGTGCACCACCGGCCTGGACCTTGGAGAAGAACTCGCTGCCCGCCGAGGCGTACTGGTACTCCAGCTTGTTCGCGCTGAAGTCCTCGGCGAACGAGGGGTGGAACATGTCCTCCTGGTAGCCCTCCCACTCCAGCAGCTTCAGCCCGCCCGCGTCCTCCGCCGCCGCCGGACTGTCGGGGAACCCCGAGGCATCGGTGTCGCCGCCACCTCCCCCGGACCCTCCGCAGGCGGCAAGGGTGAGCAGCGCGAACGCGGCGGTGGCGGCGCCGAACGCCCTGGGGTGACGTGGCTTCATGACGACCTCTCGATGTGGCTCGGGAACGGCGCGCTGAGCTGCAGGACGCCGCGTGGGTGCGCGTCGACGCCTGAGCTGAGACGGGCGATGGGGTCGGGGCGAGGGAACTGTAACTGACTCCGCTGTCAGCGAGGTGCCCTTGTCACGGACGATCTTCGTCGCGTCAAGGTCGTGCGCGGGGCGGTCGGGTGGTCGCGGCATGCGCCCGGAGGTGCGATGATCTCGGCCGCGCCGTTGCCCCTTGACCCCGAGCATCGCGAGGCCCTCCCGTGCATCCCCTGAGGCTGACATGAGCTACCGCGACCGGGAGGCTCCCGTGATCGAGGCCTACCCCACCGGTGTGAGCGTGGCACCCGGCGAGGCCGTCGGTGTCTGCTGCTCGTCCGACACCAGGGAGGTGGCGGTCGAGGTGGCCCGCGTGGGGGGCACCCGCGAGGTCGTGTGGACGAGCCTCGCGGTGCCGACGGAGCGTCAGGCGGCACCCGCAGACGCGGCGGCGCACGGCTGCGGCTGGGACGTGACCTTCGAGATCGCAGTCGGGTACGACTGGCGCTCGGGGTACTACGAGGTGGTGCTGCGCGGACGGGACGAGGCCACCGGCCTGTTGACCGAGGCGTTGACCTTCTTCGTGGTGCGCCCCACGAGCGCCCTCCAGGAGCGGGCTCGCCGGATGCTCCTCGTCCTCGCCACCAACACCTACGCGGCGTACAACGACTGGGGCGGCCACAACCTCTACACCGGCGGGCACCGGGCCTCGTTGCTGCGGCCCTGGGCACCGGGGCTGCTGAGCAAGCCCGAGCCGCACATGCGCTACCCCAACGTGGACGGCGTCCCGGATCCGGACCACCAGCGCTTCCGGCACTGGACGACGGTGCAGGGCCTGTCCCCCTGGTCCGGGTCCAGCGGGTGGCACAACTGGGAGAGGCCGTTCGTCCAGTGGGCCGAAAGGGCGGGATACGCCCTGGACGTCGCCGTCAACAGCGACCTGGAGCTCCACCCGGACGTCGTCGATGGCTATCCCCTGGTCGTCAGCGTCGGTCATGACGAGTACTGGTCCTGGGGGATGCGCGACACGCTCGAGGCGTACATCGCGCGAGGAGGGAACTGCGCCTTCTTCTCCGGCAACTCGGTGTGCTGGCAGGCGCGGATCGAGGACGGCGGCGCCGCCGTGGTGTCGTACAAGACCGACTACGCGGAAGATCCCGTCCTGGGGACCGACCAGGAGCACCTCCTCACGACGGCCTGGTGCTCCGCCCGGGTCGGGAGGCCGGAGAACCACCTCACCGGCGTGACCTTCTCCCGTGGCGGTTACATCAAGATGGGACAGGCCGTCCCCCACGGCTCGGGGGGCTACACCGTCTGGCGGCCGGAGCACTGGATCTTCGCCGGGACGGGGGTGCGGTACGGCGACGTGGTCGGCGCCCACGACCAGGTCGCGGTCTACGAGGTCGACGGGTGCGAGCTGACCGTGTCGCCGGACACCGGCCTTCCCGTCCCGACGGGTGCCGACGGCACGCCGGCCACGTTCGAGGTGCTGGCGTCGGCTCCGGCTCGACTGTGGGACAAGGACGAGCAGCCGTCGCGCTACCGACCAGGCCCGCAAGGCGACCTGGAGTGGATGGCCGAGGAGGTCTTCGGCGAGGCGAACGCCGAGACGATCGGACGGCTGGCCCACAACCACGCCGTTCTCGGCGTCTACACCCGCGGCGGGACCGTGGTCACCACCGGCGCAACGGACTGGAGCTACGGCCTGGCGGGTCACGACCCGGTGATCGAGCAGATGACCCGCAACGTCCTCGACCGGCTCGGTCAGCCCTCGCCGTAGGCGTGATGACGTGAGGGCGTCTGCCGGCCCGTGTGTTGCCGCGCTGTGGCCGCCGCCCGCCGTGGACCGCTGCACTTTCGCTGGCGACCCTGTGAGACACGACCGCGTCGCTCACACCCAGTAGGTGTCGTGCCGGAGCATGAACTCCGTCCGTTCCTCCTGGGTCATCGGTTCCGCGGCGGCGAGGGTCTCGAAGTAGTCCTCGCGAGGCGCCCCCGGCGTGAAGAGGAGGAGCATGGAGGCGCCGTTGCCGCCACGGAACCCGTGCAGCCCGCCCTCGGGGACGAACAGGAAGTCGCCGGGGCGCCCGGTCCGCCAGCCCTCACCGTCGTACAGCCGGACCTCGCCGCTGAGCACGTAGAACGACTCGGTGATGGCGCGGTGGAAGTGCGGGGCAGGGCCGCTCTCCTCCGGCCCGAAGGTCCAGCGGTAGAGCCCGAACGTCGTGCCCGTCTGGTCCCCGGTCGCGAGGTACTCGCAGGTCCCGCCGGACGGGTACCGGATCTCCGGCTCGGTCCCGTCCTCCCGGAGCCGCGCCGACACCTCGCCGGTCGTGCCGCGGTAGCGGTCCGGTGGGTAGGGCCGGTGCAGCGGTCCGGACATCAGCCGCCGCTCCCGTAGGGCCGCGTGATGATCTCGAGCCAGTGACCGTCCGGCCCCTCCCAGTAGAGACCGCGACCGCCGTCCCCGTGGTTGATCTCCCCCGGGCGCCGCCTGTGCGGGTCCGCCCACCACTGACGGCCGGTCTCCCTCAACCGCGACCAGATCGCGTCGAAGTCAGCCTCCCCCACCAGGAACGCGTAGTGCTGGGCGTGGACCTCGCCGTCGTCGCGGATGAAGTCCAGGCTCGCGCCGTTGTCCAGCTCCAGAACCGCGAACGGCCCGTAGGCCGTCGGCTCCGGTCGACCCAGCACGTCGGCGACCTCACGGGCTGACGCCCACGGATCCTTGGCGTGGACGAGGGTGTGGTTGAGCTCGACGTTCACCGCCGCCTCCTGCCTGGGGCTGGGCCGCTCCCGCGCACAGCATGGGCCATCACCCGTCGCGCCCACCAGCCCCGCGGCACGAGGTCCGCCGCAGCCAGGCGGTCAGGCAGTATCGGCCCCGGGAGGGGCGGCTCTCTCCCCGCCGGGAACCGACACCCACGGGTCGGCACCACCCTCCCACCGGCTGGGCCATCGATGTCGGAAGCGGATCGATCCGTCGGACCACCGTGGCTCCACGGCACCCGGTGGTGGAGCTCGCACCAGGCGAAGGGCCGCTCGCATCCCTCGGCGGCACACGACTCGTGCATCGACGACAGGCCTGTGGACAGCCGGCAGGCGGGCGACAAGGTGGTGGGAGCTGGCCGGAAGCGAGGGTCGGCCGGCGAGCCGACGTACTTCGACCTGCGGGATCCGCGGCTGCACTTCCCAGTCGCTACAGCAGACCCAGCTCGGTCGCATGCCGGCGGATGGCGTCGCTGTCCTCGGCGAGCGCGAAGGGGACGTCTGCATCCCAGTCCTCCAACACCTTCTCCACCCGACCGTCGCCCGGGTCGACGCGCACCTCACGGATGTAGACCGCGAGGATTCGGCCGGGATATGCCCGGACGACGTCGGCGTAGGTCTCGGGGTCCTTCTCCCCGGAGTCACCGAGGAGCACGAAGCGCAGCTCTGGATGCAGGTCGAGGGCCTCGTGGATGCGGTCCACCTTGTCCTCGAGGCCGGTGTTGCTGCCCAGCGCGTCACGCAGCAGCACCGGCCCCAGCGGGAAGCCTCGGTGCCTCAGGAACGCCAGCAGGAAGGCGTGGAGGTTCCACGGGCTCGAGGACACGTAGGCGATCGGGTTCTCCTCTGCCGCGAGGTCGCGATAGAGCTCCGCCGCCCCTGGAAAGGGCCTCCGCGTGAGAGCGGACCCGGTGAGTGTCCGCTGGACCATGTGACCGACCCGTTGCACGCCGGTCTGGAGGACCGTGTCGTCGATGTCCGACACGACTCCGAACTGCGCGTCCGGCCCTGCGACACGCACCTGGATCTGGGTGGTGTGCGGTCCGGTGAGCCCGCGGTAGGCGCCCGCCAGCTCCACCGTGCCCGTGGTCCAGGGTGTGGCCAGCTGGTCAGGACGGGGCTGCAGCCTCGCCCGGAAGTAGCCCTCGGCGTCCGTGACGGTCTCGACGGTCGCGCCGGCGACACTCACCCGCAGTGGTACGCCGGGCAGCTCGTCGGTGAGGAAGCCGCGCACGGTACGGCGTACCGCGGCGACGATCCCCTCGTCCTCCGTGGCCTCCGAGGGGGACGGGTCGTCGAGAACCCGGCCGCGCACCACGATGCCGTGAGCGCTCCCGTGCCCGACGTAGGTCTCGATGCGGAAGTCGGCCGGGGTCCGCTCGTCGGCGCGGCGCAGCTGTGCAGCGTCCCAGGCTCGCTCGAGTGCCACCAGCCACCGATGCGCGTTCACCGCGTCAGGGTATGTCGCGGATTGCCGAGCGGGTCGGACGTGACGCCCAGGCGCCTTTCGCCGACCTGGTGACGGAGCTGACCAGCCGCGAGGTGCAGGGAACAGTAGTCCCGCACGAGCGCGCGCTGAGTGCCTCGCCTGGGGCTGGCGGCCTCCGCGGTCGTGCTCCTGAGCCGGACCGACGGGGTGTCGCGCCAGCGCAGCGCCTGAGCCGACCCGGTCATGGGTGGGCCGCCGAACTGCGCCAGCGACGCTGACTCCTCCCGTTCACCAGGAGGCTGTCGATTCGTCAACAGAAGTCGGGTTAGGGTGCCAAGGCCCCCGACACCCCAGGAGTCCCGGATGCCCCGTCCGTCCCGACCGCTCGTGGCCCTCTCGGCCGCGGTCGCGGTTTCCCTCGGCTTCGGCTCGACCGCCTTCGCCACCGACAGCACCAGCGGCACCAGCGGCACCAGCGGCCAAGCCAGCTATGCCCGGACGGCGCAGGAGCGGGCCGTCCAGCCGGTCAAGATCGACCTGCTGGCGCTCAACGACTTCCACGGCAACCTCGAGGTCGTCCCGCCGACGAGCTCGAGCGGTCGCATCAACAACACCCCCGCGGGCGGCGCGGCGTACCTCGCCTCGCTCCTGCGCGAGGAGCGCGCGAAGTCGCGGGCCGCGGGCGCCCACCCGCTGACCGTCGCGGCAGGCGACCTCATCGGCGGATCGCCCCTCCTCTCCGCCGCCTTCCACGACGAGCCGTCGATCAAGGCCCTGAACCGCATGCGCCTCCAGGTGGCCTCTGTCGGCAACCACGAGTTCGACGAGGGCTGGCGGGAGCTGCGACGCATGCAGCGCGGCGGCTGCATCGAGGACGGGGCCGGCGCCGACGGCCAGGACTCCTGCCCCGAAGGACAGGGCTTCGCGGGCGCGAAGTTCCGCTACCTCGCGGCCAACGTGAAGTTCGAGGACCCGGCCAAGCACGGCGGCCGGGAGACGGTCTTCCCCGCCACCAAGGTGCTCAAGGTCGGCGGCGTCAAGGTGGGCTTCATCGGCATGACCCTGGAGGACACGCCCTCGATCGTGGCCCAGGCCGGCATCAAGGGGCTGCGGTTCACCGACGAGGTCCGCACCGCCAACAAGCTGGTGCCCCAGCTCAAGGCACGTGGCGTCCAGGCGATCGTGGTGCTGCTGCACGAGGGGGTCACGCCGACCGACTCCACGGCGTACAACGACTGCACCGGCGTCAGCGGACCGGCCCTCGACATCTCCACGCGGCTCAGGCCCGCGATCGACGCCGTGGTCAGCGGCCACACCCACCAGCCCTACAACTGCGTGGTGGACGACCCCGCCGGTCAGCCGCGGCTGCTCACCAGCGCCGCTTCGTTCGGCCGGATGGTCACCAAGCTGCACCTGCTCGTCGACCCTCGCTCGGGCGACGTCATCCGGCCGGCGGAGTACGCCGAGAACCTCATTGTCGAGAACGGCGACTCGGTCACCCCCCACAACGCGATCCTCGGCCTGATCGAGACCTACACCGAGCTGGTCGCGCCGATCCGCGACGCGGTCATCGGCCACATCGCCCCGGTCGGCACGCCGGCCCAGGTCCTGACCGAGGAGACGGATCCTGACGGCCGTGACTCGCCGTTGGGGAACCTGATCGCGGACGCGCAGAAGGCCGATCCGTCCGCCGTGCCGGCCGGCGGAGAGGAGCCCGTCGTCGCGCTGATGAACCCCGGCGGCATCCGCGCCGACCTGATCGAGAACGAGGCCGGGGACATCACGTACGGCGCGGCGTTCACGGTCCAGCCGTTCAACAACTTCGTGGTGTCGATGGACCTGACCGGCGAGCAGATCCGGCGGGTGCTCAACCAGCAGTGGAACGGGGAGAACGAGGGCGACGAGCAGCAGATCCTGCAGGTCTCGGGCCTTGAGTACACCTGGGACGAGTCCGACGCCGCGCAGCCGACCCCGGCCGGTGCGGAGGAGGGGCCGAACGCTCTCGTCGGGGACGTCCTCATCGACGCGGACGGCGACCCGGGCACGCCCCTGGTCCCGCTCGAGGACGCCACGACGTACCGGGTGGTGATGAACAACTTCCTCGCCGACGGCGGTGACAACTTCACCGTGCTCCCCGAGGGCACCAACAGGTACGTCGGCGGGCTCGACATCGACTCGCTGGTGGCCTACCTGGAGGCGAACGACCCCATCGACCCGGACGACTACCCGACCGACCGGATCTCCTCGGTCGACTGACCGGCAGCCTGGAGGCCGCGGTGCGGCCCGTCCCGGCGAGGGGCGGGCCGTCACCGGGGCTGAGCCGAGCCAATTGAGTGGGTCCGCCCCCGACGCCTCGAATGTGACGGTGTCCGCCGGGCCTCGATCGGCGTAGCGTCGAGACGACCCACGCGAACCGGCGGAGGGTCGCGGCGACAGGAGCTCGACATGTTCGTACAGGTGATCCAGGGGCGTGTCAGTGACGCGGCTGCGGCGCGCGCACGGTTCGACACGTGGATGACAGAGCTGGCCCCGGGCGCCACCGGCTGGCTGGGGAGCACGGCGGGGGTGACCGAGGACGGCACGCTGGTGGTGCTGGCGCGTTTCGAGTCCGAGGAGGCAGCGCAGCAGAACAGCGACCGGCCGGACCAGACGGCGTGGTGGGAGGAGACGCGGCCGGTCTTCACCGGCGAGCCGGAGTTCCACAACAGCTCCCGGGTCGACCTCGACCTCCCGGGCGACCCCGATCAGGCCCGCTTCGTCCAGGTCATGCAGGGGCGAACCACCGACCCGGACCGTGCACGCGAGCTCATGAACGACGACAGCATCGACTGGCGGGGGTTCCGTCCGGACATCCTGGGATCGATGTCCCTGGAGCACGACGGCGACGCGTGGACCATGGCGCTCTACTTCACCTCCGAGGAGGAGGCGCGTGCCGGCGAGAGCAAGGAACCGCCGCCGGAGATGCAGAAGATGATGCAGGAGATGGAGCAGCTGTCCGCGGGCGAGCCGTCGTACTTCGACCTGAGGGACCCCTGGCTCCACTCCCCCGGCTGAGCATCCACCGCGAAGCCGGTCAGGAGCTGCTCACGTGCCGGTCGCGCCGTGCCTGGCGCCGAGACGCCCAGGCACCCGTCGCCCACAGCGCCCACACCACCAGCAGCGGTTGGAAGAACAGCCTGGCCAGCCGCTGGGTGTCGGTGTCCAGGCCGAACGCATCGGTGCCGGAGAGGTACTGCGAGACGTTTCCCGGGAAGACCGCGACGAAGAACGCCGCCACGAGCCACCCGACGAGCACCTGGTGGCGGGTCAGCACGATGAGGGCGGTGCCCAGAGCCAGCTCGACGACCCCCGAGGAGAGGACGACGAGGTCCTCGTTCACCGGCACCCACGCCGGCACCTGGGCCCGGAACGTCCGGCGGGCGAGCGTCAGGTGGGCCGTGCCGGCCACCAGCAGAGCCCCTCCCAGAACGACGCGGCCCGCCGTACGCGCTCGTGAGGCGGATCCGCCACCGCGCCTCTCGCTCACGGGTCGGTCGGCGGCAGGAGGGCGTCGGGGTCCGTGCGTGGGGGGAGGTGAGCGAGGGCGGTGCGCACCAACGCCACCCGCGTCGCCACCACAGCCTTGCGGCGAAGCCGCCCACCGACGTCGCCGAGGCGTGCCTCGACCCCGTCGGTGATCTGTTCGTCGGTGAAGGCAGGTCGAGTGCCGGGTTCGACCGTGACGTCGGGGAGCCCGACGAGCACCGGAAGCAGCTGATCGCCGAGGGAGTCCAGCAGCTTGAACCGCTGGACGCGGTCCATCTCGTCCCACACCGTGTCGACGTCCTTGCGGCCCTTGCGGACCTCACGGCTCTGCGCGGCCAGCACTGCCTTCGCAGCTCCGTGGAGCGCGACGGTCAGCTCGTGCTCGGTCAGTGGCATGGGTCCAGCATGACGGCGCACCGTGACGACGTAGCGTCCCGGCTCGTCGTGACCTGTGGAGAGAGAAAGCGGCGCACCGGCCGATGGGTGCACACTCGGCGGCCATGGACGACCACATCCCGCCGCTCACCTCCCCTGCCGACGTGCCTCCGGTCCGGACCCAGGAGGACCTGCATCGCCTGTGGCGGATGCTCATGGGTCCCCTCGGCTTCGGGGGGCGGTCCCTGTGGGTGCACCTGCTCGACGCGGACGGGCGCCCGACACCGGTCATCCTGCAGGTCGAGGACCTCCCGCCGCTTCCGGACCTCGGCCTGCACGACGGCCTGAGGTGCATCGTCGATCAGCTCGCCGAGGGCACGGGAGGCTCGATCGCGTTCCTGCTGACCCGTCCTGGTCGCGACGGCATCTCGGTCAGTGAGCGTCGCTGGGCGGTCGCCCTGACCGACGTCGTACGACGGGCGGGGCTGCACGTCTGGCCGGTGCACTGGGCGAACGATGTGGAGCTCGGAGTGGTGGCGCCCGACGACCTGGCCGTCAGCGCCTGACGACCTAGCCGTCAGCGCGTGACCTGCTTCGAGCGCTGTGCCGGCGCGGCCGGAGCATGCGGGGCCACCGGGGCGGCCGCGGGTCCCCGGGTCAGGTCTGGTGGTGGATGCGGTACCTGCCATCCCCCACCGGGCCGACGGTCCTGCCTCGTCGATGGGCGAGGGTGTGGTGACGTGGACAGATCAGGATCAGGTCGTCGAGGTCGGTGGTGCCGCCGTCGGACCATCGCTTCTTCCAGTGGTGCGCGTCAGCCCAGGAAGCCGGTCGGTCGCACTCGTCGATGGCGCAGAACCCTTGCTGCTCGATGAGCTTGGCGAGTCGCTGTGCCGAGGTGGCCAGCCGGCTGCGACGCCCGAGGTCGAGCACTCTGCTGCGGCCATCGAGCACGGCCGGGACAACCCCGGCAGCGCACGCCAACCGTCGTGCCGTGGCACCGGACAGCTCCGCGTCCGCACCGGTCACCGTGGCGTGCCCGAGGCCGTCGCGCAGGGACTCGAGCGACATGGTCACCACCACGGTGGCGTTCAGGCCGCCGGAAGCAGGGACCTTCTCCACCGGGTAGCTCTCGATGAGCCTGACCAACGCATCCCCCATGACCTCGCAGGTCGCCCGCCTGAGACCCTCGCCCGGTTCCTCCTCGGAGGAGTCACCCCTTGCCGGAACGGTGCGGGCGATCGGGTCGGGGATCTGCGGGTTCGCGAACCCCTCCAGCAGCTTCCTCAGCATCTGCCCGTGCAGGCTCGGCATGGTGAACCTGCCGTGCGCCTTGCCGGCGCCGTCGTCGAACAGGGTGAACGACGTCGCGCGGGCCGCCGCTGCCTCTTCTGCGTCCAGCCGCTTCGCGAGCTCCTGCTCGGCGACCTCGGGATCCACCACCTCGAGCAGGTGCTTGCCGAGCCTTGAAAGCTGCCGGGCGTCGTAGTCGCGCCCCAGCTCCACCAGATGCGCCTCACCGCGCGCTCGGTCCTCCGCGAACACCCGGTCCGGCAGAGCATCGACCGCAGCGACGATCACCTGTGCCTGGTCTGGCATCAGCTCACCAGCGGCGAGGGCGCTCCGGGTCGCGGGATAGCGACCGCTGTCCAACGCCTTGGCCAGCCCCACGGCCCGCTTGGCCTGCCGCGGCGTCACGCGGACCTGACTCCGTAGCCACGCCGCGGTGGATGTCGCATGCACGAGCTCCGCGACGCCAACCCTCTCCGCGTGCGCCAGGAGGCGTGCCTGCGCTGCGGTCAGCTTCGCCTGGGCCCTCTGCAGCTCCACGATTGTCTCGGCGGCCTCGACCTCGTCCATCGACCAGACGTCGGTGCCGGCGAGCTCGTCCAACCGCGCATTCAGCCGACCACTGAACACGTGCCACGGCCGATCCCGCAGCTCCAGCGGCGTGGGCGCCCCCGACTCCCGTCTGCTGTCGAGGACCTCTGCCGCCATGACGCAACGCTGTCAGGCCGCACCGACATTTTCGGGTGGCCACGGTGGACAATCCACATGGCTCCGACCTACGACAGAGAGGTCGATGCACGAGGAGGCTCCATGTTCCGACGTACCGCTGTGCCATTGCTTGGCGCCGCCGTTGCCGCGGCCCTGCTCGGGGCGCCGTCCCAAGCGGCCCCCTCGGAGGCATCGGAGGCCACCGACACGAGACCGCTGCGCTACGTCGCCATGGGCGACTCCTACAGTGCCGCCTCGGGCGTGCTCCCGCCGGACCCTACGGCGCCTGCGCAGTGCCTGCGGTCGATCAGGAACTACCCCCACGTCATCGCCGCGCGCACCGAGGTGCGGCTCGTGGACGTCACGTGCGGCGGTGCCGAGACGAAGAACTACTTCAGGAGCCAGTACGACGGGGTGCCGCCGCAGCTCGACGCGCTGACGAGGAGGACCCGACTGGTCACCATGACGATCGGCGGGAACAACAACGACACCTTCATCGGCGCGATCATCAAGTGCGGTGCCGCCGGCCTGGTGGCGGGGGGAAAAGGCAGTCCGTGCGAGGAACAGTACGGCTCGTCGTTCGCCGACGACATCCGCACGAAGACCTTCCCGGCCTTGCTGAGGGCGTTGCGGGCGGTCCACCGACGCGCGCCGCGGGCGCGAGTGGCGATCCTGGGGTACCCGTGGATCCTGCCTGAGCGGGTGGGCTGCTTCGACAGGCTGCCGGTCGCCAGGGGCGACGTGCCGTACGTCCACGGCATCCAGGCACTGCTGAACCGGAAGGTCCGCCGCGCGGCCAGCCGGACCGGGAGCAGCTACGTCGACCTGAGCAAGGTCTCCGTGGGGCACGACGCCTGCCGGCCGATCGGAGAGCGGTGGATCGAGCCGATCATCGGTACGACCAACCCGATCGTCGTCCACCCGAACGCGCTCGGCGAGCGCAAGATGGCCCGGCGGACGATGCGGGTGATGAAACTAGGCTGACGCCTGGACTGATGCCGGTCCGGAGTCCCACGAGGGGCATCCGGCTGTCAGGCAGTCCGAAGCCCGCGTCCGCCGTCGACACGAGCGAGAGGACCACGGCATGGCGGTGCTGCTGGCCCTGCTCTCGAGCGGCCTGTGGGGCAGCGCCGACTTCCTCGGCGGGCTGCTGTCCCGACGTAGGGCGGCCTACGCCGTCGTAGGGGCCTCGCAGGCCGCCGGACTGGCGGTTGCCACTGTCGCGGCGATCGTGACCGGCGGGTTCGGCTCGCCCCTCGGGTGGGTGGTGCCTTCCGTGCTGGCCGCGGTCGGCGGATCGCTCGCCCTGGTGTCGTTCTACGCCGCGCTGGCCGGCGGCACCATGGGGGTCGTCTCGCCGATCACCGCACTCGGCGCCGTCGTACCCGTCGTCGCCGGGCTCCTCGCAGGTGAGCGGCCCTCGGCGTTCGCCAGCGCCGGCATCGTCCTCGGCCTGCTCGGGGCCGTGGCGGCGAGCGGTCCGGAGCTCCGAGGCGGTTCGGGCGCGCGACCGATCCTCCTCGCCGTGGTCGCCGGCGTCGCGTTCGGGTTCGGGATGTTGTTCATCGCCCGCGGCGCGGAGACCGACGCGGTCATGACCGTGTGGGGCATGCGGCTGACCGGTGTCGTCGGCTGCGCGGTGGTCGCGATCATGTGCCGGAGCACGGGCAGGCTGCGGCTGGCCGACGCGGGGCCGCTCGTGGTCGTCGGGACGTGCGCCGTCTCGGCGAACCTCCTGTTCGGCCTCTCGAGCCAGCTCGGCTACGTCAGCATCACCTCGGTCGTCGCCTCCCTCTACCCGGTCGCCACGGTCCTGCTGGCCTGGGCGGTCCTGCACGAGCGGCTGCTGCGCATCCAGTACGTCGGGGTGGCCGCCGCCATGGCCGGCGTCGCCCTCGTGTCGATCTCGTGAGCAGCCGACAGCCGGCAACCTGAGACGGACGACGACCCGCCGCCACCCCCGGGACCTTCGGCCTGACTTGCGGAGCCGTATGGGCGTGGCGGAGACATTCGGACCAAGCCACCATAAGATGACTGAACAACTTGAGTTAATAGACGGGGGAGTCATCTCATGTGGGTACTTGCTGCGTTCGCCATTGCCGGAGGCCTGGCACAGTTCATCGACGGCACCCTGGGCATGGGCTTCGGCGTCACCAGCGCCACGGTCCTGCTCTTCCTCGGTGTCTCCCCGGTGACAGCGAGCGCCGCCACGCACGCCGCCAAGCTCCCGACCACGCTGGTCAGCGGGCTGTCCCACTGGCGGGAGGGCAACGTCGATGTACCGGTGCTGCTCCGCGTCGCACTGCCGGGGGCGGTCGGCGGCTTTCTCGGCGCGGTGGTGCTCACCAACATCAGCATGGCCTCCGCCAAGGCATGGATGTCGGGGCTGCTGATCTTCTTCGGCCTCGTGATCTTCGCCCGGTTCGGCCTGGGGATGCGTCTCATCCCGACCCCGCAGGGCGGGCACAAGGCCCGATGGCTGTCGCCGATCGGACTGGTCGGCGGGTTCGTCGACGCCACCGGCGGCGGCGGCTGGGGCCCGGTCGTGACGCCCTCGCTGATGACCGTGACCCGCCACGAGCCGCGCAAGGTCGTCGGCACCACGAACGCCGCAGAGTTCGTGGTCGCGGTCTCGGTGTCCACCGGCTTCCTCACCGGCGCTGCCCAGCACGGCATCCCGTGGCTCCCGGTCATCGGCCTGGTCATCGGCGGCGTGCTGGTCGCGCCGTACGCCGCACGGCTGGCGGGCCGGCTGCCGCACGCCCCGATGGGCACGCTCGTCGGAGCACTGGTCGTCCTCGTCAACGCGGTCACCGTGGTGGACTCACTCGGTGGGCTCCCCTGGTGGCTCGACCTGCCCGGCATGGCCGCGATCTTGGCGGTGGCCGGCGTGGTCGCCCGCCGTGCCTGGCACCGCGAGCGGTCCGTGGCCAGCACGCCTGCCGAAGAGTCAGCGACCGCGCCTGCCTGAGGCGTCGGAACCGGGTGCCAGCTTGATCGGTGTCGTCCCTCGCGTGCTAGCGTCACCGTCCTCGCCGAGGGCATCCACAAGGCCGTCAGCGGGCTCGACGTCGATTCGCTGGTGACCTGACTCGGGAGGCACGGCGAGCGCATGGCGGTGCTGCTGGCTCTGCTCTCGAGCGTCCTGTGGGGCAGCGCCGACTTCCTCGGTGGCCTGCTGTCCCGGCGGCGAGCGGCCTATGCCGTCGTGGGAGCCTCGCAGGCCGCCGGACTGGTGGTCGCCACCATCGCGGCCGTCGTCACCGACGGGTTCGGCTCGCCGCTCGGGTGGCTGGTGCCCTCGGTGCTGGCGGCGGTCGCGGGCGCGCTCGGTCTGGTCTGCTTCTACGCGGCCCTGGCGAGCGGCACCATGGGGGTCGTCTCGCCGATCGCCGCGCTCGGCGCCGTCGTACCCGTGGTCGGGGGGCTGCTCGCCGGCGAGCAACCCTCGGCCCTCGCCAGCGCCGGCATCGCCGTGGCCCTGGTCGGAGCCGTCGCCGCCAGCGGGCCCGAGCTGCAGGGCAGCGCCGGCGTTCGACCGGTGCTCCTCGCCGTGGTCGCAGGGCTGGGGTTCGGGCTCGCCATGCTGTTCATCGCCCGCGGGGCCGAGACCGACGCTGTCATGACCATGTGGGGCATGCGGCTGACCAGCGTCAGCGGCTTCGTGGTGGCCGCGGTCATCACGCGCAACCTCGGGGGGCTGCAGCCCACCGACGTGGGGCCGCTGGTGGTCGTGGGGGTGGGCGACGTCTCGGCGAACCTGCTCTACGGGTTCGCCACCCAGCTCGGCTACGTGAGCGTCACGTCCGTCCTTGCTTCCCTGTACCCGGTCGCGACGGTGCTCCTGGCCCGGGTGGTGCTGCAGGAGCGGCTGC
>CADCUI010000038.1 GCA_902805845.1 uncultured Nocardioidaceae bacterium
GGGGGGCGAAGTGCTGGTCGGCGGTGCTGGTGATCACCCCATCGAGGTCGAACAGCACGGCGTCGTACCCGTCGAGTTCAGTCATCTCCACTCATCTCCACCTCGATGCTCTGGCCGGCGCCCAGCTCCACGCCCTTGCCTCGGACTTGTATCGCAAGGTCCTCACCGTCGAGCAGCGCAATACTGATGCACTCGTGGGTGATCGCGATGTCGAGTCGGCGATCACGGACCCGCAACTTGAACCGCAGCCGGCCCCACTCCTCAGGCAGCCGGGGGTCGAAAGATATCTCGCCGTCGTGGTCGCGTAGCCCGCCGAAGCCGTACACCAACGCCATCCACACCCCGCCGGTCGATGCGATGTGCACACCTTGGTCGGTGTTCTGCGCCACGTCGGCCAGGTCCATGAAGAGCGCGAGCCGGAAGTGACGCATGGCATGCTGCGCTTCGCCCACCTCGGCCGCGACGATGCTGTGCACGGGCGGGGACAGCGAGGAGTCGCTGGTGGTCAGAGGGTCGTAGTAGTCGAAGTTCCGCCGCTTCTGCTCGAGCCCGAACTCGTTGCCAAGCAGGAACATCGCAAGCACGACGTCGGCCTGCTTGATCACCTGGTGCCGGTAGATGACCAAGGGGTGATAGTGCAGCAGAAGCGGGTAGTTCTCCTCGGGCGTGCTGTCGAAGTCCCAGACCTCCCGTTCGAGGAACTGCGCGTCCTGGGGGTTGATGCCCCGCTGCTCGTCATACGGCACGTGCATCATCTCGGCGGCGCGGCGCCACTCGGCTGTCTCCCCGTCGTCGATGCCGACGTCATGGCACAGCTGTCCGTAGCGGTCAACGTCGGTGTCCCGCAGCTCCTCGATCACGGTGGCCGCGTAGTTGAGGTTCAACCGGGCCATCAGGTTGGTGAAGGCGTTGTCATTGACGACGGTGGTGTACTCGTCCGGCCCGGTGACGGTGAACAGGTGGAACTTTCCTTCCGCGTCATAGTGGCCCAGGTCCGCCCACATCCGCGCGGTCCCGACCAACAGATCGACGCCCTCCTTCAAAAGCGTGCGACGGTCGCCGGTGACGTCGATGTACCTCTTGAGGGCGTACGCGATGTCGGCGTCGAGGTGGTACTGAGCCGTTCCGGCCTGGTAATAGGCCGAGGCTTCCTCGCCGGCGATGGTTCGCCACGGGAAGAGCGCGCCCGCCAGGTTGAGCTCGGATGCCCTGGCGCGAGCCGTGCCGAGCATGCCGTGGCGGAAGTGAAGCAAGTTCTTGGCGGTCCGCGGCTCGGTGTAGCACAGGAACGGCAGCACGAACGTCTCGATGTCCCAGAAGTAGTGTCCCTCGTAGCCAGGCCCGGTGAGCCCCTTGGCCGGCACGCCGGTGCCCTCGGCGCGCGCGGTCGCTTGGAAGAGCTGGAAGAGGTTCCAGCGCACGGCCTGCTGCACCTGCTTGTCGCCCTCGACCTCCACGTCGCTGCGTTCCCAGAAGTCGTCCAGCACGGCGCGCTGACTGGCGATGAGGTCCTCGAAACCGCCGGACACGGCGCGCCACAGAACCCTGGCCGCACGGCCGACCAGCTCCGCGGGGGCCACGCTGCGCGACGTGTGGTAGGCGGCGTACTTGATCAGCCGGATCGGCACGTCCGGCTGGGCCTCGACGATGTAGGTCACCTCACCGACGTCCTCCGAGCACTCGCTGTGCACCTGGTAGTCGTTGTCGGTCTCCATCACGTGATCCACGCCGCATCCGAGCGTCATGCGGCTGTTGGTGGTGCGGTAGCCGAAGAGCAGGCGCTCACCCTCCGCCCGGTGCAGCACGTTGCGCAGCGCCTTGCCCACGTGACGGACCCGAGGATCGATGTTCCCCGGAGCGACGCGCTCCTCGTCGTCATGGTTGCGTAGCTGCGAGGTGATCACCACCGGTGCCGACCCGTTGAGCATGCGGACCTCATACTCGTACGCGGCCAGGTGGCGCTGTCGGAGCGACGTCAGCCGTCGAGACCGGATCTCGACTCGTTTGCCGGACGGCGTCTCCCAGATGAGGCGACGGCTCAGCGTGCCCTCCCGGAAGTCCAGCACCCGCTCGTAGTCCGACGTCGGCGCGGTCGGCAGGAACAGTGGCTCGTCATCGACGTACAGCTGGATCAGCTTGGTGTCCGGCACATCCACGATCGTCTGGCCGGTCTGCGCCAGACCGAAGGCCTCCTCGGCGTGCGCGATGGGCCACGTCTCGTGGAACCCTGCGACCAACGTGCTGTGCTCGTGCGCCGGGCGTCCCTCGTCGTGGTTGCCACGCAGCCCGAGGTACCCGTTGGCCACGCTGAACAATGACTCTGTCTGGCCCAGCCGCTTCTCGGTGAATCGCCTTTCAACCAGGCGCCACGGATCGTCGTACGGGAAGTCATGGCGAGGAAGCAGGTCAGGGGTTCGGCGCCGCATTCGAAACATGGTGTCAGACCTCGAGCGGCTCCTGCCGGACGCCTCGCGAGCTGAAGGAGCCGGAATGTTGCCTTGCCCATCCGAGCCCGATCCGGTTTCGGCGTGCTGTCACCGGGGACTCGCTTCGTGGGGCACCTGGTTGGCGTCGATGGACGCACGCTCCGCCGCGCTCAATCCCGCGGCCGCCAGGATCCGCTGAAGGATCGCGTTCTTGCCGCGGCCGTACTCGGCGATGTTCATGGCGGCGGCTCCCGCACGCCGCTTCACCTCCGCGTACTCGTCGCGAAGGGCTGGATTCTTCCTGAGTGTGTCACGGACGGCGAGGTGGTTGCGGAGAGCCAGCGAACCATCGATGACGACGTAGGTATTGGTTCCAGCCAGTCGCTGCGGTTCCTTGAACGCCCACCTCTGCGGGATGCCGAGGTCACCGAGCGGCTCGTAGTCAAGATCGACCAACGTGTTCGACGCCTCAGGCACGTCCTGTTCGGCGACCACGATGTCGCAGTCGATGATCGGTTTCGCGGCCAGTCCGGGAACCGCCGTGCTGCCGACATGCTCGATGGCCACAACCGGCACACCGGCGACTGCCATCCTGTCCGCGTACAGCCGCCGCAACTGCTCGAATCGCTCCGGCCATGTGGGGTCATACTGGACGACTCGAATCACGAGCAACAGCCTACGGACGCAAGACGCGTGGCCTGCTCACCGGCGGCTGGAGCTCCGTACATCGGTGGTGAACGCGCGGCGTGACCGGATCACCTGTGGAGCCGGACGGCCGCACCTCTCCATCTGCCGCAGCCGAACCCCAAGGCTCACCGAGTCACCCTCGACCTGAGCTTGACCGTAGGAGAGCCGAGAGGCGAGCGTACGAGGCGTCGCTGCCGGCACCCGAAGTAGCGAGACGCAACGCATTGGGACGATGATCGAGATAGACGAGGAAGTCCCCGTTGATCGTGCGCAGGAGGTCATCACCGCCCTGAGCGTCGACCGCCTGCGTGACGTGTCGGTCCAGGTGAGACTCCTCGGCCCTCCTGCGGAACCGTGTGATCTGTTCCTCAGGATCGGCGAGAAGCGCCAGCTCGAGGTAGCCCGCGTTCGCGGTGCCGGCGGCGGCCTGGAACCGCTCGGCCTCCTCGATGCGCATGACCAGCTGCGGCATGACCACGTCGTATCCCGCCCGAAGGTGAGCGCCGGCCATGGCAACGGCGAGGTCGCGAGCTGGTCCCAAGAACCGGAAGAAGTCAGTCCGCCACCCGCCGATGAGAGACAGGACCACGTCCGGGTCGAGGTTGAGGACGCCGGGGTGCTCGTCGACGTATCGCTGTGCCAGCGTTGACTTGCCCACTCCCGAGGGTCCGTTGAGGTGGATCAGGGTCGGCACGTGCCGAATCTATGCGGCAGGGCTCGCGCCGTCCCGAATGCGGGTCGTTCTTTCGCTTGGCGCAGCCGAGCTGACTGGTCCTGAGTTGAGGTCAGCGGGGCGTGAGGCTGAACTCATTGCCGTCGGGGTCCGCCAGCTCGACGGCGCCACCTCCGGCGCTGTCGAACCGGGTCGCTCCCAGAGTGAGTAGTCGGTCGACCTCGGTTGCCACGTCGCCCTCGCCAAGGATGAGGTCGAAGCGCTGCCGGTTCCTCCCGCGCTTCGGCGCCACGGGTGGTCCGCCCCACGCGATCTTGGTTCCACCGTGCGGGGACTGGATCGCGGTCTCCTGGTCCTCGTCCCACACCAGGGGCCAGCCCAGCGCCTCGGCCCAGAAGAGCCCGACGTGCCGGGTGCCGTCGCAGGCGAGCTCGCCAAGAAGGCCGGTGCCGGCCAGGAACGAGTTGCCGGGCTCGATCACGCAGAACTCGTTGCCTTCGGGATCGGCCAGCACGACGTGTTGCTCCTCGGGCGACTGGCCGACGTCGAGGTGGCTGGCGCCGAGGTCCAGGGCGGCGGCAACGGTGTCCTGCTGAGCGGCGCGGCTGGTGCTGGTCAGGTGCAGGTGCACCCGGTTCGGGCCGACCTTCTCACCGCCGCTGCCTGCGAACCGCAGGCCGACCTGGGTCTCGGTCCCGGGCAGCAGCGCACCACGGGGCTCCTCGATCACCACGCGTTGCAGAAGACCGGCCCAGAAGCCCGCGAGGCGAGCGGGGTCGTGCGCGTCGAGCGTCAGAGCGAGCAGTCGGGCGGGCACAACGGGCATGCTAGACGCCGGCGAGCCACTAAGCAGGTCGCGTGCTGAGGCTGCCCGTAGCCCTCACGCACGGCCAGCGATCAACCGATCCGCCACCAGCGCATCCCGCCGTCGCCCTGCAGCGACACGGTGACTCGATCTGTCGTTCCGTCGGGTCGAACCAGCTCGCACGAGAACATGCCCCCCGTCGAATCGTCGACGCGTTCGACGATGTCTGGGCACGTCACGTCAACCGGTACTCCGGTTTGATCCCGGAGATCTGACTCGATGTCACTCTCGATGAGGTCGACGCCCACCGATTCTGTGCCGTACTTCAACCACGTGACGGAAAGCGCGACGAGACCAAAGGCAAGAAGCAGCATGACCGACAGGGGCGCCACGTCCGGCCACCGAAAGGACGCGGCGGCCGCAGCTGTGAGGAGGCCACCCGGCCAAAGGAACGACGGCTCACCGCCAAGCCAGCCGAGGAGCAGGAGGTATCCGGCGACGACGGCCACGAGGGCACGTGCGGACCACGTGACCGCGGCTGCCGCGAGCGCGCTTCGGCGGTGGTCGTGCACCACTGTCATGACTCATTGGACCACTCAAGTCAACGTTGGAGTCAATCGCGCCGACCGAAGCTAGGGGCCCACGTGCGCCAGGTCGTCGGCGTGAGCAATGACCTCGGCGGCAGTCTCGTGGGGTGTGAGGGCCCCGGTGTCGAACCACCAGCCCACGGTCCCGAACTCGCTGCGCATCCCAGCCGTCAGGCTCTCGTAGTCGTCGAAGAAGAACTGCTCCTCCGGATGGCGGGTGGTGTTGCGATGCCGACACACGGAAATGCTGGGCGCCAGAACGATCAGCAAGACCCGTCGAGGGCTCAGGGCGCGGAGGAAGAAGTCGAGCTGCGAACGATCTGGAAGAACCCCGTCGATGACGGGCGTGAAGCGTGAGTCGGCGAAGTTCGCCGCGAGGGCACTGAGGTTCTTGTTGCAGAGCCGGACCTGGCGAGCGGCCTCGTCGGCCGGTTCTCCGAGGGCCCACACCCGGCCACTGACAATCAGCTCGTTGACGAAGTCGCCGTCCAACACCGCCGCTCGGGCGAGTCGCTGTGCCACCAGGTGGGCCACCGTCGACTTTCCGGCGCCAGGTGCTCCCGTGATGATCAGGCAGCATTCACCGTTGTCCAGGGTTCCGCCCAGGGCGTCCGCCACCACTCCTGGCACCTTAGGCGACCGCAGTCTGGTCAGGCCCTCAACCACGCGGTCCAGCGCTCCAGTGGCAGGTAGCCCATCCGTTCGTACGTCGGTCGGCCGTCGTCACTGGAGACCAGGACAGCTGGTACTTCGGGGCCGGCCAGGGTCGCTGCCCACGTGACCGCTGCACCCGCGCCCTTCCCCCGGGCGGCGGGGAGCGTCGCGACGTACTCGACCAGGGTCGCCCCGGCAGCCTGATGGGCGGCCGCCACGGAGACCGGCTCGTCGTCGACGTACCCCAGCCACACCCGGGTGGCCCCTCCGAGGAGACCGCGTTGCAGCACGCTGCCCGGTGTGCTGCCGGGCATGGGGTAGCCGGCGATCAACACGCCTTCAGCCAGGGCGAGGTCCGACTCGTCGCCCACCTCGACCACGCGTACGCCTTCGGGGTCGCGGTTCGGACGGGGGGCCGGGAAGCGCACCATCAGCGGGGGGTGGCCGAGGAGGGCGAGACCGTGCGGAGCCAGATCCGGTCCGAGCCAGGGGTTGAGGAGGAAGTAGGGCGTCGGCGCAGGGATCAGGTCGGCGATCTCGGCGACGAGAGAAGCTGCGTCTGACTCGGGAACGGGCTGGGTGAGGATCACCGGGTTCGTCAGCTCCCCGGTGTCACCGACGTGAGCGCCGGACCAGCGGTCTGTGCGGCGTGAGGGGCGCCCCAGCGCCGAGGCGACGGCGACCGGCCACGACGCGTGCACCAGGACCGCTCGCCGCTTGAACGTGTCATCAGGCGGCGTGTCCGGCTCCCACCCGTCGGTCAGGTGCTCGCCCTCGCCAGGGAGCATCGACTCGCTCATGGCTCCATAGTGGCCCGCCGATGGCGCCCGTAGAAGGCGCGGAACGGGACCCATGGCCGGCCACGGCAGTCAGATGACCGATGTTCGCTGCTCCCCCTGCATGGATGATCGACGGTGACCGGCACCGCCGACGATCCGAGGCCAGCCCATGAATGCGCTCTCAGAAGGCTTCTCCGGTCACCGGGCGGCGGACGCTGTCCCGTTGCCGCCGGGCCAGTACCTGACCCGCGACTTCCCCGTGCTCTCAGCGGGACCCACCCCGGTCATCCACCGTCGCGCCTGGGAGTTCAGCGTCGTCTCCGAGGCAGGGGAGCGCCACCACTGGGACTTCGCCACCCTGCTCGAGCTCGGGAGCGAGCAGATCGACATCGACCTCCACTGCGTGACGGGCTGGTCGAAGCTGGGCACCCGCTGGGGCGGTGTTCCCGTGGACGCCCTGATGGAGCAGGTGGGTTCGACCGCCGCCGAGCATGTGCTCGCCCACTCGTACGGCGGGTACACCACGAACGTGCCGCTGGCGGACCTGCTCGGCGGACGGGCCTGGCTGGCCCACGAGTACGACGGAGCCCCGTTGTCGCCTGAGCACGGTGGTCCGGTTCGGCTGCTGGTCCCCCACCTCTACCTGTGGAAGAGCGCCAAGTGGCTGCGCCAGCTCGAGCTCACCCTCGAGTCGGAGTCCGGGTTCTGGGAGCGACTCGGCTATCACTCCTACGGAGACCCATGGCAAGAACAGCGGTACTGGGGCGACTGACCTGGCAGTCGGCGACGCTCGAGGGCGTGCGTCGTGAGACCGCCACCGCGCGTACGCTGACGCTCGCCGTGCGGGGCTGGCAGGGGCACAAGCCGGGCCAGCACGTGGACGTGCGGCTGACCGCGGCCGGTGGCTACACAGCGCAACGCGCGTACTCGATCGCCTCGGCGCCCACGGCCGACACCCTGGAGCTCACCGTCGAGGCGACTCCGGGTGGCGAGGTCTCCCCGTTCCTCGCCCAGATGGCCGAACCGGGGGTGGCCCTCGAGGTCCGAGGACCCCTCGGAGGCTGGTTCGTGTGGTCGCCGACCGAGCAGCAACCCGTCCAGCTGATCGGTGGCGGCAGCGGCGTGGTGCCGTTGATGAGCATGCTGCGCACCCACCGAGCCGTCCGTCATCCCTCGACGATGTGGCTGCTGTACTCCGCGCGCTTCCCCGAAGCCGTGCTCTTCTCCCATGAGCTGGCCGCAGCTGGCGACCCCGCCGACGGCGCCGACCGCGCCACGCTCGTCTACTCGCGGCGTTCCCCGGCAGGCGACGCCAGGCAGCCGCACCGGATCGACGCGCGGGACGTCGCCGCCCACGTGCTCGCACCGGAGGACGCACCGCGCTGCTACGTCTGTGGACCCACGCCGTTCGTGGAGGCGGTCATCGCCTTGTTGCTTCTCGCGGGCCACGACCCGGAACTGATTCGCGCCGAACGGTTCGGCGCAGGGAGGACCTGACCGACATGAGCGAGACACCCCGGTTCCTCGACGGGAACGCCGCAGCTGGTGAACTGGAGGCGCTGTTCGGCGTCGACATGACGCAGACCTCCGGTCCGTGCCTCGGCTGCGGGCAGCAGGTGATCATCGCCCAGGCACACGCCTTCCTCGGTGGGCCGGGAACGGTGCTGCGCTGCCCCGGCTGCGACCATCTCCTGCTGCGCATGGTCCACTCACCCGACCGGACCTGGTTGGAGACCAGTGGCCTGGGCTATCTGGAGCTTCCCACTACCGGCACACCGAGATGAACCTCCGCACCCGGTAGCCGGCGCTCAGGAACCGGGGCGCGTCACAGCGGCCGGGACCTGGCTGTCGAGGAGCTCGAGCACGGCGGAGCTGAACGCGGCCGGCGCCTCCTGCGGGAGGTTGTGACCCGCGTCCGGGACCTGGTGATGTGCCCGTGGCCCCGTGAAGTGGTCGGCCGACGGGCCGCCGTCGGTCGCCGGGAAGTTGCCATCGGCCAGCCCGTCGAGAGTGACGGCCGGGACCGGGATCGGTGGCAGTGCCGCCAGCCGGGTCTCGAGCCCCTCGTACTCGGGCGCCCCGGACGCCAGCCCGAGGCGATGCCGGTAGGAGTGGACGACGACCTCGACATAGTCCGGGTTCTCAAAGGCGACGACCGCACGGGCAAGCATCGAGTCGGTGAAGGCCCAGAGGGGCGAGTTGCGCGTCCAGATCACCTTGGCGATCTCGCGTCGGTTCTCGTTCAGGCCGGTCCTGCCCCGTTCGGTGGCGAAGTACCAGAAGTACCAGAACCCCGCCTCGAGGTCAGGACGGAGCGGCGCACCCGCTGCGGCGATGTCCTGGATGAGGTAGCTGTTGACAGAGACGACCCCTGAGCAGCGATCCGGCCACAGCGCGGCCGCCACGCAGGCGGCGCGGCCGCCCCAGTCGTAGCCCGCGAGACAGGCGCGGGAGATCTGCAGGGCGTCCATGAGCTCGATGACGTCCGAACCCAGCGCGGCCTGCTGGCCGGAGCGCGGGGTGGTGTCGTCGCGGAAGCGGGTGGGGCCGTGACCGCGCAGGTAGGGGACCACGACGCGTAGACCAGCAGCCGCCAGCTCCGGGATCACGTCGACGTAGCTGTGGACGTCGTAGGGGAACCCGTGCAGCAGGATCACCACGTCGCCGTTGCTTGGTCCTGCTTCGAGGTAGCCCACGTCGAGCGTCCGCGTGCTCACCATGCGCACTGGCCCCAGCACGGGCAGCGCCTCGTCCGAGATGGGTGTCGCTGTCTCTGGTCCTCGAGCGCTCATGATGTGTCGCTTCCCTCTGAAGAAAGTGAGATGCGCCCTCGCATCTCTCGACTGCATCGGACTCTGTTCCACAGGCAACGCCTCCGCGACCGTCATTCGACTGTCCGTCTGGCAGTGTCGGTCAGCACGCCGCGTCACTGATGCAGTCATCCGGCGGATGCGGCCGCTCGTCGGCGTCGGCGACGCTCGAAGCCAGGACTCCATTTCACAGCTAGGGAGCCAACCGTGAGCACGTATCGCATGACCTACGGCGACGCAGCCGGGACTCAGGTGGACGAGACCTTCGAGGATGTCGAGGTGGAGCGCGAGGACGGCTGGGTCGTCCTGTTCCGCGGGAAGAACGCCATCCTGCGCCTGCAGGAGAAGCACGTCCTGACCCTGGAAAGGGTCTCCGAGCAGCCGACGGCGCGACCGTGAGGCCGCCCGCCCCACCCACCGACAGGTAGGAGCCCTGTCGTGGATGAGCAACGGGCCTACGCTCTGCTTCGGGCTGAACGAGTCCGGGTGGAGGAGCTGCTGGCCAGGTCGGTGGCCGCTGGGGACGACGACCGCGAGGCGGAGAACGCGGAGATCGCGGTGTCGGACGCCGCTGAGCCGCTGATCGCCGAAGGTGTCGAGGACGCCGTCGAGGAAGGGCTACGGGAACGGCTTGCGGCGCTGGACCGCGCCGAGCTGAGGCTGCAGGCCGGCACCTACGGGCGGTCCGTGGTCAGTGGTGAGCCCATTCCTGACGCCCGGCTGGAGGCGAACCCGGCCGCCGAGGTAACCGTCGAAGAAGCACGACGTTGACGAGGAGATCCTGTGACGAGCGACCCCGTGACCCAAGCCGCCCAGCAGCCTGACGAGCTGGCCGGAAGGCTCAAGCGAACCGAGCTGCAGCGTCATACCCTCTCGGCCCCGGGACGAGAGGTCGTGCAGGTGCTCACGGAGATCCCTGCCGGTGTGGAGTCGGGTTGGCACGTCCACCCGGGAGAGGAGGTCGGCTACATCGTCGCGGGAACCGTCGAGATGCAGATACAGGACCAACCCACCTTGACCCTGCACCAGGGCGACCCCTTCCTGATCCCACCGGGCACGCCGCACAACGCGGTGGACCTGGGTCCGGGAACCGGACACATGCTCTCCACCTACATCGTCGAGCTGGGCAAGCCGTTGGCGACGTTCACCCGCTGACTGCTGTGCCTCGGAGCGCGTCGCGGAGTCCCGCCCGTGACGTGAGCTGGAGCTTGGCCAACACCCGGCTGAGGTGGGCAGCCACCGTTCGGGGGGAGGCGCCGAGCCTCGCCCCGATCTGGGTGTTGGTCAGCCCGGTCGCCGCCAGGGTCGCCACCTCGAGCTCCCGGGTGGTCAGCTCTACGACCGCGCCCACGCTTGCATGCCGGCTGGTACCGGCCGCCAGCTCGCTGCGCGCGCGGGCGGCCCAGGGCTCGGCCCGCAGCAACGTGAAGCCCTCCAGCGCGGCCACCAGCTGGTCCCGGGCCCGGGTGTGGAGTCGGGCGCGCCGAAGCTGTTCCCCGTAGGCGAGCTGGATGCGTGCCAGCTCGAACGGCCACCGGTCGACCTCCTTGGTCCCGAGAGCCCGCTGGAAAGCCTCGTGTGTCCGGTCGGGTCCCGCGACCAGCGCCTCGCAGCCGGCCAGGATCAGTGCGTACCGGCTGGAGAGCTGCTCGACACGGGCCGCGCGCATCGCTTCGACGTGTGCCAGGGCCTCTGCTTGACGGTTGCTGTGCACAGCCGCGTCGACAAGGTCCATCATCAGCCACAGCGCGTGCGCGAGCCCGGGCTCGATCACACCCGGAGCGCTGACCTGGCTGGCGTGGCGGTACGCCGTCTCGAAGTCGCGGTGACCGAGCGCCGAGACAGCGGCAGCGTGGTGGGCGTAGGCCATCACCGAGAGCACGCCACGCGGCTGTGCCCACTGCAGCATCTCGTCGGTGAAGGAGGCGGCGACGTCGTCCTTCCCCCGGGCGGCCGCCACCAGGGCCAACCCGTATCGGCCGGGCCAGGACAGCAGCTCGAAGCCGTGTCGCTGGGTCAGCTCCAGGCCGCGCTCGCAGTAACGCACCGCTTCGTCCCACTGCCCGTCCAGGTACGCCTCGAAGCCGAGCAGCATCCAGGCCGCGATCGCCAAGGTGACCGTCTCACCCTCGTCGTCGCCCTCGGCTGCCCGCCACAACGCGGTGCGACATGCGTTGAGCTCATCGAGGTAGAAGGCTGCCCGGGCCACCAGCACCACTTGAGCGGGGTCGGCCTGCACCTCGAAGGCGGCGATCGCTTCGTGGAGCTCCGGCCTGGCTGACGCGCCGGTGACGACGGGCGTGGCGAACGTGGCGGCACAGAGCCGCAGCGACTGCGGCGCTCGTGGGCCCAACCGGGCGAGCTCGGCGTGGAACGGCTTCCACAGCTCGCTGTGCCCGGCGAAGAAGCAGATCCACAGCAACGTGAAGACGGCCTCGACGCGCACGGAGTCACTGACCTCGCCGTCCCCGCGCCCTTGCAGTGCGGCGACCAGCAGACGGTGCGACGTCCTCACGTCTCCGTCCCCGTTCAACAGCAGGTAGGCGGCTGCCGTCGCCGTTGCCAGGGACTGCTCGGCGGGCGGGACGTCGCGGCGGGCCTGGGCGAGCAGGGACGAGACACCCCCGAGGTCACCGGTGACCTCGGCCCCCACGTACGCGGCCTGCGCCAACCGCCGCCCTCGTTTCCGGGGTTCCCTGCTGAGCTCGGCTGAGCGCAGCAGCGCCGCGACGGCGCCGGCGCCGTCACCTCGGCGCAACAACTCCTCTGCCGACTCCTCCAGCAACCCGGCCACCGCCTCGTCGCGGCCGACGGCCGCCGCGGCCAGGTGCTGGGCTCGGCGTACGAGCGAGCCGGCATTCGCGGCGGCAAGTGCGCGGTGCGCCTCTCGGCGCTCCGACCAGCTGGCGAGCCCGACCACCGTGGAGCGGACCAGCGGGTGGGTGGCCTGCACCGTGGCACCGACCCTGTCCAGGGTCACCAGTCCCCGCTGCGCACACAGCCGGGCATCGGCCTCGGTGGCCTGCCGAGCGGCCGCGGCCAGGACGACCCCCAGGTCACCGCTGGCCTCGAGGGCCATACACAACAAGAACGTCCGCGCTGACCGCGGCAGCTGCTGGATCCGAGGCGCGAAGAGTCCCTGCAGCCGGGTCGACAAGGCCGGAGCGACGGTCCACGACGTCGCCACCGCGTCGAGCGGCAGCTCCAGGATGGCCAAGGGGTTTCCGGTGGCCTGTGCCAGGATCCAGTCCCTGGTGGCTCGCGGCAGCATCGGTTCCCGCTGCTCCAGCAGCGCTGCAGAGTCGGAGCCGTTCAACGGGCCCACCCACAGGTGCGGCAGCGTGCCGTGGTCGAAGAACGACCGGGTTCCGTCTCGCACGGTGGCGAGGAGCGCGACGCGCTGACCCGCCACGTGGCTCGCTACGACGGCCAGGACGTCGGCGCTGGGCCGGTCCACCCACTGCACGTCGTCCACGGCGACCAGCACAGGGTGCTCGCGTGCCAGCTGGCTGATCAGGGCGACACTGGCGGCGCCCACCGCGGACCGCTGCGGTGGGGGACCGTCGACCAGGCCGAGACACACCCCGAGCGTGACCCGGTGACGGCTGTCGAGCTGCTCCAGGCGCTCGCGGTAGGGGTACAGCAGCTGATGGAGGGCCGCGAAGCCGGTCTCGATCTCCACCTCCGTGCCTGACCCCTGCAGCACCACGGCGTCGTGGTGGACGCAGCGGTCGACGACGTAGCGGAGCAGGGAGGTCTTTCCCACCCCCGGGTCACCGGCCACGACGAGGGCCTCTCCACCGACGAACGCCCGCTGGAGGAACCCGTCAAGTCGCGCCAGCTCCGGTTCCCGCCCGACCAGGGCGGTTCGCCGGCGGGTCATAGGCGCCGCCTCCCTTGTACGAATGCGCCGGGGCGACGAGTGTGGTCTCGTCGCGCGGTTCGAATCAAGGGTCATCAGCCCTGCTTCATGAGGACCAGCGCGTCATGGCGTGATCCCGGCACTTGATGCCCCGACGGTTCGGCAGGAGCGCACGTGGCAGCAGTGTCCCGGTCGGAGTTCAGCGATCTGGTGGGGCGGGAACCGGAGCGCCTGGCAGTCGAGACGCTCCTGGCGAGGCTGCCGCGCGCCGGGGCTGCGCTGATGTGGGTGGGGGAGCGAGGGCAGGGCAGGACCTCTGTGCTCGAGGCTGCCCTTGGCCGGGCGGACCTGGCCGGTGTACACGTCCTGGGTCTCTCCGGGACCGCGATCGCCAACGAGCCAGGTCAGCTGCTGCGCGCGGTCCAGGACCAGCTGGACCTTCCGGCGGTGCCACCCACGCAGCTGGGCGGCGGGTCGTCGCACAGACTTCTGCAGCCGCTCAGCGACTTCACCGCCCGCAACGGACGCGTAGCGCTCTGTCTCGACGACCTCGACCTTCTCCACCCGGTCGACGTGTCGAGCGTGGCCTTCACCGCCCGACGGCTCAGCACCTTGCCCGTCCTCCTGTTGGCCACGACTGGTCCAGCGTTGCTGGCACTGCTCGATCGCAGTGGCATCCCGGTCCACGTCCTCGGGGGCCTCGGGCCCGGCGAGGCGGCCGACCTCTTGGGTGAGCACCACCCGGAGCTCGACGCAAAGGTGGCGGGCCGGATCCTCGCCGCCGCGGCTGGGAGTCCGCTCCCGCTCGTGGAGCTGCCCAAGGCGTTGACTCCGCGACAACGCCATGGCCAGGACCTGGTGCCCGACTGCCTTCCCCTTACCAACCGGCTGCGCGAGGTGTACGGCGGCCCGCTGGAGAGACTGAGCAGAGCCGCTCTCGACCTGCTGACACTTCTCACCATCGGCGGATCCGAAGGCGCTCTGTCCGTGTTGGCCTCGGGCCGCCCGGTCATCGACCAGGGCGCGCTCGACGAGCTCGAAGGCGCCCGGCTCCTGTCAGTCCTGGACGGCGGGAGGCGACTGGAGGTCGCGCACCCCATGGTCCGCCACACAGTGATGGACCGGGTGAGCTCCGCCGAGCTGACGGGGGCTCGGGAGCTGCTGCTCGACGCGGTCCCGGACGACTCGGGACAACAGGCGTGGCACCTGGCGGAGGCCTGGGGAGGACCCGACGGCAACCTGGCCGACCGCCTGGAGCGCAGTGCCCGCGGATCGGCAGAACGGGGTGATCTCGATCAGGGCGCGGCTGCCCTGACTCGAGCGGCGGACCTGTCACCAGATCGTTCGCTCCGGACCCGTTGGCTGCTGGAGGCCGCGCACCTGCGGGCAACCATCACCGGAGAGATGGACGCCGCCGCTGACGCGTTGGCCGAGGTGTCGCGCACGGATGCCGACGCGGCCCTGAGCATGCGCGCGGCTGCCACCACGGGCCAGCTGATGGTGTCCGTGGGGGCGCCCTTGGACGAGGTGCACCGGCTTCTGGTGGAAGCCCTCACGCGTCCTCGCGACGAGCCCGTCGAGGACCGAGCCGCGACCCTTGCCGTACTGCAGCTGCTCTTCTACGTCTGCCTGTTGACCGCTCGGCCGGGGCCGTGGCGCACCTTCGACCAGCTGGTGACCCTGCACGCGGAGCCTGGAGAGGTCGTCGGCCTGCTGGGCGGGGTCCTCCCCGACATCACCAGGACCACGACCGAGACCCTCTCCGAGCTGGAGATCGCCATCGCCAGGCTCACTGACTCGGTGAGCCCCGCCGAGGTGATCGGGGTCAGCATCGCCGCGTATCACCTGGACCGCCTCGCCGACTGCCGCGCGGCGCTGTCGCAAGTCGTGCACGAGGCACGCCATGGGCGTTCGGTCGGCGTCGGCGGTGAGGCGATGCTTCGCCTTGCGCTCGACGACTGCCACACCGGTCAGCTGCCACGAGCCGCCCAGCTCGCGGCCGAGGGACTCGAGCTGGCGACCACGACGGGCCGACCGGAGCACCTGTGGACCTTCCAGCTCTGCCTGGCCCTCGTGGCGGCCCTGCGCGGCGACGAGCAGGAGGTCGAGACGCTGACCGACCAGATGAGCGGCTGGTCACGCCCCCGCGGAGCGGAGCTGGTCGACTACCACTGCGCCCACATCCGCGGGCTCGCCGCTCTCGGCAACGGCGACTTCGAGGCCGCCTACGCCCAGGCGGCCTCGATCAACCCGCCGGGAACGCTGGCCGGGCACACGAACGTGACATTCGCCGCCTGCCTCGACCTGGTCGAGGCTGCGGTGCACACCCATCGCACCGCTGAGGCTGCCGCTCATGCGGCGGCCATGGCGGAGTCTGGGATCGCCCGGCTCTCCCCACGGCTTGCCCTGCGGGTCGCGACCGGGACCGCGCTGGCCGCCCCGGACTCGGAAGCACCCGCGCTCTTCGAGCATGCGCTCGCGATCCAGCAGGCCGAGCGATGGCCGTTCGAGCGGGCCCGGGCGCATCTTGCGTACGGCGCCCGGCTGCGACGACTCCACCTGGCCCGCGCCGCGCAGCCGCAGCTGGACGTCGCCTACGAGACGTTCCGCCGGTTGGGGACCCGGGGGTGGGCCCGTCGGGCGGCGGAGGAGCTGCGTGCGTCCGGCCGACCCATGCCCTCCGATCAACGCCCTCGTACGACGGTGCTGACGGGGAGGGACCTGGAGATCGCCACCCTGGCTGCTGCAGGTCTGTCGAACCAGGAGATCGGCGCACGGCTGTTCCTGTCCCCACGCACCGTGGGCTCGAGGCTCTACCGGATCTTCCCCAAGCTCGGAGTCTCCTCCCGCGCCGGCCTCCGCGACGCCTTGGAGGATCGGACCCGCCCGACCAGCTGAGCCGCGTGCCGGGTCGTGCGGCTCAGGCGGCGACAGTCAAATGGCTGATGTTGCTGGTGGCCGGCTGGAGAACAGTCCGAGGTGCGACGTCCTGACCCGGACTCGCATCCCGGCAGCGCACGGAGCAGCGACGCAATGAGCCGCAACTACCACCGCTTGGCGTTCACAGCCACGGTGCTGGAGGCCTCGGAAGGCAGCGACGCAGCGCGGGACCCGCTCAGCGACGATGAGCGTGACTTCATCGCGGGCATGGACGGTTTCTACCTCGCCACCGTCTCCCGGACCGGCTGGCCCTACGTCCAGTTCCGGGGCGGTCCGTCGGGGTTCGTCACCACGCCGGACGAGCACACCATCGCCTGGCCGGACTTCAGCGGCAACCGGCAGTACATCAGCACCGGCAACCTGACCCAGGACGATCGCGCCGCGCTCATCTTCCTGGACTACGCCCACCCTGCCCGGCTCAAGGTCTACGGACACGCCAGCATCGCCGACATCCGCAGCTCTTCCCCCGAGGCGGTCTCGGACGCGGTCACCTTCTCCCGGGCCAGGGCTGAGCGCGAGATCCGCATCGAGGTCAGCGCCTACGACTGGAACTGCCCGCAGCACATCACCCCTCGCTACACGGCCGAACAGCTCGCACCGGTGTGGGGGCGGCTCCGGCAGCGAGTCTCTGAGCTGGAAGCGGAGAACGCGCGACTGCGGCGGCAGAGCGCCACCGGTGCCGATGAGGACGAGCACGATGTGTGAGACCCCTGCACGATCACGACAACGGAAGGTGGGCCGATGGATGACGACGGCATCATGCGCCAGGTCAACGCCCTGATCGAACGAGAGCACGAGCTCCGCACGGCCCGCCAGAACGGCACCGTTGCGGAGGAAGACGAGCTGCGCGAGCTCGGGGAGGTCGAAGTGCAGCTCGACCAGTGCTGGGACCTGCTGCGCCAACGGCGAGCCAAGAGGGAGTTCGGCGGCGACCCGGACGAGGCCCAACCTCGCCCTTCCTCCGTGGTTGAGCGGTACTGGCAGTAACCGCCGATCAGGACGGTCGGTCCGAGATCCTCCCAGTACGTCGTTCCAAGAGCTCTGCCGCGAGCGACTCCGCGTCGTAGGGGCCGATGTGGCGCCGGTCGTTGACGAAGAACGTCGGGGTACCGCGTGCACCGCTCGCCTCCGCACTCGCCAGGTCGGCGCGGATGCGCTGGGTGATGGACGGGTCATCCAGGGCTCGGGCGAACCCCTCCACGTCGAGCTGGAGCATCCCGGCGTACCCCAGGAGGTCTTCGAGCTCGAGCTCCTCCTGTCGCGTGAACAAGAGGTCGTGCATGGGCCAGAACGCACCCTGCTGGTCGGCGGCCAGGGCTGCCCGGGCGGCCAGCTCGGCATGCGGGTGGACAGCAGTGAGCGGCAGGTGTCGGAACACGTAACGCAGGTCGTCGCCGAAACGGGCGCGGAGGTCGGTCGCCACGCCGGTGGCCTTGGCGCAGAAGGGACACTCGAAGTCGCCGTACTCCACCAGCGTCATCGGGGCGTCCACCGGCCCGCGGATGTGGTCCACGCCGACCTCCACGGGTCGGTCCAGCACACGTGGTAGCTCGGGGTCGCCCTCGCCTCGCACGTTGGCAGCGAACCAGAACACGAGCTTGCCGTTCGCCACGGACAGCGCAGCCGCGATGAGCACGCCCACGGTCGCCTCCACCCGCAAGACCTCTTCCGGGAACGCCAGGTGGGCGACCAGCAGGGAGACCGTGAAGCCAAGGCCGGACAGGGCCGCGCCGCCGAGGGCGTGGCCAGCTCCGACGCCTTGTGGGAGCCGTCCGACCCCGAGCCGAGATCCGAGCAGGGCCACACCGCCGACGCCCGCGAGCTTTCCGAGAACCAGGCTGACGACGACGGCCCAGGTCAAGGAGCTCGTCAGGGCCGTCTGCAGCACGCCGTTGCGGAGGTCGACGCCGGCGTTGGCGAACGCGAAGAGTGGCACCACGACGAAGCTGGTCCACGGGTGAAGCGCTGACTGCAGCCGCTCGTTGACCGAGAGCGCCTGGGAGATCCCCTGCTGGACGGAGCGGCCGGCCTGTGCCATCGGTGACTGCCGGAAAGCCCGGAACACACTGGCCGCTCCCTCCACCGCCTGTCGGTTCGGGGTGTAAGCCGCGATGGAGAGGCCGGCGACCATGCCCGCGAAGGACGGATGGACGCCCGCCCGCACGATGGCGATCCACAGCGCCGAGGCGACCACCAGGTAGGGAAGGGTGCGCCACACAGCCGCTCGACTCATGGCCAGCAGGGCGAGAGCGCAGCCGGCGGAGACGACGAGCATGAGGGCATGCAGCTCCCCGGAGTAGACGAGACCGATCACAGCGACCGCGATGATGTCGTCGATGACGGTCACGGTCAGCAGGAAGATCCGCAGCTGGGTGGACACGCGAGGTCCGACGAGGGCCAGCGCGCCGAGGAGGAACGCGGTGTCGGTGCCGATGACGACCCCCCATCCGTGCGCCGTGTCGCCCGACGAGATGAGCAGGAAGAGAGCGGCGGGAACCGCAATACCTCCGATTCCAGCGAGCGCCGGTAGGACAATGCGGCGGCGATTGGTCAGCTCGCCGATGGAGAGCTCACTACGGACCTCGAGGCCGATGACGAAGAAGAAGAGCGCGAGAAGTCCGTCGTTGACAGTGTGCTCGAGCGACGTCGTCCAATCCAGCGAGCCGATGCCCGCAGACAGCCTGAGGTGCCACAGCGCCTGGTAGCTGTCCGACCATCCTGAGTTCGCCCAAGCCAGCGCCGCCACCGTGGCGAGCAGCATGGCCGTGGCACCCGCCGCCTCCGTGTTGAGGAACGAGCGCAGCGGTCGTGACAGCTGCACGAGCATGTCGTTTGGGCTCATCCGCGTCTGTTGACCAGCGGCCCGACGTACTCGCAAGGCGAAGCGCCCCTCAGTGGCTCGGTGTCGCGTCGCCGCAGCCGGCGAGCTCCCCGACCATGTGCATCACCTGAGCATCACCTGCGCATCGCCTGCCTCGGCCACGGACCGGCTCAGTCTATGTCCGGTGCCGTACAGGGTGCTGGGGCGAGCAAGACCACGCATCCGTCACATGACCGTCACGACTGGACGACTCGAGCGACCGAGCGCAGCCAGATGCACGATGTCACTCCCGCCTGGCACTGGCAACGTCGCAGCATGCCGGCATCGATGGGAGGAGACTCGTGATGGACGCAGCAACTTCTGGGGGCACCACGGTCTCCGACCTGATGATGCGTAGCCTGCTCGACGTCTTCGACGAGCGTGTGTGGGACCGCAGGGTTGAGGCGATCGCGCAGGTGTACAGCCCCGACATCACGTTCTACGAAGCGGCCGGTTCGGTCGCCGGGCCCGAGGGGCTCGCCCGGCGCGTCCAGGACCTGCTGGACCAGGCGCCTGCTTGGTCGTTCCGCCCGAGGGGTGCCGTGTCGGTGAACCACGACCTCGGTCGACTGGCGTGGGGAGTTCGGTCCGGGCGACGGACCGGCACCGGTCACCGGCACCGATGTCGCGCTCATCACTGATGGCCGGATCGGGGCTCTGTACGTCTTCCTCGACGGCACTGCAGTCGAATGACCGATCCACCGTCACCCGTCGCTGGACAACGGTGGACAACCTGACCAGTCAGCCCCCGGTATTGCGACGACAACGCTCAGCCCGCATCCCCAACAATCGAGGAGAGACATCATGACCAGCACCCCCACCAGCACCGGTGCCCCGACCATCGTCCTCGTCCACGGGGCCTTCGCCGAGTCCTCCAGCTGGAACGGAGTCATCGACCTCCTGCTCCAGGACGGCCAGTCGGTGCTCGCGGTAGGGGTACCGCTCCGTGGGGTCAAGAGCGACGCCGCCTACCTCGCCAGCGTCCTGGACGCCATCGAAGGGGACCTGGTGCTCGTGGGCCACTCCTACGGGGGCACCATCATCAGCAATGCCGGGACCGGCAACGCGCGCGTCAAGGCGCTGGTCTTCGTCGGCGGGTACGCCCCTGAAGAGGGCGAGAGCGCGGTGGAGCTGACCGGCCGCTACGAGGGAGGAACCCTGGGCGAGACCTTGGTGGCGTTCGACCTCCCTGACGGCAACAAGGACCTCTACATCGTGCAGGAGAAGTACCACGCCCAGTTCGCCGCCGACTCCTCCGCCCGGGACGCCGCGGTGATGGCGGTGACCCAGCGGCCCATCGTGGAGGCGGCGTTGAACGAGAAGTCGGCGGCGCCGGCGTGGAAGGAGGTCCCGTCCTGGTTCCTGTTCGGCTCCGAGGACCGGAACATCCCGGCCGAGCTTCACCGGTTCATGGCCAAGCGGGCCGAGTCTCGCCACACCGTCGAGCTCACCGGGGGATCCCACACTGTCGGCATCCCGGAAGCCGGGGCCGTTGTCGACCTCATCCGCGAGGCGATCGCCGAGGTGGGGCAAGGCGCGAGGGGCTGACAGGGCCTTGCAGGTCGTTCAGGTGTCGTACTCGAGCCCGTCCCACGGCTTGTAGTAGGCGATGAAGTTCCCCGGCTCGATGTTGATGTAGTACGTGCCGTCGTCGTCCTGACCGACCTTCCAGCCGAACGTCACGCCGTCGACCGTCTCGGTGAACGGCTCGACCGTGATCGGCTCCAGGACGTAGTCGCCGAGCTCAGCCAAGCGGGCGTCGAGGACGGTCGCCGCGCCCGCTGGGCCGGCCTGACCCGGAGGGAGCCCCTTCCGGCGGGACACCTTGTCGGCCCGCACCTCCTCGAAGGTGCCGTCGGCCTTCCACAGGAACAGTCCGACGTAGGCAGTCCCCGCAGGGCTGAACAGCTCTTCGCTGAGGAAGAACTTGCGACCGTCCTCGGCGGTGCCGGCGTAGGGAACGTGATAGTCGTCGGGAACGATGGTGAAACGTTCGGGTGCTCGGTCCACGACGGCTCCTTCTCGGTCCCGGTCCGTGCGAGCCTGCACTGACTCACGGGGCGCATGTTAGAGCCCGGCTCGGCCGAGCCCCAGGAAAACCCAGACGAGATAGGCCACCGGAAGCATGGCCACGAGGGCGGCGATCGCCATGCCGAGCGCCCACCCTCCGCGACGCCGCCGCGCCAGCGCGAGGCCGATTCCGGCCAGGGCCGCCGCGACTGCCGCCGGGGCGGCGATCACGACAGCGACGACGTAACCGACCCCGATCAGGGAGGTGTCCTCGTGGCGAGCGGGGATGTAGGTGGCGGTCTCGTAGGTGACCCAGCCGGCCGCGGCCAGCGAGAGGGCCGCGAAAACGGCGGCGACCGCGGCGATCACGGCGGCGGACCTGGTGACGCCTGGCGACGGGTCGGTTGCAGAAGTGCTCATGGTGACCACGGTGCCCGCAGGGGTGGGCTCGCCACATCAGCACAGGGACTCAATCCCGCCGTAACTTGCGGCCGGGCTCACGGGTCCAGGTGGGTGCCGTCCATGGCCGCCACCGGTCTCCGCCTGAGCGCACGTACTGCGTCCACGACGGCGGTGCCTGGCGACCGGGCACCCGGACCAGCCAACAGCCCCACGCACCTGGGCTCGGGACAAGCCGGCTGCTTGACAATAGGGTGGCGAGGGTCCGGCAAGAAGCTCGGGACTGCGAAGCCCGACGGCGCCTCGGCCATGCCCAGGCCGAGCGGTTCGCGAGCTGCCACACGAGGAGTGTCGAGCACATGCGAGCTCTCACGGTCGTCCCGGGTACTCCGGGGACTCTGACCCTCTCGGACGTCGGGGAACCACTGCCTGCCGAGGGCGACGTGCTCGTGGGCGTGGCGGCAGTAGGAATCTGCGGCACTGACGTGGAGATCGTGGACGGTCTCTACGGCGAACCGCCCGCGGGTCGTGAGCGGCTTGTCCTCGGGCACGAGTCGCTGGGTCGCGTCCGCGACAGCCCGGAGGGTTGTGGGGTGGCACCCGGCGACCTCGTGGTCTGCATGGTCCGGTGTCCGGACCCCGTCCCGTGTGCGAACTGCGCCGCGGGGCAGTGGGACATGTGCCGCAACGGGAGGTACACCGAGCACGGGATCAAGGGCATCGACGGGTTCATGCGCGAGCGGTACCGAACCGCTCCTGACCGGTTGGTGAAGGTCGACGCGGATCTCGGCATCGCCGGGGTTCTCCTGGAGCCGGCCAGCATCGTCGCGAAGGCCTGGGCCGGCATCGACTACTTCAGCCGGCGCTCGGCGTACCGGCCCAGGTCGGCGCTCATCACCGGGGCGGGTCCGGTAGGCCTCCTGGCTGCGCTGCTGGGCGTCCAGCGGGGGCTCGAGGTGCACGTCATCGACATCGTGGAGGAGGGTCCCAAACCGGAGCTCGTCACCGGTCTCGGGGCCACCTACCACTCGCAGCGGGTGGAGGAGCTCGCCCTGGCGCCGGACGTCATCGTGGAGTGCACCGGCGTGCCGGCCGTTGTGCTCGCGGCGGTGGCCCATACCGCGGTCGACGGCATCACCTGCCTGACCGGTGTGTCGACCCCCGGACCCCGTGACCCGGTCGACCTCGGCGGTCTCAACCGGGAGATCGTTCTCCAGAACGACGTGGTCTTCGGCTCGGTGAACGCCAACCGCGGCCACTACGAGTCCGCCGCTGAGGCACTGAGGCGCGCCGACCGCGACTGGCTGGACCGCCTGATCTCGCGGCGCGTCCCGCTCACGCAGTACGCACGAGCCTTCGATCGCGATCAGCATGACGTCAAGGTCGTGCTCGAGATGGCGGACCCGGGCCCGTGACATCGGCCCATCCCACGCGCTGGCCGGACACGCCACCGTCCCGGATCGAGGACTGCGCGCTCGTGGGTGACCTCCGGACCGCGCCCGGTGAGCCGAAACGGCTCCGGACTGGCTGTGCCTGCCACGTTTCGACCCCGCTGCATACTTCGCGGCACTCTCGGAGGGCCTGAAGCGGGAGGCTGGCGGAGCGCACCGGCGACCGGAGGGAACGTCACCCGTCGGCCGACGCGCCTGTGTCCATGGAGGTGGCGGGCAGGGTCCGAGCCTCGGCCAGGCCGGGTGGCACAGTGACGGGGTGGCGATCCTCGTCGACCCCCCTCAGGTGCCCGCTTACGGACGGCTCTGGTCCCACGTCGCGAGCGACCTCTCCTACGACGAGCTGCACGCCTTCGCCCGCAGGGTTGGCCTTCCGGAACGAGGCTTCGACGGCGACCACTACGACATCCCCGCGGAGGCCTACGACCGCGTGGTCGCCGCCGGCGCTGAGCCGGTGTCCTCCCGGGAGCTCGTCGCTCGCCTGCGTGCGGCGGGACTGCGGCGGCGCCGGCCGAGGCGGCTGCGCACGTGAGGGGTCAGGTCAGCTCGGCGAGCTCTCGCGCGATGTTGGCGCGGGCAGGTGGCTCCCAGTGGTGGCGCCCGTACGTCGTCGCGAACAGCGGTCGGCGAGCCTGAAGGTCGCCCAGGACGGCGGCACGCCCGGCTGAGAAGTCACGGTCGGGAAGATGGGAATACTCGCGACGGACGTCGGCGGCGTAGGTCGAGTAGCGGGACTGCGGGGCAGCGAGGATCGCCAGGTCGGCGTCGCAGAGTGCCGCCCCGTTCCGGTCACCGTCCTCCACCTGGTGGTCCGCCGTGAGCCGCACCAGCCGTTCCACCTCCACGGCCACCGCCCTGTCCACGACGCCGTTCAGCGCCTCGTACGCCCACCGGGCCGACCGCTGTTCTGCCCCCGGCCGCGCGTCGTACACCGCGTCATGGAACCAGGCGCCCAGCTGCACCGGTAGCCATTGGAACGGCTCCCCGTGCGATGCCAGCTCCTCGAGCCGGTCGGACACCTCGGCGAGGTGGCGCAGGTCGTGGTATCCGCGCTGCTCGTCGCCGTACGCCACGAGCAGCGCGTCGCGGACGTCGGTTGCCTCGGGCAAGGGCCACCTCTCCCGCAGGGAGCGGCCCTCGCCACGGTTCGCACCGTTCACGTGACCACCTCGCGTGCCACCGGCTGCGGGTGAGACGCGTGCGCGACGCCCGGGTCGACGCGGACCAGCAGGATCGCGAGGTCGTCTGCCAACCCCTCGCCCCGGTGGAAGCGACGAGCGGCCGCGACCAGGTCGGTGGCGATGTCGCCGGTGCCGCGATCACCGCTGTCCGCAAGCACGGCGGCGGTGCCTTCGGCACCGAACAGCTCCTTGCCGTTGCGGGCCTCGACGAGACCATCGGTGAACATGCAGAGGAGATCACCGGGTTCGAGGAGCACGGTCACGTCGTACAGCTCGGGATCGTCCACGAAGCCGAGAGCTGTCCCGAATCGTCCGATGGCCTCGACCGGCCCGGTTCTGCGCCGGACCAACGGGGGGTGATGACCCGCCAGGCTGACCGTGAGCTCCACGCCCGACTCGCAGGGGCGTGCGATCGCGTACACCAGCGTGCAGTGCATCTCGCTCGGCGTCGACGCCTGCAGCCGGGTGTTCAGGTCTCGCAGCGTGCGACTCGGAGGATGGTCGGGGTCAGCCAGGGTGCGGAGCGTGTACCGCGCCAGCGCCGTCACCGCTGCGGCCTCGGCGCCCTTCCCGCTCACGTCACCCAGGAACAGGCCCCAGCTGTCCTGGTCCAGCATGAAGACGTCGAAGAAGTCACCCCCGATCTCGCTCCCGTCACCGGCTGGGTCGAAGCGGCTCGCCAGCTCCAGGCCGGGGATCGCGGGAAGGGAGCGGGGAGTGAGGCTCGTCTGCAGCGCAGCGGCCACCCGCGACCGCTCATCCAGCAGGTGCTGGAGCCGCTGCTCAGCGCGGACCCGACGCGTGATGTTTCGGAGCACGACGAGCCCACCCGCTGGCCGGCCGACCCGGTCGGTCAGGGACTGGCGCTGCACGTCGTAGGTGCACTTCTCACCGTCCACCGTCAACGTCAGGTCGTGCGACCCGGCGGCTGACGGGGGGATGAGGTCGTCCACGGAACGGCCCACGAGTGCGGCGCGGTCCGTGCTCAGCACCCGCGCGCCGGAGAGGTTGACGTCGACCACGCGTCCGAAGGCATCGACGACGAAGACCCCGTCCGTCATGTTGTCGACGATGACGCTGCGCGCCAGCGGGGCCAGGTCCACCAGCCGCTCGCGCCAGACTCCCCACACCAGGACCGCACCGGTCACGGTGAAGGCGAACGGCGTGAGGTCAAGCCGTGCGAACCAGCCGACCTCGAGATTGTGGAGCAGGTTCGCTGCCCAGGGGAGCAACGCCGCGGCGACCAGCACCAGCGCCATCTGGCGGTAGGTCCGCGACAGCCTCACCATCGTGGCCACGAAGATGACCGTGGCCACCAGGATCAAGGTGTTGGCATAGACCAGGTGCACCCAGAAGACCGGACCGGTCGCGACGACCGGGAGCGGCTCGCCCGCCGCGTCCGCCTCGTAGAAGCGCACCAGGTCATGGGTGCCCGGGTTGGCGAGCAGCGCGAGCACCATCACCGGCTCGACCGTCATCAGCGCCACCACACGCCTGGTCACCACGTGGCCTCGGCCCGTGTACTGCATGACGAAGGCGAACCACGCCGGTGCCAGAGCACACACGCCGAGGTACTTCAGATCACCCCAGCGCGACTTCGAGCCGAGATCGCCCACCGACAGCTCGACGGCGTAGGCGAGGCCCCACCAGGCCACCGACACGAGCACGACGGCAAGGCTGACGCCCGCCCGTGATCCTCGCCTGCGGCCGACGTAGGTGGCAAGGCCGGCGAGCACAAGCCCCGCGATGGCCATCAGCGTCGCGAACAACGGCAACATCCACCCGGCTCCTCTCCCGAGACACCACGGCCAGTCGACTGTGGCCGAGCACGCGGGACCACGGCACTGCTACACAGGCCCTGACCCTAGTTGGCCCGCTCCACCCAGTCCCGCTTTTGGACGAGTCGAGGAGGGCACGAGACCGACCACGTCGTGGAGCGACGGGGATGCAGCCCCGACCAAGGCGCGCCAGAGGAGCGCGAGCAGCCGGCTCGAGTTTCAGCGCAGGAGCTGGCCGCGCAAGGCTCCGGCGGGGAAGTCGGCGTTGTGCACGTTGACGTAGAACTGACTCGGGTGCTCGCGGATGAAGCGGGCGGTGCGGCGACGCACGTCGGTGCAGCCGCGGGCCACGGGCTCCAACGGCACGATCACCGGTCCTGCCACTCGGGCTGGCCCGCCGTGGATGTGAGCCGCTGCGATCGGTTCCACCCCCGTGACCGTGATGCGCCAGCACACCTCCGCACGCTTGACCCGGACGTCCGCCAGGCCCCATCCGTCCGCATCTCCGGGCCCCGGCACCTCGGTGCCACCGACCAGCACGGCACCCAGAGGGGTCCCGGCGCGCTTCGCCGCAGGTGCGGCAGCGCCCGTCCCAACTCCAGCGGCGACGATGGCTCCGGCAACGGTGGCGGTGGCGATCGCCAGCGCGGCAGACTTTCGAAGGTCCATGACGTCCACCTCCTGGTCCTCGCTGGTGCGAGGACGGCGTCTTTCGACGCTAGACCCGCCCGGACACACGGCACAAGACCGCTTTTCGGCATTGGCCTGTCGGCAGCCAAGTCAGGACCTCTGGCTGCGGTGAACACATCAGCACGTCAGGACAAGAAGATGCCGGTGTGTGGTTTGGGCTGGACGAAAGTCGTCTTGGCACTCATGACCTCGTGTCGCTCCGCCACCGACACCAGGTCCTCGATGCCCGGCGGGTGCAGGGTGAACAACACTCCCGCGTCACGGTCGCACTCGCGCGCTGTCGCGTCGAGGTCTCGCAGGTCGGGAACGAACTCCAGGCGCGGGTCCTCGAGGTCGACTCCCAGGAAGGGTCGCAGCACCTCGTCGTGCAGCATGGTGACGTCGAGGCCGGCGACTCCGGTGAGTCGCCGGGGCTCCCGCGGACGGATCACGAGCCAACGGCCGGCGTACAGGCCGATCTCGCCCCGGCCAACCGCGGGGCCGGTGGCGGGGACGACGTCGAAGCGCGTGCTGAGCCCCTCCAGCAACGCCGGCACCGCGACCGGACCGCGCACCCGGCGGTGGAACGCGTGCAGAACCACTTGGTCCTGCGGGTAGACGGCACAGAGCACCGCCCCGGAGTCCGGCCTGCCCTGACGCTCCCAGCACTCGGTGGCAGCGGCCACCCGGTGGTGGCCGTCGGCGATGTACAACCGCTGCCCTCCGAGCTGTCCAACGAGGGCGACCTCCTCCTCGTGCCCCACCCGCCACACCGACTGGGCCGCACCGCCGGTGTCGGTGAAGGTCAGGATCGGCGGGTCCTCCACGACGCGAGCGGTGAGCTCGTCCACCAGGCGGTCGACCGGATGGAACAGCGCCACGAGCTCGGACCGCATGGGCACCTGCTCGTAGTGGCGGACCAGACCGGCGACGCGCCGAGGCTGCACGCGTTCGTGGCCGAGCACCCGGCCGTCGCTGAACCCTGCGGCCGCGACGCTCGCGATCACGCCCGTGTGCTGACCGCGGTCGTCGCTGATGCGGTAGACGAAGAGTGCAGGCTCGGGAACCGGCTGGTACGCGCCGATCCCGAGCAGTCGGTGCAACGCCCGCGTCTGCGCCGACCCGACGGCGTCGGATGGCGCCTGAAGCGCGAGCGGGTCGCTCGTCACGTGGAGGTAGCTGTCGGGGTTGTCAACCAGGATCCGGCGGCGCTCGGGCTCGGTGAGCACGTCGTGCAGCGGACTCACCACACGGGCGGCCCACTCCGGCGTCACCAGGTGGGCGCTCACGGTGTCCACCAGTCGGCGCACCTGGTTCACCCTGTGCCCGTGCTCACGTCGCGCGTGTGGTCGGCGACCTCGCGGGTCGGGCTGTTGACGACGTTGAGGTGCTCGCCGCGCTCGAAGGCGGCGATGACCTCGATCACCCCGTCGACGACCGCCTCCTGCGCCTGCGCGGTCGAGGCGCCGACGTGGTGCGTGCCCACGACGCGTGGGTGGGCCGCCAGCGGCGATTGCCAGTCGGCGGTTCCGGATCCCGGCTCGTCGGGGAACACGTCGAGTCCAGCGGAGAGGCTGCCCGCGTCGAGGTGCGCAAGCAAGGCCTCGGTGTCCACGACGTCCGCACGAGACGTGTTGAGCAGGATGCCCGGTTGCAGCGCGTCGAGCACCTCCGCACCGACCATGGCTTTCGTCTCAGGCTTGAGGGGCACGTGGAGGGTCAGTACGTCGACTCGGGACGCCAGCGTCACCAGATCGGGAACCAGCTCCACGCCGAGCTCGGTGATCCGCCGGGTCGCCTCAGAGGACCGCGAACCCTTGGCCTGCGCGAACAGGCGCATGCCGAACCCCGCGGCCCGCTCCGCAACCGCCAGACCGATGTTGCCCAGCCCGGCGATGCCCAGCGACCGTCCGTAGAGGCCACGCCCCACGGCGCCGAACCGCTGCTTGTCCCACCGACCCGCGCGCAGCTCGGCGGTGCTGTCCGCGATCGCACGATCGACAGCGAGCAGCAGACCCATGGTGAGCTCGGCCACCGCCACGGCGTTGCGTCCAGGGACGTTGGCCACCAGCACACCGGCCTTCGTGGCCTCGTCGCAAGCGATGGTGTTCGTCCCTGACCCGGCCCGCACCACCAGGCGCAGGGAGTCGGCCGACGCGAACACTTCGGGCGTGACCCGGGTCCCTCTCACCACGAGCACGTCGACGCCGTCCATCGCCCCGGGCAAGGTTGCCTCGGCCAGCCCGGCGTCGATCACGCACTCGTGACCCCTGCTACGCATGGCGTCAGCGAATCGTCCAGGCAAGCGGTCGGCGATGAGAATGCGCATGCGTCAGCCCTCCGGTGTAGAAGCGATGTATAGCGGCTCTCTCGGTGCGCCGCCACCTGCCACGGCGCCGAGGACTGTTCCTCACGACCTCGCGGGAAGCACGCAGAGCTCGTTGCCCGACGGGTCTGTGTAGAGCCGCCACGGCAGGACGCCCCAGTCCGGATGGATCTCTCGGCCGCCGCGCTCGGCGATGCCTGCCGCGACGCCGTCGGGATCGTCTCCAGTCTCAAGCCGGATGTCGAGGTGCAGCCGGTTCTTGGCCGTCCCCTTGCGGGCCGGCTCGGGGCACAGCTCGAGGAGGGGACCGCGCAGCGACGGGTGGCGAAGGGACCGCGGTGCGACGCCGGCCGCGTCGGTCCAGCCGGTCAGCCAGGACCAGAACTCCGCGTCCCTGTCCGGCTCGGCAGAGTCGAGCGGGAGCGCCGCGATCGGCCCGGTGTCGGCGTACACCGCTCGATCCTCCATGACGCAGCAGGGATTGCCCTCGGGGTCGGAGAGCACCACCCAGGGCACATCACCCTGACCGATGTCCAGCCGTCGTGCACCCAACCCGAGCAGCCGCTCGACCTCCTCGGCCTGCCGGGCCCCGCCGGAGAGGTCCAGATGAAGCCTCGGCGGCCCGACCGGCGGCTCGAGCACGCGCTGGAAGCACAGGTCGAGCACCGGTCCCCCCGCGATGGTGAGCCGGGTCTCGAAAGCATCAGGCTCGTCGGTCAGCCGCTCGGCCCCGAGCACCGCCTCCCAGAACCGGCCCAGCCGCTGCGGCTCAGCGGCGTCGATGACGAGGTTCTCCAGATACATGCACCCACCGTAGGCCTGGGAGGCCGAGGCCAGGCAGTGGAGCGGCATGCCGTCCCGATCCTCGGGTCCCATGCCGTCAGTCGACCGTGCCAGCCGCTTGGCCGCCTACCAGCTCGAGCGCGAGCGAGAGCGCCGGGATCCAGAAGTCCCACGTGTGCCCGGCGCCGATCACTCGCAGAGAGCAGGTGACGCCCGGCGCATCGACCAGCGCTACGTGCAGCTTGGCGGCTTCGAGCGTCAGGCTCGACCTGCCGGACGGGTAGTCCTCCACGACCTCAGCGTCGCCGACGACGATGCCGACGCGGACCGGTGCTGCCGTCGGCCGACGCTGAGCCACCGACCGCCGGTACGACATCAATGACGCCCAGCGACCTTGGTCGAACTCCTGGTCACCGACGCCGAAGGCGCCTGACGACTCGGTGGACGACCGTACGGGCGGTGCGTCAGCGAACGCGGCAGGAGCAGCCAGGGCGGCCCCGCCGAAGAGGCCCTCATGCCTCAGCAGCCAGCCCACAGCCGAACCGCCACCCATGGAGTACCCAGCCACGATGCGCTGGTCGCGACCAGCCGGGCCGCCCACGCGCTTCTCGACCTCCGGCAGCACCTCGGACAGGACGGCCGACTCGACCGGTCGGCCGTTTCGGTAGGCAGAGTCGACCCACCAGGCACCCCCTGACCACGGCCCCACCGGCGCGGCGATCGTGTGTGCACCAAGGTTGCTGGCGGCCATCGCAGCCTCGAGGCCCTCGACGACCCAGGTGACATCGGCGACGGTCGACCCTTGCCCGTGGAGCAACCAGACCCATGGCACCGGAGCGCTCGACCCGGCCTCCGGGCGGGCGACCACCACTCGGACTGCCTCGCCCAGCAGCGCTGAGTCAACGTCGATGTGCACGAGGCTCATACTTGACTCGCCAGTGGGCGCGCTCGGGTCACACGACCGACTGCAGGCCAGGCTTGACGGCGACCGCTCCACGCGACACCCGGGTCAGCAACAAGGGCTCACCGGTCTCGCGCAGGAACTCGTCGGTGGCCTCCCTCGCGCCGTGCCAGGTGCCGTAGTCGTCGATGATCACCACACCACCGGGAGCGAGCCGCTGGTACAGATGTGTCAGCTCGTGCTTGGTCGACTCGTACCAGTCGGTGTCCAGCCTGAGGATCGCGATGCGGTCGGGAGCATGCTGCGGCACCGTGTCCTCGACAGCTCCGGGGACGAAGTGCGTACGTTCCTGCGGATAGTCGAGGGCCGCGAATCCCTCCTTGACGTCGTCGAGCGTGGCCACGAAGTTCCCCGGACGTGCCCAAGCCATCGGGCCCTGCCCTGTGCCCGACAGGAACTCGTCGGCGTGCTTTCCCTGGCCCATGCGCACGTCCCGATCAGTGGGGGGAGTCATTCCCTCGAACGTGTCGAAGAGATGGAGGTCGCGGTCGGTCACCCCAAGACGGAGAAGCGTATGGGCGACCGCCAGCATGGAGCCACCACGCCAGACCCCACATTCCACGATCGCGCCAGGAATGCGGTTCTGCTCCACATACCGGACTGCCTGGACGAGAAAGTGGACGCTTGTGTGGTGCGTCATCGTCCTGTCGCGGACGGCTTTCCAGATCTCCTGTGTCTGTGCGTCATAGTCCTTGGGCAGCCTTTCCTGCTGCCGCCGTTCTTGTCCGGCAGGCAACGGCTTCGCGCCCTCGGACGACGTGCCGGCGGGGCGAGGAGCGGCCGGCTTCGCGACGCCTGTCGGCCTCGACCGAGCGCGGACGACGTGATATCCAGACACCTTGCCGATGGCACGATTGACACGCTTGAGGTGGGCGCGAATTCTCATTGTTCCTCCTTCGAATAGTCGCTGAGCTGCTGGTCGTCGAGCCCTCGTCCGAGCCAGAGGAGACAGACTGTCGAGCGAATTTATCTCGACCCGACGCCCGCGGCCCTCCTCCTCGGTCCGGACCGGCGCTCAGCTCATTCGTGCCACGATCCGGCACGCCGCCGACCGGGCGGGTGCCTCGCCGGACAGCGTGGGGACCTCTTCCCGATGCTCGATGGTGAAGCCGAACGAGACCAGCTCGTCCACGACCACCTCGGGCTGCACCCGCTTCCAGTAGGCGGCGCCGAGAACCCCCCTGGGCCGCTCGGTGAAGTACTCGAGGTAGAGCCGTCCCGTGGAGTCGCGGAGTGCGGCGCGGCTCAGCAGCAGGAGGTTGCGCCGGCCGTGGTCGGTGAGCGCGTCGACCACCGCTCGCGAGTAGACCGCACGGGCACCGCAGTCGCCGGCCATCAGTGCACCCCGGGCCAGGACGTGCCGCAGGTCGTAGAGGTTGAGCTGGAGGAAGTCGAGGCTGGACAAGCCCTGCTGACGGGCCTGCTCCCTTCCCCGCTCCAACCCGGAGGCGGCGTAGTCACACCCGGTGACCCGGAAACCGCGTTCTGCGAAGTAGAGCGAGTCGCGGCCCGTACCCGACCCGACGTCGAGGAGCGCCCCAGGCGGCTCGCGCTCGGCGACCCACCGCGCGAAGGCCGAGGGCCCGGGTGACGCGTCCGCACCGCTGGCGTAGGAGTCGTGCCAGAACCTCTGGTGCAGCCGACCTCCTCGTGTCCACGCCCCGAGCGTGCGCCTCGTCGCGTGAGGAGGGCGGAACTTGAAGGTGGGGTCGGGGACCCGCCACCCCGGACCGTACGTCGCCTCCAGCAGCCCGGGAGGGTCCGCGGGCGCCAAGACGGTCCGTCCTTCGAGGGTGACCGTCGACAGCGGAAGGATGGTGCTGCGCGGAACAGGCACGCGCAACACCTGGACGACGTACAGGTACGGCCCTCGGTGCCACGCGGAGAAGATGTCGATCGCCACCTCCTCTCGACCCGACGCCGGCGGGTAGACCTTGAAGTAGCCGCCCTGCATCCGCAGGGTCCTCCACCCGAGCCGGATGAAGTGCCGCTCGAGGGTGAGCGACTCCAGCATGACGTCGAAGGGATGCGATGCTTCGCTGTAGTACGCGATGTCAGCATCGTTGTCGTGCCCGATCAGCTTGCCTGAACGGACGGCGCCCAGGAGGCAGCCGAACGCCAGGAAGGCCGGCACCCCTCGCTGGGTGAGCACGTCGAGGGTTCTCTGCACCCCTTCGAGCAGGGACGCCTTCTCGTCCTCGTCGGCGGTCTCGAAGGACCGCTCGAGCCGGCTTCCCTTGTCGACCCGAACGGGTTGCCCGAGCTCGTCGACCAGGTTGACGCGGCCTCGTCCGCTGCCGAACTTCACCTCACCGCAGTGCGCCCGGGCGCCGGACTCGAGGGCCTCGACGGTCGTCGTGACGACGCCGTCGAGGCGTGCTCGCAGGGCCTTCGGCCACGGCACGAGGTACCGACCTTCCCCGCGCCGTCGACCCTGGCGCGAAGGCACGAACGACCAGATCCGGCGCCCGTCGAACAACACGTCGAGCGGCTCGTCCTCGTGCCCGACGACGATCAACCCTCGCTTGCGCACCTTGACGACCAAGGTGCTCGGTTCAGTGTCCATCAGGACCGGTTCGAGTGGGCATGGTCATCAGCGGCGGGCCTGTCCCTGGCCTCAGAGGCCGCGGTCATAGTCCTGCAGGAACGCACGCAACCTGGCCCCGTCGCGCTGCTCGGCGGAGAGCAACACCTCGGCGACCACGTCGGTGATCTCGGCGAGCCGCTTGTGCAGCTGCTGGCTCTCGTCGAGCTCGGCCTCGATCCTGTCGACCTTGCGCTTCAGGGCGGCCACCTCGCGCAGTGCGCGGACGCCGGGGTTGGACGGCGATGTCCCGCCCGCGACCACTCGAGCTAGTCGCTGCCGGGCTCGACGCAGCGCCTGCCTCGGCCTTGCCGGCACCATTGCTCCGTCTCCTCCGGCGCGTCCGTGGACGACCTTGCCTGTGGTCGTGACTCGTGACGTCACGCCCGTCACCCTAGCGGTCCGGACAGTCCGGCGCCGGTGGACGACGCGCCGCGACCAGGCGGGCCGTCCAGCTGTCATGGCGGTCCGGTGGCTGTGACTCCCGTCGCTCACCTGGGCGCTGGAATGCGATTGTGACATCGAACCGTTGACGCGGCGGTCCGGCACGTTGAAGATGCAGATGTGTCGACGGCTGCCCATGTGAGCCGGTCATCTCGGTGAGCCACGCCTCTGTGAGCGACGATGCGGCCGCGCTGCTGGAACGTTGTCGGTGGGTCTATGGCCCTGCCGGAAGGCGCTCTCGGTCACCAGGACCTTCAGGTACGCCCACACAAGGCCCGCAGCGATCGCCCTTGCTGCGTCGGGGCGGGCCGAGCTCGACCGATGGTTTCCCGGGCACTACGGACTCGACCAGGTCGAGGACGCGATGATCGCCACACGGAACGACCCGCGGGCGGCCAAGCCTGTGATCCAACGAGCTGCCTGAGTCAGGAGATCGACGTGGTTCACATCAATGGAAGGTCGCTGGCCGAGATCGCCGAGCGGGTTCCGGTGCCGGGCTACGACCGATCGCAGCTCCGCGGCGGGATCGTCCACATCGGCGTCGGGAGTTTCCACCGGGCGCACCAGGCGATGTATCTCGATCGGCTCTTCAACGCCGGCCAAGGGCTCGAGTGGGGCATCGTCGGTGTGGGCCTGCTGCCGAGGGACCGGGAGATGCGCGATCTCATGAGCCGACAGGACTGCCTCTACACCTTGGTGGTCAAGCACCCGGACGGCTCGATCGAGCCGAGGGTGATCGGGTCGATCGTCGACTACCTTTTCGCACCGGATGACCCGGAGAAGGTCCTCGACGTGATGACGGACGCCGCGACCCGGGTCGTCTCCTTGACCATCACCGAAGGGGGTTACCGTGTCCATGCCGCGTCCGGCGAGTTCGACGCCGACGACCCGCAGGTCCAGGCCGACCTTCGGCCCGGAGCGACCCCGACGACGGCCTTCGGCTTCGTCACCGAGGCACTGGCCCGTCGCCGCCAGCAGGGCAAGCCGCCGTTCGTGGTCATGTCCTGCGACAACCTGCAGGGGAACGGACACGTGGCTCGGCGCATGCTAGCTGCCTTCGCCGCACTCAGGGACCCCGACCTGGGTGCATGGATGCAGGAGAACGTGGCGTTCCCCAACGCCATGGTCGACCGGATCACCCCGGTGACCACCGACAGGGACCGGCAGCAATTGCTCGAGGACTTCGGCATCGACGACGGTTGGCCAGTGGTCTGCGAACCGTTCACGCAGTGGGCGCTGGAAGACTGCTTCCCGTTGGGCCGCCCGCGTTTGGAAGACGTGGCGGTGCAGCTGGTTCCCGACGTCGTCCCCTACGAGCTGATGAAGCTCCGGCTCCTCAATGCAAGCCACCAGGCGTTGTGCTACCTCGGGTACCTCGCCGGTTACCGCTATGTGCACGAGGTCTGCAGCGACCCGCTGTTCACCGGCTTCCTGCTCGGGTACATGGACGAGGAAGCCACACCGACGCTACAGCCGGTGCCGGGGGTCGATCTCGAGCGGTACAAGCACGAGCTCATCGAGCGCTTCGCCAACGCCGCCGTGCGCGACACCGTCGCCCGGCTGTGCGCAGAGAGCTCGGACCGCATTCCCAAGTGGCTGGTGCCCCTCGTGCACGACCAGCTCGCCGGAGCCGGTCACGTGCGCCGGTCGGCACTGGTGATCGCGGCCTGGGCCCGCTACGCAGAAGGGATCGACGAGCACGGCAACCCCATCGAGGTCGTCGACACCCGCCGAGACGCCGTCATGGCACGAGCCCGGCGCCAACGGCAAGATCCTCTCGCGTTCCTTCGCGAACCTGAGCTTTTCGGGGACCTGGTGGGCCACCAGAACTTCGTCCGCCACTATCTCGAAGCACTCGAGTCGCTGCACACCAGGGGAGCACGGGCGACCCTGGAAGACTGGGAGAGAGTGGAGCAGTCCAGGGCACCAGGGTGACCCACGGAGGTGCTTCTCCTACCGGAGGCTCGGCGCGGCTCAGTGCTCCTGCTCCCGGACGGCGCGCAGCACCTCGTCGAGGCGAAGGTGGCGATCTGCACGCCATCGCTGGAGGCGACGCAGGTCCGTCTCGAGCTCCGGCGACGACCCCTCGCCGTGGTGCCAACGCAGTGCGTCCTCGGCGTAGGCGATGAAGGCGATCGGGCGGGCGGCGTGGATCGCCTCCAGCGCTTCGACCGCGTCCCACCCGAGCGCCAGCAGGACGGCGAAGCCCAGCGACGGCCCGCGGTTGATGCCCATGTGGCAGTGGGACAGCACGACGCCGCCGGACTCGACCGCCTCGAGGGCGAAGCGCACGCCCTGGTCGAACCACTCGTCGGGCACTCGCTGTCCGGCGTCGTCGATGCCGAGGTGGAGGTACTCCAGGTCGGCCCGCCGCTCCCTGACCCACTCCTCGTCGCTCCACTCGACACGGACGTCGATGACGTGGCTGATGCCTGCCTCTCCCAGCTCCCCGAGCTGGTCGACGGCCAGGTCCTCGGCGGTGGTGTCCAGGTCACCGCCGACGGCGAGGTACGGCGTCACGAAGCTGGCGTTGGCATGCTCGAAGGACAGCAGCTCCTCACCGGGAGTCGGTCGCCAGAGCCGGTGGTCGTCGTGCGTGGTCACCGGAACAGGTTCCCAGGCGCGCCAAGTCCGCGGGCCATTGGCTCCGTGGCACGCGGTCGGCGTTCCCAGAATCCAGCGTTGGGCCGGTCGCGGCGTGGGGCACCCTCGTCGTAGCG
>CADCUI010000039.1 GCA_902805845.1 uncultured Nocardioidaceae bacterium
CGATCTCCACCAGCGGCCGGGCAGTCCGCCGTTGCCGCGGATGAGCCGAGGACATGGTGCTAGGACCAACGGACAATAGCGGCTATACCGGGGTAGCTTGGACGAGGTGAGCTACGACGACTTCGCCGTCTGTGGTGAGGCCGCCTCGCTCGTCGGCCGGGTGTTCCTCGGCTAACGCTCGACCGGGGCGGAGAGCGGCAACTACACCTCGACCTTCATCGACCGCACCACGGGGACGCTCACCGTCGGCGACGACACCTACCGCTACCAGAGCGTCAGCCAGTTCACCGAGCTGGAGGTGCCCGAGGGCGACAGCCGGACCCAGCGGCTCAGGGGATGGGTCCGCCTCGCCGGCAGTGGTCCCCTTGCCGGCACGAAGCTCGATCAGCGGATCCACATGGTCATCGACGCCAAAGGCGAGCGCCGGGTCGACACCTACGTGTCGTCGTTCTGCCAGTGACTGCCTGACGGGGCGGCCGCCGGCTGCACACCGTCGCTGGTGTCGGGGTGCTGCGCGTTGCGCTTGTCCACAAGCTCCTGTGCGATGTCGCGCACCGTGACCTTGCCCTGCGAGGAGGTGCGAGCGAGGAAGGCGACCGCCCGATCCTCGTTCAGCTGGTGGCGCTCCATGAGGATCCCGATCGCCTCGCCGATGACCCTGCGGGACTGGAGCGCCTCGGTCAGCATCGCTCGCTCCCGGGCGCTGCTGAGGGCGAGCGCTGCCTGCGTCGCGAACAGCTCGGCAACGGGCTGGACCTCCGGATGCACCGCGCCCGATCGGGTGGAGTAGTAGTTGAGCACGCCGAGCGTGCCCTCGCCATCAAGAGAGAGCTTGACCGCGAGCTGTGCGCGCAGCCCCGCCTGCGCGGCGAGCCTGGCGTAACGCGGCCACCGCTGGTCGTGCTGGATGTCGGGCGCCCACACCACCGCCTGGTCCCGCAAGGTCGCCACACAGGGCCCTTCGCCCAGGTCGTACTGCGCCTGGTCGAGGGTGAGGACGAGATCTCCCGTCGCAGCCCGGGTCTCGGCCCGCCTGTTCCCCAGCAGGATCGAGATCCCGGCGTGGTCGAAACCCGGGACGGAGTCACGAGCCACCTCGACGATGGTCTGCAGAGTCTCGTCCAGGCCGACGCTGTGGTCGTTCATGGCGCGAGCAGCAGAAGCGACGGCGGTGGCGAGCTCGGGACGAGGCGTCATGGGACCTTCGAGAGACTGAGGCAAAGGGCAGGCCGCAGCGGTCACCGCTGACCCGCCCAAGGAGCCTCTGCTCGACCGCTCGGGAAACGTCGCTGTGGACGATACAGCGCGCACCGTACGGCTGACCAGCGGCAAACGTGGCACAGTGGCAGACATGGCTGTATCGAGCTCGCTCTCCCGGCACCTCGCCGACGCGGCACGCGAGCTGCAGCACGAGACCACCGCCGACGAGACCATGCAGACGGCGGTGAGGCTGGCGGTCCTGCTGGTCGATGGCTGCGAAGCGGCAGGCATCTCCCTGGTGCACGGGAGCAACCACATCGACACTCCGGCTGCCACCAGCGACGCGGCCCGCCGGGTGGACGAGCTCCAGTACGAGTTCGCGCAGGGCCCGTGCCTCGATGCCCTCCGGCACCAAGAGACGGTCTACTGCCGAGATCTCGAGAACGAGACCCGCTGGGACGACTGGGGACGTCGTACGGCGGAGGAGACCGGTGTGCGCAGCATGTTGTGCTTCCAGCTCTTCACCAACGAGAAAACGGTGGGTGCGCTCAACCTCTATTCCTTCAGCCCAGATGGCTTCGACGGGGAGGACCGTGACCACGGGCTGGCGATCGCGGCCCATGCGGCGGTGGCGGTGGCGGCGGCCCGAGAGCTGGACCAGATCAAGAGCGCCGTCGAAGGGCGGACCGTGATCGGTCAGGCGCAAGGCATCGTCATGGAGCGCTACGGCATCAACGCGAGCCAGGCCTTCGACCTGCTGGCACGGGTGTCGTCGCAGACCAACACCAAGCTCCGCGAGGTCGCCCAAGGCCTGGTCGAAACGCGCCACGTGCCCGGCACCGTGTAGCCCGGGTAGAGCCCCGCGCCAGTGGGGATGCAGGCGCGGGGCTCGACGGTGGGGACCTTAGGCCGACGGCAGGTCCCGCCGACCAGAGCAGGTGGTGCCGCGAGTCTCAACCGGTCTCGCCGGTGTCCGCGTGTGCTGCTCCCACGGGCTTGCTCTCGGGCGACCCCCGCTGCCGGAGATAGATGCTCAGGACCGCCATGGAGCCGACCGCGAGGAACTCCGACTGCCAGTTCTGCAAGGTCCTCGACCAGAAGTCGGCGTTGAGCAGGTAGGCGGGATAGGTCAGAGGATCCTGCATCCGTTGCAGCCGTGTCTCGTTGTACATGCCCCAGCCACCGATCGACTGCACCAGCCAGGAGACCAGGAAGATCAGCCCCATCGCCAGGACCAGCGAGTTCGACAGCACCGTGGTGCGGACCCCACCGGTTCGAGCCCACCGCGGTGACTCGGGGACGGTGTGCTCGCCCAGCATCTGGTCCGCGTCGCTCTCACGACCTGCCTCGTCGCGTGCCGCCGACTCGGGCGATCCCCGCTGAATCAGCCACACCGTCGCCAGGATGTAGAGCAGGAATTGGAGGTACTCGCTCTGCCAGTTCTCGGTCACATCGGTGACGAAGTCGGCTGATGTCAGGTAGTCGGCCCACGTGATCGTGTCCAGCCCTTCGGCGTGCTGGTCGTTGTTGAACTGCGCCAGCCCGGCGAAGAACTGTCCGACCAGCGCCATGAGGAAGATGACGGCGAAGAAGAGACCAAGGCCGTTGTCGGCCAGGACGCGGCGGGCGCTGCTCATCCGTGCCTCAACGCGACGATGAAGAAGAACGCCAAGCCGCCCCAGATGACGATCAGGTACCCGTAGAACATCGCTCGCACAGGGTCAGCCTCCTTCGACCGAGCAGTCGTAGGGCTGCCCGGGCACGGGCTCGCACGCGGCGGCCATGACTTTCCAGCCGTCGTCGAACTGCGCCAAGAAGGCGACGTCCCCGGCGTAGCGCACCTGCGCCATGGTGCCGAAGACCTCGGTACGACGCCGGTCGCCGACGTTCGTGACGGCTTCCTCGAGGATGGCCTGGTCGCACGGCTTGTTGCTGGACTGCTCGAGCTCCGACTTCGTCTCGGGCGCCAGGAGGGCGCAGGCCACTGCCCCGCGCTCGGCCTCGAGTGCCGTGTAGAAGCTGATCGCAGTGGCGTTGACGGTTTGCTCGTGGCCGCTCGCGCAGCCCGCGGCGGACAGGCACACGCACGCCGTAGCGGTCGCGGAGACGACGCGGAAAGCAACGCTCCCCATGGCCCCGAAGTGCCCGGTCGCACGCCGCGGCAAACCAGTCGGCACACGTCACCGGCCTCGTTCGCCGCCGTCGTTCGGAGCGGTCGAACACCCTGTCCCTGTCCCGACGACGCGTTAGGGTGAGCTCAAAACACGATGCAAGCGCTTCCCGGGAGGTGCAGGTATCCAGCCCCAGCGTCTCGACGAATGGCTCTGCGGGTGTGCAAGAGCCCCGCGCCTTTGATGGTCAGTGCGGGGCTCTTGTGTCGCGCAGGTCATGTCCGGCAGCCACGACGCGTTGAGCCCTTCGTATCCACCTGACCACGACCGTCCGTGTCAGTTCCCGGCGGAGCCTCGACCGCCGGCTGATCTGTCGTCCTAGGTGCTCGATGAGTCGGGGAGGCGGGAGGCCGGTGTGCGACGACGCCCGCCGCGCTGACGACGCCGACCGCGGTCAGGAGGAACGCGGCCGCTCCGGGCGCGTTGAGGCCACGAAGCTCGTGCTGTCGACCACGAGCGAGTAACCGCGGGTGTCAGAGAACAGCACCTCCTCGCCCTCGGCTCGAGCATGGTGAAGGCTCCGTGGACTACCCAGAGCACGCCACCTCCTGCCAAGCCGATGCCTGTCACCCACGCCGACCAGCTCACGAGGCGGGCCTCTCGTCCCGGACGCGGGTGTAGGGAACCAGGATCTCCTCGACGATGTGCTCGACGAGGTCGTCGGAGATCGGATCTCCGGTGACCAGGAAACGGTGCCACAGCACTGCCTGCCCCAGCTCCCGCGCTATCTCGAACGGCACGTCGGGTCGGACCTCGCCCCGGCCGATCGCTCGCGTCAGCATCGCGGCCATCGCCTCCTTGCGCCAGGCGATGACGCCGTCGCGGAAGGCGGAGGCCAGCTCCGGGTCGTGTGGCATCGCGCCGATGATCGCGGTGGCCACGCTGCCTCGGGGGCTCGCGAACAGCTCCGCCCAGCCGCGAAGGATCGCGCGCATGTCGCCGCGGTAGCTGCCGGTGTCGGGATCTGGGATGGCGTCCTTGGCAAGCGGCACGAGGGTCTCGCGAAGCAGCGCCGACCGGTCCGGCCAACGCCGGTAGAGCACGGGCTTGCTGGTCCCGGCGCGCTCCGCGACCGCCTCCATCGTGACCCGTGCCACCCCGTGCTCGATCACCAGGTCGACGACGGCGTCCCGGATCGCGGTCTCCAGGACCTGGCCGCGCCGCCGGGTGGGCCGCGGTTCCGCACCGGACGCCCGCGCAGGTTGTGGGGTCATGCGACTCCTCGCAAGAAACGGTTGCGTACCCAATGTGCCCAGGTCTACGGTCCCAAGACACGTCACCGTATCCAAGGAGGCTACCGATGAGCCGTCTCGCCCTGCCGGAGCCGCGCCGGATCGTTCACCCGCTGCGGGACGCTACGACCGCGGTCACCTCCGTGCAGGAGCTGCCGAACCACCGGCGCCGGGTCACGATCGACCACCAGCCCCTCCACGGCGTCACGCCGGCGATGCTCCTGTGGTGGTTCCAGAACATCGGCGGGACGATGGAGTACGACGGCGAGGTGGTCGACAGGTACCTGGTCTGGCACCCCGTGGACCACATCCGCTGGGAGCTGGCCAGACCCTCGCCAGCAGGGGGTGCACGAGAAGGTGCCCGATTCCGCATCGTCGAGGCGCTCGGCGCCCGGCCGGAGTACTACATCGACACCACCGAGCGCGTGGAGAAGCTCGACGAGACCGGGATCCGTCTGGTGCGCCGGTTCGCGGGCGTCAAGGTCCTGGAGCTCAGCCACACCTGGTCCCGCTGTCAGGGGCACACGCACTACGTCAGCGTCATGGAGATCGGTGCGGTCGCCCGCACGTACGCCGGCGTCAACCGCTACCTCACCCGCCGTCGCTTCCCCGTCGCGATGGCGAGAGCCTGGGTCGTGCACAACGTCGAGGAGGTCGGGCTGCTGGAGCACATCCTCCCGGCCCTCCATCCGTTCGAGCCTGCACGGGCGTGACCTCGGGCACGAGCCCCTGATCGGGTGCGACCGTCCCGACCGCCACCTTGCAGGCGTTGGGGTTGCTGGTCGAGGAGGCGCGGACGAGGAAGTGGAACGCCACAGGTGTCTGTGCGTCGCTCACTCGCCGACGTTTGCGGTGGCCTGGATGCGAGCAGGGTCTGTAGATGAGCGACGACAAGCGGATCACAGTGGAGCGCACCATCAACGCCTCGAGCGACGCCGTCTTCGACGTACTGAGCAACCCGGCCCGGCATCCCGAGCTGGATGGCTCGGGATTCATCCAGTCCGACGAGGGCACCGACCGCATCCAAGGCACCGGTGATGTGTTCACGATGAACATGTCCGGCGACCACATGGAGGGGGACTACCGGACGGAGAACCACGTGGTGGGGTACTCACCGAACCAGCTGCTGGCCTGGCGTACCGCTCCGGCCGGCCAGGAGCCGCCGGGGTGGCAGTGGGTGTGGGAGCTGGAGTCGCAGGGGTCTGACTCCACCCTGGTGCGCCACACCTACGACTGGAGCGACGTCACCGACCAGGAGCTCCTGCAGAAGATCGGCTTCCCGCTCGTCAGCCAGGACCAGATGGAGGACACCCTGGTGCGGCTCGACGAGAGCGTAACCGGCGCTAGGTAGGTAACCGCCGCGATCTGCGCCGGGTGTCATGGCGCCCGGCTTGGCAGTGTCCTCGTAGGCCTGGGCGATGATTCTTCCTGCCTGGACCGTTCGCTGCGCCACTGGCCACGGCCGCCGAGCTTCAGTGCTGGCCGGTCGCCGCGCTTCACGAGTGCGCTGATCTGAGCCGTACTCGTGGCCAGTTCCTCGGCCACGTCCGGGATGGTGGTGAGGAAGCGTGTGCGGGATCTCGTGGGTAAAGGTTGACCGCGCGATCTACACGACGTCGCGAGCGACCGTCATACTGACCCACAGACACATGGCAGGGGGCTGCGCAGGGTGTCTGGTCTGCCACATGAAGATCTCCCCGGCGCGTAGCGTGCGCCGGGGAGATCTTGGGCGGAGGCCCTGCAGTGACTCTCCGAATGTCGGGACGCAGGCACTTGGGGAAATGACCTGCTGCCGGGACCCGGGGGTGGGGTCACTGTGGCTGCCCGACTCAACCAGTGTGCGCAGGACCTTTGTCCCGCGGCAAGTCCGATAAGGCAAAATTCGGGCATAGCGGATTTCCGCCAGTGGTCGTCGATGAAGCCCATGCCGTGGCGGCCTATGCTCGTTCGCATGCGACGTGCCTCCCTATGACGGCCCTCACTCGGAGGGTGGTCCTTGGTTGAGAGGAGCGTCCCGCCGTGGCCGCTTTCGCTTCGCTGCTCGTGACACTGACCCGGCATCGGGTGTGCTGCCGGATCCCCGGCTGGACCGCGCGCGTCGGCCAGTCGTGGGACGTCTACGACACCGCGCCGTTCAACCTCTACAACACCTGGTGGCGGCTCGGGCAGTGGGTGACCAGGCACGAGGCGCCCGCCGACTGCTGACGCGGTTCAGCCGCGTCCCTCAGCGCAGTGCGCGGGCCTGCTCGACAGTGAGGAGTGCGGCGAGGCAGCCGAGCAACCACAGCACCGCGAGAGCCGCGACAGAGAGCTCCCGAACCTGGCCGCGGGCAGCGCCGAGAGCGTAGACAGCAGAGCCCGCAAAGGGGATCCACGCGCCTAGTAACGTCGACTCGCCCCGCGACCTCGACCATGCCGGGAGTGTTGCATGTCCGGCCGAAGATGCCGGCTGATCCAGGGTGAGAGAACGGAACCCGTCGAGGTCGACCTGCTCCCAGGTGAGTCAGAGGGCCTCGGCTTGCCGGAGCCCCTGGAGGAACTTGATCGCCTACCGGGACCCGTCCGGACGCGCGGCAACGCGCTCGAGCAGCTTGAGGGCGTCCGGGAGCGGGATGGCCTGCCAGCCGTTTGACCGCCTTGACCGCCTTGACCGCCTTGACCGGCTTGTCGGCCAGGAGCATGTTCGGCGGGCTGGCGTAGCCGTCGCGGGAGGCGGCCTTCAGCATCCGCCTCAGGCCCCGTGGTAGCGCAGGGCCGTCGAGGTCGACCGTTTGTCGGCCCTCAGTTTCCGTGCGACCGTGCGCACGTCGTCGGGAGCGATGTCGGCGAGCCTCGCTGCACCGATGGCCGAGAGAATTCCGCTCCACCTCCAGCCGATTGTCGCGCAGCTTGCGACCACCTCGGCCCGGGTCTTGCCCGAGACGGTGATGCGCCGGCGGGCGACCCGAGGCGGTGTAGCTGGCCTCGAGGGTGCCCATCCAGCGTCCGTCGGACTGGCGCTGGTAGATGATGCTCCCGGTCCGGTACTCGCGCCGGGCCATCAGCGCTACAGCCATCTCTTAGCCGATCCATGGTGGCTCATGGTTCGCCATGGGGCCGACAGTCAGCCAGTTCACGCTCGGATCGTGTGGGCGATACTGGGTTTGAACCAGTGACCTCTTCCGTGTCAAGGAAGCGCGCTACCACTGCGCCAATCGCCCTCAGGGTGTTTCGAGGTGGAGACGGGATTCGAACCCGTGTACACGGATTTGCAGTCCGTTGCCTCGCCTCTCGGCCACTCCACCCAAGGAGTGGGGCACTGCGACCCTTCTCCGAGCGGACGACGAGGCTCGAACTCGCGACCTCAACCTTGGCAAGGTTGCGCTCTACCAACTGAGCTACGTCCGCCTGCGCTCGACCAGGTCCTCCCGGTCGACGTGCGGGTGAAACTGTAGCGGACGGGCCGGGGCTGACCCAATTCAGGACCTCGCGCGTCGGCCTCCCCCTGCAGGTGCTCGCGGCCGTAGCGTTGCCGGATGCATGCATGGGTCGACGGCAGGCTCCTGAGCGATCCGGCGGAGCCGGCGATACGGGTGACCGACCACGGCCTCACCGTCGGGGACGGCGTGTTCGAGGCGGTCAAGGTGCTGGACGGCCAGCCGTTCGCGCTCACCCGCCACCTGGCGAGGCTGGACTTCTCGGCGCGCGGGTTGGGACTTCCGGCCCCGGACCCCGGGGAGGTGCGGCGAGCCGTGGCTGAGGTCCTTGCCGCGGAGAACCTTCCGCGCGGCCGGCTGCGCATCACCTACACCGGGGGACCGGCGCCGCTGGGATCCGGTCGGGGCGATCAGCCGCCCACCCTCGTCGTGGTGGCCGCGCCGCTGGCGCCGGCCCAGGCGTCGGTCACGGTGGTCACCGTGCCGTGGCCGCGGAACGAGCGCGGTGCGGTGTCGCGGTTGAAGACGACGTCGTACGCCGAGAACGTGGTGGCGCTCGCCTACGCCGCCGAGCGCGGCGCGGGCGAGGCGATCTTCGCGAACACGGTTGGAAGCCTGTGCGAGGGGACCGGCTCCAACGTCTTCTACGCGGTGGACGGCGAGCTGCGGACCCCGACGCTCGCGTCAGGCTGCCTGGCCGGCATCACGCGCGCGTTGCTCGTCCAGTGGTGCGAGGTGCGGGAGGTGGACGAGCCCGTCGAGGTGCTGGGAGAGGCGGACGAGATCTTCCTCGCCTCGACCACGCGCGACGTCCAGCCGGTACGCCGGTGCGACGGTCGGGAGCTGGGCGAGGCCGGACCGCTCACGACGCGGGCCGCCGCGACCTGGCGCGAGCGCGAGGCGCTCGACGCAGACCCGTGAGGGTCAGGCGGTCTCAGCGGTGAAGATCGCAGTGATCGCGGCGTCGATGTCGAGGTGAGCCGACTCCCCGCCCACGGCGACCGCGGCGGTCATCCGCTCGACGAACCTGGTGATGTCGGCGGTCCGGCCCTGGACCAGCGCCTCGCCGTCGGGGGAGCAGAGCTCGATGATCACGACCGGACGGCCCTCGTTGTCCGTGCACGGCCACACGTGGACGTCTCCGTCACCGGTCGGCTCCTGAAGCCCACCGATGAGCAGCTCGCGCCCGAAGGTCCAGCGGACCTCGCCACCGACGGTGAGGAAGGTCGCGGACACCGCGAAGGGGTCCTGCAGGTTGTAGCTCAGCTCGGTCTGCAGCGGCGTCGCGGTGCCCGCTGCGTCGATGAGCTCGAGGGTGACGACCTGGGTCACCGTCGTGCCTGCGCCGTTCCTGGTGGTGTTGATGCTGAAGTCCATCGTGGTTGCCTCTCCCTTGGCACTGACGTCGCAGAGGCGGCCTCCCAGTGCCTCTGTGACGCGGATCCACGGATGTGTCGGGACCTTGTTCCCGGGCCGTTCGTCCGCGATTAGATTGCAGTGCACAGGGCTTCCCTGTACACACTAATGACCAAAGTCCTGCAGTTTGAACCCTTCGGGCTAGTCCCTCGGTGCTATGGCGGTGACACCGGATGGCCGAACGGTGGAGCACCTGACCCAGACGCGCCTCTCGGCATGGGTCATGGATGGCGGCCGGTGGCAGCCGCCCACCTGCGTGGCGGCCGGTCCGCGACGATGGGGTAACCTGTCCGGCGCGTCGACACCGTCGACTCCTGGGGCGATTGGCGCAGTGGTAGCGCGCTTCGTTCACACCGAAGAGGTCACTGGTTCGAACCCAGTATCGCCCACTTCACGCAAACGGCCTCTCACCTGCGGAAACGCCAGGTAGGGGCCGTTTCCCCTCCGGCCTCGTGTCCCATACGGGGCCTACGGTCCCAGGCGCATAGGGGCACACCATGACTCACGACGTGCAGAGCATCGACCCGACGCCATCAACCCGCTACGGTCGCGCAGTCAGCGCATGGAGCCGGTCGAGCTCGAGCTGGACTGCAGCCGCGACACAGACGCATTCGGCCACATCGTCCTGCGGCTCGGCATCGACGGGTCCATCGACAGGGTCATCGTGAATCCACCCAGCACGCCGACATGACCGAGGTGCTGCGTCAAGCGCGGGACGCCATCGCCGTACCCCTCGACGCCCTCGACCTGCTGAGCAAGCAGTAGCTCACCGAGGGACTAAGGGCACTGGCGACCCGGCCGGGTCCATGACCTAGATTCTTTACCTAGAGCCCCGCGCCAGCATCCCCCGTCTGGTGCGGGGCTTGCTTTTGGCGGGCGGTCCCAAAGTCCGCCATCTTGAGCCGCTGGGACCTCGATGCCGCGATGCCGTTCTCGCAACCTCGACACCTTGGCGACCGGGTGCCCCAGTCCAGCCGTCCCAAACTTATGCATCTGCGTCCTCACCCTTGACGACTCAGTGCGCGGGGGGAAACGCTGAGTCGCGAGTGGGGGGCATCCCAACTGTCCACTCGCCGCCCCTGTCCATCCCCTCGGTCGTCAATCCGCCGGTGGACAGGGGCTCTCTCTTGCTCCGGCTTGCAACATCATGCACTGCACGTTCCGGGGGGTTTGCACCCCTTTCGGCCCAGCCTCCCGTCGACCTACCTTGGAAAGGTCGAGAGAAGCGCAATAGGCCCGACTCCCAGGGCCCCGGTAGCGCGCCCGACCCACATAAAGGGGCCCGACATGGCCGGGAGGCGGCCTCCCAGAAGCCTCCCGCCCTCGGCTTGCCGGGTACGTGACCGTGGCTCTGAGCCAATGGTGACCCCTGCTCACGCCGGGACCACTGCCCCGACCGTGGCTCGAACAACGCCCGTTATCGGCTGAGCGCTCACTCTCGCACACGACCATTGCTCGCGCTTCCACCGCCTTCTGGCCATGGCCCTCGCCCTCTCGACAAGCACGCGGCATGAGAGAAGCAAGCGCAGCGTCGGGCCGCCCCGGTCGGAACTCGAGTCGACGGCCGGGGCGGTTGCCTGGAGTTCGCCGGTCAAGCTCCCGCGGACGGGTCAGGCGACCCGTCCACCGCGACGGTCGTCGGATGCACCCACTTCATGCACCCGCACGCCTCGGTCCCTCGTACACCTACCAAGCAGGGGAACTAGGTCCCTTGTCCCGGCACGACGGACGCGCCACGATGGGACGCGAGCAGGACCCGAGACCTGCTCAGTCCCCCCGCCATCGTTCATTCGGTGCGCGGGGGGCCCTAATTTTGCGCGACAAAAAGACCCGGGATGCTCTGCGGCCGTCCGCCCCCGGTCAGCGTCGGTTGCGTCCGCTCCAGGCGTGGGCGGCGTTCACGGCTGCGATCCCCGCCCAGGCGACCAGGACGCCCGGAAGCCCGTCGCCGAGCGCGCCGGCAATGGCAGTGATGGGGATCCCGGTCCCCAGCGAGACGATGCCGAGCACCATCTGCCGCTGGTGCCGTTGGCCGTGGTCGGCCTGGTGGCGACGACTCTCCTCCAGCTGCGCATCGACGCGAGCTTGGATCGCCGTCTCGATCTTGTCCGTGAGCGACTCGACGAGCGCCGGCTCGTAGGCCGGACCCAGATCGCGCCGCGCCTCGAGGACCGCTTCGACGTCCTGGGGATCGAGGTGGTGATGCGCGGGGCGCTGCCCACCGATGCGTTCCGCCATGTCCGCGACCTTACGGTCCGCAGTGGCTGGGGGCTTCGCGAGACGGCTCGTCGCGCCAGGGGTGATTGTCCGATTAGCCCCTATAAGGCGCTCCGATTCCCTTATCGTTGCCGGGTGCCGCGCGCGAACAGCCGGACCCTTCGGCTCCTGCTCAGCCTGGGAGTGATCCTGGGCGTCGGGTCGACGGCTACGGCCGCTACCTGGATCGACCCGGTGGCGGTCAGCGGGACGACGATCGGGACGGCCAACGTCGACCTGCAGGTGCAGGGGCTCAACACGGTGACGAACTACAGCGGCCTCACCATGACGAACCTCGCGGCAGGGCTCAGCACGGCCGGCGTGCTCACGGTGCGGAACAACGGGAACGTGCCGTTGCGGTACTACGTCGACGCGAGCGCCACCAACCCCGACGGCAAGGGGTTGGCGACCGCCCTCGAGGTCAAGGTCACCAGCAACGGCGCGACCTCGGGAACACTGCCCAACCGCACCTGCGCCAACGGGGCCCTCGCCGGCACGGCGTCCTCGTTCACGTCCAGCTTCGTCGGTTCGGCCGCATCCCCTCGGTCTCTGGCCGCCGGCGCCTCCGAGACCTTGTGCATCCAAGCCGGGCTGCCCAGCACGGCGCCGACCACCCTGCAGACGGCCAGCACCGCGGTCAGCTTCTCCTTCACGGCCGCGATGGTCCCGGCCAGCAGCTGGGCGGACTCAGTCGCGGTCAGCGGCACGAGCCTGGGGACGCCGACCCTCGTCACGCCGACGTTGTCCTGCGCCGCGCAGAATTCGATCCAATCGGTGGTGGAGTGGTCGGCCTCGACCGGGGCGACCGGCTATCGGCTCTACTACGGCACCGGCAGCACGTTGACCGAGGACCTTCTGGCTAGCCAGAGGAGCTACCCGTTCAAGGCACCCACGTCAGGTACGGCGTACGTGCAGGCGCTGTACGGCCCGGTCTGGCTGTCGGCCAATTCCAACAGTCGCACCTACTTCGCCGACGGGAACACCACGACCTGCAGCTGAGCGGCTCACCTCGTGAAGATCAGCACCAGGATCACCGTGATGACGATGGAGACGAGCAACGAGCCGCCGCAGCCCAGTCGGTTGCTGAAGAAGACGAACATAGGGGGCTCCTCGGTGACGTGACGACGGACTCGGCCTCCCGCCGGAGGGCGTCCGCGCTGCTGTTGGCGCAAGAGACGGAATCATGTCCTGCCTCGCGAAGCGGAAACCCGAGACCGACGCCCGTCACCGGGGACAACCACGCATCGGCCTCAGCCGCACCGCTCGAGCAGGGTTGGGCGATGCTCTCGTGGGTATCAGGGACTCAGCCGAGCCAGTTCACGCACCATGACGGATCGCGCTAGCAGGAGCCCTCCGCGTCTCGGGATCGGAGGGCTCCGCTGCGTCCGGACGTGCCACCCGCGACGGCCACGAGGGCGCCAGTGACCGAAGACCCGAAACCGGACCACCCGAACGTGTACCGACTCTGGCCGATCAGCCCCTGTGCCGCCGCCGCCGCAGGCAGTCCACTGTGCACTGTGACGGGCACTCTCGGGCCAGGGCGCGGCGACAGCGCGAACACCGACGTACTCAGCCGACATCTCGACGACTGGCGGCGGCTGGAGTCAGCCGCTCGCGAACGCGGGGACGTGGCCCGTGCCGACGAGCTGGCACGAGTGGTGAGTGACTACGAAACCGAGGTGGCGGCGCGCACGGAGGCGACCAACGGCGACCTCCGCCACCAGGGGGGCGGCTGAGGCGGTTCCTCCACGGACCCATCCCCTGCGAGGGGCCGGCACGAACTCGGGGTGTCGTCACCGCAACGACCGAGGGGCTCGCGCGCGTTCGCCGCGGCTGCCTGTCGCCGGTGATGCGCGCAGGTGGCACCCCGTGATACCTCTCCCTCTCGCGCGGGTGCCACCTCCCGCGCCCTGCTTTCGAGCGTGACACGCCCATCAGGGCCGCGCCACAATGCACATATGAGCGACATGGTGAACGACATGGTGTTCGAGTTCCCAGAACGTGAGCAGCGAGACCGAGCGGTCGCCCGGCTGAGGGAGCAGGGGCTGCAGCCCGCCATCCCCCCGCAGCCGCCCACCGACGTCTTCCCGATGCGGGTCGCCAACGTCCCCGCCGAGAAGCGCGCCGACATCGAGACCGCGGTGCGCAAGGTGGCACCGGACACGAAGATGCGCCACTAGCCCAGGGTCCGAAGCGGCTCGCGGCCGCTGGGACAGAGCGCGGTGGTATGGACCGCCGTGATTTCTCGTCTCGGCGGGGTAAAGGGACTGCACCGGTCGACGTGATCCCCCCCACGGCTTGCCGGTTGCCGAGCCGAACCGCCCCCAGCGGAACGGCTCGGCATCGTTTCCGGCAGATGACGTGCGGCTGCAGCCAGCCTTCGGGGAAGGCGAAGAGCGAGCGCCCCGGGTGGAACCCGCGCTCGTGCCCTGTCAGGCTTCGCAGCTGTGACACGTGCATCCCGCGCCGAGGCCGACGTCGCCGTGATCGGCGGCTCAGGTTTCTACTCGTTCCTCGACCACGCCGAGGAGCACGTGGTCGACACGCCGTACGGCGCGACGTCGGGCCCGATCGCGGTGGGCACTGTCGCGGGTCGACGCGTGGCCTTCCTTCCACGGCACGGTCCCGGCCATGAACATCCGCCTCACCTGATCCCGTACCGCGCGAACGCCTGGGCACTTCGCGCGCTGGGAGCGCGGCAGGTCCTCGCGCCGTGTGCCGTGGGCGGGTTGAGCCACGAGGTGGCGCCCGGCGACGTGGCGGTGCCCGACCAGCTCGTGGACCGCACCCACGGCAGGGTGCAGACCTTCGTCGACAAGGGCGCGGTCCACCTGCCCTTTGCGGACCCCTACTGCCCGCGGCTGACCCGCACTGTCGCCGCGGTCGACCCTGTCGTCCGCTCCGGCGGCACGATGGTGGTCGTCGAGGGTCCCCGGTTCTCCACCCGGGCCGAGTCCCAGCACTACGCCGCCCAGGGGTGGACCTTGATCAACATGACCGGTCATCCGGAGGCCGCGCTGGCGCGCGAGATGCGCCAGTGCTACGTCTCGATCGCCCTGGTGACCGACCTCGACGCGGGCCTCGAGAGAGGCTCCGGCGTGGGGCAGGCGGAGGTGTTCGCGCTGTTCGCGAGCAACCTCGAGCGGCTGAAGGTGCTGCTGTCCGACGTGATCGCCGCGCTTCCCGACCCCGCCGGCTGCAGCTGCTCGTCATGGGCGGACGACCTGGAGCTGACCTACGACATCCCGGCGGCGGAGTGATGCGGGTGCTCGTCACCGGCTCTGCAGGCTTCATCGGCGCAGCCGTCGCAGCCGAGCTCGAGGCGGGCGGCCACGAAGCGGTGAGGGTCGACGTGCTCCTGCCACAGGCGCACGGGCCGGATGCGGACGCCACGGACACCCACGTCCTCGACGTGCGCGAGGCCGAGGCCTGGGTGGACCTCCTGCACGGAGTCGACGCGGTCTGTCATCAGGCCGCGCTCGTGGGAGCCGGGGTGCGGGTCGGCGACCTGCCGGGCTACGCCGCCCACAACGACCTGGGAACGGCGGCGCTGCTGGCGGCCATGCACCGCGCCGGGGTCGACCGGATGGTGCTCGCCTCCTCGATGGTCGTCTACGGCGAAGGTCGATACGCCTGTGCCCGCCACGGCGCCCAGTCGCCGCCGCCGCGCTCGCGCGAGGACCTTGACGCCGGTGACTTCGAGAACCGCTGTCCCCGCTGCGGGATCCCGTTGGCATGGGAGCTCGTCGAGGAGCACGCGCGTCCCGACCCGCGCAGTGCCTATGCCGCGAGCAAGCTGGCGCAGGAGCACTACACCTCGGCGTGGGTGCGTCAGGCCGGGGCGGCCGCGGTCGCGCTGCGCTACCACAACGTGTACGGGCCCGGCATGCCGCGCGACACGCCGTACTCGGGGGTGGCGGCGATGTTCCGGTCGGCGCTCGAGCGAAGCGAGCCTCCGCGGGTCTTCGAGGACGGCGGGCAGATGCGCGACTTCGTCCACGTCAGCGACGTCGCCAGGGCCAACGTCGCCGCGCTCTCCTCGATCGTCGACGCCCCGAGCGGCTCGAACGTCGCCTACAACGTCTGCTCGGGGACACCGGTGTCGATCCTGCAGGTGGCCGAGCTGGTGGCGCGAGGCACCGGCACCGGTCCCGGCAGCGGCCACTGGCCCACGGTCACCGGCGAGTACCGGCTCGGGGACGTCCGGCACGTGGTGGCGTCGCCGGAGCTCGCCCGCCGGGAGCTCGGCTTCCGGGCGGTGGTCGGGCCGGAGCAGGGGCTTGCCGCCTTCGCGCACGAGCCACTGCGCGCCTGAGCCTCACCAGCTGGTGTAGAGGAGGTGCTGGACGAGGAGCGCCAGCCCGACCTGGAGTCCCAGGCCGGCGCGACGCCATCGCCGGGGAAGCACCGCCGTGGAGAGCAGCAGCCAGGGCACGAACGGCAGCCAGATGCGCTCCACCTCCGCCTTGCTCATCCGTGACAGGTCCGCCACCAGGACCGCAGCGGCCGCGGCTCCCGCGAGGAGCAGCACCGTCCGGTCGGCGCGGCGGCCCAGCGCGCCGAGCCGGCCGAGCGCCGCCCCCAGGACCGGCCCTGCGCTGAAGCACAACGAGGCGAGGTTGCCCCAGAGCCAGTACGACGCGGGCCGCACCCGGGAGACCCCGTCCCAGTAGCGCTCGCGCAGCACCGGAAAGGCCTCCCACCACATGAAGCCGGCGGCGGCGAAGGCCAGGACGACGAGGAGGGCCGTGCCCGCGGCCACCGGCAGCGGGCGCCACGACCCCGCCACCACGAGCACCGCCACCGCCAGCAGACCGAGCAGCGGCAGTCCGTAGGACATCATCACGCAGTAGCCGAGGAGGAGGCCCGAGACCGCCGACCATCCCGCGACGGCGAGACGGGTGTCCCGGGTGGCGCCGAGCGCCAGGGCGCACAGGCCCCATGCCGCCACGGTCCCGAACAGCGCGTCGGCCGACACCGCCGTCCACACGGCGGCGGGACCGAGCACCAGGAAGGGCGCTGCCCGCCGGGCGACGTGCTCGGCTCCCAGCGCCCGAACCGTGACGAGCACCGCCACGCTCGTGGAAGCGGCGAGCAGGGTCACGACCATGCCGGCCGGCCAGTCCCCGCCGAGGCCCAGCCGGTGCAGCACCACGAAGACCAGCAGGGCGCCCGGCGGATGACCGGCCACATGGGTCACATAGTTGTCGGGTGCTGCGTAGGCGATCCGGTCGGCGTACTCCGCCAGCATGCGGGGCACGTCGTCGGTGGCGCGGGCGGTCTCGAGGTACTCGTAGCCGTGCCCGAGAACACGGGAGATGCCCTCGGAGCCGTCGACGTAGGCCAACGCCAGCGACCACGCCAGCCCGCCGAGGTAGCACGCCCACAGCAGTCTGCGCCAGGGCAACCGGTCCGCCCACGTCACGGCGTACCAGAAGCCGAGCGCGGCGATCAGGACCGCCGGGAGAGTGCCGGCCCCGATCTTGGGCGCCCACTTCGAGTGCAGCGGTGCGACGTCCAGGTTGCTGGGGCGTCCGTGGCTGTGCACCTGCCAGTCGAACAGCAGGGGCACCGCGACGGCGACCGCCATCAACAGCAACGCCGCGCCCAACCCGGCCCAGGCGGCGCGGTCTGCGACTCGTTCCGACCGGGCCCCTGGCTCGGCCGTGCGGGTCACCATGGCGTCGAGCCTAGGTGCGCCCTGCCGCGCCAGCCCTACGGTTGGCGCCATGGAACCCGTCTGCGACCTGGTGCTGCCCTGCCGCGACGAGGCGCCGGCGCTCACCGCGCTGCTGCCTGCGGTGCCGCGCGAGTTCGCGGTGATCGTGGTGGACAACGGCTCCACCGACACCACGGCGCAGGTGGCGACCGAGCTGGGAGCCACGGTCGTGGTCGAGCCGGTCCCTGGCTACGGAGCGGCGGTGCATGCGGGGTTGACGGCTGCCACGCGGGATCTCGTCGCGTTCATGGACGGCGACGGCTCCTTCGACGCGGCCCAGCTGTGCGTGCTGCTGGAGGACGTCCGGTCCGGGCGTGCCGACCTGGCCGTCGGCCGGCGTCGGCCGGTGGGACGGGGGACCTGGCCCTGGCACGCGCGTGCCGGCAACACGCTCGTGGTGACCTGGCTGCGGCACCGCATCGGGATGACCCCGCACGACCTCGCCCCGATGCGGCTCTGCCGGCGCACCGACCTGCTGGCACTGGACGTGCGCGACCGGCGCTTCGGCTACCCCGTCGAGCTGCTCCAGAAGGCCACGCTCGCGGGGTGGCGCATCGTCGAGCACGACGTCGACTACCGGCCGCGCGCCGTGGGCACCAGGTCGAAGGTCTCCGGCTCGGTCATGGGGACGGTCCGCACCGCGCGCGACTTCTGGCGGACGCTGTCGTGAACCCGCCAATGGGGGTCCGGGTGCTGGTCGTGGCCAAGGCACCGGTCCCGGGCCGGGTGAAGACAAGACTCGGGCACGTCCTCGGGATGGACCAGGCCGCACGGCTGGCCGCCGCCTCGCTGCGGGACACGGTCCGCGCGTGCCGCGACGGCTACGGCGTCGACCGCTGTCACCTGGCCCTCGACGGCGACCTGACCCGGGCGGTGGACGGTCCCGAGCTGCACGCCCTCCTGGACGGCTGGACCGTCTTCCCGCAGCGCGGCACCGGACTGGCCGAGCGGCTGGTGCACGCCCACCTCGAGATCGCCTCCCGCGGTGCGGGTCCGGTGCTGCAGATCGGCATGGACACCCCCCAGGTCACGCCCGGGCTGCTTTACGACGCGGCGCTCGCCCTCGAGCACAGCGACGCCGTGCTGGGCATGGCCCTGGACGGCGGGTGGTGGGTCCTCGGGATGCGAGACAGCACCCGTGTCGCCCCCGTGGGCGCGGTGCCGGTGTCCACGCCGACCACGGGCGAGGAGACCCGACAGGCGCTCGCGCGCGGCGGGCTCGTCGTCGCGGCCACCACCCTGCTTCGCGACGTGGACACCGTCGAGGACGCCGAGGCCGTGGCTGCGCTCGCCCCGGACGGGGACTTCGCGCGCACGTGGTCCCGGCTGCGGCCGTCCTGAGCCCCGGAAAATGGCGCTACGGCCGGGTGCAGTGGGCCGATACGATCGCCGGGCCGTCGTACGGCGGCGAACGAGCGCACACGGACGAGCCCACGACCGGCCCGCAACAAGCCCGCAACAAGCCCAGCAACAAGCCCAGACAAGGGGAGCCCCGAGGTGTCCGAGATCAGCGTGACCGTGGCCGACGCAGGCGTGCCTGCCGAGCGCGCGGTGACCACCGGCACGCGGGCCTGGGAGCTGTTCGCCGACACCCCCGAGGTGATCGCCGTCCGCGTCGACGGTGTGCTGCGGGACCTCGCCTGTGAGCTGGACGACGGCGCGGTCGTCGAAGGGGTCCGGATCGACGAGCCGGACGGCCGCGACATCCTGCGCCACTCGACGGCGCACGTCCTTGCGCAGGCGGTGCAGGAGCTGTTCCCCGAGGCCAAGCTCGGCATCGGTCCGCCGATAGACGACGGGTTCTACTACGACTTCGACGTGCCCGAGCCGTTCCGCCCCGAGGACCTGGAGGCGCTGGAGTCGCGGATGCGCAAGATCGTCAAGGAGGGGCAGAAGTTCGCACGACGCGTCGTCTCCGACGACCAGGCGCGGACGGAGCTGGCCGCCGAGCCCTACAAGCTCGAGCTGATCGGTCTCAAGGGCGGGGCCGCCGACGCCGCCGAAGGAGCCGAGGCCGAAGTAGGTGCGGGCGAGCTCACCATCTACGACAACCTCCGCCGCAACGGCGAGCTGGCGTGGAAGGACCTCTGCCGAGGTCCGCACCTCCCCACCACCAAGCGCATCCCGGCCTTCAAGCTCATGCGGAGCGCGGCGGCGTACTGGCGGGGGAGCGAGAAGAACCCGCAGCTGCAACGCATCTACGGCACCGCGTGGGAGTCGAAGGAGGCGCTCGAGGAGCACCTGCACCGCCTCGAGGAGGCCGAGCGGCGCGACCACCGACGGCTGGGCCGCGAGCTGGACCTGTTCAGCTTCCCCGACGAGCTCGGGTCCGGGCTCGCGGTGTTCCACCCCAAGGGTGGCGTGCTGAAGCGGGAGATGGAGGACTACGTCCGGCGCCGGCACATCGAGGAGGGCTTCGAGTACGTCGGCACCCCGCACATCACCAAGCAGGGGCTCTTCGAGACCTCGGGCCACCTGCCCTACTTCGCCGACACGATGTTCCCCCCGATGGAGATGGAGGGGAGCAACTACTACCTCAAGGCGATGAACTGCCCCATGCACAACCTGATCTACAGGTCGCGCGGGCGGTCCTACCGTGAGCTGCCGCTGCGCCTCTTCGAGTTCGGCACCGTCTACCGCTTCGAGAAGTCGGGTGTCGTCCACGGGCTCACCCGTGTCCGGGGGCTCACGCAGGACGACTCCCACTCCTACGTCACGCCGGAACAGGCGCCGGGAGAGGTCAAGCACCTCCTCAACTTCGTCCTCGGGCTCCTCCGGGACTTCGGTCTCGAGGACTTCTACCTCGAGCTCTCGACCCGCGACGCGTCAAAGGACAAGTTCATCGGGAGCGACGAGGAGTGGGAGGTGGCCACCAGGGTGCTCGACGAGGCCGCGACGGAGACGGGGCTCGAGCTGGTGCCGGACCCCGGCGGGGCCGCCTTCTACGGGCCGAAGATCTCCGTGCAGGCCAAGGATGCGATCGGCCGGACCTGGCAGATGTCGACGATCCAGTACGACTTCAACCAGCCGGCGCGGTTCGGGCTCGAGTACGTCGCCGCGGACGGCTCGAGGCAGCAGCCGGTGATGATCCACTCCGCGAAGTTCGGGTCGATCGAGCGGTTCTACGGTGTCCTCGTCGAGCACTACGCCGGCGCCTTCCCGCCGTGGCTGGCGCCGGTGCAGGTCATCGGCATCCCGGTCGCGGAGCGTCACCACGACCACCTCTTCGCCCTCGCCGAGCGGCTCCGCCGGGCCGGCATCCGGGTCGAGATCGACACCTCGGACGAGCGGATGCAGAAGAAGATCCGCAACGCCCAGCTCCAGAAGGTGCCGTTCATGCTGCTCGCCGGCGACGACGACGTCGAGGGCGGCGCGGTGTCGTTCCGGTTCCGGGACGGCGAGCAGGCCAACGGCGTGCTCCTCGACGACGCGGTCGCGCGCGTCCAGGATGCCGTCGAGCGGCGGGTCCAGGTCTGATGTCGAGCGGGCCGGGAGATCCGGAGCCCGGCTCCCCGGCCGATGCCCACCTCCAGGACGGCGTCGGCGTCCCCGACGAGCTGGAGCGGCTGTGGACGCCGCACCGGATGGCCTACATCTCCGGGGAGGACAAGCCGTCGGACAGCACGCCGGGGGAGTGCCCTTTCTGCCGGGTGCCCGGGCTCGACGACGAGTCCGGGCTCGTGGTGCACCGGGGCGAGGCCGCGTTCGCCGTTCTCAACCTGTACCCGTACAGCCCGGGCCACCTCATGGTCTGCCCCTACCGCCACGTCGCCGACTACACCGACCTCACCCGGGACGAGACCGACGAGGTGGCCGGGCTGACCCAGGAGGCCATGCGAGTGATCCGCGAGGTCAGCGGTGCGCACGGATTCAACGTCGGCATGAACCAGGGCGCGATCGCCGGTGCCGGCATCGCCGCCCACCTGCACCAGCACGTGGTGCCCCGATGGGCCGGTGACCAGAACTTCATGCCCATCATCGGACGCACCAAGACGCTGCCGCAGCTGATGGGCGAGACCCGGGCGCTCCTCGCCGCGGCCTGGCCGTCGCCGGACCGGTAACCTTCGGAGCGCCATGCTCGATCGCTTCCGCGCCTTCTGGACCGCAGTGTTCACCCCCGTGGTGAACCTGCTCCTGAGGTGGGGCGTCAGCCCGGACGCGGTGACCCTGGTCGGCACCCTCGGCGTCGTCGCCGGCGCCCTGGTCTTCTTCCCGCGTGGGGATCTCTTCGTCGGAGTGCTGGTGATCACCGCGTTCGTGTTCTCCGACCTCGTCGACGGGGCCATGGCCCGCCAGTCCGGCCGCGTCAGCGTCTTCGGCGCCTTCCTCGACTCCACCCTCGACCGGATCGGCGACGCGGCGATCTTCGCCGGCTTGGCGATGTACTTCGTCGGGCCCGGTGACAACGACGCGCTCGCCGCGCTGGCGATCTACTGCCTGGTGATGGGCTCGGTGACCTCCTACGCCCGGGCGCGGGCCGAGGCGCTGGGAATGCAGGCGAAGGTAGGGATCGCCGAACGGGCCGACCGGCTGGTCTCCATCCTCGTCATCACCGGGCTCGCCGACCTGGCCGTCATCCTCGGGGCGAGCCAGAAGGCGTTGTGGGCAATCCCGGTCACGCTCGGCGCGCTGGCCGTGGCGAGCACCGTGACCGTGGTGCAGCGCATCCTCGTCGTGCGCCGGCAGGCCCACGCCCTGGCAGCTTCCTGAGTGGTGAGGACGATCCTCGGCGGACCGCTGGGCCGCGGGCTCGGCCGTGCCGCCTCGGTGTCCGCGGAGCAGGCGGTCGCCACCGGCTACGTCACCGGCTGGAAAGTGGTGCGCCGCCTCCCCGAGCCGCAGGCGCGCCGGCTCTTCGACGCCGGCGCCGACCGTGTCCACCGGCGGGACGGGCGCGGGGTCCGTCGGCTGCGCTCGAACCTGGCCAGGGTGCGGCCCGAGCTGTCGCGCAGCGGGCTGGAGGACCTGGTCCACCGCGGGGTCCGCTCCTACTTCCGCTACTGGTGCGAGTCGTTCCGGCTGCCGGCCTGGCCGCTCGACGACCTCGTCGCCCGCACCCGCACCGTTCGCGAGGAGCGGCTCCGCACGCCGTACGCCGAGGGCCGCGGGGTCGTCATGCCGCTGCCGCACCAGGCGAACTGGGACTGGGCCGGCGCCTGGGCCGGCGCCACGGGCATGCCCGTCACCACGGTGGCCGAGAGACTGAGGCCCGAGCGGCTCTACGACGAGTTCGTCGACTACCGGGCCGGCCTGGGCATGAGGATCCTGCCGCTGACCGGCGGGGAACCGCCGCTGCGGCTGCTCGAGGACAGCCTGAGGGAGGGCGCGTTCGTGCCGCTCCTCGCCGACCGTGACCTCGGCCGCACCGCGGTCGAGGTGACGCTGTGCGGCCACCGGGCCCGGATGCCGACCGGGCCCGCGCTGCTCGCCCGAGAGACGGGCGCCGCGCTCGTCCCGCTGACGCTGGCGTACGTGGGAGACCCCTCCCGGCCGGAGCTCGAGCTGACCTTCGCCGAGGAGGTGCCGGTGGGCGCCGGAGCGGAGGGCGTCGGGCGAGCGATGCAGCAGGTGGCCGACGTGTTCACCGCCGGCCTGAGGGCACACCCGGAGGACTGGCACATGATGCAGCGGGTCTTCTCCGACGACGAGGGGACAGCCTGATGCGGATCGGTCTCGTGTGCCCCTACTCCTTCGACGTCCACGGCGGGGTGCAGCACCACGTCCGGTCGTTGGCGGCGAGCCTGCACGCCTTGGGGCACCAGGTGGCGGTCCTGGCGCCGGGCGAGCAGCCGGACGCCGACGGCGGCCGGGCGCCGGCGTACGTGACGACGACCGGGCGGGCGATCGCGATGCCCTACAACGGGTCGGTCGCGCGGGTGGCCTTCGGCCCGCTCGTCGCCGCGCGGGTGCGCCGATGGCTCGCCGACGGTCGCTTCGACGTGCTCCACATCCACGAGCCCGCCACGCCGAGCGTCTCGGTGCTCGCGCTCTGGGCCGCCCGCGCCCCCGTGGTGGCGACCTTCCACACCTCCCAGGAGCGCTCCCGCACGCTCGAGACCTCCGCGGCGACCCTGCTGCGGGCCGGCCTGGCGAAGATCGAGGGGCACATCGCCGTGTCGGAGGCCGCTCGGGAGACGATGGCGCGCTACCTCGAGGTGACGCCGACCCTCGTCCCGAACGGGGTGCACCTCGCCGACCTCGTCCCTGACCGCGCGGCACCAGCGCGAGCGGACGACACGGCTCCCACCCTGCTCTTCCTCGGCCGGCTCGACGAGCCCCGCAAGGGGCTGTCGGTGCTCCTCGCCGCGCTCCCCTCCATCGCGCGGCGGCATCCCGCGGTGCGACTGGTGGTGGCCGGAGCAGGCAACGGGCCGGCAGTCGTGCGCGCGCTCCCGGAGGAGGTGCGCCACCGCGTCGAGGTCCGGGGCATCGTGGACGAGGCCGCCAAGGCGCGGCTGCTCGCGGGGGCGGACGTCCTCGTGGCGCCCAACACCCACGGCGAGAGCTTCGGGATCGTGCTGGTGGAGGCGATGGCCGCAGGAACGGCGGTGGTCGCCAGTGACCTGCCCGCCTTCCGCCGCGTGCTCGACGACGGCAGCCTCGGCCGGCTCTGCACCCCCGGCGACCCCGGCGGTCTGGCCCGTGAGGTCACCCGGGTGCTCGCGGACCGCGACGGCCGGGCACGGCTGGCGGACCGGGCCGCGGTCGCCGCGGCGGCGTACGACTGGCCGGTCCTGACCCCCCGCATCCTGGAGGTGTACCGGTCGGTGCTCAGGCGCCCTCGCGCCGTCGCGGCCGGGCTGAGCGGCCCGCTCCCGGCACTGGCCGTCGGCGGTAGGATGGGGGCATCCATCGTCCCGGGCGCCGCGGCGTCCCCCGAGCACGAAGAAGAGCGCACGTGACTGACGGCACCACCGACATCCAGACCTCCGACCAGGGCTCCGCACCGCAGCGCGCCACCGGCACCGCGGGGGTGAAGCGAGGCATGGCGGAGATGCTGAAGGGCGGCGTCATCATGGACGTCGTCACGGCCGAGCAGGCGAAGATCGCCGAGGACGCCGGTGCCGTCGCGGTGATGGCGCTCGAGCGGGTGCCCGCCGACATCCGTGCCCAGGGCGGGGTCTCCCGGATGAGCGACCCCGACATGATCGACGGCATCATCGAGGCCGTCTCGATCCCGGTCATGGCGAAGGCCCGGATCGGCCACTTCGCCGAGGCCCAGGTCCTGCAGAGCCTCGGCGTCGACTACATCGACGAGTCGGAGGTGCTGACCCCGGCCGACTACGCGCACCACATCGACAAGTGGGCGTTCACCGCTCCCTTCGTCTGCGGGGCCACCAACCTCGGCGAGGCCCTGAGGCGGATCACCGAGGGCGCGGCGATGATCCGCTCGAAGGGTGAGGCCGGCACGGGCGACGTCTCCAACGCGGTCACCCACATGCGCACCATCCGCGCGGAGCTGCGGCGGCTGCAGGGCATGGAGAAGGACGAGCTGTACGTCGCGGCCAAGGAGCTCCAGGCGCCGTACGCGCTGGTCAAGGAGGTCGCCGAGGCCGGCAAGCTGCCGGTGGTCCTCTTCACCGCCGGCGGCATCGCGACCCCGGCCGACGCCGCGATGATGATGCAGCTCGGCGCCGAGGGTGTGTTCGTTGGCTCCGGCATCTTCAAGGCCGGCAACCCGGCCCAGCGTGCCGAGGCGATCGTGAAGGCCACGACGTTCTTCGACGACCCCGACGTGGTCGCCAAGGTCTCCCGCGGTCTGGGCGAGGCGATGGTCGGCCTCAACGTGGAGGACATCGCCCAGCCGCACCGGCTGGCCCAGCGCGGCTGGTAGCCGCGCAGCAGGGACAGGCGGCGGGCGAAGGCCCGACGATATCCGTCCCTATTTTTCTCTTAACTTCTTCCTCCGCCACCCGATGGGGGAGTCGGCTACGCCCGACGTGGGCGTCCTTGTCCGGCGCGTGCCGGACTGGTCCCAGCCGGCAGGAGTGGGCATGAAGAAGACAGTGAAGGGCATCCTCGCCACGGGTGCCGGTGTGGCGCTGCTGATCGGGGGCACCGGGACGCTCGCGTTCTGGACCGACAGCAAGCCGATCACCGGCGGTGCCATCAACAGCGGCCACCTGAGGCTCGTCACGGACGCGACGAACACCGGTTGCGGCGTCTGGAAGCTCGACTCGGGCGAGTCCGCCCCAGTGAGCTACACCGTCGGTGACCCGATCGTCCCCGGTGACGTGCTCACCCGGGAGTGCGCCTACACCGTGCAGGCCACCGGCAACCACCTCCGGGCCACGGTGGGGATCTCGGCCGTGAACTTCTCCGGCGCCTCCTCCAACTTCGGTGGGAGGCTCTCTGCGTCGGTTTCGGCGGTCAGGCTCAATGGGAGCCCGATCACGAGCTTCACCGAGGCCGCCGACAGCGGGGCCCTGTCCGCCGACGTGACTGTCACCTTCGACTCGGCGGCCGCGAACTCGACCCAGGACCTCGCCACCGTGCTCGACTCGCTCACGCTGACCGCCACCCAGGTGCACAGCTGACCGGACCCGCCGGCGCGGGTGGGCAGACAACCACGATGACGACCTGGTCTCAGACGACTCCACGGCGACGGGCCGGCCGGGTGGCCGGCGCGGTGCTGCTGGCTGCCGCGATCGCCCTGCTGGTCATCGCGGTGCTCGTGCCGATGGCCGCCGGTGGCAAGGCCTACACCGTCCTCACGAGCTCGATGTCGCCGGCGCTCGAGCCGGGCAGCCTGGCCATGGTGCGACCTGTCGACACCGAGAACATCGGCGTGGGTTCGGTGATCACCTACCAGCTCCAGTCCGACAAGCCCGAGGTGGTCACCCACCGGGTGGTGACCATGGGACTGCGCGAGGACGGCTCGCCGGTGTTCCGCACCAAGGGGGACGCCAATCCCACCCCTGACCCGGAGTGGGTGCGCCCCGTCCAGGTCATCGGCAGCGTCTGGTACGCCGTGCCCTACGTCGGCAGGCTCAACAGCCTCATGACCCCGCAGCACCGCGACCAGCTGATCCGGGCGATCGCGGTCTCGCTGATGGCCTACGGCCTGTTCGAGCTGCTGGTCGCCGCGCGGGACCGGCTGGCGCGACGTACCCGGCAGTGGGACCGCCGGTGGGGCCGGGAGGTGGCGCGATGAGGGAACGACTCCGCCGGCTGCGCCGCCTCGACGGCCGGTCCTTGCGCATCCTGCTGAGCCTCGGCGTCGTCGTCGGGATCGGCGCCACGGGCACCTTCGCCGCCTGGACCGACTCGGTCGCCATCACCGGCACGACGATCTCGACCGGCACCATCGACCTGAAGGTGAACAACGCCGACACCGTGAGCACCTTCACCACCATGAACATCACCACGATGGTCCCGGGCAACTCCACGGCCGGGGTCCTCACCGTCTCCAACTCCGGGACCGCGCCGCTGAGGTACTACGTCAACGCGACCGTCTCCAACACCGACGGCAAGGGGCTGGGCAACGCCCTCGGCGCCAAGGTGACCGGGGACGCCACGGTCACCGGGTCCTCCCCCTCAGCCACCTGCGCAAGTGCTGCGCTGGGTGGCACCAGCACCGGCTTCGGCTCGAACCTGGTGAGCTCGGCGACACCGCGGCTGCTCGCCCCCGGCGCCTCCGAGACCTTGTGCATCCAGGCGACCCTGCCGAGCGGCGCTGCCCAGAGCCTCCAGAACGCGACCACGAGCATCCAGTTCAACTTCACCGGGAGCTCCTTCTGATGCACGGGCTGACCCTCACCGTCGGACGGCACCTTCAGCAGCTGGCGCTGACGATCGCGGCCGTGCTCGGCGTCGTGTGCCTGCTGATGACCGTGGCCGCGCCGCTGCTCGGCGTACGGCCGCTGATCTTCCTGTCGGGCTCCATGGAGCCCACGATCCCGGCGGGCAGCCTGGGCTTCGCCCAGGTCATCCCCGCTGGGGAGATCGCCGTCGGCGACGTGGTCACGGTGCCGGTCGAGGACTCCTACCTCACCCACAGGGTCATCGAGGTCACCCATCACCACCACGCGGCCGCGCTGCGACTGCAGGGGGACGGCAACCGGGATCCCGACCCGTCGGTCCACCAGGTGACCGAGGTGCCGAAGGTGATCACGTTCGTGCCGGAGGCGGGCACCGTGGTGGCCTGGTTCTCCCGGCCACCCGGGGTCTACGTGCTCGCTGCCTATGTCGCGTTCGCGGTCGGCCTCCTGCGGCGCCGTCACGACCGGGGCAACCGTCACGAGGTCGGCAGACACCGTCGCGAGGACCAGCGCGGAAGCCGCCGGCGCCGGCAGGGAGCGTCGACACTCCAGCAGGGTCGCCGGTGGGGGCGGCGTGCGGTCGCAGCAGGGGTGGCGACGAGGGCTCCCCTGGCCGGCTCGCGACCACTCCGCGCCGCCCTCGACACGCGCCCTTGCTACGAGCTCACCGGCAGGCTTGCCTGCTTCTGAGGGAGCTCACCAGGGCTGGTCGCCGGGGGTCACCGAGCGGGGGCGTCTCAGGCCGCCGCCTACGATGGAACGGTGACCCACCCCCTTCGTGTCGGCGTGCTCGCGCTGCAGGGCGACGTCCGTGAGCACCTCGCCATGCTCGAGGCGTCCGGGGTGGAAGCGGTGCCGGTACGCCGCGCCGAGGAGCTCGGCTCCCTCGACGGCCTCGTGCTGCCGGGTGGCGAGTCCACCACGATGTCGAAGCTGGCGAGGACCTTCGACCTGCTGGAGCCGCTGCGCCAGGCCGCGAAGGACGGACTGCCGATGTTCGGCACCTGTGCGGGGATGATCATGCTCGCCGACCGGATCGAGGGCGGGACCGCGGACCAGGAGACGATCGGCGGGCTCGACGTGGTCGTGCGGCGCAATGCCTTCGGCCGCCAGGTGGACTCGTTCGAGGCCGACCTCGACGTGGCGCGGCTCGGCGAGGTCTTCCACGCGATGTTCATCCGTGCGCCGTGGGTCGAGGGCGTCGGCCCCGACGTCGAGGTGGTCGCCACCGTGGCCACCGGCCCGGCCACCGGTAGGATCGTGGCGGTTCGCCAGGGGCACCTGCTCGCCACCTCCTTCCACCCGGAGGTGACCGGCGACGCGCGCATCCACGAGGTCTTCGTCGAGATCGTGCGCGACGCTGCGAGCTGAGCCGGACCGGTCGCGCGGGAGCGCGGCAGTCCTGGCGGGCGCGGCCACCTGGCCACCGAGCGAGCGGAGGAACCTGCCATGTCCGGCCACTCCAAGTGGGCGACGACCAAGCACAAGAAGGCCGTGGTCGACGCGCGTCGCGGCAAGCTCTTCGCCAAGCTGATCAAGAACGTCGAGGTCGCCGCCCGCATGGGCGGAGGGGACCCCGGCGGCAACCCGACGCTCTACGACGCCATCCAGAAGGCGAAGAAGTCCTCGGTGCCCAACGACAACATCGACCGTGCGGTCAAGCGCGGCTCCGGGGCCGAGGCCGGCGGCGCCGAGTACCAGACGATCACCTACGAGGGCTACGGACCGGGCGGCGTCGCACTCCTCATCGAGTGCCTGACCGACAACCGGAACCGGGCCGCGATGGAGGTGCGGACCGCCACCTCGCGCAACGGCGGGTCGCTCGCCGACCCCGGGTCGGTCGCCTACCTGTTCCAGCGCAAGGGCGTCGTGGTGCTCCTGAAGGAGCAGGACGGTCGCGCGGTGACCGAGGACGACGTCCTCGAGGCGACGCTGGACGCCGGCGCCGAGGAGGTCAACGACCTGGGCGACTCCTTCGAGGTGGTCAGCGACCCCGGGGACCTGGTCGCCGTACGGTCGGCGCTGCAGGAGGCCGGGCTCGACTACGACTCCGCCGAGGTGCCGTTCGTGCCGTCGATGGAGGTGACCCTCGACGCCGAGGGCGCCGGACGGGTGATGAGGCTGGTCGAGGCGCTCGAGGACCTCGACGACGTGCAGAACGTCTACGCCAACTTCGACATCCCCGAGGACGTGCTGGAGACCGTCGACTCCTGACCCCCGCCGAGTCGGCGCTTGTGCACGCCGAGATGCCGCCGAGTCGGCGCTTGTGCACGCGATGACCGCGCGCGGACGCGCTGTCGACGACCTCGGCGGCGAGTCTGGTCGGCTCGGGACCACCGGCGCGGCTACCTTGTGTCCGAACGTCTGTTCGGACAGAAGGGGCTGCGATGCGCGTGCTGGGGATCGACCCGGGGCTGACCCGGTGTGGCCTCGGCGTCGTCACCGGCTCCGTGGGGCGTCCGCTGCACCCGGTGGCCTTTGACGTGATCCGCACCGGCGCCGACCTCCCGGTCGCCGAGCGGCTCAGGCTCGTCGACGAAGGCATCGGCTCCTGGCTCGACGAGCACCAGCCGGACCGGGTGGCGGTCGAGCGCGTCTTCAGCCAGCACAACGTCCGCACCGTGATGGGCACCGCCCAGGTCAGCGGGATCGCCCTGGTCGCGGCCGCACGACGCGGCATCCCGGTGGCGATGCACACCCCCAGTGAGGTGAAGGCGGCGGTGACAGGCAGCGGGAGGGCCGACAAGGACCAGGTCGGCGCCATGGTCACCCGCCTGCTGCGACTCGACCGACGCCCGACCCCTGCGGACGCCGCGGACGCGCTGGCACTCGCCATCTGCCACATCTGGAGGGGCGGGGCCCAGGACCGCATCCAGAGTGCACTGGCCCGGGCCGTGCCGGTCGGAAGGGGACAACGATGATCGCCTTCGTCAGAGGTGCCGTGGCGTCGGTCGGACCCGGCTCCGCCGTGCTCGACGTCGGCGGGGTGGGCCTGGAGCTGCAGTGCACGCCGGGCACCCTCGCGTCGCTTCGGGACGGCAGCACGGTCACTCTGCCGACGAGCATGGTGGTGCGTGAGGAGTCGCTGACGATCTTCGGGTTCCTCGACGAGGACGAGAAAGGTGTCTTCGAGATGTTGCTGACGGCCAGCGGAGTGGGGCCCAAGCTGGCACAGGCCATGCTCGCCGTGCACAGCCCCGACGAGCTCCGGCGCGCGGTGACCCGCGAGGACGTGCGGGCGCTGACCCAGGTGCCCGGCATCGGTCAGAAGGGCGCGCAGCGCATCATCCTCGAGCTCAAGGACCGCATCGGCCCACCCACGGCGAGCAGCTCGGGCGCGTCGGTGGCGGCGACCGAGCCGGCCTGGCGAGCGCAGGTTCGCGAGGGGCTGGTCGGTCTCGGGTGGTCGGCCAAGGACGCAGACCGCGCCGTCGACTCCGTGGCTCCCGAGGGTGGGTCCGTGCCCGACGTCGGTGAGGTGCTCCGGGCCGCGCTGCGCACGCTGAGCCGGGCGTGACGTGAGCGGCGAGATCTCGAGCCGCGACGACGAGCTCACGGCCGCCGAGATGGCGTACGTCGCCGACCGAGTCGTCGACTCCGAGGCCCACGAGGACGACCGGGCCGTCGAGGCAGCCCTCCGGCCACGCACGCTGGACGAGCTGATCGGTCAGGACCGGGTGCGCGACCAGCTGTCCCTGGTGCTCCACGCCGCGGTCGCGCGCGGCCGGCCGCCCGACCACGTGCTGCTGAGCGGCCCACCCGGACTGGGAAAGACCACGCTGGCCATGATCATCGCCGCGGAGCTGTCGGCGCCGCTGCGCGTCACCAGCGGACCTGCCATCACGCATGCCGGGGACCTGGCCGCGATCCTGTCGGGGCTCAACGAGGGCGACGTCATCTTCGTCGACGAGATCCATCGGATGGCCCGTCCCGCCGAAGAGATGCTCTACCTCGCCATGGAGGACTTCCGGGTCGACGTGGTGGTCGGCAAGGGGCCCGGAGCCACCGCGATCCCACTGGAGCTGCCCGCGTTCACGCTGGTCGGAGCCACCACCCGGTCCGGGCTGCTGCCCAGCCCGCTGCGCGACCGGTTCGGGTTCACCGCGCACCTGGAGTTCTACGAACCTGCCGAGCTCGAGCTCATCGTCCGCCGCAGCGCGGCGCTGCTCGACGTGCGGCTGACCGACGAGGCCGCGGTCGAGGTGGCCTCCCGTAGCCGAGGCACCCCCCGGATCGCGAACCGGCTGCTCCGGCGGGTCCGAGACTTCGCGCAGGTCCGGGCCGACGGGATCTGCACCGTCGACGTGGCCCGGCGGGCGCTCGACCTCTACGAGGTCGACGCCTCGGGGCTCGACCGCCTCGACCGAGCGGTCCTCGATGCGCTCTGCCGCCGGTTCGGCGGTGGCCCGGTGGGACTGGGGACGCTGGCGGTCGCCGTGGGGGAGGAGCGGGAGACCGTCGAGGAGGTTGCCGAGCCGTTCCTGGTCCGGTGCGGACTGCTCGCCCGTACCCCCCGAGGTCGCGTCGCCACACGCTCGGCGTGGGAGCACCTGGGGCTGGTGCCACCCGCCGGGGGCGAGCCGACCCTGTTCGACACTCCCGTCGAAAGCGGATGACCGCAGGGCGGTGAGGCCCGGGCGGCTAGACTCGTGGCTTTGGTGGCGACGAGAGACGAGGGGCCACAGTCCGTGAACGATCTGGCGGGGCTCGCGCCCCTGGTCCTCATTGCCGTCGTCTTCTGGTTCCTGCTGGTCCGACCCCAGCGCCGGCGGCAGATGGAGCTGCAGGCGGTGCAGCGCGGCGTCGGCATCGGCGACGAGGTCATGCTGGGCTCCGGGATCCTCGGGCGGGTCGCCGAGGTGGGTGAGGAGTACCTCCGTCTGGAGGTCGATCCCGGTGTGCACCTCAAGGTGGCCCGTCAGGCCGTCGTCCGCGTGGTGAACCCGGACCCCGGGCCTGATGCCCCGAGGGACATCCATGGCGACGTCCATGGCGACATCCCTGGCGACACCCCGACCGAGACCCCCGCCGACCGGCGCGACACCACCCGCGACTCAGAGCGCGACCACTGAACACGACCGACCACGGGGGCTGACGGCCCTCGTCGGACGGCCAACCACGAGGAGCACCATGGCGACGAAGGCGTCCCGACCCGGGCGCACGTTGATCGTCTTCATCCTGGTCGTCCTGGCCATGTACGCCGGTCTGGCTGCGACGAACACCTGGAAGCCCAAGCTCGGGCTCGACCTCCAGGGCGGCACCCGCATCACGCTGCAGGCGTCCACGACGACCGGTGAGTCGATCACCCCTGAGAAGCTCAGGGAAGCGGCCGACATCATCGACAGCCGCGTCAACGCCTCCGGCGTCGCGGAGTCGGAGGTCTCCACGCAGGGCGACCGCAACATCGTCGTGGAGATTCCCGGGGAGAACCGCAACGACCTCGTCGACACGGTCAAGCAGACCGCGCAGCTGAGGTTCAGGCTCGTCGCCGCCAGTGCGCCGGGCACGCCGGCGCCCAGCCCGGAGCCGTCGGCGAGCCCCTCGGGCAAGGCGTCGAAGGGAGACGGGGGCGCCTCGTCGAAGGGGACGTCGAAGGGGACGTCGAAGGGGACGTCGAAGGAGAACGCCGAGCCGAAGGAGTCCGCGCAGCCGTCCGCGAGCCCGAAGGGGCGGGCGGTCTCCGACGGCCTGGTCCGGGCGGACGAGACCCCAGCGCCGGGTGGCGAGGGCTCACCCGGCCCCACGCCCGACGCCCAGCCCACGCCGCCGGCTCCCGAGGGAGCCGCCGAGGTGCCGACGAACGAGTCGACGGTCCCCGAGCTGCTCGCCTGGTCCCGCAACCCCGATCCCCGCTCGCAGGAGAGGTTCGCGGCCTACACCTGCAAGGACGCCGGGGAGGTCGTCGACAACCCGGCGAAGCCGCTGATCGGCTGCGACAAGGAGGGCAACAAGTACCTCCTGTCGCCGGCGATGATCGAAGGCACCGAGCTCAGCGACGCCAGCTTCGGCATCCCCCCGAACGACGTCCAGTACGTCGTCAACCTCGACCTCGAGGGCGGGGCCACCGACGTGTTCGCCCAGGTCACCCGGGAGCTGACCGGCACCCAGGAGCAGTTCGCGATCGTGCTCGACGCCGTCGTCCTCTCCGCCCCCGTCGTGAACACCCCGATCACCGACGGCAACGCGCAGATCAGCGGCAACTTCTCGGAGGCCTCGGCCCGGTCGTTGGCCAACAGCCTCAAGTACGGCGCGCTGCCGCTGAAGTTCGACGTACCCGTGGTGAGCGAGGAGGGTCCGACGCTCGCGCAGGACCAGTTGAGCGCCGGCCTGCTCGCGGGCGGGATCGGTCTCGGGATCGTGCTGCTCTACTGCCTGGCCTACTACCGCGGGCTCGGGGTGGTGGTCGTCGCGTCCCTCGGGATGGCCGCTGCGGTCACCTACGCCGCCGTGCTGTTCCTCAGCGAGAACGCCGGCTTCACCCTGACGCTGCCCGGCATCGCCGGGCTGATCGTGGCCGTCGGCATCACCGCGGACTCGTTCATCGTCTACTTCGAGCGCATCCGCGACGAGATGCGCGAGGGTCGCAGCGTCCGGGTCGCGGTAGAAGCCGGCTGGGACCGGGCGAAGATGACGTGTCTCGCCGCCGACGCCGTCTCGCTGCTGGCCGCAGTGGTGCTCTTCATCTTCGCGATCGGCGTGGTGAAGGGCTTCGCCTTCGCCCTCGGCATCAGCACCCTGATCGACCTGGTGGTGTTCTTCCTGTTCACCCACCCGATGGTCAGCTGGCTGGCGAAGTTCCCGTTCTTCGCCCGTGGGCATCGCTACTCTGGCCTCTCCGCCGACCACGTGGGCGTCCAACGCATCGGCATCGCCCGCACGGCACCGGAGGGAGCGCGATGAGCAAGCTGTCGCACTTCGGGCAGGCACTCTACGAGGGAACAGTCTCGATCGACTTCGTCGGTCGCAAGTGGCTCTGGTACGCCCTCTCCGGCGTTGTCCTCCTCGTCGCGGTGCTCGGTCTCACCGTCAAGCAGCTCAACATGGGCATCGAGTTCACGGGCGGGGTGGAGTACCGCATCTCGCTGCCGGCCGGTCAGGCGGACCAGGACGCGGTGACCGACGTACGTGGGGCTGTTGCCGGGTCCGGCATCGACGCGGCGTCGTCGCCGATCGTCAACACCTCCGGCAGCGACAACATCCGGGTGCAGACCGAGCCGCTGACCAACGACCAGACCATCGCGATCTCCGAGCGCATCCAGGACGCCATCGACGTCGGTCCCGACGACATCAGCCAGGACGCGATCGGTCCGTCCTGGGGACAGCAGGTCGGGCAACGCGCACTCATCGGGCTCGGCGTCTTCCTCGTGCTCGTGATGCTGCTGATCTGGGGCTACTTCCGCGAGTGGAAGATGTCCGTGGCAGCCATCGTGGCGCTGATGCACGACCTGATCATCACGATCGGCGTGTACGCGCTCTCCGGCTTCGAAGTGACGCCCGCGACGGTCACCGGCGTTCTCACCATCCTCGGCTTCTCGCTCTACGACACCGTCGTGGTCTTCGACAAGGTGCGTGAGAACACCAAGAACCTCGCGCGCACCCGCAAGACCTACGCCGAGGCCGCCAACCTCGCGGTCAACCAGACCCTGGTCCGCTCGATCAACACCTCGATCGTGGCGCTGCTGCCGGTCGGTGCACTGCTGTACGTCGGCACCGTCCAGCTGGGCTCCGGCGCCCTCAAGGACCTCGCTCTGGCGCTGTTCGTCGGGATGGCCGCCGGTGTCTACTCCTCGGTCTTCATTGCCACCCCCCTCCTGGTGCAGCTGAAGGAGCGGGAGACCGGGGTGCGCGCCGGTGACGCCCGGGCCCGCCGCCACCGCGCGAAGCGAGAGGCCGACCCGTTCGCGAACGTGCCGGTCTTCACCGAGGACATGCCGATCCGCGACTCCGAGGCCGGGCTCGACGAGGGCTTCGAGGAGGACCCCGACGACCTCGACGACCCGCGGGACGGGGGGCGACGCACGGGTGCCACGGCCCTCGGAGCCGGCGGCGGCCCCGGTGGTGGCACCGGTGGCCGGTCGGCCGCGGCGAGCGCCCCGACCCGGGTGACCGCAGGCGAGCGGCCCCCGACGGCCCGACCGGTCTCGGAGTCGACGTCCGCCGGAAGGCCGCAGCCCACCCGCAAGCCACGCAGCCAGCGCGGTGGCTCCGGACGGGGCAAGGGCTGAGTGGTCCGGCGGTGACCGCGCTCGACGGCGCGCCGGACCCGCTCGCGGGGCTGGTCCGTGACGTCCCGGACTTCCCGCGTCCGGGCATCGTGTTCAAGGACATCTCGCCGCTCCTGGCCGACCACGAGGGGCTGACCGAGGCGGTCCGCCGACTGGCGGAGGCAGGCACGTCGCAGGACGGCGCGCCGGCCGTGGACAAGGTCGTCGGCATCGAGGCGCGGGGGTTCATCCTGGGCGCCCCCGTCGCGCTGGCCCTGGGCGCGGGTTTCGTGGCGGTCCGCAAGGCGGGGAAGCTGCCGGGGGAGACCCATCAGGTGGCCTACGACCTCGAGTACGGCGAAGCGGTCCTCGAGGTGCACCGCGACGCCTTCGCGCCGGGGGACCGGGTTCTCGTCGTCGACGACGTACTCGCGACGGGGGGCACCGTGGTCGCCGCCCGGGCACTCGTGGAGGCCTGCGGCGGCACCGTGTCCGGCGTCGCCGTGCTGCTCGAGATCGCCGCGCTCCCCGGACGACGGACGCTGGGGGAGCTGCCGCTCACGGCGCTGCTCACCGTCTGACCCGCAGACCGTGATCCGGGCGCGGCATAGACTGGCCGTCGGAACGGAGGGAGCCCTGGTGGTCGAGGAACGGGTGTCGAGCGCGGCCCTGGACGAGGCCGAGCCTTCCCCTGCCCTCCCGTCCAACGGCGACCCGAGAGCCGGAGCCGGCACCGGGCGCCGCGCCCCCGCGACGCCTGCCGAGGCACCAGCGGCGGGCGACACGCCCACCGCCGCGGCC
>CADCUI010000040.1 GCA_902805845.1 uncultured Nocardioidaceae bacterium
AGTACGTCGAGCAGCCCTGCGCCTCCGTGGAGGAGCTCGCCGCCGTCCGCCGCCGCGTCGAGGTGCCGGTCGCCGCCGACGAGTCGATCCGCCGGGCAGGTGACCCCTACCGGGTGCGCGACCTCGAGGCGGCCGACGTGGCGGTCCTCAAGGTGCAGCCGCTCGGCGGCGTGCGGGCCTGCCTGCGGATCGCGGAGGAGATCGGTCTGCCGGTGGTGGTGAGCAGCGCCCTGGAGACCAGTGTCGGGATCGCCGCAGGCGTTGCCCTGGCGGCGGCCCTGCCGGAGCTCCGGCACGCCTGCGGCCTCGCCACGGTGCAGCTGCTCACCGAGGACGTGGTCGGTGAACCGCTGCTCCCGGTGGCCGGGTCGCTGTCCGTCGTACGACCGGAGGTGGACCCGACAAGGGCGGCGGCGGTGGCTGCCGCTCCTGAACGGCAGGCGCACTGGGCGGCGCGGCTGGAACGGATCAGGCAGGATCAGCCCTCGTGACCCCGGCGAACGCCTCCACCGCGCTGGCGGTCGTCGTCCTCGACGAGCTCGTTCGCGGCGGTGTGCGGCACGTGGTGGTCTGTCCCGGCTCGCGCTCGGCGGCGCTCGCCTTCGCGGCGTACGACGCAGCGGCAGCCGGGCGGCTCACCCTGCACACCCGTCTCGACGAGCGCACGGGGGGCTTCCTGGCTCTCGGCCTGGCGAGGTCGTCGCACCGGCCGGTCGCCGTGGTGACCACCAGCGGAACGGCGGTGGCCAACCTCCACCCGGCGGTGCTCGAGGCCGCCGCCGCCGGCGTGCCGCTGGTGCTGCTCACCGCGGACCGCCCGGCGGGGCTGCGCGGCACCGGCGCCAACCAGACGACCGACCAGGTGAAGATCTTCGGTGCTGCGGTCCGGTCGTTCGCCGACGTGCCGCCGCCCGTGCCGGGGCACCGGGAGGCCGAGCAGACACGCGGGTGGCGCTCGCTGGTCGCCCGCAGCCTCGTCACGGCGGGAGGAGGTGCTGGTACGGCGCCGGGGCCGGTGCACCTCAACCTGCAGTTCGCCTCGCCGCTGACCCCGGACGCTCCGGACGGCTGGTCGACGGAGCCGGCCGGCCGGCCGTTCGCCGGTCCGTGGCTCCGGGCGGCCGAGACCCGCGGGGGCGAGCCCGACGACGTGTCGAGCGAGCGCCGGACCGTGGTGGTGGCCGGTGACGACGCCGGGCCACCGGCACGGGTGCTCGCCCAGGCAGCCGGGTGGCCGTTGCTGGCCGAGCCGACGAGCGGCGCCAGGACCGGACCCAACGCCCTCCGCACCTACCGGCTGCTGCTCGGCGACGAGGAGCTGGCCGGGCGCATCGAGCGCGTGGTGGTCGCCGGTCACCCGACGTTGAGCCGACCGGTCACGCAGCTGCTGTCACGACCGGACCTCGAGGTGGTCGGGCTCGTGCCGCCGGGCTCGCCGACCCGCACCTGGACCGACCCGGGCCACACGGTGAGCCGGCTGGTCGAGGTCGGGGTCATCCCGGGCAAGGAGCCGCGGTGGACTGCTGACCCGCCGGCCGCCGGGCACACCGTGGATCCGTCACCGTGGCTGCGGGAGTGGCTCGATCGTGACGCCGAGCTCGGCGCCCGCCTCGACGACCTGCTCGCTGCCCGGGACGGGCTCACGCCGCACACGGTCGCCGGCGCCGTGGCTCGAGCGCTGCCCGCCGGCGGCCTGCTGTTCGTCGGCGCGTCCAACCCGATCCGTGACCTCGACCTCATGGTGCCGCGCTACGAGGTGGGTGGGCGCCGCATGGTCCTCGCCAACCGGGGGCTCTCCGGCATCGACGGAACTGTCTCCTCTGCGGTCGGAGCAGCGCTCGGCCGGCCGCACACCACCCGCGCCCTCGCGCTGCTGGGCGACGTGACCTTCCTCCACGACCTCCCCGGGCTGGTCCTGGGACCTGAGGAGCCCCGGCCCGACCTCACGGTGGTGGTGGTGAACGACGACGGCGGCAGCCTCTTCTCCCTGCTGGAGCAGGGAGCGGCCGAGCACGCGGAGTCGTTCGAACGGCTCTTCGCGACGCCGCACGGCGCCGACCTGGGAAAGGCATGCGAGGCGACCGGGACACCCCACCGCCGGGTCGGCGACCTGGCTTCCCTCGAGGCCGCTCTCGACCGGGCCCCGGAGGGCATCGAGGTCGTCGAGGCCGTCGTACGCCGCGATGACCGCCGGGCCCTCGAGGCCGCCATCCGCTCGCTCGTCAGCGGCTGAAGGAGCTGTCGTGCACATCGTCCCCTGGCTCGTCCTCCTGGTCGTCACGGTCGTCGCGGTCGCCGCCGCGAGCCGTCGGCTCGACCTGTCCACGCCGGTGGTGATGGTGTCGGTCGGCGTGGTCGCGTCGTACCTGCCGTTCGTCCCCGAGGTCCAGCTGACCCCCGACCTCGTCCTGGTGGGGTTGCTGCCCCCGCTTCTCTACAACGCCGCGCTGCAGACCAGCCTCATCGACTTCAACGCGCACCGCAGGTCGATCCTGTCGCTCTCCATCGGCCTGGTCGCCTTCACGACCGTCGGCGTGGCGGTGGTGGTGCACTCCGTCGTGCCCGGCATGGACTGGCCGGCCGCCTTCGCCCTCGGCGCCGTGGTCGCGCCTCCGGACGCCGTGGCGGCGACCGCCGTGGCCCGCCGGATCGGGCTGCCGCGGGGCATGGTGACGGTCCTGGAGGGCGAGTCACTGCTCAACGACGCGACGGCGCTGGTCGCCCTCAAGACCGCGATCCTCGCCGCCTCCGGGGCTGCCACGCTGACGGGCGTCGGCGTCGACTTCCTGCAGTCCGCCCTGGGCGGGGTCGCCTGCGGGGTGGCGCTCTACCTCGTGGTCGGCTGGGTACGCCGACACGTCACCGACCCGGTGATGGACACCTGCGTCTCGCTGGTCACCCCGTTCATCGCCTACGTGGCAGCCGAGGAGCTGCACGCCAGCGGGGTCCTGGCCGTGGTCATCGCCGGGCTGCTCCTGGGGCACCAGGCGCCGGTGCTGCAGACGGCGTCCTCCCGGATCGCAGAACGGCTCAACTGGCGGACGATCTCCTTCCTGCTGGAGAACGCGGTGTTCCTGCTGATCGGCATGCAGACGCGCCGGATCCTCGATGCCGTGTTCGCGAGCGGACTGGCCGCGGGGACCGTCGTGGGGACCTGCCTGGCCGTGCTGGGCACGGTGATCGTGCTGCGGATGGCCTGGGTCTTCCCCTCCCGCTACCTGCTGGCAAGGAGCGACTTCCCAGGAGGTCGTCCTCCCCGGACCTACACCGCGGTCGTGGGCTGGGCCGGCATGCGCGGGGTGGTCACGCTCGCCGCTGCGTTCGCGATCCCGGCCGACGCCCCACAGCGCGAGCTGCTGGTCCTGGCGGCGCTGGCGGTCACCGGCGGCACCCTGGTGCTGCAGGGGCTGTCGCTGCCCTGGCTTGTCCGCCGGCTGCGCGTCCCGGGCCCCGACCCGCGCGAGGACGCGCTGGCACGGGCCGAGCTGCTGCAGCAGGCCACCCGGGCGGGGCTGGCCCGGCTCCACGAGATCGAGGCCGATGAGGGCGAGCAGGAGACCGCCGTCCGTGAGCTCCTGCGCTCACGGCTCGAGCAGCGCGACTTCGCCGCCTGGGAACGGCTGGGGCGGGGCGAGCCCACGGGGGAGACCCCGAGCGAGCGTTACGCTCGGTTGCGCCTGGAGATGCTGCAGGCAGAGCGTCGCCGGGTGCTGGAGCTGCGAGGGCTCGGGCGGCTGCCGCACGAGGTGGTCTCGGACGTGCTCTCGACCCTGGACGTCGAGGAGTCCATGGTCGGCCGGCTCATGGCGCAGCGGGAGCAGCTGACCTCACAGCACGAAGGAGGACCGGTGGCACAGAGAGTCGTCGACGGCTGCACACACCTCGCCGAGGCCGGCGCGGCCCAGGAGCCGGCCGACCGCAGGTGCGAGGACTGCCTGCGAGAAGGTACGACGTGGGTCCATCTGCGGTCCTGCCTGGCATGCGGCCACGTCGGCTGCTGCGACTCCTCACCTCGTCGGCACGCCTCCGGCCACTTCAGGGGCACCGGACACCCGGTCGTCGCCTCGGCGGAGCCGCGTGAGCACTGGCGATGGTGCTTCGTCGACGAGGTCCTCGGCTGACGCGCCACCCGGCGTGCCGGGCCTGACAGGATGGCGGGCATGCGCGTCACCAAGTTCGGCCACTCCTGCGTCCGGCTGTCCGGCGGCGGCCGGGACGTCGTCCTCGACCCCGGCGGCTGGTCGGAGCGGGAGGCCGTGGACGGGGTGGCCGCGGTCCTCGTCACCCACGAGCACGCGGACCACTGGGACGTCGAGCACCTGCGGGCCACCGACGCACCCATCTACACGATCGCGGCGGTCAGGGACCAGATCCGGGAGGCCGACCCCGGGGTTGCCGAGCGCGTCACGGTCGTGGCACCCGGAGACCAGATGGACATCGCGGGGTTCGACGTCCGGGTCGTCGGTGAGCGGCACGCGGTCATCCACCCCGAGCTGCCGACGTACTTCAACTCCGGCTACGTGCTGACCGGCGAGGGCACGTCGGTCTACCACCCCGGGGACTCCTTCGAGAGGCCCGGCCAGCAGGTCGACGTCTTCTGCGCGCCGGCGAGCGCCCCCTGGGCCAAGATGTCGGAGCTCCTCGACCTCGCCCGCGACGTCGCGGCGCCCCGGACGCTGGCGATCCACGACAAGATCTACACCGACCTGGGGTTCGGGATCGTCGACGGCATGATGCAGCGGTTCCTCGAGCCCGTCGACAGCAGCTACGTCCGTCTCACCCCCGGCCAGGACCTCTGACCCCACCCCCTGCCGAGTCGGCGCTTGTGCACGGCTGCGCGTGCACAAGCGCCGACTCGGCAGAGTTCGTGCGTGCACAAGCGCCGACTCGGCGGGGTTTTGTCAGGGGGTGAGGGAGTTGCGGACCGGGAGGAACTTCGCCTGGGCCTCGGCGAGCTCGGCCTCGGGGTCGGAGTCGGCGACGATCCCGCAGCCCGCGAAGAGCCGCACCGAGTCGCCCTCGACCAGCCCGGCCCGCAGCGCGATGCCCCACTCGCCGTCACCGGAGGCGTCGATCCACCCGACCGGGCCGGCGTAGCGGCCGCGCTGCATCCCCTCGAGCTCGGCGATGAGCTCCGTGGCGGCCGCGGTCGGGGTGCCGCCCACGGCGGCGGAGGGGTGCAGGGCCGCGGCCAGCTCGAGCGACGTCGCCCGGTCCTCGATCACCCCGGCCACGTCGGTGGCGAGGTGCATCACGTTGGGCAGGTGGAGGACGAACGGCGCCTCGGGGACGTTCATCGACGTGCAGTGCGGGGCGAGCGCGTCGGCCACCGAGCGCACCGCGTACTCGTGCTCCTCGAGGTCCTTGGACGAGCGCGCCAGCGAGGCCGCGAGCTGCAGGTCGCGGGCGTCGTTCCCGGTGCGCCGGATGGTGCCGGCCAGCACCCGGGAGGTCACCAGCCCCCGCTCGCGTCGGACCAGCATCTCCGGCGTCGCCCCGAAGAGCCCGTCGACGTGGAAGGTCCAGCACGTCGGGTAGTCCTCGGCCAGCCGGCGCAGCGGCCACCGCACGTCGACCGGCCCGCTCGTCCGCGCCACCAGGTCGCGGGCGAGGACGACCTTCTCGAGCCGGCCCTCCCCGATCCGGCGTACCGCCTCCGCGACCTGGCTCTCCCAGGCGGGGCCGCTGAGGGCTCCGTCGGTGAAGTGCACGCCGCGTGGCTCGGGGGGTGGAGCCGCGGGTCGCAGGGTGGTGGCCGACCCGATGCTGGAGACGCCGATGTGGGTGAGCCACGTCGTCCCGTTCCGACGGCCCACCACCACCCGGGGCACGACCAGCCTGCTGTCACCCGGCTCGTCGGCGAAGGCGAAGGACCCGAAGGCCACCAACCCGGTCCCGGGCAGGTCCACCTCGTCGCGCACCACCGCGTGCCGGCCCGCGTCCTGCCACCAGCGGTGGGCGTCGGCGAAACGGTCGGCACCGAAGGTGTGCACCTCCGCCGCGACGCCCCACCCGACCAGGCCGTCACCCCTGCGGATCCAGGCGACCCCCTCCGGATCGGGCAGCAGGTCCAGCAAGGTCCCCGGATCAGGGACCAGCACGGTGCGGACGACGAGCGAGGGCTGCTGGCGAGGCACCGGACTCGACGTCACGATCGGTCAGCCTACGGCGGGCCACCTAGCATGACCCGGTGACCCGCGCCGACCTCGACAAGGACCCCGTCGACGTCGCGGCGATGTTCGACGGGGTGGCCAGGCGCTACGACGTCACCAACGACGTGCTGTCGCTGGGCCAGGACCGACGGTGGCGATCCCGCGTCGTCACGGCGGTCGCACCCCGCAGTGGTGAGTGGATCCTCGACCTCGCCGCGGGAACCGGCACCTCCAGCCAGCCCTTCGCCGACGCGGGCGCGCTCGTGGTGCCCTGCGACTTCAGCCAGGGGATGCTCCAGGTCGGCAAGCAGGCGCGGCCGCGGCTGCCGTTCGTCGCCGGTGACGGCACCCGGCTGCCGTTCGCCGACGGCACCTTCGACGCGGTGACGATCTCGTTCGGCCTGCGCAACATCGTGGACCCCGACGCGGGGCTGCGCGAGCTGCGCCGCGTGACCCGGCCGGGGGGCCGGATGGTCGTGTGCGAGTTCAGCTCGCCGACCTGGAGGCCGTTCCGGACCGTCTACACCGAGTACCTGATGCGGGCGCTGCCTCCGGTCGCGCGGGCCGTGTCGTCCAACCCCGACGCCTACGTCTATCTCGCGGAGTCCATCCGGGCATGGCCCGACCAGCCGGCGCTGGCCCGTCGCATCCAGGAGGCCGGCTGGCGCCGCTGCGAGTGGCGGAACCTCAGCGGGGGCATCGTCGCCCTGCATCGCGCCTCCGCTTAGCCTCGACATACACTGGCATCAGCCTGTCTCGTGAAAGTCTTCACAAGGTCACGAGCCGGTGAGGCAGGCGACGCGCTCAAGGAAGAAAGCGGGCTGGCACATGACGCGGACCACCGCTGATGAGCGGCAGGCCGACGTCATCGTCGTCGGGGCAGGTCCGGCCGGCTCCAGCACCGCCTTCCACCTCGCCCAGGCCGGTGCCGACGTGCTGCTGCTCGAGAAGAGCGCCTTCCCCCGGGACAAGGTCTGTGGTGACGGGCTCACTCCCCGTGCGGTCAAGCAGCTGGTCGGCATGGGGTTCGACCTCGACGAGCCCGGCTGGCAGAAGAACGTCGGCCTGCGGATCGTCGGTGCCGGGCACCGGCTCGAGCTGCCGTGGCCCGACCTCACGTCGTTCCCGCCGTACGGCGCCGTCCGCACCCGCCTCGACCTGGACGAGCTGCTGGCCAGGCACGCGCAGAAGACCGGGGCGCGGCTCCAGGAGCGCACCTCGGTCACCGGTCCGGTGGTCGACGAGCGCACCGGACGCGTGGCGGGCGTCACCGCGAAGCCGGTGGACGACCGCGGCCGTCGCACCGGTGACGACGTGACCTACCGGGCGCCGATGGTGGTCGCCTGCGACGGCGTGTCCGCGCGGCTGGCCCTCGCGCTCGGGCTCGAGCGCCGCGAGAACCGGCCGATGGCCGTCGGGATCCGGGCCTACTACACGACCCCGCGCAGCAACGACCCCTGGATGGAGTCGTGGCTGGAGCTGTGGGACGGCACGCCCGGCAGCAGCAACCTCCTGCCCGGCTACGGCTGGATCTTCGGTGTCGGCGACGGCACCGCCAACGTCGGGCTCGGCATCCTCAACAGCTCCGCTGCCTTCAAGTCGGTCGACTACAAGCGGATCCTCCGCAGCTGGCTGGCGAACACACCGCCCGAGTGGGGCTTCACCGAGGAGAACCGCATCGGCGCCATCGGCTCCGCAGCGCTCCCGATGGGGTTCAACCGCAAGCCGCACTACACTCGCGGACTGCTGCTGGTCGGCGACGCGGGCGGCATGGTCAACCCGTTCAACGGCGAGGGCATCGACTACGCGCTCGAGTCCGGCGAGCTGGCCGCCCGCACCATGCTGCAGGCGCTGGCCCGGCCGGAGGGCCCGGCGCGCGAGCGGGTGCTCGAGGGCTACGCCTCGGCGTTGGCAGCGGCGTACGGCGGCTACTTCACGCTCGGCCGGGGCTTCGCCAGGCTCATCGGCAACCCGACGTTCATGAAGCAGGCGACGCGCTACGGCCTCCCCCGAGAGGCGCTGATGCGGTTCATGCTCAAGCTGATGGCCAACCTGACCGACCCCCGGGACGGTGATGCGGGTGACCGGATCGTCAACGCATTGAGCAGACTGGCACCCGAGGCATGACCCGTCGACCGTCCACCGTCACGTCCACGACCGCGAACCACCAGGAAGGAGGCCAGGGCTGATGGAGCTGTACACGCCCGTCGTCGCGCTGGCTGTGCTCGCCGCGGGCTTCGCGGTGTTCTCGATCGTGATGAGCGTGCTCACCGGGCCCAGGCGCTACAACCGGGCCAAGCTCGACTCCTACGAGTGCGGGATCGAGCCGACCCCGCAGCCGATGGGCGGCGGTCGCTTCCCGGTCAAGTACTTCATCACGGCCATGCTCTTCATCATCTTCGACATCGAGATCGTGTTCCTGTTCCCGTGGGCGGTCGCCTTTGACTCCATGGGGCTGTTCGGGCTGATCGAGATGGTCGTCTTCATCGCCACGCTCTTCGTGGTGTACGCGTACGTCTGGCGCCGCGGCGGACTGGAGTGGGACTGATGGGCCTTGAAGAGAAGCTCCCCAGCGGAGTGCTGCTGACCACCGTCGAGGGGGTCGCGGGCTACATGCGCAAGGCGTCGTTCTGGCCCGCGACGTTCGGTCTCGCCTGCTGCGCCATCGAGATGATGACCTCCGGCGGGCCGCGCTACGACCTGTCGCGCTTCGGCATGGAGGTCTTCCGGGCCTCGCCGCGGCAGGCCGACCTCATGATCGTCGCCGGGCGGGTGAGCCAGAAGATGGCGCCGGTGCTCCGCCAGATCTACGACCAGATGGCAGAGCCCAAGTGGGTGCTCTCCATGGGCGTGTGCGCCTCGTCGGGCGGGATGTTCAACAACTACGCGATCGTGCAGGGCGTGGACCACATCGTGCCGGTGGACATCTACCTCCCCGGCTGCCCGCCCCGGCCCGAGATGCTGATCGACGCCATCCTCAAGCTGCACGACCAGGTGAAGAACGGCAAGCTCGGCGTCAACCGCGAGCGGCAGGTCCTGGAGCTCGAGACCGAGGCGCTCAACGCGCTGCCGACCTCGGAGATGAAGGGCATGCTCCGGTGACCAGCGGGCCGACCGGCTCCCCCGGAGGGACGGGACCCACCGAACGCGGCAGCGGCAGCGGCCCGGCCGGCACCACCGACAGCAGCACGTCGGGGATGCCGGAGGACGCCACCCCCGGCAGCACGCTGCCCGCGGCTCCGGGCGCCCGCTACCACGAGGCCGTCGACACGCGCACCGGCATGTTCGGGACCCGTGGCAGTGGCGACACCACCGGCTACGGCGGACTGGTGCAGCCGGTCACGATGCCGCCGCCGAGCGAGCCGCCGTACGGCGGGTGGTTCGACGAGGTGGCCCAGGCGCTGTCCTCCGGGCTGGCGGAGATGGGGCTGCCCGACACGGTGGAGCAGGTCGTCGTCGACCGCGGCGAGATCACGTTCTTCATCCGGCGTGCGGGGCTGCTGGAGACGGCCCGTCTGCTGCGCGACGGCGAGGCGCTGCGCTTCGAGATGTGCCTCGGCGTCAGCGGCGTGCACTTTCCCGGCGAGAAGGGCCGTGAGCTCCACGCGGTCTACCACCTGCTCTCGATGACCCACAACCGCCGGATCCGGCTCGAGGTGGCCTGCCCCGAGGGCGACCCGCACATCCCCTCGGTCGTGTCGGTGTACCCGACCAACGACTGGCACGAGCGCGAGACCTACGACTTCTTCGGCATCGTGTTCGACGGCCACCCTGCGCTGACCCGCATCCAGATGCCGGACGACTGGCCCGGCCACCCCCAGCGCAAGGACTACCCGCTGGGCGGCATCCCGGTGGAGTACAAGGGCGCCACCATCCCGCCACCGGACGACCGGAGGTCCTACAACTGATGACCACCCCACAACGCTGCTCGCTGCGCTCACACCGCTGCGGGGGCCCCGCATGAGCACCGCACACGACGCCACGCACGACCCCTACGGCGCCTCCGAGTCCGAGACCACGAGCGGTCGGGTGTTCACCGTCACCGGGCAGGACTGGGACACCGTCACGTCCGGCGTTGCCGACGAGGCCGAGGACCGGATCGTCGTCAACATGGGCCCGCAGCACCCCTCGACCCACGGTGTGCTGCGGCTGATCCTCGAGCTCGAGGGCGAGACCATCACCGAGGCGAGGTGCGGCATCGGCTACCTCCACACCGGCATCGAGAAGAACATGGAGTACCGCTCCTGGGTGCAGGGCGTCACCTTCTGCACCCGGATGGACTACCTCTCGCCGTTCTACAACGAGCAGACGTACTCGATGGGCGTCGAGAGGCTGCTCGGCATCGAGGACCAGGTCCCCGAGAAGGCCCACGTCATGCGGGTCCTGCTCATGGAGATCAACCGCATCTCCTCCCACCTGGTCGCGATCGCCACCGGCGGCATGGAGATCGGCGCGCTCACCGTGATGACGATCGGCTTCCGCGAGCGGGAGATGTGCCTGGACCTCTTCGAGCTGATCACCGGCCTGCGGATGAACCACGGCTTCATCCGGCCCGGCGGCGTCGCCCAGCGGATGCCGCCCGGCGCCCTCGACCAGATCCGTGACTTCATCGCGCTCATGAAGAAGCGACTCCCGGAGTACGCCGCGCTGTGCAACGCCAACCCGATCTTCAAGGGCCGGCTCGTCGACGTCGGCTACCTCGACCTGGCCGGCTGCATGGCACTGGGGATCACCGGCCCGGTGCTGCGGTCGACCGGCTACCCGTGGGACCTGCGGAAGACCCAGCCCTACAGCGGCTACGAGGACTACGAGTTCGACGTCGTCACCTGGGACACCTGCGACGCCTACGGCCGCTTCCGCATCCGGCTGGAGGAGATGTACCAGTCGCTGCGGATCATCGAGCAGTGCGCCGACCGCCTGGAGGGGCTCCAGGGCGCTCCGATCATGGTCGAGGACAAGAAGATCGCCTGGCCCTCGCAGCTCGCGGTGGGCGCCGACGGGATGGGCAACAGCCTCGACCACATCAAGCACATCATGGGCGAGTCCATGGAGGCACTGATCCACCACTTCAAGCTGGTCACGGAGGGCTTCCGCGTCCCGGCGGGGCAGGCCTACGTGCCCGTCGAGTCGCCGCGCGGCGAGCTGGGTGCCCACGTGGTCTCCGACGGCGGCACCCGGCCCTACCGGGCACACTTCCGCGACCCGTCCTTCACGAACCTGCAGGCGACCTCGGTGATGACCGAGGGCGGCATGGTCTCCGACGTCGTCGTCGCCATCGCCTCGCTCGATCCGGTGATGGGAGGCGTCGACAGGTGACCACCACCGAGCCGAGCGGCGTGCGGCGCGGGCTGGACGCCCAGACGCTGGAGGAGCTGCGTCAGATCGGCGCCCGCTACCCCCAGGCCCGCTCCGGGCTGCTGCCGATGCTGCACCTGGTGCAGAGCGTGGAGGGCCAGGTGACCGCCGAGGGCATCGAGGCGTGTGCCCAGATCCTCGGCATCAGCGCAGCGGAGGTGGCCGGAGTGGCCACCTTCTACACGATGTACAAGCGCCGTCCGGTCGGCGACTACTACGTCGGCGTCTGCACCAACACCCTCTGCGCGGTGATGGGCGGGGACGCGATCGTCGAGCGGCTCGAGGAGCACCTCGGCATCGGCAACGACGAGACGACCCCCGACGACGGCACCGGCCGGACGATCACCCTCGAGCACGTCGAGTGCAACGCCGCCTGCGACTACGCACCGGTGGTGATGGTCAACTGGGAGTTCATGGACAACATGGATCCCGCGTCGGCGACCCGGCTCGTCGACGACCTCCGGGCCGGCGCAGAGGTGCGCTCCACGCGGGGTCCTCGCATCTGCACCTGGCGGGAGGCCGAGCGGGTGCTCGCCGGCTTCAACGACGGGTTGGCCGACGAGGGCCCGGCCGCCGGCCCGGCGACCCTTGTCGGGCTGCGGACCGCGCGGGCCAACGGCTGGCGGGCGCCGGAGGCCAGCACGAGCTCCGACGACGCCGACAACGAGGCGGACCCGGCGGGCGACAAGCAAGACTCGAACGACGGCAACGACAGCAGGGGTGGGAAGTGACGGACATGCTGACGCCGGTCCTCTCGGACAACTGGGACGCGGACCGGGCGTGGACACTGCCCTCGTACGAGCGCGGGGGCGGCTACCGGGGGGTGCGCAAGGCGCTCAGGATGCAGCCCGACGAGGTCGTCCAGCTCGTGAAGGACTCCGGCCTCCGGGGCCGCGGCGGGGCCGGCTTCCCCACCGGCATGAAGTGGGGCTTCATCCCGCAGGACAACCCCAAGCCGAAGTACCTCGTGGTCAACGCCGACGAGTCCGAGCCGGGCACGTGCAAGGACATCCCGTTGATGCTGGCCAGCCCGCACACCCTGGTCGAGGGCGTCATCATCTCGTCGTACGCGATCAGGGCGAACACCGCCTTCATCTACGTGCGCGGTGAGGTCCTCCACGTGGTCCGCCGGCTGCAGGCGGCGGTGGCCGAGGCGTACGCCGCCGGCTACCTCGGCAAGAACATCGAGGGCTCGGGCTACGACCTCGACCTGGTCGTGCACGTGGGGGCCGGCGCCTACATCTGCGGCGAGGAGACCGCCCTCCTCGACTCCCTCGAGGGCCGGCGGGGCCAGCCGCGGCTGCGGCCGCCGTTCCCCGCGGTCGCGGGGCTCTACGCGTCGCCGACGGTGATCAACAACGTCGAGTCGATCGCCTCCGTGCCGTCCATCGTGGCCAACGGAGCCGAGTGGTTCTCCTCCATGGGCACCGAGCGCAGCAAGGGCATGACGCTGTACTCGATCTCGGGCCACGTGAAGCGTCCCGGCCAGTTCGAGGCGCCGCTGGGCATCACCCTGCGTCAGCTGCTCGACCTGGCAGGCGGCGTCCGGGAGGGCCACCAGCTGAAGTTCTGGACGCCCGGCGGGTCGTCGACGCCGCTGCTGACCGCCGAGCACCTCGACGTCCCCCTGGACTACGAGGCGATCGGCAAGGCGGGCTCGATGCTCGGCACGAAGGCCCTGCAGATCTTCGACGAGACCACGTGCGTGGTGCGTGCGGTGCTGCGCTGGACGGAGTTCTACAAGCACGAGTCGTGCGGCAAGTGCACACCGTGCCGCGAGGGCACCTGGTGGATGGTGCAGGTGCTGGCACGGCTCGAGCGCGGCCAGGGGAGCGAGACCGACCTCGAGCAGCTCCTCGACCAGTGCGACAACATCCTGGGCCGCTCCTTCTGCGCACTCGGGGACGGAGCCACCAGCCCGATCACCTCGTCGATCGAGTACTTCCGCGACGAGTACCTCGACCACCTCCGGCAGGGCGGCTGTCCGTTCGACCCGGCCGCCTCGACGTTGTTCGCCACCGTAGGAGCAGACGCATGACGGCCGTGGCCTCGACCACCTCGACCGACGGCAAGGGCGTGGAGCGCACCGACCTGGTGTCGCTGACGATCGACGGGATCGACGTGAGCGTGCCCAAGGGGACGCTCGTGATCCGGGCCGCCGAGCAGATCGGGGTCCAGATCCCCCGGTTCTGCGACCACCCGTTGCTCGCGCCCGTGGGCGCCTGCCGCCAGTGCCTGGTGGAGATCGCCATGCCCGGCCCGGACGGGGAGCTCAAGACGATGATGGGTCCGCCCGGTCGGGTCAAGCCCCAGGCGTCCTGCACCATGCCGGTGTCGGAGGGCATGCAGGTCAAGACGCAGATCTCGTCCCCGGTCGCCGACAAGGCCCAGCACGGCGTCATGGAGCAGCTGCTCATCAACCACCCGCTCGACTGCCCGGTCTGCGACAAGGGCGGCGAGTGCCCGCTGCAGAACCAGGCCATGACGAACGGCCGGGGGGAGACCCGGTTCACCGAGGTGAAGCGGACCTTCCCCAAGCCGATCAACATCTCCGCCCAGGTGCTCCTGGACCGCGAGCGCTGCGTGCTGTGCGCGCGGTGCACCCGGTTCTCCGAGCAGATCGCGGGGGACCCCTTCATCGCACTCGTCGAGCGGGGCGCCCTGCAGCAGGTGGGCATCTACGAGAAGGAGCCCTACCGCTCCAACTTCGCCGGCAACGTGATCCAGATCTGCCCTGTCGGGGCCCTCACCTCGGCCGACTACCGGTTCCGGGCGCGGCCGTTCGACCTGGTCTCGACCCCGTCGGTCGCCGAGCACGACTCCTGCGGCTCGGCCATCCGTGTCGACCACCGGCGCGGCAAGCCCGTGCGCCGGCTGGCCGGGAACGACCCCGAGGTCAACGAGGAGTGGATCACCGACAAGGACCGCTTCGCCCTCCACTACGCCGGTCAGTCCGACCGGCTCACCCATCCCCTCGTGCGCGACGAGGAGACCGGGGAGCTGCGGGGAGCGTCGTGGCCGGAGGCCTTCGCCCTCGCCGCCCGCGGGCTGCAGGCAGCCGGCACCGCCGGGGTGCTGACCGGGGGACGGCTGACGCGCGAGGACGCCTACGCCTACGCGAAGTTCGCCCGGGTCTGCCTGGGCACGAACGACATCGACTTCCGGTCCCGGCCGCACTCGGCGGAGGAGGCACAGTTCCTCGCCGCCCGCGTGGCCGGGCGCCCGATGGACGTCACGTTCGGCGCGCTGGAGAAGGCGACCGCCATCGTGCTGCTCGGGCTCGAGCCGGAGGAGGAGGCCGGAGCGCTGTTCCTGCGACTGCGCAAGGCCAGCCGGGCCAGCAAGGGCCGCCCGCGGATCTTCGCGGTCGCCCCGTTCACCAGCCGTGGGCTGGGCAAGATGAAGGCGACCGTCGTCCGGACCGCTCCAGGAGCGGAGCCGGCCGCGATCGAGGCGCTCGCACACGACGGTGAGCTCGCGCTCGACGGCGGTGGGGTCATCCTCGTCGGCGAGCGGCTCGCCACGGTGCCCGGTGCGCTGTCGGCCGTGGCGGTGCTCGCCTCGCAGACCGGCGCCAAGCTCGCCTGGGTGCCGCGTCGGGCAGGCGACCGGGGTGCCCTGGACGCGGGCTGCCTGGGTGGCGTCCTCCCCGGTGGAAGGCCGTCGGCCGACGCTGCCGCCCGGGTCGACGTCGGCGCGGTGTGGGGCATCGACGTCACCGACGCCCCGTGGCGCGACACCACCGGCATGCTCACCTCGGCGGCAGCCGGCCGCCTCGGCGCACTGGTCGTGGCCGGGGTCGACCTCGACGACCTCGACGACCCGGCCGGTGCCCGGGCAGCCGTGGAGGCGGCGGGGTTCGTGGTCAGCCTCGAGATCCGCGAGAGCGCGGTCACCCGGCGCGCGGACGTGGTCCTGCCGGTGGCGCCGCCGGCCGAGAAGTCCGGCAGCTTCATGACCTGGGAGGGCCGCGTCCGGCCGTTCCCGAAGGTCCTCACGGGCAGCAACGCGATCGCCGACGTGCGGGCGCTGGCCGGCATCGCCGACGAGCTGGGACGACCGCTCGGGTTCAAGACCCCTCAGGGCGCGGCGGCCGAGCTCGACGAGCTGGGGCGGTGGGACGGCGTGCGCGCCGCCGACCCGGCCGTGCCGCCGGCGTCGAGCGACGGACAGGGCGACACCGGGTCGACCGGCTCGACCGGTGCCACCGCCGACGGCGTGGGCACCCGCCACCGGATGCGGCTGACGACCTGGAAGACGATGGTCGGGGACGGCCCGATGCAGGACGGTGACCCGGCGTACCATGCCAGCGGCCCGACTCCCACCGTGCTGCTCAGCGAAACCGCACTGGACGCGCTGGGTGTCGTGGTCGGGGAGCCGGTGCAGCTGTCGACCGACCAGGGCTCGGCGGTGTTCCAGGTCGGCGTGGGTGACCTGGACGACGACGTGGTCTGGGCGCCGACCAGCAGCGGTGGCGTCAACCTGGGCCGGGACCTGGGCGCCGGTGCCGGCTCCGAGGTGACCGTGTCGCGGGTCCAGGCGCCGGCCATGGCGGCATCGCCTGCATCGCCTGCATCGCCCGCAAGCACTGAGACGACGGGAGCTTCGTGATGGTCGGGACAGAGCAGGTGCCCCTCGTGGTCTTCCGCGCCGACGACCTGAGCGCCTTCGGTGGTGATCCCCTGTGGGTCGTGATCCTCAAGGCCGTGCTGATCTTCCTGGTGCTGGTCCAGCTCACGCTCTTCAACATCTGGGCGGAGCGTCGCGTGGTCGCCCGGATGCAGCACCGGGTCGGCCCCAACGTGCACGGACCTTTCGGGCTCCTGCAGAGCCTCGCCGACGGGGTGAAGCTGGCGCTCAAGGAGGACATCACCCCCAAGGCGGCGGACAAGGTCGTCTTCGTCATCGCGCCCGTGCTCTCGGTCATCCCCGCCTTCGTGGCGTGGGCGGTCATCCCGCTGGGGCCGGACGACGTCCGCATCCCCTTCACCGACATCACCACGCCCCTGCAGCTGACCGACATGCCGGTGGCGGTGCTGTTCGTGCTCGCCGCCGCGTCGGTCGGCATCTACGGCATCGTGCTCGGTGGCTGGTCGTCCGGCTCGACGTACTCGCTCCTCGGCGGGCTCCGCTCGTCGGCGCAGATGATCAGCTACGAGGTGGCCATGGGCCTCTCCCTGGTCGCGGTCTTCCTGTACGCCGGGTCGATGTCGACCTCCGAGATCGTCGACGCCCAGGCGGACATCTGGTACGGGCTGATCCTCCTGCCCTCCTTCGTGATCTTCATGATCTCGATGGTGGGGGAGACCAACCGTGCACCGTTCGACCTCCCCGAGGCGGAGGGCGAGCTGGTCGGCGGCTTCCACACCGAGTACTCCTCGCTGAAGTTCGCGCTGTTCTTCCTCGCCGAGTACGTCAACATGGCGACGGTCTCCGCGGTCGCGACGACGCTGTTCCTCGGCGGCTGGAGGGCACCATGGCCCCTCAGCCTCTGGGACGGGGCCAACGAGGGCTACTGGCCGTTCCTGTGGTTCATGGCCAAGGTCATGATCTTCATCTTTCTCTTCATCTGGCTGCGCGGCTCGCTTCCGCGGCTGCGCTACGACCAGTTCATGGCCTTCGGGTGGAAGCGGCTGATCCCCATCGCGCTGGCGTGGATCGTCGCCGTGGCCACCGTCCGCGCCATCACCCTCGACGGCGGCATCGACCGGGGCACCCTCCTGATCGCGATCGGCGTCATCGGCGTCGTCATGCTCGGGCTGCTCCTCATCGGCGGCTCCGACGAGGACGACCGGGAGGCGGCGGACCGGACCCAGGGCGAGCCGGCTGACGACTCGTTCGACGCCTTCGCCGGCGGCTACCCGGTGCCACCGATGCCGGACCAGTCACTGCAGAGCACGAGCCGGACAGTCCGGCCCGGACCCGAGACCGCTAGCCGCCAGGAGCGCTGAGATGCCCACCCTGAAAGAGCAGTTCTGGGACCCGGTCGCCGGGTTCGGGGTCACCTTCCGGACGATGTTCCGCAAGGTCGTCACCGAGCAGTACCCCTTCGAGAAGAAGCCGACCGCACCGAGGTTCCACGGCCGGCACCAGCTGAACCGCTGGCCCGACGGGCTCGAGAAGTGCATCGGCTGCGAGCTCTGCGCGTGGGCGTGCCCCGCGGACGCGATCTACGTCGAGGGGGCGTCGAACACCGCCGATGAGCGGTTCTCGCCCGGCGAGCGCTACGGCCGCGTCTACCAGATCAACTACCTGCGGTGCATCCTGTGCGGCCTGTGCATCGAGGCGTGCCCCACCCGGGCACTGACGATGACCAACGAGTACGAGCTCGCCGACGCGGTCCGCGCCGACCTGATCTACGAGAAGCAGGACCTGCTCGCGCCGCTGCTGCCGGGCATGGAGCAGCCACCGCACCCGATGCGGCTGGGCAACGACGACGGCGACTACTACCGCGGGAACTTCCAGCGGTCCGCAGAGGGCGCCCCGACCGACGGGGGATCCGAAGGAGGGGCGCGGTGATCGCGTTCTGGATCCTGGCGCCGGTGATGGTGCTGGCCGCGCTCGGCATCCTCGTGGTCCGCAAGGCCGTCCACGCCGCGCTGCTGCTCGCGGTGGTGATGGTCAGCCTCGCCGTCCTCTATCTCGTCCAGGACGCGCCGTTCCTGTTCGCGGTGCAGATCATCGTCTACACCGGCGCGATCCTGATGCTGTTCCTGTTCGTCGTCATGCTCGTCGGCGTCGACGCCTCCGACTCGCTGGTGGAGACGATCCGCGGCCAGAGGCTGCTCGCGATCGTGACCGGGCTGCTCTTCGGCCTCACCCTGCTGGTGGGGGTCGCGCAGGTCTCGGTCGGCGCCGTGACCGGGCTGTCGACGGCCAACGAGGACGGCAACGTGTTCGGGCTCGCCCGGCTGCTCTTCACGAGGTACGTCTTCGCGTTCGAGGCGACGAGCGCCCTGCTCATCACCGCGGCGATGGGGGCGATGGTGCTCGCCCACCAGGAGCGGCTGCGGGCCAAGCCGACCCAGGCGGACCTGGCACGGCAGCGGATGCAGGACTACGCCGACCACGGCAAGCACCTCGGCCCGCTCCCGGGCCCCGGCGTCTACGCGCGGCACAACGCGGTGGACACCCCCGCGCTGCTTCCCGACGGCACCCCGTCCGAGGCCTCGGTTTCGCGGGTCCTCGCTGCGCGGGGTACCGTCCGCCCGACCCCGGAACGTGCCGATGCCGTGACGGAGCTTCCGGCCGGTGACGAGGAGGGGCGTTGAGCGCGACACCCTTCCTGGTGCTGTCCGCGATCATCTTCACGATCGGGTGCGTCGGCGTGCTCACGCGCCGCAACGCGATCGTGGTGTTCATGTGCGTCGAGCTGATGTTCAACGCCTCGAACCTCGCGCTGGTCACCTTCGCCCGGGTCCACGGCAACCTCGACGGACAGATCGCTGCGTTCTTCGTGATGGTCGTCGCCGCGGCCGAGGTCGTCGTCGGTCTCGCCATCATCATGACCATCTTCCGCACCCGTCGTTCGGCCTCGGTCGACGACGCGAGCCTGCTCAAGTACTGAGAGGCAGTCCATGGTTGTCGCACCCGCGGTCCAGGCAGGTCTGCTGCCTCACCTGGAGACCGTCCCGGTCGTCTCGCCCGGCCCGGCGGAGGGCGTGTTCTCCCTCCTGTGGGTGATCATCGCGCTGCCTGCCCTCGGCGCCGCGCTGATCCTCGTGCTGGGCAACCGGCGGAGCCAGGCCTGGGCCCACCTCCTCGGGACCGCGACCGTCGCCGGGTCCTTCGTGCTCGCGGCGGTGATGATGGTGGCGCTCGTGGGTCGTGGCGAGGAGGACCGCCAGGTCGGCCAGCACCTCTACACCTGGTTCGAGGCCGGCCGCTTCCAGGCCGACGTCGCGCTGCTGCTCGACCCGCTGTCGGCGCTGTTCGTGCTGCTCATCACCGGCGTCGGAGCGCTCATCCACCTCTACTCCGTGGGCTACATGGCCCACGACGAGCGCCGCGCACGGTTCTTCGGCTACCTCAACCTCTTCGTGGCCGCGATGCTCGTGCTCGTCCTGGCCGACAACTACCTGTTGCTCTTCCTGGGCTGGGAGGGTGTCGGCCTCGCGTCGTACCTCCTCATCGGCTTCTGGCAGCACCGCACCTCCGCGGCGGTCGCAGCGAAGAAGGCCTTCGTGGTCAACCGGGTCGGTGACATCGGGCTGGCGCTCGGGGCGATGCTGCTCTTCGCCACGTTCGGCACGGTTTCCTTCGCCGGTGTGTCGGAACGGGCCGGCGGGGCGTCCGAGACGACGCTGACGATCGTGGGGCTGCTCCTCCTGCTCGGGGCGTGCGGCAAGTCGGCCCAGGTGCCGCTGCAGTCGTGGCTCCTGGACGCGATGGAGGGCCCCACGCCGGTGTCCGCGCTGATCCATGCCGCGACGATGGTGACCGCCGGGGTCTACCTCGTGGTGCGGTCGAGCTTCATCTTCGAGCGCGCCGAGGTCGCCCGCACGGCGGTGATGCTCGTCGGCCTGGTGACGCTCCTCGTGGGCGCGGTGATCGGGTGCGCCAAGGACGACATCAAGAAGGCACTGGCCGGATCCACGATGAGCCAGATCGGCTACATGATGCTCGCGGCGGGGCTGGGGGTCGCCGGCTACGGGTTCGCGATCTTCCACCTGCTCACCCACGGCTTCTTCAAGGCGAACATGTTCCTCGGCGCCGGCTCGGTCATGCACGCGATGGACGACGACGTCGACATGCGCCACTACGGAGCGCTGCGGACGGCCGTCCCCGTCACCTTCCTCACGTTCGCGATGGGCTACCTCGCGATCATCGGGTTCCCCGGGTTCGCGGGTTTCTGGTCCAAGGACAAGATCATCGAGACCGCGTTCGGCGTGAACTTCTGGGCGGGACTGGCCGCGCTGGCCGGTGCGGGGATCACCGCGTTCTACATGACGCGGCTGATGATCATGACGTTCCTCAGCGAGAAGCGCTGGGCGCCGGAGGCGCACCCCCACGAGTCGCCGGCGGTGATGACCGTGCCGCTCATCGTCCTGGCAGCGCTGTCCGTCCTGGGCGGGGTGCTGTACCTGGGCGGGTGGATCACCGACTGGTTGGCGCCCGTCACCAGCGTGGAGGAGCATCACGAGCTCGCGGTCTCGCCGCTGGTCCTCACGCTCATCGTGGTGGCGGTGGTCGCCGTCGGCGTGGCGGCCGCCTGGTTCCTCTTCGGCCGGCGCGAGATCGCCCGGGAGGCGCCGCGCAAGGTCAGCTTCGCGACCCGTGCCGCTCGCGCCGACCTGTACGGCGACGCGATCAACGAGCAGCTGCTGATGCGGCCCGGTGACCGGCTGGTGGAGTCTCTGGTCACCTTTGACGACGCGATCGTGGACGGCACGGTCGACGGCACCGGGGGGGCGGCGCTCGGCATGTCCGGCACCTTCCGCCGGGTGCAGTCGGGCTACGTGCGCAACTACGCCCTGTCGGTGCTCGCCGGGGCCCTCATCGTCGCGGTGACCCTGCTGGCGGTGAACCTCGCATGAGCTTCCCCTGGCTGACCCTGGCCCTGGTGCTCCCACTCACGGGTGCGCTCGTCCTCATGCTGCTGCCGAAGAGCAGCTCCGCCCGGCCCGGCGAGAGCGCGAGCGCGCTGCCGCAGCAGGTCGCGCTGGCCTTCTCCTTGCTCACGCTGGCGTTGACCGTCGGCCTCGCCCTGCGCTTCGACCCGAATGCCGAGGGGTTCCAGTTCGAGGAGGTGCACACCTGGATCGAGGGGTTCGGCGCGCACTACGCCCTCGGGCTGGACGGCATCGGACTCACGCTGGTGCTGCTGACCGCGGTGCTGACCCCGATCGTGGTGCTGGCCTCCTGGGGCGACGCCGACCGCGGACGCTGGTCGGTCAACTCGTTCTTCGCGTGGCTCCTCGCCCTTGAGGGGCTGGCGATCGGCGTGTTCGCCGCCACGGACGTCTTCTTGTTCTACGTGCTCTTCGAGGCGACGCTGCTGCCGATCTACTTCCTCATCGGCGGCTTCGGTGGCGCCCGCCGCTCCTACGCCGCGACGAAGTTCCTCGTGTACTCCCTCCTCGGAGGGCTGGTCATGCTCGCCTCGGTGATCGGCCTGTACGTCGAGTCGGCCAGGTCCAGCGGCGGACCGACGTACCTGCTCTCCGAGCTGGTCCCGATCATGGGCGACGTCGACACCGGGGTGGGCCGCTGGCTCTTCCTCGGGTTCTTCGTCGCGTTCGCGATCAAGGCGCCGATGTTCCCGGTGCACACCTGGCTCCCTGACGCCGCCGACGAGGCGACCCCCGGCACCTCGGTGATGCTGGTCAGCGTGCTCGACAAGATCGGCACCTTCGGGATGATCCGGTTCTGCCTCGGCCTGTTCCCCGAGGCGTCGACCTGGGCCACCCCGGTCGTGCTCGTCCTGGCGGTCGTCAGCATCCTGTACGGCGCCCTGGTCGCGATCGGCCAGCGCAGCATCCCGAGGCTCATCGCCTACACGTCGGTGTCGCACTTCGGGTTCATCGTCCTGGGCATCTTCGTCATGAACAGCCAGGGCCAGGTCGGCTCGACGCTCTACATGTTCAACCACGGGCTGTCGACGGGACTGCTGTTCCTGGTGACCGGCTTCCTCATCGCCAGACGCGGCTCCCGGATGATCCCCGACTTCGGCGGCGTGCAGTCGGTGGCCCCGCTGCTGGCCGGGATCTTCCTGGTGGCCGGCCTCTCCTCCCTGTCGTTGCCGGGGCTCTCGCCGTTCGTCTCGGAGTTCCTGGTGATGACCGGCGCGTTCGTGCGGGACTGGTGGTACGCCGCCTTCGCGGTGCTCGGGATGGTGCTCGCGGCGCTCTACATCCTGCTGATGTACCAGCGCACCATGACCGGGCCGGTGCGTCCGGCCATCGAGGGCATGCGCGACCTCGGCCGCCGCGAGCTGGCGGCCATGGCACCGCTGGTGACGCTCATCGTCGCGCTGGGGTTCTTCCCCCAGCCGCTGACCGACGTCATCCGCCCGGCCGTGGCCGACACCCTCAGCCATGTCGGCCGGGCGGACCCCGGACCGACCGTCACCGGGGCCGACACCGAAGCTGAGACCGGGGCCGACGCCGAGACCGAGGGGGCCGACTGATGACCGTCGAGGCACCGCACATCGAGTACGGCACGCTGTCGCCGCTCCTGCTGATCCTCGGCGTCGCCATCGTCGGGGTGATGGTCGAGGCGTTCCTCCCACGGCGGCTGCGCTACCTCGTGCAGACGCTGCTGGCCATCGCCGGCACGCTCGGCGCCTTCGCGGCCACGATCTACGTCGGCACCCGGCTCGCCGACCGCGCCGACGGGCGGGCTCGTGGCTCGATCGTGGCCGAGGGTGCGATCGCGGTCGACGGCCCGACGATCTTCCTCTGGGGGGTGCTGCTGCTGCTCTCCTTCGTCAGCGTGCTGCTCTTCGCCGAGCGTCACCTCGACGGCGGCGTCACCGCGTTCGCCGGACAGGCCGCGGCGCTGCCGGGGACCGAGGCCGAGCGTGAGGCGTCGACGAGGGGGCTCGAGCACACCGAGGTCTTCCCGCTGATGATGTTCGCGGTGGCCGGCATGATGCTGTTCCCCGCGTCGAACGACCTGCTGACCATGTTCGTGGCGCTCGAGGTGCTCTCGCTGCCGCTCTACCTGCTGTGCGGGCTCGCACGCCGACGCCGGCTGCTCAGCCAGGAGGCGGCGCTCAAGTACTTCATGCTCGGTGCCTTCAGCTCCGGCTTCTTCCTCTACGGCATCGCGCTCGTCTACGGGTACGCCGGCGGCACCAGCTTCGCCGCCGTCGCCGAGGCGGTGGCCGGGCGCATCGGCTCCCAGGGCCTGCTCCTCGGTGGGGTGGCGCTGATGTCGGTGGGGCTGCTCTTCAAGGTCAGCGCGGCTCCGTTCCACGCCTGGACCCCCGACGTCTACCAGGGCGCCCCCACGGCGGTCACCGGCTTCATGGCCGTGTGCACCAAGGTCGCCGCGTTCGGCGCCCTGCTCCGGCTGTTCTACGTCGCCTTCGGCGGCGCCCAGCGGGACTGGACGCCGATGATCTGGATCGTGGCCATCGTGACGATGGCGGTCGGCTCGATCTTCGCCCTGACCCAGAGCGACATCAAGCGCATGCTGGCCTACTCCTCGATCGCGCACGCCGGGTTCCTGCTCGTGGGCTTCGTGGGGCTCTACCAGGCCACCGGTGCGGCCGGCAGCGAGATCACCTCGCTCCAGTCGGTGCTCTTCTACCTCGTCACCTACGGGTTCATGACGATCGGTGCCTTCGGCATCGTGACGCTGGTGCGGGATGCGGGCGGCGAGGCGAACCACCTCTCGCGGTGGGCCGGTCTGGGCAAGGAGTCGCCGCTGGTGGCGGGTGTCTTCGCCTTCTTCCTGCTCTCGATGGCGGGCATCCCGCTCACCAGCGGGTTCACCGGCAAGTGGGCGGTGTTCACCTCGGCAGCCCAGGGCGGCGCGTGGCCGCTGGTCGTGGTCGGGGTCATCCTCAGCGTCGTCGCGGCGTACTTCTACCTGCGCGTCATCGTGCTGATGTACTTCGCCGAGCCGGCGGGCGAGGGTCCCACGGTCGCGGTCCCGAGCGTGCTGACCGTGGCGGTGATCGCGGTCGGTCTGGCGGCGACCGTGGTGCTCGGTGTTCTTCCCGGCCCGGTGCTCGACCTCGCCGCGCAGGCCGGTGCCTTCGTCCGGTGACCCCTTCCCCGGTGGCCCGGCAACGTCCCCAGCTGGGGTCGTCCTTGGCGATGCCCGTGCTCGACGGCCGCCTGGAGACGCGGCTGCGCTCTCGGATGGCCGAGGTGGAGGCGCTCCTCGAGCGTGAGATCGAGTCCGAGGCGTCGTTCGTCACCGAGGCGTGCCGGCACCTGCTGCACGCCGGTGGCAAGCGGATCCGGCCTCTCCTCGTGCTCATGGCGGCGGAGGCAGGGGACGCGGACGCACCCGGCGTGCTGACCGCTGCGTGCGTGGTGGAGCTGACCCACCTGGCCTCGCTCTACCACGACGACGTCATGGACGAGGCCGCGCTGCGGCGGGGCGCCGACTCCGCGAACGCCCGCTGGGACAACCACGTCGCGATCCTGGCCGGCGACTGGCTGTTCTCGAAGTCCTCCGAGCTCACCGCCCAGCTCGGTCCCGAGGCGGTCCGCATCCAGGCAGAGACCTTCACACGGCTGGTGGAGGGACAGATCCTCGAGACCCAGACGCCCCGGTCCGACGAGGACCTCCTCGACCACTACCTTCGGGTGGTGGCGGGCAAGACCGGGTCGCTGATCGCCACCTCCGCCCGCTACGGCGCGATGTTCGCGGGCACGTCCCCCGAGGTGGTCACCGCCCTGTCGACCTACGGCGAGCGGGTCGGCGTCGCCTTCCAGCTCTCCGACGACATCCTCGACGTGGGCAGCGACACGGCGGAGTCGGGCAAGACTCCCGGCACCGACCTGCGTGAGGGGGTGCCGACGCTGCCGGTGCTCTTCGCACTCCGGTCGACCGACCCGGGGGACGACCGGCTGCGCGCGCTGCTGTGCGGCCCGCTCGACGACGACGCGCAGCTCGGCGAGGCACTGCGGCTGCTGCGCGCACATCCGGCGATGACGGAGGCGCGGGCCTACGTGCTGCGACTGGCGGAGGAGGCCACCGCTGCCCTCGACGTCCTCGACGAGGGACCGGTCAAGGAGGCGCTGGTCGCCTTCGCCGACCTCATCGCCACCCGCACCGCCTGACCGCGGCGTGCGCGTCCGAGGCGCCGGAGGCCCAGCCCGGCGCTAGTGACAGCTGCCCGAGAAGCTGTCCATCGTCTCCCCGGTGACGCTCACGAAGGTCCCGGTGTAGCCCTTCTTGCCGAGCACGAGGCGAAGGGCTCCGAGGTCGGTGTTCTGCCGGTACTCGGTGCGGTCGGTGTCAGCCCAGTCGTGCAGGTCCGCGCCGCCGGTGCCGATGACCATCGACCGGACCCCGCGGGTCGGGTCGTCGGTGCCGTCGGGCCGCTTCGGCGCGAACCGCTGGTAGGTGTGGTCGTGCCCCGAGAGATAGAGGTCGCCTCCGGCGGCGTACGTCGTGGCGAAGAGCTGGGCGCCCCAGTCACTGTCCCCGTGCTTGCCGTCGGAGAGAAACGGGTAGTGCGCGAAGACGAGCTCACACCTCTCGGACTCCGCCAACGCGGACCGGATGAACTCCCCCTGGTCGCTGGCCGCGAAGCAGCCGCCCACGCTTCCGCAGGTGGAGTTCGCGGCGACGACCCGCCACCTCCCCAGCATGAAGGAGTACCACCCCTCGCCGCGCCTCCCGGCCCTGTCGCCCCAGTAGTCCCAGTAGCCGCTCGCACCGGAGGTGTTGTAGTCGTGGTTCCCCACCGTGGGCCAGGTGAGGTCGCGGAGGCCGGGAGCCATCTGCTCGTCGTAGTAGTCCTCGTACTCCTGCAGGGTGCCCTCCTCGTACTGCGCGTCACCGACGAGCAGCACCGCTTCCGTCGCCTCGTCGGCCCTGATCAGCGCGTTGACGTCGTCACACCCCTCCGGGTCCTCGAACGCCTCGCAGAGGTCGCCGACCACCCACACGACCGGGTCGGCGGTCTCGGGATGGCTGGGATCGGTCCGAGCCGGCGTGTCGCCGGTTCCGCCGGCGCAGGCGGAAAGTCCGGCGACGAACGCGGCCGTCACGGCCACCACAGCGGGCACGCGCCTCATGAGGATCCGGTCCGCGCCCTCATGCCTTCACCGTAGCCGCCGCCAGCTCGAGGCGGGCCGCGCGGTGGCGGCGCAGCGAGTCGACGGAGAAGAGAGCGAGCGCGACCCAGATCAGCGCGAAGCCCAGCCATCGCGTCGCCGGCATCGGCTCGCCGAAGACCAGCACACCGAGCAGGAAGTGCATCGTGGGGGCGACGTACTGCAGGAGCCCGAGCGTGCTCAGGGGCACCCGGGTGGCGGCCGCCCCGAAGAGGAGCAGCGGGAGCGCCGTCACCACCCCGCTCGTCGTGAGCAGTGCCACGTGCCCCGGCCCGCCGGCAAGGGCCTGCGCCTGTCCCTGGATGCTGAGCCAGACGAGAAAGCCCACGGCCACGGGCGCACTCACGAGCGTCTCGATGGTGAGCCCCTCGATGGCGCCCGCACCGGCCCGCTTCTTCACCAGCCCGTACGTGGCGAAGCTGAACGCCAACGCCAGCGCCACCCACGGTGGCCGGCCGTAGTCCACCGCGAGGCCGACCACTGCGGTCGCCGCCAACCCCAGGGCCACCCACTGCGTCCGCCGCAGCCTCTCGGCCAGGAGGACCACGCCGAACACCACGGTCACCAGCGGGTTCATGAAGTAGCCGAGACTGGTCTCCACGACATGACCGTTGCTCACGGCCCAGATGAAGGTGCCCTGGTTCACCGAGACGACGGCGGCCGCCACCACGAGCAGGCGTCGCTGCCGCGACGACCTCAGCACCGCCCGGAGCTGCCGGCCCCGGCGTAGGAGCACCACCAGCAGCACCATGACCACGGCCGACCAGACGGTGCGGTGGGCGAGGAGCTCGAGGGCCCCCGCGGGTTCCAGGAGCGGCCAGTAGAGCGGGAGGAGGCCCCAGAGGCCGTAGGCGGCGAGGCCGAACAGGAAGCCCTTGCGGGCCTCAGCCATGACCGCGATGTCAGACGACCGTCCAGGTGTCGCCGCCATGCAGGAGGCCGGCGAGCGCGGAGCTCTTGTCGAGCGGCTGCTCGCTCCCGTTCGCGGCCGCGGCCGTGACGAGCTGGGCACGGGCCTGGTCGTCGTACGTCGGGCGCTCCACCTGCCGGAAGATGCCGATCGGCGCCTGGTGCAGGTAGCCGGCGTCGGTCAGCCGCGACAGCGCGAACGCCGTCGTCGGGTCGGCGGCATGGGCGTCGTGCACGACGAGGTCGGCCTCGGACCAGCCCTCGGCCGAGCCGAGGTCGACGACCCTGATCTCACCGGTCTCGCGGTCGCGGGCCACGCCCTTGGTCCCGAGGCCGTCCTCGCCCGGTACGCCGAAGCGGATCGGCTCGCCGTGGCGCAGCGGGATGATGGCGTTGGCCGCCTCCGAGTCCTTGGCACCCTTGAGCGCGTCGAACGCGCCGTCGTTGAAGATGGGGCAGTTCTGGTAGATCTCCACCAGCGAGGTGCCCCGGTGCGCCGCCGCGGCGGCAAGCACCTCGGTGAGGTGCTTGCGGTCGGAGTCGACGGTGCGGGCCACGAAGGTGGCCTCGGCTCCCAGCGCGAGCGACACCGGGTTGAACGGCTGGTCCAGCGAGCCCATCGGCGTGGACTTGGTGACCTTGCCGATCTCGGAGGTGGGGGAGTACTGCCCCTTGGTCAGCCCGTAGATGCGGTTGTTGAACAGCAGGATCGTCATGTTGACGTTGCGACGCAGCGAGTGGATCAGGTGGTTGCCGCCGATGGACAGCGCGTCGCCGTCACCGGTCACCACCCACACCGACAGCTCCTCGCGGGCGGTGGCGATGCCGGTGGCGATGGCCGGTGCGCGCCCGTGGATCGAGTGCATGCCATAGGTGTCGAGGTAGTAGGGGAACCGCGACGAGCAGCCGATGCCGGAGACGAACACGATGTTCTCCCGACGCAGCCCGAGGTCGGGAAGGAACCCCTGCACCGCGGCCAGCACCGCGTAGTCACCACAGCCGGGGCACCAGCGGACCTCCTGGTCGGAGGTGTACTCCTTGCGGTTCTGCGGCCCGTCGGCGGTGGGCACGCCGGCGGTGCCCGGCCTTCCGAGGAGCGGCAGCTCGACGGTGCTCATGAGGTGACCTCCTGGCGCGCACCGCGGGTGGCGCCGTTGCTTGCGGGGTGGGTGGTGCTCTCGATCAGCCCGGTGATCGCCTCGGCGAGCTCGGCGGCGCGCAGCGGCAGACCCCGGACCTGGTTGTAACCCACGACGTCGACCAGATACTCCGCCCGCAGCAACAAGGACAGCTGTCCGAGGTTCATCTCCGGGACGAGCACCGCCTCGTAGCGCCGCAGGAGGTCGCCGAGGTCGGCGGGGAACGGGTTGAGGTGCCGCAGGTGGGCCTGGGCGACGTCGAACCCGGCGCCGCGGACCTGCCGGCAGGCAGCGCCGATCGGCCCGTAGGTCGACCCCCACCCGAGCGCGAGCACGCGCGCCTTGCCAGAGGGGTCGTCGACCTCGAGCGGTGGCAGCGTGTCGGCGATCCGGTCCACCTTGGCCTGGCGGGTCCGGACCATCAGGTCGTGGTTGGCGGGGTCGTAGGAGATGTTGCCGTGGCCGTCACCCTTCTCGAGGCCGCCGATGCGGTGCTCGAGACCCGGCGTCCCGGGGATCGCCCAGGGCCGCGCCAGCGTCTCCTCGTCGCGCAGGAAGGGCCAGAACTCCCGGGTGTCCTTCCCGGCTGCCTTGCCGGTCCCGGGCGCGACGTGGTTGGGCTCGGTGGCGAAGTCCGCGTCGATGCGGGGAAGGTCGGCGACCTCGGGGATGTGCCACGGCTCGGAGCCGTTGGCGAGGTAGCCGTCGGAGAGCAGCATCACCGGGGTCCGGTAGGTGACGGCGATGCGGACCGCCTCGACCGCGGCGTCGAAGCAGTCCGCCGGGGACTGCGGCGCCACGATGGGCACCGGCGCCTCGCCGTTGCGTCCGAACATGGCCTGCAGAAGGTCGGCCTGCTCGGTCTTGGTCGGCAGGCCGGTGGAGGGCCCACCGCGTTGGACGTCGATGACGATCAGCGGCAGCTCGGTCATGACGGCCAGCCCGATCGTCTCCGACTTCAGGGCGACACCCGGGCCGGAGGTGGTGGTGACGCCGAGCGCTCCGGAGAACGACGCTCCGAGGGCGGCCCCGATGCCGGCGATCTCGTCCTCGGCCTGGAACGTCGTGACGCCGAAGCGCTTGTGGCGGCTCAGCTCGTGGAGGATGTCGGAGGCCGGGGTGATCGGGTAGGACCCGAGGAACAGCGGCAGGTCGGACTGCACGGAGGCGGCGACCAGCCCGTAGGAGAGGGCCATGTTTCCGGTGATGTTGCGGTAGGTCCCGGGAACCATCGGCGCCGGCTTGATCTCGTACTGCACGACAAAGGCCTCGGTCGTCTCGCCGAAGTTCCAGCCGGCGCGGAAGGCCGCGATGTTGGCGTCGCGGACCTGTGCCGCCTTGGCGAAGCGCCGCTCGAGGAAAGCGGTCGTGGTCTCCGTGGGTCGCCCGTACATCCACGACAGCAGGCCGAGCGCGAACATGTTCTTGGCCCGCGCCGCGTCCTTGCGGGAGAGGCCGAAGTCCTTGACCGCCTCGACGGTCATCCCGGTCAGGTCGACCGGGTGGACGGCGTACTCGTCGAGGTCGTCGGCCTCGAGCGGGTTGTGCCCGTAGCCGGCCTTGGCGAGGTTGCGCGCGGTGAAGTCGTGGGTGTCGACGATGACAGCCGCGCCCTTGGCCAGGTCGCCGACGTTGGCCTTGAGGGCGGCAGGGTTCATCGCGACAAGAACGTCGGGCTGGTCGCCGGGCGTGAGGATGTCGTGGTCGGCGAAGTGCACCTGGAACGACGACACCCCCGGAAGGGTGCCCGCGGGCGCGCGGATCTCGGCGGGGAAGTTCGGCAACGTCGACAGGTCGTTGCCGAAGGACGCGGTCTCCTGCGTGAACCGGTCCCCCGTGAGCTGCATCCCGTCGCCGGAGTCGCCGGCGAATCGGATGGTCACTCGATCCAGCTGCTTGACCTGCTTGACCACGCCGTCCTCGCCCTTCTCCGTCTCACCCTCCGACCTTCGAGTCTACGTGGGCGCGACGGTCGACCCCCGCGTGAATCGGATCACGGACGACACGCTGTGTCCGCGTGGTCGCTTAATCAAGTAAAGTCCAGTAAGTTACTCGCGTTAGTCAGAAGTGCCCGGCGCGACCGGGCCCGAAACACGAGGACATCGACATGCACAAGAAGACAACGGCCGGCCTGGCGGGGGCGGCAGCGGCGCTGCTCGGGCTGACGGCGTGCGGAGGCACCTCCGACGCCGCCAGCGGAGGAGGGGCCGAGCTCGACCTGGTGGGGTTCTCGGTGCTCGAGGCCGGCAACAAGGAGCTCATCAGCGCCTTCGGCGGGACCGATGCGGGCCAGGACGTCGAGTTCGTGACCTCGTACGGCTCCTCCGGCGACCAGAGCCGCGCGGTCGAGGCGGGGAAGGCGGCCGACTTCGTGCACCTTTCGCTCGAGCCCGACATGCAACGGCTCGTCGACGCCGATCTGGTCGGCTCGGACTGGAACAGCGACGACTCCGCAGGCATCGCGTCGCAGTCGGTGGTGGTCTTCGTCGTCCGGCCCGGCAACCCCAAGGGCATCGACTCCTGGGACGACCTGGTAGCCGACGGCGTCTCCGTGATCACCCCGAACCCCGCGTCCTCCGGCTCGGCGAAGTGGAACATCCTCGCGGCCTACGGCCAGGCGATCGCGGCCGGGGGTGACGAGGCCGACGCGGAGAAGTTCCTCGCCGGCATGCTCGCCAACGCCGCGGCGCTCCCGGAGAGCGCCCGTGACGCCACGACGCTGTTCACCGGTGGCACCGGTGACGTGCTGCTGTCCTACGAGAACGAGGCGATCCTCGCCAAGCAGAGCGGGGCCGAGCTCGACTACGTGGTGCCCGACACCACCCTGCTCATCGAGAACCCAGCCGCGGTGACCAACGACGCCGATCCCGCAGCGCAGGACTTCAAGGACTTCCTCCTGTCCGAGGAGGGTCAGACGATCTACGCGAAGTACGGCTTCCGGCCGCTCGTCGAGGGCGTCGAGGTCGAGGTCGAAGGTGCGGCCGACCCGGCCGACCCGTTCCCGACCCCGGACGAGCTGCTCACCGTCACCGAGGACTTCAACGGCTGGGGTGAGGCCAACACGAAGTACTTCGACGAGGAGAAGGGCATCGTCACCGAGCTGCTCGCGGAGAGCGGCAAGGGATGACAGCAGTAGCGACGCCCGCGCTCGCCTCACCGGAGCCGGCGGGGCCCTCCCGCCGGTCCGGTCGGCGACGTGGCGCGTCGACCTCGGGCCAGCTGACGGGCGTCTCCACGCTCGGGCTGGGCGTGGCGGTGCTGTGGTTCAGCCTGCTGGTGCTGATCCCGCTCGCCGCCGTGGTGGCCAGCTCGGCGGCCGGCGGCCTCGACGGCTTCTGGCAGGTGCTCACCAACGACGCCACCGCGGCGGCGCTGCGCCTCACCGTCGGAACCGCGCTGCTCACCACGGCCCTCAACATCGTCATGGGCACCGTGATCGCCTGGGTGCTGGTGAGGGACCGCTTCTGGGGTCGCTCGGTGCTCAACGTCGTCATCGACCTTCCGTTCGCGCTGCCCACGGTGGTCGCCGGCCTGGTGCTGCTGTCGCTCTACGGCCCGCAGAGCCCGATCGGGGTCAACGTCGCGAACACGCGGATCGCGGTCTTCCTCGCGCTGGCTTTCGTGACTCTTCCGTTCGTGGTGCGGACCGTGCAGCCGGTCCTGGAAGAGCTCGAGGCCGACGTCGAGGAGGCTGCCGCCTCACTCGGCGCGGGTCGGCTCACCACGGCGCGCCGGGTGATCCTGCCGAGCCTCGTGCCGGCCATCACCGCGGGTGCGGCGCTGGCGTTCGCGCGGGCGATCAGCGAGTACGGCTCGCTGGTCCTGCTCAGCGGCTCGCTGCCCTTCCAGACGCAGGTCGCCTCGGTGCGGACGCTCGCCTATCTCGAGGGCGGCAACCGCGCCGGAGCAGCGACCGTCGCGACGGTGCTGCTGGCCGTCGCCCTCTTCGTCATCGTGCTCCTCGACATCATCCAGAGGCGGGTGGCCCGCCGTGGCTAATTCCCAGCTCCGGGAGCCCGTCGGCGTTCAGTGGGGACTCCGCCTGCTCGCGATCGGCTACGTCTTCATGCTGGTGGCGTGGCCGACCTCCCTCATCGCGAAGTACACCTTCGCCGACGGCTTCACCACCCTGCGGACCGCGCTCGAGGACCCTGTGGTCCTGAACTCGTTGAAGCTGACCGCGATCGTGGCTCTCTCGGCCGTCGTCATCAACACCGTGTTCGGGGTCGGGATCTCGCTGCTCCTCACCCGCTACGAGTTCCGCGGCAAGCGACTGCTGTCGGCGCTCATCGACATCCCGATGTCGGTGTCCCCGATCGTGGTGGGACTCGCGCTCGTGCTCGTCTACAACGGGCGGTTCGGCTGGTTCGGACCGACCCTGGAGGGCGCGGGGCTGCAGGTCATCTTCGCGACCCCGGGCATGATCATGGCCACCGCCTTCGTGGCGCTGCCGTTGGTGATCCGCGAAGTGGTCCCGGTCCTGCTGGAGATCGGCGACGACCAGGAGTGGGCCGCGCGCTCCCTCGGGGCGAACGCGTGGCAGACCTTCCGACGGATCACCCTGCCCAGCATCAAGTGGGCGGTGGTCTATGGCGTCGTGCTCAGCCTCGCCCGCTCGATCGGCGAGTTCGGAGCGGTCAAGGTCGTCTCCGGGAACATCGAGAACCAGACACAGACCGCGACGCTGGTCGTGGAGCAGAAGTACCAGAACTTCGAACAGACAACGTCGTACGCGACCGCCTTCATTCTCGCCTTCGTGGCGATCCTCTGCATCGTCATCGTGTCCCTCCTCCGACCCAAGGAACAGCTGTCATGAGCATCGAGATCTCCCGCGTGGGCAAGAAGTTCGGGGACTTCGTCGCCCTCGACGACATCAACCTGTCGATCCCGGCGGGCGAGCTGACCGCTCTCCTCGGGCCGAGTGGCGGCGGCAAGTCGACCCTGCTGCGCATCATCGCCGGGCTGGAGTCGGCCGACACCGGCAGCGTGTCGATCGAAGGCGTCGTCGCGACGCACCTGCCTGCTCAGAAGCGCAACGTCGGCTTCGTGTTCCAGCACTACGCCGCCTTCAAGCACATGAGCGTGGCCAAGAACGTCGCCTTCGGCCTGGAGATCCGCAAGCGGCCCAAGCAGGAGGTGAAGGACCGGGTCGCCGAGCTGCTCGACCTGGTGCACCTCAGCCAGTTCGCGCACCGGCTGCCGGCGCAGCTCTCCGGCGGTCAGCGGCAGCGGATGGCCCTGGCGCGCGCCCTGGCCGTCGAGCCCACGGTGCTCCTCCTCGACGAGCCCTTCGGGGCTCTCGACGCCAAGGTGCGCAAGGAGCTGCGCGAGTGGCTGCGCCGGCTCCACGACGAGGTGCACGTCACCACGGTCTTCGTCACCCACGACCAGGAGGAGGCGCTCGAGGTGGCCGACCAGATCGTCGTGATCAACGAGGGCCGCATCGAGCAGATCGGGAGCCCGGACTCGCTCTACGACAGGCCTGCCAACGACTTCGTGATGTCGTTCCTCGGACCGGTCACCAGCCTCGCCGGGCGGCTCGTGCGCCCGCACGACATCGACCTCGCCGAGCGCGACGGGGTGCTCGGGTCGGTGCCGGGGGTCATCACGCGCATCCAGCGGGTGGGGTTCGAGGTCCGGATCGGCGTCCGGACCGACGAGGACCCCGAGGTGACGGTCACCATGACCAAGACGCACGCGCGGGGCCTGGAGAGAGGCAGCAAGGTGTGGCTGGTGCCTACGCCCGGGGCGATCACCGTGCCCACGATGCCGCCGCGGGCGCTGTCGGCATGATGGACCGATGACGAAGCTCGACCGCCGGACGGTTCGCAGCGGACCTGTCGACCTTGCCGTCTTCGAAGGCGGCAACCTCGACGGTCCGACGCTGGTGATGGTGCACGGGTGGCCCGACACCTCTCGCCTGTGGACGCGGGTGGTCGAGCACCTCGCCGAGGACTTCCACGTGGTGGCCTACGACACGCGCGGGCAAGGCGAGTCGACCGACCCGGGATCCACGGCGGCCTTCGCGCTGCCGGAGCTGGCGAAGGACTTCTTCGCAGTCGTCGACGCGGTCAGCCCGCACGAACCCGTCCATGTCCTGGGCCACGACTGGGGCTCGGTGCAGGTGTGGGAGGCGGTGTGCGAGCCGGATGCGGAGCGGCGGGTGGCGTCGTTCACCTCGATCAGCGGTCCCAACGTCGACCATCTCTCGCGGTGGGCACGCGAGAGCGTGGTGCACCCGAGCCCGCGACGGCTCGCGGCCGTGGCAGCGCAGGGGCTGTCCTCGTCGTACATCGGCTTCTTCGTCTCCCCGGCGGCGCCGCCGCTGTTCCGCAGGTTCTTCGACCGTCAGCGGTGGACGGCCTTCCTCCGCCGCGCGGAGGGCATCGACCCCGAGCCGGACCTCCTGGCGGACACGCTGGCCGACGACATGGTCAACGGGCTGCGGTACTACCGCGCGAACGTCCACCGGGGCCTGGGGGGCCCGCGGGAGCGGCGTACGGCGGTGCCGGTGCTGCTGCTCGTGCCCACCAAGGACAAGGCGATCCGGGACGCCAGCTACGACGAGACCGCGCACTGGGTGGACCGGCTGCAGCGTGTCGACGTCCCCTACGGCCACTGGCTCCCGATGGCAGCGCCCGAGGTCGTGGCCGCGGAGACCGCAGGCTTCATCAGGTCACTGTCAGCTCGGCCCGTGTGAGCGTTCCCGTGCGGCAGGACGCAGGTCTCGGCTCGGCGTTCGGCGCCGCGTTCTGCCTCGTCCTGGTGCTGCTGGTCCTCTCCGAGCAGTTCGCCCAGTCCCTTGCCGCCCTGGTGGCCTTCGCCGCGGCGTGGCGGATCCTGCGCTCGCACACCGGGCCGGCCTGACGACCTCAGCCGTCGACCCCTGGCCGCTCGTCGCCCACCTGACGTCGAGCGGGCTCTCGTCGGCGCGGGCATAGGGTGGCGACGTGGACTTCCGGCTCTGGCTCTTCGACGCCGGTCTTGCCTGCTGCGCGGTCGAGTTCGGCGCGGCGACGTCGTTGGCGGAGTCGATGGCCGGCCTGGGCGTCGACAGCCTCGCGTCGGAGCCCGAGCAGGCGAACGTCCTGGTCGTCGCCGGCACCGTGACCGACAAGATGGGGCCCGCGGTGCGCCGGCTCTACGACCGGATGCCCGAGCCGCGGCACGTGATCTCGTTCGGCTCGTGCGCCAACACCGGCGGCCCGTACTGGGACTCCTACTGCGTGGTGAAAGGCGTCGACTCGCTGGTTCCCGTGGACGTCTACGTGCCCGGCTGCCCGCCTCGGCCCGAGGCGCTGCTCGACGGGCTGGCCACCCTCGAGACCAAACTGGGGGAGCGGGCGTCCCGGTGAGTCCCGCCACGCTTCTCCAGGCACTCCCCGACGGCTCGGTGGACGAGGGCTTCGGCCCGACGACCATCGAGGTGCCTGTCGATCAGTGGCTGTCGTCGGTCCGCACGGCCCGTGCCAGCCTGGGGTGCGACTTCTTCGACTTCCTCACCGCCGTCGACGAGCCGACCGGCCTGCAGGTGGTGTGCCACCTGGTCTCGCTGCGCCCCTTCGACCACGTCGTGCTGCGCACCGTCCTCCCGCACGGGGATCCCGTGGTGGCCTCGGTCGGGACGGTCTACGACGGGGCGGGTTG
>CADCUI010000041.1 GCA_902805845.1 uncultured Nocardioidaceae bacterium
AACCTCGCCGAGCAGTACCCCGACATCGACCTGCAGGTTGCGGAGGGCACCAACGACGCCAACCTGCAGATCAGCCAGGTCGAGACCTTCATCAACGACGGCGTCGACGCCATCGTGCTGCTGCCCTTCGACGGCGCCGCCATGACGCCGGTGGCCCTCAAGGCCATGGAGGCCGGCATCCCGGTCATCAACGTCGACCGCGAGTTCAACGACCCGAACGCCGCTCGGATCACCGTCCTCGGCGACAACTACGGCATGGGCGTCTCGGCCGGCCAGTACATGTGCCAGGAGCTCGGCGACAACCCCGACGCCGTGGTCGCGGAGATCGCCGGCATCGACTCATTGCCCCTGACCCAGGACCGTAGCCAGGGGTTCGAGGACGCGCTCTCCGAGTGCGGTCTCGAGGTGTCCAACCGCGTCGCTGCCGACTTCACCGTCGAGGGCGGCGAGGAGGCGGCGGCGAACCTGCTGCAGGCGGCGCCGAAGATCGACGGCCTGTGGAACCACGACGACGACCAGGGCGTCGGTGTCCTCGCTGCGATCGAGAACGCCGGTCGCGACGAGTTCATCATGGTCGGTGGCGCCGGATCGGCCAACGCCATGCGCGACATCCAGTCCGGGGACGGCGTCCTCAAGGCGACCGTCATCTATCCCTCCACGCAGGGCGCCGACGGCGTCAAGCTGGCCCGCCTGCTCGTCCAGGGCAAGAGCATGTCGGACACCGTCGAGGTGGAGGTGCCGCGCACCATCCAGCTCTACGCCCCGGTCGTGACGGAGGAGAACGTCGACCAGTTCATCGACTCCGCTTTCGAGTCCTGAGCTGATCTGATGTGACTGGCGCCCCGTCGTCGACGTACGGCGGGGCGCCGGTCGAGCCACCTCCTTCCACCAGACCGCCCCGAGACGAGGAGACCCGATGACCTCCGCGCAGGACACGCTGTCCGTCGGGATGGTGGGCTACGCCTTCATGGGCGCCGCCCACTCCCAGGCATGGCGCAACGCTCCGCGCTTCTTCGACCTGCCCCTGCGGATCCAGATGAGCGCCGTCGCCGGTCGAGACGAGGCCAAGGTCGCAGCCGCGGCCACGCAGCTGGGCTGGGACTCGACCGAGACGTCGTGGCAGGCACTCGTCACCCGGGACGACATCGACCTGATCGACGTGTGCACCCCTGGTGACACCCACGCCGAGATCGCCATCGCGGCGCTCGAGGCCGGCAAGCACGTGCTGTGCGAGAAGCCGTTGGCCAACACCGTCGAGGAGGCGGAGGCGATGGTCGCGGCAGCCGAGAAGGCGCGTGCCGCGGGTGTCCGGTCGATGGTGGGGTTCACCTACCGCCGGGTGCCGGCGATCGGCTTAGCCCGTCGGCTGGTCGCTGACGGCCGGATCGGCACGATCCACCACGTCCGCGCCCAGTACCTCCAGGACTGGATCGTCGACCCGGAGGCGCCGCTGTCGTGGCGGCTGGACAAGGACAAGGCCGGCTCCGGGGCGCTCGGGGACATCGGGGCCCACATCGTCGACCTCACGCAGTTCATCACCGGCGACACCATCGACACCGTCACCGGGCGGCTGGAGACCTTCGTCAAGGAACGGCCGCTGCCTGCGGAGCACCACACCGGCTTGTCCGGCACCGCCGGCACCGACCCCGCGGCGGACAGAGGGCCGGTCACCGTCGACGACGCGGCCGCCTTCCTGGCCCGGTTCCGAGGCGGCGCCTTGGGGGTCTTCGAGGCCACCCGCTTCGCCAACGGCCGCAAGAACGCCATCCGCATCGAGATCAACGGCTCGCGGGGAAGCCTGGCCTTTGACTTCGAGGACATGAACGTCCTGCACTTCTACGACGGGGACGACGGTGCGGCCACCGCAGGCTTCCGCCGGATCCTCGCCACCGAGGCCGAGCACCCCTATGTCGCCGCGTGGTGGCCCCCGGGCCATCTGCTCGGCTACGAGCACGGCTTCACCCACCAGGTCGTCGACCTGGTCAACGACCTGGCCCACGGCATGGACCCCATGCCGTCGTTCGCCGATGGCCTGCAGGTCCAGCGTGTGCTGGCCGCGGTCGAGACGAGCTCGGACACCACCACCTGGCAGGAGATTCCCGCATGAGCAGCTTCACCCCAACGCGCGATGACAAGTTCTCCTTCGGCCTCTGGACCGTCGGCTGGCAGGGCGTCGACGTGTTCGGCCCGGCGTCACGACCCTTGCTGGACCCCGTGGCGGCGACGTACACCCTGGCCGAGCTGGGCGCGGCCGCGGTGTCCTTCCACGACGACGACCTCCTCCCGGACGAGCACGCCCGCGAGTCGACGCTGGAGCAGTTCGGCAAGGCCCTGGCCGACACCGGGCTGCAGGCCGAGATGGTGACCACCAACCTGTTCAGCCACCCGGTCTTCAAGGAGGGTGCGCTCACCGCGAACAGCCGTGAGGTGCGCCGGTACGCGGTTGCCAAGCTGCTGCGCAACGTCGACCTGGCGGCGTCACTGGGGGTCGAGACGTTCGTGCTGTGGGGTGGCCGCGAGGGCAGCGAGCACGGTGGCAAGAACGTGTCCGCCGCGCTGGACCGCTACGCCGAGTCGCTCAACCTGCTCTGCGCCTACGTCAAGGAGCAGGGCCACCAGATGCGGTTCGCGTTGGAGCCCAAGCCCAACGAGCCGCGAGGCGACATCCTGCTGCCGACGATCGGCCACGCCCTGGCGTTCATCGGTGAGCTCGAGGACCCCTCGATGGTCGGGCTCAACCCCGAGGTGGGGCACGAGGAGATGGCGGGGCTGAACTTCGCGCAGGGCATCAGCCAGGCGCTGTGGCACGACAAGCTCTTCCACGTCGACCTCAACGGGCAGCACGGGCCGCGCTTCGACCAGGACCTGCGCTTCGGCGCCGGCAACCTCCGGGGCGCGTTCTGGACCGTCGACGCCCTGCTCGGCGGTGGTGGCGGCCGGGCGTACGACGGGTTCGTGCACTTCGACTACAAGCCCCCGCGGGCCGAGGCGATCGACGGGGTCTGGGAGTCCGCGCGTGCCTGCATGCGCAACTACCTGATCCTCCGCGACAAGGTCCAAGCTTTCCGGGCCGACCCCGACGTCAGCGCTGCGCTCGACGCTGCTGAGGCGCACCGTCTCGACGAGCCCACCGTCGGCGCGGGGGAGTCCCTGGCCGACCTCCGCGCTGCGTCGTACGACGTCGAGGCGCTGGGCCAGCGCAGCGTCGGCCTCGAGGCTCTCGACCAGCTCGCCCTCGAGCACCTGCTCGGCGTCCGCTGAACAACCCGGCTCTACAGAAGGGATCCACGATGACCCGCCCGATCACCCTGTTCACCGGCCAGTGGGCCGACCTGCCGTTCGAGGAGGTGTGCCAGCTCGCCTCGGGCTGGGGCTACGACGGTGTGGAGATCGCCTGTTGGGGCGACCACTTCGACCCGTGGGCCGCAGTCGAGGACGACGGCTACGTGCCGGCAAAGCGGGAGCTGCTGAAGAAGTACGACCTGCAGGTGTTCGCGATCAGCAACCACCTCAAGGGTCAGGCCGTCTGTGACGATCCGATCGACGAGCGTCACCGCGGCATCCTCCCCGACCGCATCTGGGGCGACGGCGAGGCCGAGGGCGTCCGCCAACGCGCGGCGGAGGAGATGAAGATGACCGCCCGCGCCGCGCGCAAGCTCGGCGTGGACGTGGTCGTCGGCTTCACGGGGTCCTCGATCTGGAAGTACGTCGCGATGTTCCCTCCGGCCTCCCAGGAGCTCGTCGATGCGGGCTACCAGGACTTCGCCGACCGTTGGAACCCCATCCTCGACGTCTTCGACAACGAGGGTGTGCGGTTCGCGCACGAGGTCCACCCCTCCGAGATCGCCTACGACTACTGGACCACCGTGCGCGCCCTCGAGGCCGTCGACCACCGGGAGGCATTCGGCCTCAACTGGGATCCCAGCCACTTCGTGTGGCAGGACCTCGACCCGGTCGGCTTCATGTGGGACTTCCGGGACCGGATCTACCACGTCGACTGCAAGGACGCGAAGAAGCAGGTCGGCAACGGGCGCAACGGGCGGATGGGCTCGCACCTCGCCTGGGCGGACCCGCGGCGGGGATGGGACTTCGTCTCGACCGGTCACGGCGACGTCCCGTGGGAGCAGTGCTTCCGGATGCTCAACACGATCGGCTACGAGGGGCCGATCTCGGTCGAGTGGGAGGATGCCGGCATGGACCGCCTCGTCGGTGCCCCCGAGGCGCTGGACTTCGTGCGCCGCCTCGCCTTCGACGCCCCGACGGCCGCCTTCGACGCGGCCTTCAGCACCAAGGAGTGACTGCAGCCGTCTGCCACTCCCGCGGGCATAGGGTCTGAGGCGTGCGCATCGGCATCCACTACGCGAACTTCTCCGTCCCGGACTGGCAGACGCGGCTGCTCGACCGGCTGATCGAGACCGCCCGGGTCGCCGACGCGGGCGGTGCGGAGCTGTTCACGGTCATGGACCACTGGTTCCAGATGGAGAACCTCGGCGGCCCGCCCGAGCCGATGCTCGAGGGCTATACGACACTCGGCTACCTGGCCGGGCAGACGTCCCAGGTGCGGCTCAGCCTGCTGGTCACCGGTGCGACGTACCGCCATCCCGGTCTGCTGGCAAAGATCGTCACCACACTGGACGTGCTCTCGGGTGGCCGGGCGATGCTCGGCGTGGGAGCCGCGTGGTACGACCGGGAGCATGCCGGCCTGGGGGTGCCGTTCCCGTCGACCCGCGAACGCTTCGAGCGGCTCGAGGAGACCCTCGAGATCTGCCTGCAGATGTGGAGCGACGACAACGGTGCGTACGAGGGCAGGCACCACCGGCTGGCCGAAACCGTCTGCGTCCCGCCGCCGGTGCAGCAGCCCCGCCCGCCGATCCTGATCGGCGGCGGAGGGGAGCGGAAGACGCTGCGGCTGGTGGCTCAGTACGCCGATGCGTGCAACCTCTTCGGCGAGAGCCCTGATGTCGTCCGTCACAAGCTCGAGGTGCTGCGCCGGCACTGCGATGACCGCGGGCGTGACTACGACGCGATCGACAAGACCATGATCGCCATGGGTGACCCGGTGGGCGACACCGACGTGTTCCTCACGTCGATGGAGGAGTACGCCAAGCTCGGCATCTCCATGATCACGCTCACGCCGCCGGCCGATGACCCGGTGAGCTGGACCACGACGGTCTGCGAGGACGTCCTGCCGCGTCTTGCTTCGATCTGACCTGACCCGCAACCACGGCTCCTCCTGCGACTCGTCGGGACGCTGGTCCAGAGACGCTCAGCGACCCGGACGCGTCAGAGGACCAGCCGCAGCCCGGCGGTGACGGCCACTGCGACGAGGACGACGGCCAGCATCGATCCGCCGCGCCAGGCGACGACGAGTGCCGCGGCGACGCCGGCGGTGTCCGCGCCGACCTCGATGCGGCGCCCGTCCGCGAGGGCGGCGGTGACCACCAGCGCGGAGAGCAGCGCGGGCACCATCGCAGTCACGAGCGGCGGGAACCAGCCGGGAAGCTCTCGGCCGCCGAGGGCCCACGGGCCGACGCCCTTGACCACGGCGGTCATGAGCGCGCACGCCGCGATGAGCAGCCAGAACGTCACGCGGTCCGCCTCCTGCGAAAGCCGACGACGGCCGCGGCGGTCGCGGCGAGCACTGGGAGGCCGGGCGGGGCGATCGGCACCAGCGCCAGGGCGATGAGGCCACCGAGCGCGGCGGCCACGGCACCGGTGGAGGTCCGCACCTCCGTGACCAGCAGGGCGACGAAGAAGGCTGGGAACACCGCGTCGAGGCCCCAGCGCTCGATGTCCCCGACCAGGTCACCGGAGACGGTGCCGAGCGCCGTGCCGGCGACCCATCCGAGGTACTGAGGGGCGGTGGAGCCGAAGAGCGCCCACCGGTCGAACGTCCCGTCCCCGCGGTTGGCGAGCGCCCACGACGAGTCGACGACGGCCTGCCCCTGAAGCGCGCGCCGCACCGGGCCGCCGGGCAGTGACGGTGCGAGCGCGATGCCCATCGCCAGGAACCGCGAGTTCATCAGCGTGGCTGCGGAGAGAGCGGCCGGCAGGCCGCCGCCGGCGGCGACGATCGCGAGCGAGGCGAACTGCGCCGACCCGGCGAAGACGATCGCCGACATGAGAACCGCCTGCCACGGCGTCATCCCGGCCTGGGTGGCCACGACGCCGAAGGAGAGCGACACGAGAAACCCGGCTCCGGCGTACCCCCAGCCCGCGCGCAGACCGCGGCGGAACGAGACCTCGTCGAATTGGTGAGGGGCGCCGGTCATGGCACGAGTCCACCAGACGGGCGAGGCACGGCAGCGACGGGCGTCCGAGGGGATCCACCCGGGAGCCGACTGCGGCGCCGCACTACGGCTGTTGGACGGCTTCGTCAGGACCGGTGTCCGGGTCTGCGGTGCTCCGCGGTCACCGCTGCGTCGCGTGGTCGGTGAACCAGCCGGTCTCGACTCGATCGAGCGGGGGCAGCGACCGTGCGCCGGGCTCAGGGGTCGCCCAGCGGACGCCGTTGGCGATCACCCGGCCGATGTCGGGGTGGTGGTAGACCGGGAAGTCCTGGTCGCCCGGGCTGAAGTAGAAGACCTTGCCGCGCCCGCGGCGGAAGGTGCAGCCGCTCCGGAACACCTCGCCACCGGCGAACGAGCTGACGAAGATCAGCTCGTCGGGGGCCGGGATGTCGAAGTGCTCGCCGTACATCTCCTGCGTGTCGATGACGATCGGATGCGGCACGCCGGCGGCGATCGGATGCGCCGGCGAGACCGTCCACACCAGCTCACGCTCTCCGTCATTGCGCCAGATCAGGCGGCACGTGGTGCCCATCAACCTGCGAAAGATCTTGGAGAAGTGCCCTGAGTGCAGAACCACGAGCCCCATTCCGGCGAGCACCCCGGCCAGGACCCTCTCGGTGAGGTCCTCAGACACTTCGTCGTGGGCGGTGTGCCCCCACCACGTCAGCACGTCGGTCGTGTCCAGGACCGCTGCGGGCAGGCCCTGGTCGGGGTCGTCGAGAGTCGCCGTTCGCACGTAAGCAGAGTCGCCGAGATGCGTCCTGATCGCCGCCGCGATCGCCTCGTGCATTCCGTCGGGATAGAGCTCGGCGACCTTTGAGTCCTGCTTCTCGTGGCGGCCCTCGCTCCACACGGTGACATGCAGAGGCTCGCCCGTGGACGACTGCAGTGGTTCCCTCACGTGGCGCCCCTTCAAGAGATCGTTCGTGCTGATCGTAGCCACGCCGGCGACTGCGACCTCTGGCCTACAAACCTGTCGCAGCCTTGGATCTCCCCGACATCGCCGTCGCCATCGCCACGGCTTCGCTGGAGAGGGTGACGGAGTCCTCGTTGCACACCTGCGCACGGCGACGCGGCCCACCCGCGTGAACTGCGGCCGGGCCGTGTGTCGGTCCGGGACGTGAGGGGCGATTCTGCCCTGCTCGAGATCATCGGGATGCTCCGCACCGCCGACGGCGGTGAGCTGATGCGCCGGCTGTTGGGAGGTCCGACCCGGCAGCAGTGCCGCCGGCGTCCCAAGCAGCAGCCACCTAGGCGTCGGCGGGCGGCATCGCGTCGCGCCGCTCCGCGGCGAGACGGAGCGTCAGGTGGGGCCGCTGGAGTGCACTTCCGCACGCAAAGCGGACTCCGGCACCCCC
>CADCUI010000042.1 GCA_902805845.1 uncultured Nocardioidaceae bacterium
CAGGTCAACATCGAGCACCTCGCCCGCACCGTCTTCACGCGCGAGGTCGACTCCGGTGACGGAGGCAGGGTCGTGACCGCGTACCCGGACACCTGCGTAGGTACCGACAGCCACACCACGATGGTCAACGGGATCGGGGTCGTCGGGTGGGGCGTCGGCGGCATCGAGGCCGAGGCCGCCATGCTCGGCCAGCCGGTGTCGATGCTCATCCCGCGCGTCGTGGGCTTCGAGCTCTCCGGTGAGCTGCCGGAGGGGTCGACCGCGACCGACCTCGTCCTCACGATCACCGAGATGCTGCGCCAGCACGGCGTCGTCGGGAAGTTCGTCGAGTTCTACGGCGAGGGGGTCGGCGCCCTGCCGCTGGCCAACCGGGCGACGATCGGCAACATGAGCCCGGAGTTCGGCTCCACGATCGCGGTCTTCCCCATCGACGAGCAGACCCTGGAGTACCTGCGGCTCACCGGGCGCCCGGAGGAGCAGCTCCAGCTCGTCGAGGCCTACGCCAGGACGCAGGGCCTCTGGCACGACCCGTCGGCGGCCGGGTACGTCGAGCCGCGCTTCTCCGAGCGGCTCCAGCTCGACCTGGGGTCGGTCGTGCCGTCCCTCGCCGGCCCCAAGCGGCCGCAGGACCGGGTCGCGCTGACCGCGGCCAAGGCGTCGTTCCGCGACGCCCTGCTGGACTACGTGAGCGCCGGGGTGACCGGCGGGGACGAGCGCACGCACGGCGTCCCGCAGAACACCCAGCCGGTCGGGGTGGTGTCGCGGGCCGACGAGGCGTCGAGCGAGTCGTTCCCGAACAGCGACGCCCCGGCCACCAACGGCTCGGGCTCCGGCGCCCAGGACCCCGCCGACGAGCCGGCGGGGCAGCCCGACGAGGCCGACGCCGCCCGCGAGCGTCCCTCGAACCCCGCCCGCGTCCGCCTCGAGGACGGCACGGAGTTCGAGGTCGACCACGGCGCGGTGACGATCGCGGCGATCACCTCGTGCACGAACACCTCGAACCCCTCGGTGATGATCGGGGCCGCGCTGCTGGCCAAGAAGGCCGTCGAGCGCGGGCTGCAGCGCAAGCCATGGGTGAAGACGACGCTGGCGCCGGGTTCCAAGGTGGTGTCCGACTACTACGAGCGCGCCGGTCTGACGCCGTACCTGGACAAGCTCGGCTTCAACCTCGTCGGCTACGGCTGCACGACGTGCATCGGCAACTCGGGCCCGCTGATCCCCGAGGTGAGCCAGGCGGTCAACGACCACGACCTCGCGGCCGTGTCCGTCCTGTCGGGCAACCGGAACTTCGAGGGCCGGATCAACCCGGACGTGAAGATGAACTACCTGGCCTCGCCGCCGCTGGTGGTGGCCTACGCCCTGGCCGGGTCGATGGACGTCGACCTGTTCAACGACCCGCTGGGCAAGGACGACGAGGGCAACGACGTCATGATGCGCGACATCTGGCCGACGGCCGCGGAGGTCGAGGAGGTCATCGCCGAAGCCGTCACCTCGGAGATGTTCACCGACGACTACGCCGACGTCTTCGCCGGCGACGAGCGCTGGCAGTCGCTGCCGACCCCCGAGGGTGACACGTTCGCCTGGGACGAGGGCTCGACGTACGTCCGGCGCCCGCCGTACTTCGACGACATGCCGTCGGAGCCGTCGGCGGTGGAGGACATCACCGGTGCCCGGGTGCTGCTCAAGCTCGGCGACTCGGTGACCACCGACCACATCTCCCCGGCCGGGGCCATCAAGAAGGACTCACCTGCCGGGCACTACCTCGGCGAGCACGGCGTCGACCAGCGGGACTTCAACTCCTACGGGTCCCGCCGCGGCAACCACGAGGTCATGATCCGCGGCACGTTCGCCAACATCCGGCTCCGCAACCAGATCGCACCCGGCACCGAAGGTGGTGTCACCCGCGACTTCACCGAGGACGGGACGGTCACCTCGGTGTTCGAGGCCTCCTCCCACTACCTCGCCGCCGGCATCCCGCTGGTGGTGCTGGCCGGCAAGGAGTACGGCTCGGGGTCGTCGCGCGACTGGGCGGCCAAGGGCACGGCGCTGCTCGGCGTACGCGCCGTCATCGCCGAGTCGTTCGAGCGGATCCACCGGTCGAACCTCATCGGCATGGGGGTGCTTCCGCTGCAGTTCCCGGAGGGGGAGAGCGCCGAGTCCCTCGGCCTCAGCGGTGAGGAGACCTTCGCGATCGAGGGCGTGACGGCCCTCAACGACGGCGCCACGCCTCGCACGGTGAGGGTCACCGCCGAAGGCACCGGGTCAGGTTCGTCGACGACGTTCGACGCGGTGGTGCGGATCGACACACCCGGGGAGGCGGACTACTACCGGCACGGCGGGATCATGCAGTACGTCCTGCGGAGCCTGCTCAGGAGCTGACGCCCGGGAGCCGAGCCGCCCACCATGTCTGGCCGACCCGCCCACCATGTCTGGCCGACCCGCCCGGCATGTCTGGCCGACCCGCCCGGCATGCTGAGCGAATCGACCTGACCGCGTTCGAACTCGTGTTCGAATGCAGGCTATGCTGCCGGGATGACTTCGCTCGTGACCCCGCCGGGATGGCCGCCCCTGGTCCGACCTCCGGGTGCGCCCGCCTGGGAGCGCACGGCGAGCGCCTGGCTGCTGGACATCTGTCCGCCGGAGTACCGCGGTTACCCCGTCCTGCGACGCCACACCGTGGTGCTCGCCCGACTTGCCGTGCTGCACGTCGAGGCCTGCCAGGCGGCCGTACGCCGAGGGCTCAGCGAGGCCCGTGCGACCCTGCGGCAGGTCGCCGACGGCGACACCATCGAGGCGGCGGTGACGACGCTGCAGGCCGAGGAGGCCCGGTTGCTGGCCGAGAGGCGGGCCGCCGGGCTCGTCGAGGAGGCGTTGCGCGGACGGCGGTTCGTCGCTCGGCTCTGAGAGCCGCCCTGGCCCGTCGAGGCCCGTCACGAGCACCGTCACCCGGTCCGAGCGCCGACAGCCGGGCCGGGCTGGGAGCGGGGCCTTAGACTGGCGATCCGTGTCCATCGAGCTGGGAGGGCAGTCGCTCATGGGTCTCCTCGAGTCGCTGACCGGTCCACGCGACCTGCGCCACCTCAGCGACGACGACCTTGACGCGCTGGCCACCGAGCTCCGCGACCGCCTGGTGACCACCTGCGCGCCGCGAGGCGGACACCTCGGCCCCAACCTCGGGGTTGTCGAGCTCACGCTGGCGATCCACCGGTGCTTCGAGTCACCGCGGGACCGCATCGTGTTCGACACCGGGCACCAGGCCTACGTGCACAAGATGCTCACCGGCCGGGCGGGTGACTTCGCCTCACTGAAGCAGGAGGGCGGGCTCTCGGGCTACCCCAGCCGGCAGGAGTCCGAGCACGACCTCGTCGAGAACTCCCACGCCTCCACGTCGCTGTCCTACGCCGACGGCCTGGCAAAGGCCTACCATCTCCGCGGCGAGGACCGGCACGTCGTCGCCGTGATCGGCGACGGCGCGCTGACCGGCGGCATGGCGTGGGAGGCGCTGAACAACATCGCCTCGACCGACGGCGCCGCCGAGAACCGCAAGCTCATCATCGTCGTCAACGACAACGGCCGGTCCTACACGCCGACCGTCGGGGGTCTCGCGAACCACCTCAACTCGCTGCGGACCGACCCCCGTTACGAACCCGTGCTCGACCTCGTGAAGCGGCGGCTCCAGGGGGTGCCGGGGGTGGGGCCGGCGGTCTACGACGCGCTGCACGCGGTGAAGAAGGGCATGAAGGACGCGCTGGCGCCGCAGGGGCTCTTCGAGGACCTCGGGCTGAAGTACGTCGGCCCCGTCGACGGTCACGACCGGGCGGCGATGGAGCAGGCGCTGCAGCACGCGAAACGCTTCAATGGCCCGGTCATCCTCCACGCGATCACCAAGAAGGGCTTCGGCTACGGCGCCGCCGAGCGGCACGAGGCCGACCAGTTCCACTCGCCGGGACCGTTCGACGTCGAGACCGGGCTGGAGGCGGTCCGGGGGCTCATCTGGACCGACGTCTTCGCCGACGAGATGCTCCGCATCGGACGTGAGCGGCCGGACGTCGTCGGCATCACCGCAGCCATGCTGCACCCCGTCGGGCTCAACCACTTCGCGCACGAGTTCCCCGACCGCGTCTTCGACGTCGGGATCGCCGAGCAGCACGCGGTGACCTCGGCGGCGGGTCTGGCGATGGGTGGGCTGCACCCGGTCGTCGCCGTCTACGCCACCTTCTTGAACCGGGCCTTCGACCAGATCCTCATGGACGTCGCCCTGCACCGGTGCGGCGTCACGTTCGTCCTCGACCGAGCCGGTGTCACCGGTGACGACGGGGCGTCCCACAACGGCATGTGGGACATGTCGATCCTCCAGGTGGTGCCGCGCCTGCGGATCGCCGCTCCTCGCGACGGCGCCCGGCTGCGCGAGCTGCTGCAGGAGGCCGTCGAGGTGTCTGACGCCCCGACCGTCGTCCGCTTCCCCAAGGGGCCACCTCCCGCCGACATCGACCCCGTCGACCGCGCCGGTGACGTGGACGTGCTGGTCCGCACCGGCTCGGCCGACGTACTCATCGTGTCGGTGGGGGCGATGGCCACCACCTGCCTGGAGGTGGCCGACCGGCTCGTGGACCAGGGGATCGGGGTCACCGTCGTCGACCCCCGCTGGGTCAAGCCCGTGTCCCCCGTCCTGGTCGACCTCGCCCGTCGGCACCGGCTCGTCGTGAGCGTCGAGGACAACGGCATCGTCGGTGGCTGCGGCTCGGCGCTGCTGCAGACCCTCAACGAGGCGCGCGTCGACACGCCGGTGCGCCTGCACGGCATCCCGCAGCGGTTCCTCGACCACGCGAAGCGTGCTCGCATCCTCGAGCAGCTGGGGCTGACCGCGCAGCCGCTCGCGCTCAGCATCGTCGAGGACCTCATGGCCCTCGACCGGGGCGAGAGCCTCGTCCACGTGGATAGGGCATGACGGAGCCTGCGCGCTTCGTCCACATCGTCGACGAGGTCGGGGAGCTCGCGAGCCAGGGTGCGGCGGGTCCTGTCATGGTGATGGCGCTCGAGGGCTTCCTCGACGCGGGATCAGCGGCCCGGCTGGCGGCCGAGCACCTGACCGCGCAGTCGTCCGGGCGGGTGGTGGCCAGCTTCGAGATCGACGCGTTCTACGACTACCGCGCGCGCCGCCCGCCGATGGCCTTCGTGGAGGACCACTACGAGGCGTACGTCGCCCCCAGGCTGGTCGTCCGGGTGATGCACGACTCCACCGGGACGGCGTACCTCCTCCTCACGGGGCCGGAGCCCGACACCCACTGGGAGGTGTTCGCGCGGTCGGTGCGCGAGGTCGTCGAGCACTTCGGGGTCCGCCTGACCGTGTCGCTGGGCTCGGTGCCGATGGCCGTGCCGCACACCCGCCCGGTGATGGTCACCCACCACGCCACCCGGTCGGGGCTCCTCTCGGCGGAGAACATCTGGCGCGGCACCATCCAGATCCCGTCCAGCGCGCAGGCGCTGCTCGAGCTGCGGCTGGGGGAGTGGGAGCACGACGCGATGGGCTTCGTGGCACACGTGCCGCACTACGTGGCCCAGGTCGACTACCCGGCGGCCGCCGTCACTCTCGTCGAGAGCCTCGAGGTGGTCACCGGACTGCAGTGGCAGCTCGGTGCGCTGGAGGACACCGCCCGCACCAGGCTGGCGGAGATCGCTGCTCAGGTCCAGGAGTCCAGCGAGGTGCTGCAGGTCGTCCAAGGGCTGGAGCAGCAGTACGACGCGTTCGCCCGCGGCGACGACCAGGGGCCGCTGCCCCTCGCCGAGGAACGTGACCTGCCGACGGCCGAGGAGCTCGGCGAGGAGCTGGAACGATTCCTGGCGGGGCTCGACAGCGACGACGACTGACTCGCGGACCACCGCCCGCTGCCGACCACTCCGATCCCCGAGGACGACCCATGCCCGCCACCGCCGAGGAGCTCCTCGAGCTGCTCGACCTGGAGACCATCGACCTCAACCTGTTCCGAGGCCAGCAGCCGAACACCCAGATGCAGCGGGTGTTCGGCGGTCAGGTCGCGGCGCAAGCGCTGGTGGCCGCGGCCCGCACGGCACCACCGGAGGTGTCGGTGCACTCGATGCACAGCTACTTCCTCCGCCCCGGCGACACCGCGGTCCCGATCATCTACGACGTCGACCCGGTCCGGAACGGGACGTCGTTCGCTACCCGGCGAGTCCTGGCGCGCCAGCACGGCCGCCCCATCTATGCACTCACGGCGAGCTTCCACGTCGAGGAGCAGGGGTTCGAGCACCAGGACGTCATGCCCGACGTGCCGTCGCCCGAGGAGGCGTTCGACGTGGCGGAGGCCATGAGCGCCGCCGGCCCCGAGCGCCGGGAGGAGTGGCTGCGGGAGTGGTCGGCACTCGACCTCAGGCACGCTGGCGACTCAGGTCCGGGCGGAGCCCTGGACGGTCGGGAGCACCCGGCTCAGGTGCGGTACTGGATCCGGGTCGGGGACCGACTGCCCGACGACATGTTGGTGCACCGGGCGGCGCTGACCTATGTCAGCGACATGACGCTGCTCGGCGCCACGCTGGTCCCGCACGGGCTGCTTCCCACGTCGAAAGAGGTGCAGGCCGCGTCCCTCGACCACACCGTCTGGTTCCACCGGCCCTACCGCGCCGACGAGTGGCTGCTCTACGACCAGGTGTCCCCCTCGGCCGCCGGCGCCCGGGGCCTGGCCTTCGGTCGGCTCTTCACCGAGGACGGCCGACTGGTCGCCTCGGTCGCCCAGGAGGGGCTCATCCGACCTCGACCCCAACCCCGAGCCTGACCCCAACCCCGAGCCTGACCCAGGACGCCGGCGGAGCGCTGACGTCCCACGCCCGCCTGACGCCCCACCCGCGAGTCGGCGCTTGTGCACACGCGGCGCGTGCACAAGCGCCGACTCGGCACGGTTTGCGCGTGCACAAGCGCCGACTCGGCACGGTTTGCGCGTGCACAAGCGCCGACTCGGCAGGGGGGTGGTCCCCTGCGTTCAGCGGACGGGGATGCGGGTCACCTCGGCCCCGACCCGGACGACGCGGGTCCCGGCCCGGTCGGTCACCGTCACGCTGGCGGGCGCGACCGACGTCCGGACCTTGGCTACCGGGTCGTAGACGGAGGCGTTCCGGTAGGCCAGGAGGCTGTGCGTCCCGTTCGACCTCTCGGTCAGCAGCCACTTCACGTCCGCCGGCGCGTCGACCACCAGCGGCACACGACGTACGGGGCGGGTCGGGAGGGTGTCCTTCAGCGACGCGAGGAACCCCTTCATGGTGGTGAACTCCGGCTTCAGCGTCCACGTTGACGGGTCGAGCTGGGGGCACTCGAGGAGGCCGAAGTTCGACTCGATCGCGGTGTTGGTCGGGTTGGGGTCGTCGAGCATCTCGTAGCGGATGGTCTTGCACTTGCGGCTGAAGCCCTCCAGCACCGCACGAGGCGCATACAGCGCTGCGACGTCCGGGGGCGCCGGCCGGTGCCCCGTCCGGCTGTTGAGCGCGGTGGTGTAGCCGGTCTCGGTGATCCAGGTACGAACCGGTCCGAACGTCTCGTTGACCCACCTCAGGCGCTCGTCGAGGTTGTTGTCGGGCCGGTGCCCGCCCGGATAGGAGTGCAGCCCCGCCCGGTCGATGAAGTTGGTGACCCCCGCCCTGGCCAGCTTCAGGTGGTCGCCGTAGGGGTCGGGGGTGTAGAGCATGAGCGAGGGGCTGATCACCTTGACGTGGGACAGCGAGGGGGTCGCCTCCACGAACTCCTTGATGATGCGCTGGTAGGCGACGGCGGCCGGCGCCCAGTCGGTCCGCACCCGCGAGCCGTCCCGGTTGTGGTTGGGCTCGTTGATGCCCTCGATGCCGATGCAGACATCGGCGGCGTGGTCCCGGATGTGGAGAAGGGTCCGCTTGAGCTCGGCCTCCGACATCGACCAGTCCTCGGGCGCCACGAGCATGAGCCACTGGATGCCCAGGGCGCGGCAGCGCTCGACCATCTGCAGCGTGGACGGCAGGCCGGGGGTGTACTTGCCCCGGAAGAAGGCGGCGCCCATCGTCTGGAGCTGGAGCGACCAGGCTCCCACACCGCCGTAGACGGTCTTCTGGAAGTTGGGGTGAGCACAGACGCCGTAGCTCTGCCGTACCCGCTCCGACCACACGGGCTTGACGAGGGGCAGGGTGCCCGCGGATGCGAAGGTGGAGGAGGCGCCCACGAAGGCGGTGGAGGCGGCGGTGACCGCCGCGGCGGAGAGAACGGTGCGACGGGTCAGCACACCGTCGGTGAGTGGGGTCATGCCACAAAGTTATGGTGGCCTTTGAACCCTATGTCCGCTTTACCCGAAAGGACCGATAGATTAGGTCTGAGGACCCTTGCCAAGGTGGTCCGTTCGGGCTACAAGGGGGCTATCCCCCCGAGCGGCGGTTGGTATCCGCCTCGGGGCGCCCACTTTCCCGGAGCGTTCGTGGCGGACGTCAGGTGACGGTAGAATCGTCTGGCATCCCGGGGGACGGCACCCGGTGTGCTCGTCCTGGTGCACGAGGAGCCTCGCGTTGAAGTACACGCTGCTGCTTCTCTTCATTCTGCTTCCGCTGCAGTGGTTCGTCGTGCGGTTGCCGGTGCCCGGACTGGGCGCACGGCCCCTGTACTACCTCGGCGTCCTGGCGGTCACGGGCGCCGTGGTCCTGGCGTTCCGGTTCAGCGTCTTCCGGCCGGTGATCGCCTTCACGGCTCCGTTCGTCGCGGCGTACGCCGTGCTTGTGACGGTGTGGCTGGGCACCGGCTTCTACCACGGTCAGGGCTTTCGGGACCAGGTCGAGCAGGCCGCCCTGGTCGTCGCGATCGTCGCCCTGGCCGGTCTCACCTACCGAGGGCTGTCTCGCCCGGACTCGGGGTTCGTGGCCTGGGCCCGCTGGTCGGCGCTGGCGTGCACCGGATCGTTCCTCATCGCGCTGGCCGTCTCCGTGTCCGTGAACGGCATCGATGCCGGGGGAGTCCTGCAGCGGACCCTGCAGAGTGCCAATCCGGACATCCTGACGAGCGACCTCTTCAACCCCGCCTTCGAGGGCTTCGGGCTGTCGGCAGAGGAGGCCAAGTCCCAGCTGCGGCACGAGGCCAACGGGGCGGTGCTGACCGCGGTCTACATCTCGGCGGCGGCGGCCCTCATGCGGCCGTTCCGCTCCCGCGTCGCCCTGCTCCTCTACCGCGTCTCCATGGTCGTGTCCCTGCTGATCCTCGTTGCCTCCCTGAGCAGGTCGGTGATCATCGCCCTGCTGGCCTGGCCGCTGCTCGCCTTCTGGAGGACCCTGCGCTCGGGGACCATGACGAGCCGTCAGGTGGCCGTCGCGGGCACCGCCGCCGTCGGCGTGGGCGGACTGCTGGCAAGCGGTCTCCTCTCGGTCATCTGGCTCCGTTTCACCCAGGACACCTCGTCCTACGCGTCCCGGGAGACCCTCCTGCAGGACGCGCTGGCGAACATCCGGGACAACTGGCTCACCGGCGGGGTGAGCACGGTCGGGGCAAGCTCGCACAACCTCGTCCTCGACACCTGGCTGCGCGCCGGGGTCTTCGCGGCGGCGGCCGCCGTCGTCATCCTCGGGCTGATGATCGCCCTCTGGCTCGGCCTCGCGAGCCGTCTCCACCTGGAGCCGGCGTGGCTGCTGCCCATCACCGGGGCGCTCACGCTGCCGATCGTCCGGGCCTTCACCATCGGCGGCGGTGCCCTCCCTCCGGTGCAGTGTGTGTGCCTGGGGCTGGTCGCCGGCTTCGTCACCTGGCGGCTCACGGAGCGAGCCAGGGAGCGGGAGCTCCGCAGGAGGAGCGCCGAGCCGCTCCCGCAGATGGCCTTGCCCTGACCCACGCGGCGCTCCCGCCGTCACCAGCCGACAGGTCGCCGGAGCGTCAGACGTGTCCGAGGCGGCGGACGGTGTCCACGTCGTCGATCTCGTCCACCGGCTTGTCGTCGCGGTAGCGGAGCACGCGGGCGAACCGCAGGGCCAGGCCGGCGGGGTAGCGGGAGGACCGCTGCACACCGTCGAAGGCGATCTCCACGACCTGCTCGGGGCGCACGTGCACCACGTGGCCGTCCCGCCCGGTCTCGAGCTCGAGGAAGCGCGCCGTCTGCCAGGCGAGCATCTCGTCGGTCATCCCCTTGAACGTCTTGCCCAGCATCGCGAAGCCGCCCGTCGCCGGGTCGGCCGCGCCCAGATGGAGGTTCGAGAGGTAGCCCTGGCGCCGGCCGCTGCCCCACTCGACCCCCAGCACGACGAGGTCGAGGGTGTGCCGGGGCTTGACCTTCACCCAGCCCGAGCCGCGCCGGCCCGCCTCGTACGGCGTGGCGAGCGCCTTGACCACCACGCCCTCGTGGCCGGCGGCGACCGATTCGGCGAAGAACGCCTCCGCCTCGGCCACCGAGCTCGTCACCACCCGAGGCACCTGCTGCGCCGGGGGGACGGTCGTCGCCAGCGCCTCCAGGCGCCGGCTGCCGTCGGCGTCGACGAGGTCCGTGCCGTCGAGGTGGAGGATGTCGAAGAAGTACGGCGTGAGCGGCGTGCGGACCCGCTGCCCGTCGACGTCGCTGCTGCTCGCGGTCCGCGAGCCGGTCTCCTGGAACGGCCGGGGTCGCCCGTCCGGGTGCAACGCGATGACCTCCCCGTCGAGGACCACGCCCTCCACGTCGAGGGCAGACACCGCCTCGACGACCTCCGGCACGCGGTCGGTCACGTCGTCGAGGCTGCGGGTGAACACGCGCACCTCCGCACCGACGCGGTGGACCTGCACCCGGATGCCGTCGAGCTTGCGGTCGACGACGACCCTCCCGTCCCCGACCTTGGCGAGGGCGGCTGCCACGTCGGGCGCCGACGCCGCCAGCATCGGTCGCACCGGGCGGCCCGGCACGAGACCGACCCGGTCGAGTGCCTCCCGGCCGCCGCTCAACGCGGCGACGGCGACCTCTCCGGAGGACGGCGTGAACATCGCAGCCCGGCGCACCGCCGACGTCGGGACGCCGGCGACCTTGGCGACCGCGTCGAGGAGGACGGAGTCCTGGGCTCCCTGCCGCAGGTTCTCGAAGACCAGCGCCCGCAGCCACTGCTGCTCGGTGGCGGTGGCCCGGCCGAAGAGGCGCTCCACGGCCGCGGCGCGGGACGCCCGCGAGCCGGAACCGGCGAGGCGGCTGATCGACCCGAGTGCCGCGTCGACCTCGACCACGGTCAGGTCGGGGGTGTCCGCCGGCGGGGGCAGCGACTGCAGGGAGCGGTACCCCAGGCCGATCCTGCGCTGCCTCGGCACGCCGGAGAGGTAGGTGGCGACCACCTCCACCTCATCGGGGTCGGCGCTCCGCAGCAGGTCGGCGATGAGCGCCGTCTTGGCGGAGCGGGCGCTGGTCGCCGTGACCTCGGCCGAGGCGCGGACGAGCCGGTCCAGGAGCATCCGGTCATTGTGCCGGTGTAGGCCGGCCCGTGGCTCGGTCGCGGGGCAGGCACTCCCTCGATCGGTGTCATCAGGTGGCACCGATCAGGGGAGTGCCTGCAGCCGCTGCGACGTACAGTGAGGGCCGTGTCAGCCGGGGACCTCGCCGTCGAGCGCGTGTGGCGGCCGTCGTGGCCGTGCCCGGTGGCGCAGGTGCTGGGGTCGTTACGCCGGGGAGCCGGTGACCCGACGTACCACCGCGACCCCGACGGGACCGTGTGGAAGGCGTGGCGGACCCCTGCGGGGCCGGTGACGCTGGCGGTGCGCGCGCTGTCCGCGGAAGGTCTGGTCCGGGCGTCGGCCTGGGGACCTGGTGCCGGCTGGGTGCTGGACGGCCTGCCGGTGCTCCTCGGGGCGACCGACGACCCCACCGGTTTCGTCCCGCGGCACGCCGCGCTGGCACGTGCCTGGCAGCGCCACCCCCACTGGCGGGTCCCGCGCACCCGCCTGGTCGTCGACGCCCTGGTGCCCGCGGTCCTCGAGCAGAAGGTGACCGGCAAGGAGGCCTTCGCCTCCTACCGGCACCTCGTACGTCGCCACGGGGCCCCTGCCCCTGGTGGTGACCTGGCCGCCCGTCGCCGGCTGATGGTGGCGCCGCCACCCTCCGCGCTGCGGCGCGTGCCCTCCTGGGAGTGGCTGCGGTTCGGGGTCGACCCGGCCCGGTCCCGCAGCGTGGTCCGCGTCGCGCAGGTCGCCGACGCCCTGGAACGGCTCGTCGACGTGAGCACCGAGGAGGCCGACCGGCGGCTCCGGACGGTGCCCGGCGTCGGGGTGTGGACGTCGGCGGAGGTGCGCGCTCGTGCACTCGGGGACGCCGACGCCGTCAGCTTCGGCGACTACCACGTCGCCAAGGACGTCGGCTGGGCGCTCACCGGCCGCCCCGCCGACGACGCGCAGATGGCAGTCCTCCTCGAGCCCTACCTCGGCCACCGGCTGCGGGTGCAGGTGCTGGTCGGGCTCGACGGCCTCCGCCGACCTCGGCGGGGCCCGCGGATGACCCTGCCGACGCACCTGCCGACGACGGTGGGCTGAGGGCTACATCTGACTACAACAGCGGGCGCAGCGGGGCGAGGAAGAGCTCGGCCGCCTTCTTGTGGCTTCCCCGCGCTCCCCAGTCCTCCGGCGTGAGCTGCGAGCAGTTCTCGAGATCGGTGCGGAAGATCCGCTCCATCTGCTCGGCCATCGCGGGGTCGATGAACTCGACGTTCACCTCGTAGTTCCCGCTCATCGAGAGCCGGTCGATGTTGGCGGTGCCGACGGTGCTCCACGCGCCGTCGATCGTCGCGGTCTTGGCGTGCACCATCGCGCCACGGAACCGGTGGATCTTGATGCCCGCCTCGAGCATCTCGCCGTAGTAACCCTGGGAGATCCAGTCCGCGACGATGTGGTTGGACTTCTCGGGGACGAGCACCCGCACGTCCACCCCGCGCCGTGCCGCCGCCTCGAGCGCGCCGACGAAGTCGGCGTCGGGGATGAAGTACGCCTGGGTCAGCCAGATGTTGCGGGTGGCTCGGGTGATCGCCTCCAGGTACATCGCCCGGATCGGGAACATCCAGTGCCGTGGCACGTTGCGGTGCACGCGGATCCGCGGCTCCCAGTCGGCGGGCGCCTCCAGGAGCAGCGGGCCGCCGGTGCGGCCCCGCCGGTTGAGGTTCCACATGTCGGCCACGGTCCGCTTGAGGTCGAAGACGCCGGGACCGGTGATCCGCACATGGGTGTCGCGCCACTCGGTGGCGTACGCCGAGCCGATGTTGTAGCCGCCGACGAACGCCACCTCGTCGTCGACCACCAGGATCTTGCGGTGGTCGCGCCCGTAGCGGCGGAGGTCGAAGAACCGCAGGCCGGCGGCGTAGACGGGGTACTTCAGGACCCGGACCGGCGGCCGGAACCGCTTGAAGCGAGGCGACACCACGAGGTTCGCGAAGCCGTCGAAGATCGCGTAGACCTCGACGCCCCGGGCCGCGGCGTCGTAGAGCGCCTGCTTGAACCGCTCGCCGGTGTCGTCGCCCTTCCAGATGTAGGACTCGAGCAGCACCTGCTGCTGGGCTCCGTCGATGGCGGCGAGCATGTCCTCGTAGAGGTCGGCGCCGTAGGCGTAGCTCGTCACCGTGCCGCCACCGATCCGGACCTCCGACGGGGGGCTCGTCGGGAACGGCTTGGGCTTCTTGCCCCGCCGGCGGTAGGAGTCGACGAGCGTGAGGCCCACCGCCAGGGCGAGCTGGAGCCCGAAGGTCACCAGCAGGGCCCGCCGGACCGCGGAGCGCACGTTCAGCGACCTGCCGGACCGGCCCACGGCATGCACGCGCCAGCGCCTCCCTCCCACGGGACGAATCTAGCCTGTCGGTGCCGCTCGTTAGGCTTGGCGCATGAGGCCCGTCACCGACCTGAAGCGCAAGGTGGCACCGTTCGAGGTGATCTCGGAGTTCCAGCCCTCGGGCGACCAGCCCACGGCCATCGACGACATCGAGCGCCGGGTCCGCGCCGGCGAGCAGGACGTCGTGCTGCTCGGCGCGACCGGCACCGGCAAGACCGCGACCGTCGCCTGGGCGGTCGAGCGGCTCCAGCGCCCCGCCCTGGTCATGCAGCCGAACAAGACCCTTGCCGCGCAGTTCGCCAACGAGCTGCGCCAGCTGCTGCCCAACAACGCGGTGGAGTACTTCGTCTCCTACTACGACTACTACCAGCCCGAGGCCTACGTCCCGCAGACGGACACCTACATCGAGAAGGACTCCTCGATCAACGAGGAGGTGGAGCGGCTCCGGCACTCCGCGACGAACTCGCTGCTCACCCGCCGCGACGTGATCGTGGTCTCGACGGTGTCCTGCATCTACGGCCTCGGCACGCCGCAGGAGTACGTCGACCGGATGGTGCGGCTGCGCGTCGGGGGCGAGGTCGATCGCGACCAGCTGCTGCGCCGCCTGGTCGAGATCCAGTACACCCGCAACGACCAGGCGTTCACGCGTGGCACGTTCCGGGTCCGCGGCGACACCCTGGAGATCTTCCCCGTCTACGAGGAGCACGCCGTCCGGGTCGAGCTGTTCGGCGACGAGATCGAGCGGCTGATGACGCTGCACCCGATCACCGGCGAGGTCGTGACCGAGGACGACGAGCTCTACATCTTCCCGGCCACCCACTACGTCGCGGGGCCGGAGCGGATGGAGCGGGCCATCCGCGGCATGGAGCTCGAGCTCGCAGACCGGCTCGCCGAGTTCGAGCGGCAGGGGAAGCTGCTCGAGGCCCAGCGGCTGCGGATGCGCACGACGTACGACATCGAGATGATGCGCCAGGTGGGCAGCTGCTCGGGCATCGAGAACTACTCGATGCACATCGACGGCCGGTCCCCGGGGTCGGCGCCGAACTGCCTCCTCGACTACTTCCCCGAGGACTTCCTGCTCGTCGTCGACGAGTCGCACGTCGCCGTCCCGCAGATCGGCGGGATGTACGAAGGCGACATGTCGCGCAAGCGCAACCTCGTCGACCACGGCTTCCGCCTCCCCAGCGCCATGGACAACCGGCCGCTCAAGTGGGAGGAGTTCCTCGACCGCATCGGCCAGACGGTCTACCTCTCCGCCACGCCGGGCAACTACGAGCTCGACAAGGCCGGCGGCCTGGGCAACGTCGTCGAGCAGATCATCCGGCCCACCGGTCTGGTCGACCCCGAGGTCGTCGTGAAGGGGACCAAGGGGCAGATCGACGACCTCATCCACGAGATCAGGGTGCGCGCGGACCGCAACGAGCGGGTGCTCGTCACGACGCTGACCAAGAAGATGTCGGAGGACCTGACCGACTACCTCCTCGAGGCCGGGATCCGCACCCGCTACCTGCACAGCGAGGTCGACACCCTGCGTCGGATCGAGCTGCTCCGGGAGCTGCGCCTGGGGGAGTACGACGTGCTGGTCGGCATCAACCTGCTGCGGGAGGGGCTCGACCTTCCGGAGGTCTCCCTGGTGGCGATCCTCGACGCCGACAAGGAAGGCTTCCTCCGGTCCGACAAGTCGCTGATCCAGACCATCGGTCGCGCGGCGCGCAACGTCTCCGGCCAGGTCATCATGTACGCCGACAAGGTGACGCCGTCGATGGAGCTGGCAATCGACGAGACCAACCGCCGTCGGGAGAAGCAGGTCGCCTACAACGCCGAGCGCGGACTCGACCCGCAGCCGCTCCGGAAGAAGATCGCCGACATCACCGAGATGCTGGCGCGTGAGGACGAGAGCACCGAGCAGCTCCTGCAGAGCTGGCAGCACCTGGACCCCCGCAGCAAGAAGGCGCCGGTCCCGGGCCTGTCGAAGCTCAAGGCGCACACGGCCGACCTCGCCGGCCTCCCGACGGCCGACCTCGCCGAGCTGGTGCAGCAGCTCACCGAGCAGATGCACACGGCCGCGGCGGAGCTCCAGTTCGAGGTGGCTGCGCGGCTGCGCGACGAGATCTCCGACCTGAAGAAGGAGCTGCGGCAGATGGTGGAGGCGGGAGCCCGGTGACGGCCCGAGAGGTCCAGGTGACCTTCGACTGCGGCGACCCAGCCGCCCTGGCGGCGTTCTGGGCCGAGGTGCTCGGCTACCGGCTCGACCCGCCGCCGCCGGGGTTCGCGACCTGGGAGGCCGCGCTCGAGGCGTGGGGGGTGCCGCCGGAGCGGCGCAACGACCGGTCGGCGGTGAGCGACCCGGACTCGAGGGGTCCGCGGCTGTTCTTCCAGAAGGTCCCGGAGGGCAAGGGGGCCAAGAACCGTGTCCATCTCGACGTCCGGGCCGCGCCCGACCTCGCCGGGGAGGAGCGGATGACGGCGCTGGAGCGGGAAGCCACCCGCCTGGTCGGGCTGGGTGCCACCCGGCTGGAGCGCGTCGAGCCGGGTGGCCTGCAGGCAGGGCATGTGGTCATGCAGGACCCGGAGGGCAACGAGTTCTGCCTTGACTGACGCGAGGCGGCTCGGCCGCAGCGAGGTGCTCGCCCACTGCCTGGCCAGGCCCGGCGCCTGGGAGGACACCCCGTGGGAGGGCGACGTCGTCACCAAGGTGCACGACAAGATCTTCGCGTTCCTCGGTGGTGAAGAGGGCTCGGCGGGCGTGGGGCTCAAGTGCGGCGCGACCCGTGAGGAGGCCGACGAGTGGCTCGCCCGGTTCCCGGCCGACGCCTCGATCATGGCCTATCTCGGCCGCTCCGGGTGGAACTCGCTGCGCCTCGGCGGCGAGATCCCCGACGGCGAGCTCCTGGAGGCCGTCGACGAGTCCTACGCCCGGGTCGTCGGCCGGCTGCCGAGGAAGCACCGACCTCCGGGCTGGGACGGCGCCGTGGTGCGACCCTGACTGCTGCGCGCCCGACCTGGGTACGTCTGGAACAATGAGCCGCGGTGGAGGGGAGGACCCCTTCGCAATGGTGTGGTCATCACGGTCGTCCGCCCCGCGCGGGCACCGGTGCCGTTGGTCCCTCGGTCGCCGTTCCGGCACCCGCGGGCGGAAGGGACCTCCGGAGACCGGTCGATTTCCCGCAAGCTCCGGAGGTAGTCACGGATGAACGTTCCGGCATGGGTCTGGTGGGCCACGCTGATCATCACGACGGTGGTCCTGATCTTCGACGTCTTCGTCGTCGGTCGGCGGCCGCACGAGCCCTCGCGCAAGGAGGTCACCTACGCGCTCTGCGGGTACATCGGGGCGGCGATCGCCTTCGGGATCGCGGTGTGGGTCTTCGCCGGACACAAGTACGGCACCGAGTTCTTCGCAGGCTGGCTGACGGAGTACTCCCTGTCGGTCGACAACCTGTTCATCTTCATCATCATCATGAGCCGGCTCGGGGTGCCGCGTCAGTACCAGCAGTCGGCGCTCCTGATCGGCATCGTCCTGGCACTGGTCTTCCGCGGGATCTTCATCGCTGTCGGAGCCGCGGCGATCAACCAGTTCAGCTGGGTGTTCTACCTGTTCGGGGCCTTCCTGATCTACACCGGCGCCAAGCTGGCGAAGCAGGGGCCCGAGGACGAGGACGAGTACCGCGAGAACAAGCTCGTCACCTACGTCCGCACCGTGCTGCCGCACACCGACGACTACCGCGAGGGCAAGATCGCCGTGCGGGAGGGCGGCAAGTGGCTGTTCACTCCGATGTTCGCCGTCATCGTCGCCCTCGGCACCACCGACCTGCTGTTCGCGCTCGACTCCATCCCGGCGATCTACGGGCTCACCCGTGAGCCGTACCTGGTGCTCACCGCGAACATCTTCGCGCTCATGGGGCTCCGCCAGCTGTACTTCCTGCTCGGCGGGCTGCTCGAGCGGCTGGTCTTCCTCACCTACGGGCTGGCGTTCCTGCTGGCCTTCATCGGCGTGAAGCTGGTCCTGCACGCCCTGCACGAGAACGAGCTGCCGTTCATCAACGGCGGCGAGCACGTCGAGTGGGCCCCGGAGATCCCCACCCTGATCTCGCTCGGGGTCATCATCGTCACGCTCGTGGTGACGACCATCCTGAGCCTGCTGGTCTCGAGTCGCGAGAGCAAGCGGGAGCGTGAGGCTCAGAGCGGCCCTCGCCGGGACTGAGCGCCGGCCTCCCCCGGACGAGCCGGTCACCCGACTCGTCGGTGGGCCTCGAGGATGTTGCTTCCCTTGAGCACGTGAACGCGCTGTAATCGTCCCCGGGCTGGTCGGAGGAGGAGCGGTGACGCGCACGGATACCGAGGTGGACCTGCTCATCGTGGGCGCGGGACCGGTGGGGCTGTACGCCGCCTACTACGCCGGGTTCCGTGGGCTCTCGGTGGCGGTGGTGGACTCGCTGCCGGAGCTGGGCGGTCAGATCACGGCGATGTACCCCGAGAAGGACATCCTCGACGTGGCCGGCTTTCCGGTGGTCAAGGGCAAGGACCTCGTCGAGGGGCTCGTGACGCAAGCCGCCACCGCGCGGCCGACGTACCTGCTGTCGCGCACCGCGCAGACGCTCATTTCCGAGGCCGAGGAGCTCCGCGTCGGGCTCGACGACGGCACCACGGTGCACGCCAGGTCCGTGATCATCACCGCCGGGATCGGCAAGTTCACGCCCCGGCCGCTGCCGGCCGCGCAGGACTGGCCGGGACCCGAGGTGGCGTTCTTCGTGCCGTCGTTCGCCGAGTACGCCGGCAAGGACGTGGTCATCGTGGGAGGTGGGGACAGCGCGTTCGACTGGGCGCTCGCCCTCGAGCCGGTGGCCGCCTCGGTGACGCTGGTCCACCGCAGGGACGCCTTCCGGGCCCACCAGGCGACCGTGGACAAGGTGCTGGGCGGCACCGCCTCGGTGCTGACGAACTCCCACGTCACGCGGCTCGTCGGCGGCAGCGGCCTCGAGTCGGTGGAGGTCGAGAACGTCAAGACGCACGAGACCACGTCGGTCAAGGCTCAGGCCGTCGTCGCGGCCCTCGGCTTCGTGGCGGACCTCGGCCCGATCCAGCAGTGGGGGCTGGAGGTCGTCAAGCGGCACATCGTCGTCGACTCCGCCACCCGCACGAACGTGCCCCGCGTCTTCGCCGCCGGGGACATCACCGAGTACCCCGGCAAGGTGCGGCTGATCGCCGTGGGCTTCGGCGAGGCGGCGACCGCGGTCAACAACGCGGCGGTGGCGATCAACCCCGCGGCGCACCTGTTCCCCGGCCACTCCTCAGAGGGCTGAGCCGGGATGCAGTGCGACGGACCCGCGTCGATCGTGATCGTCGACGACGCCGCGGAGGTCCGGCTGCTCATGAAGACCCGGCTGCGGCTCTCCGGCGCCTTCCGCGTCGTGGGCGAGGGGGGCGACGGCTGGCAGGCCATCGAGCTGGCGCGCACGCACGAGCCGGCACTGATGCTCCTCGACGTGTCGATGCCCGGCATGGACGGGTTGGAGGCACTGCCCGAGGTGGTCCGCGCGTCGCCCGGGACGCAGGTCGTGCTCTTCAGCGGGTTCGAGGAGCAGGGCCTGGTGGAGAAGGCCCACGAGCTCGGGGCGGCGGCATTCATCGAGAAGTCCGTGCCGGTGGACACGCTCGTGGACCGGCTCCTGCTCCTGGTGGACCGTCCGCGCGCCGTGGTCGACCGCACGACCGACGCCGGCGAGGAGGCCGCGGCGGACCAGGAGGTGCTCGACGAGCACCTGGAGCGGTTCCGTCAGGTGTTCGAGGAAGCCGCGATCGGGATGGCGACAATGACCCTCACCGGGCGTCTGGTGCGGGCCAACCGGGCACTGGCCGGCCTCCTGGGGCTGCCTGCCGACGAGCTCATCGGCCGGGCGTACGGCGACCTCACCGACGGCCGGCGCGAGGCGGTGGCGGCGATCCTGGACGACGTGCGGCAGCGTCCCCTCGACGTCGTCCATCTCGAGCACGGCGTACCCCGACCCGGTCCCACCGGGCGACGATGGGTCCGGGCCACCCTCGCGCCGGTGCGCGACTCCGGCGGACGTGCGCTCTACCACTTCCTCCAGGTGCAGGACATCACCTCGGAACGGGCGGCGCTCGAGGAGCTCCGACGGAGCGAGGAGCGTTTCCGGCTCCTCGTGGAGGCCGTGGAGGACTACGCGATCTTCATGCTCGACCCCGAGGGGCGCGTCGCCAGCTGGAACAACGGGGCGCAGCGCAGCAAGCTCTACACCGCCGACGAGATCATCGGACAGCACTTCCGGGTGTTCTACCCGCCGGAGGAGCAGGCGCGGAAGCACCCCGAGCACGAGCTCGAGGTCGCCATCCGAGAGGGCCACTACGAGGAGGAGGGCTGGCGGGTCCGCAAGGACGGCACGCGGTTCTGGGCCAACGTCCTCATCACGGCCGTGTTCAACGCCTCCGGGCACCACCTCGGCTTCGCGAAGGTCACTCGCGACACCTCGGACCGGCGGCGGCTGGAGCAGGAGCGCGAGGAGGCGGTGCGCGCACTGGCAGCCGCCAATGCGGAGCTGGAGTCGCTCAACGCCCGGCTGCAGCAGGCCGCCGAGGACCAGTCGCAGTTCCTCGCGGTGACCGCGCACGAGCTGCGCACCCCGGTCGGGGTGCTCGCGGGGTCCGCGGAGACGCTGTCCCAGCACTGGGACGCTCTGGACCCGGACGACCGAGCCGATCTCTGGGGGGCGATGACCTCCAGCACGTCGCGGCTGCGGCGTCTGCTCAAGGACCTGCTCACCGCCTCGCGGCTGCAGGCCAGCGCCCTGGACATGCAGCACGAGCGCGTCCTCGTCAGCGACGTCATCGGCGACGCGATCGCGACCCTGCGTTCCACCCACCCCGACGCCGAGGTCGTGCACGAGGGGTCGTGCGATCTCGCCGTCTCGGGAGACCGGGACCGGCTGGCCCAGGCACTCGACAACCTGCTCACCAACGCGTTGCGGCACGGGAAGTCACCAGTGAAGGTGCGGGTCGACGCCGGGTCCGGCACCGTCGACATCCGGGTGACCGACTCCGGCGGCGGCGTCACGCCGGCCATGCAGGACCGGCTGTTCGAACGGTTCGCCACCGGCCGCAGCCGAGGCGGCACGGGGCTGGGGCTGTTCATCGTGCGCGAGCTCACCAGGGCGCAGGGCGGTGACACCGCCTACGAGCCGGCGACGCCGTCGAACCCCTCCGGCGCCTTCGTCATCACCCTGCCGTTCGCGCCCGCGGACGGTGCTTCCGCCGGATGAGGGGCGGCTCCGACGGCTGGTCCGGACGGGTGGGCGCGCGAGCACTTACGATGCCCCGGTGGCCATCCGCACGCTCCTCGTGGACGACGTGGTGTCCGTACGCCGCCTGGTGCGCACGGCGCTGCGGGTCCGAGGCGGCTTCGAGGTGGTCGGTGAGGCCGGCGACGGCGCGGAGGCCGTCCGGCTCGTGGGCACCTTGCTCCCCGATGTCGTGGTGCTCGACCTGGGCCTTCCCGACCTGGCGGGTCAGGAGGTGCTCAGCGGCATCCGCGTGCACTCGCCGGGCTCGAAGGTCGTCATCTTCTCCGGGTCGGAGTCCGAGCGCAGCACGATCGGCGAGCAGGTCCACGGGTTCGTGCTCAAGGACACCAAGATCGACTACCTCGTCGACCTCCTCCAGTCGGTGGGCATGCGCGACGCGAGGGAGAGCGCGATCGAGCTGCCGCGCGCGCTGACCAGCGCCGCCGAGGCGCGGAGCTTCGTGACGAAGACGGTCCTGGACTGGGAGCTCGCTGCGCTGCTGGACGACGCAGTGCTCGTGGCCAGCGAGCTGGCGACCAACGCGGTGACCCATGCCGACTCCGCCTGCAGGATCCGGCTGTCGCTCCAGCCCACGGCTCTGCGGATCGACGTGGTGGACACCGGAACCGGCACCCCGGAGCCGCGGCCGGAGAGCTTCACCGAGGACCACGGGCGTGGCCTCCACCTGATCGACGCCCTCGCCACGGCCTGGGGGCTGGAGCAGATCCCCGGAGACGGGAAGGTCGTGTGGGCGGAGCTCGCCCGATCGCGGTGAGCCGACTGCCGACCGTCCGTGCGACGCGCTACGTCGTACCCCTGCGCGAGGGTGGGTCGCTGCCCGGAATCGTCGAGGCCGACGACCTCGGGACCTATGTCTGCAAGTTCCGGGGCGCCGGTCAGGGGGTCCGCGTGCTGGTGGCCGAGGTCATCGTCGGTGAGCTGGCCCGTCGCCTGGGCATCGCCGTCCCCGACCTGGTCGCGGTGGAGCTCGACAAGGCGATCGCCCGCTACGAGGCGGACGAGGAGGTGCAGGACCTGCTGCACGCCAGCCTCGGTCTGAACCTCGGCATCGACTTCCTCCCCGGCGCGTTCGGCTTCGACGCCGGGTGCCGGCCCGACCCGGAGACTGCGGCGCGTGTCCTGTGGCTGGACGCGCTGACGGCCAACGTCGACCGCTCGTGGCGCAACCCCAACCTGCTGATGTGGCACGGCAACATGTGGGTGATCGACCACGGGGCCTGCCTGTACTTCCATCACTCCTGGGTCGGCGGCATCGGTTCGGCCGAGCGTTTCGCCCGCCAGCCGTACGCGCTCGACGACCACGTGCTCGCGTCGTACCTGCCCGGCCTCGCGGCGGCCGACGAGGAGCTCGCCCCGAGGGTGACCGAGGGGCTGCTGCGCGAGGTGCTCGCTCTCGTCCCGGAGGAGTGGGTGGAGCCGGTGCCGCAGGCCGACGTCGATGCGGTGCGCTCGGCCTACGTCGAGTTCCTGCTCGCCCGGGTCTCCGGTGACCGGCCATGGCTCCCGAGGGCAGCGGCATGAGCGCCACCACTCGGCCCCCCATGGCCTTCCAGTACGTCGTGCTGCGGTGCGTGCCCAGGGTCGACCGGGAGGAGTTCCTCAACGTGGGTGTGGTGCTGCAGTGCCAGGACGCGGACTTCCTGGCCTGCGCGAGCCATGTCGACGACGACCGGCTCCGTGCGCTCGCCCCTCAGGTCGACGCGGGCGGGGTCCGTTCCGCCCTCGCAGCGGCCGCCGCGGTGTGCCGGGGCGACGCCGACGCTGGGGCGGCCGGCCAGGCACCTCCCGGCACGCGGTTCGGCTTCCTCAGTGCCCCGCGCAGCACCGTCGTCCAGCCCGGACCGATCCACGGCGGGCTCACCACCGACCCCGCGGCGGAGCTCGAGCACCTGCTGGAGGCGCTGGTGCGGTGAGCGCGTCGGCCCGGCACCGGCCGGTGTCGCTCGTAGGCTGTCGTCATGGTGCAGATCCTCGGCTCGGGCCGCACGGTCGCAGGTGCCGTCGTCGCCTTTGACATCACCTGGGAGGGCGACCTCTCCGCCGACAGCTCGGTGCTGTGGTCGATGGAGGTGTCGACCTCGGACGGGACCGAGTCGGTCGACCTCGGCTACCAGCGCAACGGCGGTGCCTTCACCGCCCAGTTCGTCGACGACCCGGCATCCGGGCGGCGCGAGGAGGTGCCCGAGGACGCGGACCTCGGCAGCGGTCAGATCACGGTGCGCTTCCCCGCCAACGTCGTGGGCGTGGCGGTCGAGTGGCCGGTGTGGCGCGCGGTCATCGCGGTCGACGGCGTCCCGACGACGTCGGAGGTCGTCGCGGTCAGCTGACGTGGGTCACAGGTGCACCATGTGCCCGGCGATGCCCTCGACGGCCTCCATGACGGCCTCGGACAGCGTCGGGTGGGCGAAGATGTTGCGCGCGACCTCGTCCGCGGTCAGGTCCCACTTCTGCGCGAGCGTCAGTGCGGGGAGCAGCTCGGTGACGTCAGGTCCGATCATGTGCGCCCCGACGATCTCGTTGTACTCGGCGTCGGCCACGATCTTGACGAATCCGACGGCCTCGCCCAGCCCCTGCGCCTTGCCGTTGGCGGAGAACGGGAACTTGGCGGTCTTCACGTCGTAGCCGCGCTCCTTGGCCTGCGCCTCGGAGTAGCCGAACGAGGCGATCTGCGGCTGGCAGTACGTCGCCCGCGGGATCATGTCGAAGTCGATCTCGACGGTCTCCGCGCCGGCGATGGTCTCGGCGGTGAGGATGCCCATCGCCGAGGCCGTGTGCGCCAGCATCATCTTGCCGGTGACGTCGCCGATCGCGTAGACGCCGTCGATGTTGGTCCGGCCCCGGGCATCGACCTTGATCGCTCCGCGGTCGGTCGTCTCCACCCCGGTCTTGTCGAGCCCGAAACCGTCGAGCCGCGGTGCGAACCCGATTGCCTGGAGCACCTTGTCGGTCTCCAGCGTCTCCTCGGACCCGCCCTTGGACACCGTGACCTTCACCTTGTCGCCCGAGTCGTCGATCGTCTCGACCTTGGTGCCGGTGAGGACCTTGACGCCCAGCTTCTTGTAGTGGCGGGCCAGCTCCTTGGAGATGTCCTCGTCCTCGGTGGGCACCATCCGGTCGAGGAACTCCACGATCGTGACGTCGACCCCGAAGTTCGCCATGACGTAGGCGAACTCGACGCCGATGGCGCCGGACCCGGCGATGACGATGCTCTCCGGCAGCTCTGGGTCGAGGATCTGCTCCTCGTAGGTCACCACGCGCTCGGACAGCTCGGTGCCGGGGATCAGCCGCGTCGTCGCTCCGGTCGAGATGATCACGTGGTCCCCGGTCACCTCGGTGGTCCCGCCGTCCTGGGTCTCCACCGAGATGGTCTTCGGGTCGACGAAGGTGCCCCAGCCGTCGATCTTGGTGATCTTGTTCTTCTTCATGAGGAAGTGGACGCCCTTGACGATGCCGGCGGAGACCTGCCGGCTCCGCTTGTGGGTGGCGCCGTAGTCCATCGTCGCGTCGCCCGAGATGCCGAAGACGTCCTTCTCGTGCTGCAGGACGTGGGCGAGCTCGGCATTGCGCAGCAGTGCCTTGCTCGGGATGCAGCCGACGTTGAGGCAGACTCCGCCCCAGTACTGCTTCTCGATCACGGCGACGTTGAGCCCGAGCTGCGAGGCGCGGATGGCGGCGACGTACCCGCCGGGACCGGCGCCGAGGACGACGACATCGAAGTGCTGGGTCATGCCTCCGAGCCTACTTCGTGCCCCGCGGGGTCAGGACGGCCGCTCGGCGTCCTCGCCGCCCCTCGGCGACTCAGACGGGGACCAGCTCGACGGCGCCGACCGCGTAGCGCGCCAGCACCGTCCGCGCGACCTCGGGGTGGGCACCGAACGGCTGGGAGACCGCGACCGCTCCCGCCTCCACGGCGAGCTCGGCGGCCCGGTCGTAGAGCAGGCCCGGGGCCAGGAACAGTGCTCCGACCGCGATGTGGCGGCGGCCCTGGGCGCGGAAGGCGCGGACCGCCTCGCCCGAGGCCGGGGGTGCGGCGGAGGCGAAGGCGATCATCGTGGGCAGCCTGTGCCGGCTGCCCCACAGCCGTGCCAGCCGGTGGATGGACTGGGTCGCGATCGGGTCGGACGTCCCGGCCGCAGCGAGCACCAGGGCGTCCAGCTCGCGCAGCGGCGCGCCGACGAGCGCCTCGCGCAGCCGCCGGTCGAGCACGTCGAGGAAGTCGCTCTCGAGGCCGAGCACGGCGGTGACCCGGATCCGGAGCCCTTCGTGCCGCGCCGTCGCACCGGCGACCACCGTCGGGACGTCGACCTTCGCGTGGTAGGCCTCGGACAGCAGCAGGGGTACGACGACGATCTCGTCGTAGCCCTCGGCCACGAGCCGGTCCACCACCCCTCCGAACGTCGGCTGCGCGAGCTCGAGGAAGGCTGCCTCGATCCGCAGGTCGGGACGCATCCGGCGGACCTCCTCGGTGAGGGCCTGCACGGTCTCGGCGGAGCGCGGGTCTCGGCTGCCGTGGGCGAGAGCCACCAGGGCGGGAGCGGTCACGGGATGAGACTCCTCTCGAGTCGTCCGACGTCACGGTGGTGCGTCAGGGGCGTCGGTGCTGCGTCGGTGCTGTGGATGCCGCACTCGGTCTTCGGGGTGCCGGCCCATCGACCGCTGCGGGGATCCTCCCCGGCGGCCACCTGGCGGGTGCAGGGTGCGCAGCCGATGGAGGGGTAGCCGTCGTACTGCAGGGGGTTGACGAGCACGCCGTGGTCGGCGATGTAGCGGTCCACCTGCTCGTCGCTCCAGCGCGCGAGCGGGGACACCTTCACCTTGCGCTTCGCAGCGTCCCACCCGATCACCGGCGCGATCACGCGGTTGCGGGTCTCGGCACGTCGCAGACCGGTTGCCCAGGCGTCGTAGCCGGCGAGCGACTGCTCGAGCGGACGCACCTTGCGCAGTGCGCAGCACAGGTCGGGATCCCGGGCATACAGGTTCGGGCCGTGCTCCGCGTCCTGCTCGGCGACGGTCTGCAGGGGCGAGATCGTCAGGAGGTTGACGGGCAGGGTCGCGGCGACGGCGTCGCGGGTGCCGATGGTCTCGGCGAAGTGGTAGCCGGTGTCGAGGAAGACCAGGTCGATGCCCGGCGCCGCACGCGACGCCAGGTGGGCGAGCAGGGCGTCGCCCATCGACGAGGTGACGCAGAACCGCTGACCGAAGGTCGCGACGGCCCACTCGATGATGACCTCCGCGGGCGCCAGCTCGAGCTCCGCGCCGGCGTGCCGGACCAGGTCGCGCAGCTCATGGTCGCTGCGTCCGGCCGTCTCGGCGCCCCGCGCGCGGAAGGCACGGGTTGCGGTCGCGGCGGTCATGAGGGTGCCTCCACAGGCTCGACCGGCGGGCGACGAAGCTGACCGAGGAACTTCAGGCTGAAGGCACGCAGGCACGCGCGGCACTCCCAGGCCCCGTGGCCCGAGCCCTCGGTCGGCACGTGCGGACGCAGGTCCTCCTCGGCGCAGTAGGGGCAGTGGAAGGGGACCGCGCGCTCGCTCATGCGCTGACCTCGAGCACCCGGTCGCCGCGGAGGAAGGCCTCGTCGGCGCGCGCCACCCACTGGGCGAAGGGCTCGTCCTCCGCCCGCTCGGCCAGGTAGGCGCTCACCACGTTGGTGACGTAGTCGTCGAGCCCCGCGCTGGTCACCTTGTGGGCCCGCAGCTTCCGGCCGAACGGGGTGGTGGTCTGCGCGGCGAGCCCGAGGCCACCCCCGAGGTGCACCTGGAAGCCCTCGACCTGGCGGCCGTGCTCGTCCATGACGAGCTGGCCCTTGAGCCCGATGTCGGCGACCTGGGTGCGGGCGCAGGCGTTCGGGCAGCCGTTGACGTTGACGCTGATCGCGGTGTCCAGGTCGGGAAAGCGACGCTCGAGCTCCTGGACGAGGTCGGCGGCGCGCTGCTTCGTCTCGACGATGGCCAGCTTGCAGAACTCGATGCCCGTGCACGCCATCGCCGAACGGCGCCAGGCGGAGGGGCGGGCCGACAGCCCGATGCGGTCGAGGTCGGCCAGCACGGCCTCGACGTCGCCCGAGGCGACGCCGAGGACGACCAGCTTCTGCTGGGAGGTCAGCCGGACCCCCGCTGCGCCGTACCTCTCCACGAGGTCACCCAGGGCGCTCAGCAGGGTCCCGGAGACCCGGCCGACCGTCGGGGCCGCGCCGATGTAGAAGTTCCCGTCCTTCTGCTCGTGCACCCCGACGTGGTCGCCCTGCACGGCCACCGGACCGGGGGAGGGACCGTCGAGGAGCCTGCGGTGGAGGTACTCGGTCTCCAGGACCTCGCGGAACCTCTCCACGCCCCAGTCGGCCACCAGGAACTTGAGGCGGGCACGGTTGCGCAGCCGGCGGTACCCGTAGTCGCGGAAGATCGAGGTCACGCCCTCCCAGGCGTCGGCCACCTCGTCGACCGGGATCCAGACGCCCAGCTTCTTGGCCAGCATCGGGTTGGTCGAGAGACCGCCGCCCACCCACAGGTCGAAGCCAGGGCCGTGCTCGGGGTGCACGGTGCCGACGAAGCTGACGTCGTTGACCTCCGGGGCAGCGTCGAGGCTCGGGTGGCCCGACACCGAGGTCTTGAACTTGCGCGGAAGGTTGGAGAACTCGGGGTTGCCGATGTAGCGGCGCTTGATCTCGGCGAGCGCGGGGCTGCCGTCGATGATCTCGTCCTTGGCGACACCGGCGACGGGCGACCCGAGGAACGGGCGGGGGGAGTCACCGCACGCCTCGGTCGTCTCCAGGCCGGCTGACTCGAGCAGCTCCCAGATGGCGGGGACGTCCTCGATGCGGACCCAGTGGTACTGGATGTTCTGGCGGTCGGTGATGTCGGCGGTGTCCCGGGCGTAGCGGGTCGACGCCTCGCCGAGTGCGCGGAGCTGCCGGGGGCCCAGCAGGGCGCCGTCCGAGCGGACCCTCATCATGAAGAACTCCGCGTCGAGCTCGTGCGGCTCGACGGTGGCCGTCTTGCCGCCGTCGAAGCCCGGAGCACGCTGGGTGTAGAGGCCGAGCCACCGCATCCGGCCGCGCAGGTCGTTGGGGTCGATCGAGCTGAAGCCCCGCTTCGAGTAGACGTTCTCGATGCGCGCCCGCACGTTGAGCGGGTTGTCGTCCTTCTTGACCTGCTCGTTGGAGTTCAGTGGCTCGCGGTATCCCAGCGCCCACTGTCCCTCTCCGCGCCTGGCGCGGCTGGCGCGGCTGCCGGCGGCGCGCGGCGGCCGGGTGTCTCCGTTGCTCGTCATGTAATGGCGTTCCTTGGTGGGAGACGCACGAACGCGAACGACCCCGACGCCGTTGTCGAGGGGTGTCGGCGACCGCACGCCTGGCCGGGAGGGCGGAGGCGTTCCGTCACCCGCTGATCGGCGGGGGGACGGGGTCAGACCGACATACACATCATGCTGCGCGTGCGCCCGAGGTCCACATGGCGTCGAACCACGAGGATCCGGGAGGTGGCAGCACTGGTCACGCCGACCAGTGTCAGGGGCCGAAGCCTCCGGCATCAAATGGCGATCTCACATTGCGAGATTCGCGTCCGCAATCTGGTACGTCGCGCCTGCTGCGCCAGTCAGTCATGGTCACTAGGCTGTCGGCATGCCCGAAGACCTCTCCGCAACCGTGAGCACCGCGTACGACGCCGCCCTGCAGGTGATCGCCTCCGTCGAGCCGCGGGTCGCGGAGGCGACCCGACAGGAGCTCGTCGACCAGCGCGGCTCCTTGAAGCTGATCGCCAGCGAGAACTACGCCTCTCCCGCGGTGCTGCTCACCATGGGGAGCTGGTTCTCGGACAAGTACGCCGAGGGCACCGTCGGGCATCGGTTCTACGCCGGCTGCCAGAACGTGGACACCGTCGAGGCGCTCGCGGCCGAGCATGCCCGTGAGCTCTTCGGCGCCGAGTACGCCTACGCCCAGCCGCACTCGGGGATCGACGCCAACCTGGTGGCTTTCTGGTCGATCCTCGCCCATCGGGTCGAGAGCCCCAGCCTCGAGAAGCACGCGGTCAAGAGCGTCAACGACCTGGCCGAGGCCGACTGGGAGCGGCTGCGCCGCGAACTCGGCGACCAGCGCATGCTGGGCATGTCGCTGGACGCCGGCGGCCACCTCACGCACGGCTTCCGCCCGAACATCAGCGGCAAGATGTTCCACCAGCGGTCCTACGGCACCGACCCCGAGACGGGACTGCTCGACTACGACCGGGTCCGCGAGGCGGCGCGCGAGTTCCGACCGTTGATCCTGGTGGCCGGCTACTCCGCCTATCCGCGGCGGGTCGACTTCGCGAAGATGCGCGAGATCGCCGACGAGGTGGGCGCCACGCTCATGGTCGACATGGCGCACTTCGCCGGCCTGGTGGCCGGCAAGGTCTTCACCGGTGACGAGAACCCCGTGCCGCACGCCCACGTCGTCACCACGACCACCCACAAGTCGCTGCGCGGTCCGCGCGGCGGCCTGGTGCTGGCCACCCAGGAGTACGCCTCAGCGGTGGACCGAGGCTGCCCGATGGTGCTCGGTGGACCGCTCTCCCACGTCATGGCCGCCAAGGCGGTGGCGCTGGCAGAGGCGCGACAGCAGGGTTTCCGCGACTACGCCGGCCAGGTCGCGGCCAATGCCCAGTCGCTGGCCGAGGGGTTCCTGAGGCGGGGAGCCACGCTCGTCACCGGCGGCACCGACAACCACCTGGTGCTGCTCGACGTGACCTCGTTCGGGGTGACGGGTCGCCAGGCGGAGACGGCGCTGCTGGATGCCGGGATCGTCACGAACCGCAACTCCGTGCCCGCAGATCCCCACGGCGCCTGGTACACCTCGGGCATCCGCTTCGGCACGCCGGCCCTGACGACGCGTGGCTTCGGCCACGCCGAGTTCGACCGGGTCGCCGAGCTGGTGGTCGACGTCCTGTCCGGCACCACGCCGCGGACGACGGCAGCCGGCGTTCCGTCGAAGGCGACGTACGACCTTGCCGACGGTGTGGTGGAGCGGACCCGCGCCGCCTCCGCCGAGCTGCTGGAGAAGCACCCGCTCTACCCCGGCCTCGAGCTGGCCTGAGCCGGTTGCCGCGTCGCACGGTGCCCGGCGCCGCGAGGATCGTTACCGTAGGTGCATGTCAGCCGCCAACGACGACGGCGCCGCCGGTGGGAACGCCGGCGCCTCGGAGCAGCCGTGGTGGTCCAGGACGGCGACGACGCTGTGGCGGTTGGTGGTCTCGACGGTCGCGAGCTGCTTGCGCAACCGGGTCACCGGACTCGCGGCGGAGGCGGCCTTCTTCGCGTTGCTGTCGCTGCCACCGCTGATCTTCGGGCTCGCGGGGTCCATCGGCTACGTGGTCAGCACCTTCACCGACCAGCGCATCGGCGCCTTCAAGCGCGACGTGGTCGACCTCGCCCTGCAGGCCTTCACTGCTGACACCGTCGACAAGATCATCGTCCCGACGATGGACGACGTCCTGGCCGGTCCGCGCTACGACGTGATCTCGATCGGCTTCGTGCTGGCACTCTGGTCGGGTTCCCGTGCCCTCAACGTGTTCGTCGACACCGTCACGATCATGTACGGGCTCGGCGGGCATCGCGGGATCGTCAAGACCCGGATGCTGTCCTTCGGCCTCTACGTCCTCGGGCTCCTCACCGGCATCATCACCATCCCGCTCGTGGTGGCCGGCCCCGGCCTGGTGGACCGGGTGGTGCCGCAGCGGCTCGACGTCCTCAACGCGCTCTACTGGCCCGTCGTGGTCCTCATGTGCGTCGTCTTCACCGCGACGCTGTACCACGTGTCCGTGCCGGTGCGGACCTCGTGGCGCTACAACCTCCCCGGCGCCGCGCTCACGATGGCGATCTGGGTCTTCGGCTCGGCGCTGCTCCGCTGGTTCCTCACCGTCTCGGCCGGGGACTCGACCTCGATCTACGGACCGCTGGCTGCTCCCATCGCGGTGATGATCTGGCTCTACATCCTCGCCATCGCCGTCCTCATCGGCGCCGCCGTGAACGCCTCCTTCGACCAGCTCTGGCCTGAGTCGGAGCCGGCCCGGGCGCGGATCGAGCTGGTGCGCCGGCTCCGCGCACACGCCCACCTGCCGCGCATCCGCAGGCAGGTGGGCCCCAGGTACGCCGACGACCTCGTCGAGGCGCGCGAAGACGACGTCGAGGAGACCGTCGTCCTGCGTCGTTCCGGCTCCGACGTCGCGTAGATTCGGGCCGTGCCCGATCGCCGACCCGAGATCACTCTGGGGGCGATCAGGTTCCCGCAGGTGGCTCCCTCGCCGTGGTGGGCGCTGTCACGGCGGCTGCTGATGGCGCTGGGCCTGCTCGCTGCCACGGTGCTGCTGGTGTACGTCGACCGGGACGGTTACACCGACAACAACGACCCCACGGGCAAGGTCGACTTCAGCGACGCGGTCTACTACACGACAGTCACGCTCAGCACGACCGGGTACGGCGACATCGCACCGAGCTCCCAGGCGGCTCGCGTGGTGAACGCGTTGCTCGTCACGCCGCTGCGGGTCGCCTTCCTGGTCGTGCTCATCGGGACCACGCTGGAGGTGCTGGCCAGCCAGGGCCGGGAGGCCTACCGGGCATCACGATGGAGGAATCGCTTGAACCAGCACGTGGTGGTGGTGGGCTACGGCACGAAGGGCCGCAGCGCCATCGAGACGCTCCTGAACGGCGGGCACACCAAGGACGACATCGTCGTGGTGGACCCGGACCGGCTCGCCGGTCAGGAGGCCAACGACGACGGCATGACCGTCGTGATCGGCGACGCCACCCGGCGTGACGTGCTGCGCAGGGCCGGTGTGGACAAAGCCAGCCAGGTCATCATCACCACCGACCGGGACGACGCCACCGTCCTGACCGTGCTCAACGTGCGTCAGCTCAACTCGACGGCGTACACCGTGGCCGCGGTCCGGGAGGGCGACAACGTGCCCCTGGTGCGGCAGAGCGGCGCCGACGCCGTCGTCACCTCCTCGGACGCCGTCGGGCGGCTCGTCGGGCTGTCGGCGATCAGCCCCGCGCTGGGCGGTGTCCTCGAGGACCTGTTGAGCTACGGCCACGGCCTGGAGGTGGCCGAGCGCGAGCTGCTGGTGCCCGAGGTGGGGAAGCGGCCGCAGTCGTTGCCGGACCAGGTGATCGCGGTGATCCGCGACGACACCGTCCACCGCTACTTCGACCCGGTGGTCACCCAGCTCGCGCGGGGTGACCGGCTCATCGTGGTGCGACCCGCGGAGGAGCTGCCGTGGGCACCTCGTCCTGGCACCCACGGGGAGCCGACGCCTGACGACTAGCCCGGGACAGCCCGCCCGGGTCAGGGCAGTCCGTGCTGGTCGGCGACCGGCGACCGGCTCCAGTGGGTCAGATCGCGTCCCAGGAGCTGACCGAGCAGCTCCACGTCGTCCGCCAGAGCGGAGGCGATCGTCGCCCGCGCCGACTCGGTGACGTGCGGCCTCTCCTCCGACCGCCACAGCGCCCGCTTGAGCCCAGCCACTCCTGGCAGGCGAGTGGTCCGCGACCATGCCCGCAGCCGCCGCATCCCAGGGGCGAACAGCCGCGGTGGGCGGTGCATCACCTGCCGCAGCGCCAGCGAGCGGTACGTCTTGTCACTGGGGTTGCGGACCCTGAAGTCAGGCAGTGGCGTAGCGGGCAGACCGGCGAAGTCGGCGAGCTCGTGCCACACCTTGTGGGGATTCTCGACCAGGTCGTCGAAGCAGATCAGGTGCACGGCCTGGCGACCCACCTGCTCGACGACCCGGGCGACCGCACCGCCCTGGCTCCCGACGAGCGGGTAGTCGACCAGCTTCGGGTCGAGGGGGCGCACCCCGGGGAGGCGGCCGGTGACGCTGCGGCTCCATGCCCGTTCGAGCTCGGGCTCGTCCTCGTTCAGCGCGATCAGCTGGGTCCGGTGGTAGGACGCGATGAGGTCGACGGGGTTGCGCACGCAGACGACGAATCGGGCCTCGGGTTGCGCCGCGGCGATGTCGGGCACCGCGGTCACGGAGTACAAGTAGCAGGTCGACCCGTCGCCGCGCACGCGGGCCGCCGCCGCCTCGGGTGACGAGAAGAGCCGGTCGTACGCCTCCCGGGTGTCGATCCCGTAGTGGCGCCGCAAGGCGGGGTAGTCCGCCGCCCAGAAGAACGGCTCCTTGGGCACCGACCAGTAGACGTCGGGGTGGTCGGCCAGCCAGCACGCGATCGACGTCGTGCCCGCCTTCGGAGCGCCGATGAGGAAGAGGTCGGGCAGTGCAAGCTTGCTCTGTGCTGCCATGTCTTCACCGCCCTGCTCGGTCCGTCCGACAGTGCTTAGCACAACGCGACCGACCACCGCAGGAGTTCCGTCGCCATTCTGATACGGACCCGGAGGTCAGCGTTGCAGTGCGGCTGCCATCGGCATCCGGCACTGCAACCCGTCGCAGGCACGCATCCGCTGGAGCTCCCGACGCAGGAGCTCGACGGTGTCGGCGTGCCGGGCGGCTGCGACGACGTTGCGGTACTGCTGGGGGTCACGGACGAGGTTGTACAGCTCCTCCTCACCGGTGGCGTAGTCCACGTAGAGCCAGCGCTGCGTGCGGATGCCGATCGCGTAGCGGAGGTCGGCCGGCTCGCCTGGCTCGCGTGGTCGGCCGCTCTCACCGGTCTCGCGCACGACCCCGAACAGCGGACCGGTCTCGGTCAGCACCGCCCTCGTCCAGCCGCGGTCGCCGTACCGTGCCACCCCCAGCATCGAGACCCCGTCGACGGGCGAGCTCGGCGTGACGCCGGCGAGGTCGGCGATGGTGGGAGCGAGGTCGATGGAGGTGAAGGGATCGGTGCGACGCACCCCGGCGGGGATGCCGGGTCCGCGCATCAGCAGCGGCACCCGAAGCGCAGGCTCGTGGGGGAAGGTCTTGCCCTGGCGGATGCGCTGCTCACCCAGGAAGTAGCCGTTGTCCGACGTGAGCACGACCAGGGTGTTCCGCAGCGTCCCTGTCTCCCGGAGGACGTCGACGGTGCGCTTCACCTGCTTGTCGACGAGGAACAGGCTCTCGGCGCGCTGGCGGGCGACCGCCCTGCTCGCCAGGAGCTCCTCCTGGCTGAGTGGCGGTCGCGAGCGGAGGTGCGACGGCTTGTCGGTGAAGTCGGGGTCGTTCCACGACGCGCCGGGGGAGGCAGTGATGCGGCTGTCGAACTTCCCCCTGATGCGGGCGGGCCGAGCGGGAGTGGCGAAGTTGGTGCGCTGTCCGGCGCCGTTGACGACCGTCTGGGGGTCGTCGGGCTCCACGGGTCCGCCGTGGTGCGGGGCGGTGTAGGAGGCGTAGAGGACGAACGGTCGACCGGCTGCCGCGTTGCGGCGGATGACCTCCTCCGAGAGGGTGCCGTAGACGGTGGTCTGGTAGCTGCCGCGGTAGTTGGTGAAGCCGCTGCCGTTCTCCGACAGTGTGGTGTCGAAGTAGCGGTAGGTGCCGCCCGCCTCCGGGTCGTCGGCGGGCATGCCCCCGTCGATCGAGGCCCGCCATGTCGTCCACCCCGGCGGGACGTAGGAGAACGAGCTCCCGGTGGTGGAGCCCCGCACGGGGGTGGGGCCGTACCCGTTCAGGTACTTGCCGATGAGGGTGGTGTCGTAGCCGGCGTCCTCCAGCCAGGTGGCGAACGTCGACCGGTCGTCGAAGCTGCTGAAGCCGTAGGGCGGCCCGACGTCGAACACCCGGTGGTTGTGGGTGTAGACGCCGGTGAGGAGCGACGCCCTGGCGGGGCAGCACAGCGGGTACGGCGAGAAGCTGTTGACGAACTGTGCGCCCTCGTCGGCCAGGAGTCGGCGGCTCAGCGGCATGAAGGCGAGGTCGTCCGCGCGCATGTCGTCGAGGAGGATCACCACGACGTTGGGCCGGCTCTCGACCCTCGCGGTGGCCGCGGTCGTCCGCACGCTTTCGTCGTACGACGTGTCGGATGCGCGGCCGTGCGGCGCGGCCCCCAGTACCGCCGTCACGAGCACAGCGCACGTCAGCCACCGAGCGGCGGTGCGAAGCATCGATCCGTCCCTCCTCCACGGGCCGAAGCGAGGCGCTTTCGACGTGGACCGTGAGAAATGTAGTCGGGAACTTGGGTCAACCTGTGGCTATTCGGTTTGCACCGACGACCGACGGGCAATCTGACCGCGCACAGGCGACTGCCCGTCGGGGGTCGGGGAGCCTGCTACGCAGCCTCCTCCCCGACGTGGGGCGGGGGACTCGTCTCCGCCTGTGCTCAGGGCTGCTCGGTCCGCTGGTTCCAGGGCTCACGGTCTCCCATTTGCCGCGAGCGCGGAGTCTCCCACCAGCGGCCGGGCAGTCCGCCGTTGCCGCGGATGAGCCGAGGGCATGGTGCTAGGACCAACGGACAATAGCGGCTATACCGGGGTAGCTTGGACGAGGTGAGCTACGACGACTTGGCCGTCTGTGGTGAGGCCGCCTCGCTCGTCGGCCGGGTACTCCTCGGCTCCCGCTCGACCGGGGCGGAGAGCGGCA
>CADCUI010000043.1 GCA_902805845.1 uncultured Nocardioidaceae bacterium
GGTGCCCCGCTCCTGTCGCAGCCGGCGAGCCAGCCGGGTCACCGAGACCGCGAGCGCCCCGGCGAGTCCTCCCTCGACGCGAGTACGAGGAGCGGGAGTCTCTAGTGGCACATACTTAGCCTACGTCATTACCCACGCTAATCAATGTGACTCGGCCGAAGGTCATCCGGACCCGACCAGCCGGTCGAGCGGGCCAGCAGAGGGACCCAAGGCAGGCGCGTGCTCAGGTGAGCAGGTCGCGCAGCGGGTCGATGGCGAAGTAGGCCACGAAGAGCAGCGCCACGACCCACAGCAGCGGGTGCACGCCGCGGGCACGTCCCAGGACCATGGCCAGCAGTGCGTAGGAGACGAACCCGGCACCGATGCCGGCGCTGATCGAGTACGTGAAGGGCATCAGCACGATGGTGAGGAAGGCCGGCACGGCGATGCCGAGGTCGTCCCAGTCGATGGAGCGGACCTGGCTCATCATCAGGAACCCGACCACCACCAGCGCCGGTGTCGCCGCCTCGTTGGGGATCACCGACACGAGCGGGGTGAAGACGGTGGCGAGCAGGAACAGCAGGCCGGTGACGACGCTGGCGAGGCCGGTGCGCGCCCCCTCCGCGACTCCGGACGCCGACTCGATGTAGGAGGTGTTGCTGGAGACCGAAGCCGCCCCGCCGGCGGCCGCCGCGACCGAGTCCACCAGCAGGATGCGCTGCGAGCGCGGTGGCACCCCCTCGGTGTCGTTGAGCCCTGCCTCGGCACCGATGGCGGTCATCGTGCCCATGGTGTCGAAGAAGTCGGCCAGCAGCAGCGTGAAGACCAGCAACACGACCGTGACGACCCCGACCTGATCGACCGAGCCCAGCAGCGAGAACTCCCCCAGCAGGCCGAAGTCAGGGGTGTCGAAGACGCTGTCGGGCCAGCTCGGCACGTTCAGGTTCCACCCCAGCGGGTTGACGTCCTTCCCGTCGACGGTGGGACCGACGTCGGCGAGGGACTCCACGGCCACCGCGAGCAAGGTGGTGAGCACGATGCCGATCAGGATGGCGCCGCGTACGTGCCGTACGAACAGCACCAGCGTGAGCAGCAGGCCGAAGCAGAACACCAGCACGGGCCAGCCCTGCAGCGACCCACCCAGGCCGAGCTCGACAGGCACCACGCCGGCCGCCGGCCGGCGGACGAAGCCGGCGTCCACCAACCCGATCAGGGCGATGAAGAGACCGATGCCCACGCTGATCGCCGTCTTCAGCTGGGTGGGGACCGCGTGGAACACCGCCTTGCGCAACCCGGTGAGCACCAGGACGAGGATGATCAGCCCCTCGAGCACCACGAGTCCCATCGCGTCGGCCCAGGTCATCTGCGGTGCGATGGTGTAGGCGACGAAGGCGTTCAGCCCCAAGCCGGCGGCCAGCGCGAGCGGGAAGTTGGCCACCAGACCCATGGCGATGCTCAGCAGGCCCGCCACCAGGGCGGTCGCGGCCGCGACCATGACGAAGGCCACGCCGGGATCGGAGCCGCCGCCGATCACGGCGCCGTCTACGTCGGCCGCGCCGGTCAGGATGATCGGGTTCAGCACGATGATGTAAGCCATCGTGAAGAAGGTGACGACGCCGCCGCGCACCTCGCGAGCCAGCGTCGAGCCGCGCTCGGTGATGGCGAAGTAGCGGTCGAGGCCCGAGCCGCCGGGACGCGTTCTGGTGGCGGTGCTCATGGATCTCCCGAGGCGCTGAGGCAGGCAGGTGCCGGTCCGGCGCACCGGCAGCCGCGGGGAGTCGAGCTGCGGTGTGCCCGGGGCGAATCGTGCCAGAGGCGTTGACGGCCCGGTTAGGTGGTCAGGTGGCCGCGACGCCGCCTCCACTGGCCGGCGGATGCCGAGGCGCCAGCCCCAAGCACGCGTGGCCTAGGCGCATCCGAAGGGCCGGTCCGATCGCGCCGCCGGACCGGTGCTCGGCGCTAGCCTGTTCTGGTGGCCCCCGTCGACGACGCTCCGAGCGTCCCCGCAGCGGGCCTCCCCGATGCCGAGCGGCTTGACGCCGAGGCCCGCCGACTGCGTGCGGCGCGACGCCACGACCTCGGCCGTCCGGCCGTCACCGAGCACGAGATCGGGAGCCGGCGCTACCTGGTCGCCGAGGTGAAGCCACTCGACGTGGACGGTGTGCGCACCATGCAGGTCGGCACCGCGCTGTGGGCGCTGGCGTTCGTCGCGTTGCTGCCCTTCTCCGACCAGCTCCGCGAGACCGGCCGTGGCTGGTGGCTGACCACGTGCCTCATCGGCACCGCGCTCGGACTCCTCGGCTGGGAGTACTGCCGACGCCGGCGCAAGGCGCTGCTCGCCGACCCTCGCCGCCGGCGTACCGACAGCAGCGAGCTCGGTCCACTGGGATGAGCGGCTGACCGTCAGGCCAGCTCGAAAGCGTCGACCGCCTCGGTGTCGAACATCAGTGCCGGCAGCGACTGCGACTCGGCGGACCTGCCGAAGCTGACCTGCGAGTGAGCCCCGCAGCCGTGGTCGTACGAGACCACCCGACCGTCGTCCAGAGCCACCTCATTGGCGCAGACGCCGAAGACGGTGGACAGCGGCCCCGCGAGCCGGACCAGGAAGCCGCACGTACGGCAGGGGTCCGACGCCGCCTGCGCGACGGCGGCCCCGGGACCGTGCTCGCCGCTGTACCAGCGCGCCGCAGCATCGTCGCGGCCCTCGAGCGAGAGCACACGTACGCGGCCCAGGCCCACCTCGTCCACCACCGGGCGGAGCGAGGAGTCGTCGCGCATGACCTCCACGGCGTCGTCGCCGCTGAGCCATCCCGGCACCAGCCGGGGATCGTCCTCGTGCACGGGCAGCACGTCGCCAGGGCCGACGTCGCCTGACTGCAGCCGGTCGCGGTAGGGCACCCAGCTGGGGGCTACCAGCGCGTTGATGCCCGGCAGCAGCACGCTCTCGTTCACCGTGACGTTGCGTTGGCGGGAGGCTCGCGTGACAGTCACTGCCCACAGCCAGTCGCGGTAGCCGCGCCGGGTGCAGCTGAAGACGTGGGTGACCAGGCGGTCGCCCTCGACCACGTACCGCACGTACTCCCCGACGTCGCCGTCTTCGGTGAGCTCGGCGAGCGCGGCGCGAGCCTCGTCGACGGCGGCGACGCAGGCTGCGTCCGCCCGCACTCGCCGAGCGGGGGCGGGCCGCACCGGGACGTCAGTACTTGGAGGGCCGGGGTTGCCGGCGGGCTCAGTCGGGCTGGTCACAGCTCCATCATCCCCGATCAGGCCAGCAGCGCGGCCGGCGCACGACGAGGAGCGAGATCCGCCCCAGCGGCCGGTGGCCGACACTCCGTGTTTCGTTGCAGTACCGGCGCAGGCGGTCTCGCGTGCCTTCGGTGCGGCAGTATGACCAGGTGGAGCAGCCACGTCCTCGCGCCGACACGGAGTCGGGTTCGTCGCGGTCCGGCGAGGCCACCAGCACCACCGGCGCACCTCGTCTCAACCGGGCCTCGGGCCGGGCGAGCCGGGTCGCCCGCATGACGGGTCGCGGGGCGACCGCCGCCGCGTTCGGCGCCGGCCGAGCGGCCACCTCCGGCGTGAAGCGCGCACGTCGGTTCACCCATGCTCAGGGCGCGGACGAGTCAGGCATGTCCAGGCTGCTGGAGGTACATGCTTTCAACACCGCTGGTGACGCCGCGGTAGCGGTGGCGCTGGCGGGCACCCTGTTCTTCGCGGTGCCCTCGGGTGAGGCCCGCGGCCAGGTCGTCACCTTCCTTGCCCTCACCATGCTCCCGTTCGCCATCGTGGCGCCGCTGATCGGCCCCTTCCTGGACCGGTTCCGTCGCGGTCGCCGCTGGGCTATCGGCTCCACCACTGCTGTACGCGCGTTCTGCTGCTGGGTGCTGGCGGGTGCGGTGAGCACCGAATCGACTGTCCTGTTCCCAGCCGCCCTCGGGGTGCTGGTCGCGAGCAAGGCGTACGGGGTGACCAAGGCGGCGGCCGTACCCCGGCTGCTCCCCCGGGGCCAGACGCTGGTCCGGGCCAACTCGCGGCTGTCCCTGACCGGAACGGCCGGCGCGGTGCTGTCGGCTCCGCTGGCCGGCCTCGCTGCCACCCTCGGGGCGCAGTGGGCGCTGCGCTATGCGTTCGTCCTCTTCGTCATCGCCACCGTGCTGGCCATCCTGCTGCCGTCGCGAGTGGACTCCTCAGCCGGTGAGGAGCAGGTCTCCATGACCGACGTGGGCGGGGAGAGCCGGCGCACGCGCAGAGCAGTGCCAGCCGTGCCGCCTGTCGTGGTGACCGCCCTGCGGTGCAACGCGGGGCTGCGCCTGGTCACCGGGTTCCTGACCATGTACATGGCCTTCGTGCTGCGCGATGCACCCTTCGCCGGCTGGGAGGGACGCGAGACCCTCCTGCTCGGTCTCGTCATCGGCGCCGCAGGCGTGGGCAACACGCTCGGGACCGTGCTGGCCACGCTGCTGCGCACCCGCGACCCGATGGCCACGGCCTTGTTCGTGCTCGTCCTGGATGCGGTGACCCTGATCGTGGCAGCGGTGTTCTACGGGCTGCTGGCGGCGGTGGCCCTGGGGCTGACCGCCGGGCTCTGTCAGTCGCTGGGCAAGCTGAGCTCGGACGCGCTGATCCAGCGTGACGTACCCGACGCGGTCCGCACGAGCGTGTTCGCGCGCGGGGAGACGCTCCTGCAGGTGTCGTGGGTCACCGGCGGGTTCCTGGGCATCCTGCTGCCCCTGTCACCCCCTCAGCTCGGCCTGGGGATCACGGCCGCGCTGGTAACCGCCTGGGCCGCACTGGTGCTCAGTCGGCGTCCGCGCAACGTGCGTACGCCCCAGCCCGCGTGAGCGCTACAGCTCCAGCTCGTCGGCGAGAGCGCGCAGCACCTTGGCAGCCCGGCCGGCGACTCGGGAGTCGGGATGCCGCCCGTGCCGGTAGGCGCCACCGAGGTTGTCCAGCAGCTTGATCGAGTCCTCGACGATGGTCGCCAGCTGGTCGGGCGACTTGCGACGCGCCTTGCTCACCGACGGCGCGGGGTCGAGCAGCTGCACGGACAGCGCCTGCTCGCCCTTGCGGCCCTGGACCACCCCGAACTCCACCCGCGTGCCCGACTTGAGGCTGGGCGTACCCGCCGGCAGAGCCTCCGCGCGCACGTACACGTCGGGCCCCGACTCCTGGGACAAGAAGCCGAAGCCCTTCTCCGCGTCGTACCACTTCACCGTTCCAGTGGGCACCGGACTTCCCCCTCCTCGAAGATCTCGCCGGGCTGTGGACGCGCGTCGCACGCACCAGCACGGGATCTGCTCAGCCTACGTGGCAGCGCAGCCCCTTCCCCGGGCTTCGTCCGCGATGAGACGCTCCGGCAGCAGGCTCGTGGCGAGCTTCGGCCGCTCACCGCCAGCGGGCCGGCTCCGCGAGCCGCTCGTTCATGGAGCCGGACCGGAAGCCGCGGGCGTCGACGTCCGCCTCAGCGAAGCCGGCGGCTCGGACTGCTTCCACCAGCTCCGGCAGATCGCTGGCACGCTGCACCAGGTCGGCGTCGAGCTCGACCGAAGCGCGGTCCCCCAGGTCGCGCACCCTCAGGTCGCGGGCGGCCAGCCCGTGCTCTCGCAGCACCGTCCGCGCCGCTTGCTCAGCGCGCTCCACCCGGGCCAACCGGTGTGCGGTGACCTGGACGCCGTAGGCGATCCGGGACGACAGGCATGCCGCGGCCGGCTTGTCCCAGGTCGCCAGCCCCCAGCGGCGGGAGAGCTCCCGAACCTGCGCCTTGGTGAGGCCGGCGTCCGCGAGCGGTGTGCGGGCGCCCCGCTCGGAGGCCGCCCGGATGCCCGGGCGGAACCCGGCAACCACGTCGTCGGCGTTGGTTCCGGTGGCTACGGCGTCCAGGCCCTGCTCCGCAGCGAGCCCGGTGAGGACGTCCAGCAGCTCTGCCTTGCAGAACCAGCACCGGTCGCCCGCGTTGGCGCGGTAGCCGGCCCGCTCCAGCTCGGCCGTGACGGGGGTGAACAGACGTACGCCGAGAGCGTCCGCGAAGGCACGGGCCTGGGTCAGCTCGACACCGGCCAGCGAGTCGGACACCGCTGTCGCGGCCGCGACGCGAGCGGGGCCGAGCGCCCGGACAGCGGCCGCCAGCACGAGAGCCGAGTCGGCGCCTCCGCTGAAGGCGACGAGCACCGAGCCCGCCGCCTCCAGGGCGTCCAGCAGGTGCCGCTCACGCACCCCGAGGACGTACTCGTCCAGCCAGTCCGGCAGCTGCTGCAAGGAGTCGATCACGACGACGGCGCCTGCGGCGGTGAGCTGCTCGGCGTCACAGGGTCCCGTTGTCACGCCAACCGGAACGGCCCCCGCGGCCAGCGCGCCGGCCATGTCTGCGACGTGGTCACCGACCATGACCGTGGCGCCGTGCGCGAGCAGGCCGGCCGCCTTGGCGGTGTGCCAGCGGTCGGCCTCGAGGGCGTCGACCGGCAGGTCGAGACGCGCCAGCACGGCCGACGCTCCACCTGCGCTCTTGGCGGTGACCACGACGTTGCGGCCGCCTAGGTCGCGCACACGCTGCAGCGCAGTCGATGCCCCCGGCAGCGGCTCGACCCCGGCGACACCCAACGTGAGGTAGAGCTCGCGGTACCGGTCAGCCAGGTCCGGTACCTGCCCCGCGGGCGCCCAGTTGGCCAGCTCCAGCTCCAGGGGCGGGCCGAGCCGCGACAGCACCAGGTCGACGTCGATCTGCAGACCGGTCTCGGCCACCAGCGCCTCGTACGTCGACCGGATGCCGGGACGCGAGTCCACCAGCGTCATGTCAAGGTCGAAACCGACCACCAGATCGCCGTCTGCACTCACGGCGGCAGCGTACGTGCCGGTTGAGTGTCAGTGCCGGTTCAGTGTCAGTGCCGGCCCTGGTTGTCAGTGCCGCCGCAGCCGGCCGGCGACCTCGCGGCGTACGCCCGCGAGCACGGCCGGAACGAAGCTGCCCTGACCGCCGCGCAGTCGGTCGAGATCTGGCGCCGCGTCGAAGACGTTGCCGGTGCGTGCCGGCTCATCGTGGCGCCGCTCCAGGCCGGAGACGGAGAACAGCGGTCCCACCAGCCGGTCGTACACCGCTGGGAGCACGGCGAAACCGAAGCGCATCAGGTCGTTGGCAGGACCCACACTGACCCGGTGGCGAGGGGCATCAAGAGCCGCGACGATGCGCTCGGCCACCTTCTCCGGAGTGACCACGGGCGGTGGCGGGCGGCCGATGTGGCCGGCATAGCTGGCCGCTTGCAGATAGATGGGCGTGTCCACACCACCGGGCTCGACGGTCACCACGTGCACCCCGCTGCGATCGAGCTGCTCGATGTGCAGGATCCGAGCGAGGCCGCGAACCGCCCACTTGCTCACCGCGTACGACGACATCGTGGGCACCGCGATGTGGCCCATGATGGACCCCACGAGCACCAGGGTGCCGGTGTCGGCGGCGCGCATGGCGGGCAGCACGCTGCGGGCCACGTTGGCCGAGCCCAACAGGTTGGTGCGCAGCACCCGCTCGAACACCTCGCGCGGCACTTCCTCGAACCGGCCGTACGCGACCACGCCGGCCGAGTTGACCAC
>CADCUI010000044.1 GCA_902805845.1 uncultured Nocardioidaceae bacterium
GTGGACCGCCGTCTCCGGGGACCTCAGCAGCGCCATCACCCGGTCGGTCTGCCCCTTGAGCATGCCGACCCGGGCGAGGTCCCCGAACTCCCCGTTGACGTTGAGGAACTGGGCGATCCGGCCCGTCGGCGGGGCGTCGAGCACCACCGCGTCGTACACCCGGGCACCCTTGTTGCGGCTGTTGCGCACCACCGCCTCGTAGACCTTGCCGGTCAGCAGCACGTCCCGCAGCCCGGGAGCGATCGTCGTGGCGAAGTCGATGACCCCGAAGCGCTCCAACGCCCGTCCGGTCCGGCTGCCGAGCCGGTAGTAGAGGGAGAGGTACTCCAGCATCGCCGACTCCGCGTCGACCGCGAGCGCGTAGACGTCGCCGCCGTCGCCGGCCTCCGACGCCGGACCCTGCGCGACCCGGCGCTCCTCGTAGGGCAGCGGCGGCACGTCGAAGAGCTGGGCCAGCCCTTGCCTGCCCTCGACCTCGCACAGCAGGACCTGCTGGCCCTTGGAGGCCAGAGCCAGTGCCAGCGCGGCGGCGACCGTGGTCTTGCCGGTGCCGCCCTTGCCGCTCACGATGTGCAGCCGCAGCTCGGGCCGGTCGGCGCGCGCGTTGTCGTCCACGTCGGCCCAGGCTACCGGTGGCCGGCTGGCATAGGGTGAGCGCGTGGACAAGGTGGTCGCGTCGGCCGCGGCAGCGGTCGCCGACGTGCCCGACGGCGCGTCGCTGGCGGTGGGTGGTTTCGGACTGTGCGGGGTGCCCTCGGCGCTCATCGAGGCGCTGCTGGATGCCGGCGTCCAGGATCTCGAGGCGGTGTCGAACAACTGCGGGGTCGACGACTGGGGACTGGGCCGGCTGCTGATGGCCCGGCGGATCCGGCGGATGGTCGCCTCCTACGTGGGGGAGAACAAGGAGTTCGCCCGTCAGTTCCTCTCCGGCGAGCTCGAGGTGGAGCTGACTCCGCAGGGGACGCTGGCCGAGCGGCTGCGCGCCGGCGGGTCAGGGATCGCCGCCTTCTTCACCGCGACGGGCGTGGGCACGCAGGTGGCCGAGGGCGGGCTGCCGTGGAGGTACGCCGAGGACGGGTCGGTCGAGGTCGCCTCACCGGCCAAGGAGGTGCGGTCGTTCCCGGTCGGCGACGGGGAGCGCGACTACGTCCTCGAGCAGGCCATCACCTGCGACTTCGGGCTGGTCCGTGCCTGGAAGGGCGACCGCCACGGAAACCTCGTCTACCGGCGCTCCGCGCGCAACTTCAACCCGCTGGCGGCGATGGCCGGGCGGGTGACGATCGCGGAGGTCGAGCACCTGGTCGAGCCGGGCGAGCTCGACGCCGACGACGTCCACACCCCGGGAGTGTTCGTGCAGCGGGTGGTGGCGCTGAGCGAGGAGCAGGCCGGCGAGAAGCGCATCGAGAAGCGGACGGTGCGTCCGGCACCGCCGGCGTCCGCCTCGTCCGCCTCGTCCGATCGGGCGCGCGGTATGCACCGCGCGCGATCGGACGAGGCGGGGGGCGACGGGGGCAGGGGCGACGGGGCCAGTGCCGGAGCGGGCGAGGAGGTGGGGTCGTGAGCTGGTCACGGGAGGAGATGGCCGCCAGGGCTGCTTCTGAGCTATCCGACGGTTCCTACGTCAACCTGGGCATCGGCCTGCCGACCCTGGTGCCGAACTACGTCGACGAGGGTGTGGAGCTGGTGCTCCAGAGCGAGAACGGCATCCTCGGGGTGGGTGCCTACCCGACGGAGGACGAGGTCGACCCGGACCTGATCAACGCCGGCAAGGAGACCGTGACCGTGCGCCGCGGGGCGAGCTTCTTCGACTCCGCGACGAGCTTCGGCATGATCCGCGGCGGCAAGATCGACGCCGCCATCCTCGGCGCGATGCAGGTCTCGGCGAGCGGTGACATCGCGAACTGGATGATTCCCGGGAAGATGGTCAAGGGGATGGGTGGCGCGATGGACCTGGTCCACGGCGCCAGGCGGGTGATCGTGCTGATGGAGCACGTCGCCAAGGACGGTTCCTACAAGATCGTCAACGAGTGCTCGCTGCCCTACACCGGCCGCGGGGTGGTGCAGCGCATCATCACCGACCTCGCCGTCATCGACGTCGTCCCTCCGGGCACCGATGGGAGTGGCCTCGTCCTGGTGGAGACCGCTCCTGGGGTCACCCGCGAGGACGTCGAGGCCGCGACCGAGCCGCCCCTGAGCTGAGCCCCGCGTGAGCCCGGCTGGGCAGGTGGCCTGGAGGCCGGTGGCCTAGAGTCCGGGACATGACGAAGTGGGAGTACGTGACCGTGCCGGTGCTGGTGCATGCAACCAAGCAGATCCTCGACAACTGGGGCGAGGACGGTTGGGAGCTGGTGCAGATCGTGCCCGGTCTCAACCCCGAGAACCTGGTGGCCTACCTCAAGCGCCCCAAGCCGTGAGTACGCCGGAGGAGCGGCTCGCCGAGCTCGGGCTGAGCATGCCCGAGGTCCCGAAGCCCGTCGCGTCGTACGTGCCGGCGCTCCGCTCCGGAGCCCATGTCTTCACCTCCGGCCAGCTGCCGATGCGCTCGGGCCAGCTGATCACCACCGGCAAGGTGGGCGCTGACGTGTCCGCGGAGGAGGCAGGCGAGTGCGCACAGCAGTGCGCCCTGAACGCTCTGGCGGCGATCGGCTCCCAGGTGCCGCTCGAGCAGGTCGTCCAGGTCGTGAAGCTGGTCGTGTTCGTCGCCTCGGCGCCCGACTTCACCGGCCAGGCCGGTGTGGCCAACGCGGCCTCCGACCTCGTGGGGCACGTCTTCGGCGATCGGGGCCAGCACGCCCGCTCAGCCGTGGGCGTGGCCGTCCTGCCGCTCGATGCCCCCGTCGAGATCGAGATGACCGTCGAGGTGGCCTGAGGTGCTCACAGGCCGAAGGGCCGGAAGCCGTCGGAAGCCGCGCTGAGTGGATCCGACCAGGCGGCTTCCCGAGAGGCTCGTCGAGAGCGCACGAGCCTTCGGCGAGGGCGACCGGACGCCGGTGGAGCCGAGGGACGCCAGCACCCTCGTGCTGCTGCGTGACGGGGACGGCGAGGTGGGCGGCCTGGAGGTCTACCTGCTGCGGCGAAGTCTCGGCATGGCGTTCGCAGGGGGGTTCTGTGTGTTCCCCGGCGGTGGGGTCGACCCGCGCGACTTCGACCACGAGATCGGCTGGGTCGGACCCTCACCGGCGGAGTGGGGCGAGGCACTGGGCACCTCGGCGGCGCACGGCCGTGCGCTGGTGTGCGCCGCGCTGCGCGAGACCTTCGAGGAGTCCGGCGTGCTGCTCGCGGGTCCCTCGCGCGACACCGTCGTGGCGGACACCACGGGCGAGGACTGGGAGGCCGACCGGCGACGCCTCGAGGCGCGCGAGCTCGCCTTCACCGACTTCCTCGACCGGCGGGGGCTCCGGCTGCGCACCGACCTGCTCGCGTGGTGGGGCTCGTGGGTGACTCCGGTCTTCGAGCCGAAGCGCTACGACACCCGGTTCTTCGTCGCGCAGATCCCGGCCGGCCAGGTGACGCGCGACGTCTCCTCGGAGTCCGACCAGGTGGTGTGGATGCGGGTCCGGGAGGTGGTCGACGCCGTCGACGCCGGTGCGCTGGAGATGCTTCCCCCGACGTACGCCACCTGCCTGGAGCTCTACGAGTTCCGGACGGCGGAGGAGGCGCTCGCTGCAGCCGACGCACGCGACCGGTCCCCGGTCCTGCCGCACATGCAGATGGACGAGGACGGTGGCTACTTGCGGCTGCCGCACCGGCTGGTGGCGCTCGGCGAGCGCGTCGCGGCCCGACGGGCCGCTGCACGATGAGCCGCGGGTCGTGCCGGTGGACAGCCCGGTGACGGCGACGTGAGCAGCAACCCGACCTGGTCGGGCGGCACCTTCGGTGAGCGGGCCACATGCGTGCTGGCGCCGAACCCGGGGATCATGACGCTGGACGGGACCAACACCTGGGTGCTGCGAGAGCCAGGCGGACGGCGGTCGGTCGTCGTGGACCCCGGTCCCGACGACGCCGCGCACCTCGCCGCCGTGGCCGAGGCGGCGGGTCCGGTCGGTGTCGTGCTGCTCACCCACGGTCACCTCGACCACTCCGGGGGCGCCCGGACGTTCGCCGAGCGGGTGGGCTGTGGGGTCCGCGCGCTCGACCCGGCGTACCGGCTGGGACAGGAGGGGCTGCACGACGGCGACGTCGTGGAGGTCGACGGTCTCGAGGTCCGTGTGGTCGGCACGCCTGGACACACCTCTGACTCGTTGTCCTTCGTGCTGCCCGCCGAGGCAGCTGTCCTCACCGGCGACACCGTGCTCGGCCGGGGCACGACGGTCGTCGCCCACCCCGACGGGAGGCTCGGCGCCTACCTCGACTCCCTCGAGCGGCTGCACACGCTGGCGCGGTCCCGGGAGGCGAGCCACGTCTGGCCCGGCCACGGTCCTGCGATCGACGACGCGCTTGCGGTCATCGACCACTACCTCGCCCACCGCAGGGAGCGGCTGGACCAGGTGCGTGAAGCGGTGCGGGTGCTCGGGCCGGACGCCACGGCGAGGGCGGTCGTCGAGCACGTGTACGTCGACGTCGACCCCGTCCTGTGGGGCGCGGCCGAGCTCTCGGTCAGGGCGCAGCTGGACTACCTGCGCGGTTGAGCGACCGAGCCGCCCAGCATGCTGGGCGGTTCGGCCGGACGTCGAGGGCGGGTCGGCGGGCTAGCGAGCCCGGCGGGCCAGCCGGTCGACGTCCATGAGCACCACGGACCGCGGCTCGAGCCGCAGCCAGCCTCGCGAGGCGAAGTCGGCCAACGCCTTGTTGACGGTCTCGCGGGAGGCGCCGACGAGCTGCGCGAGCTCCTCCTGGGTGAGGTCGTGGTGGACGTGCACGCCGTCGTCGGCGGTGCGCCCGAACCGGTCGGCGAGGTCGAGCAGTGCCTTGGCGACCCGCCCCGGGACGTCGGAGAAGACCAGGTCGGCCACCACGTCGTTGGCCCGGCGGAGCCGGGACGCCAGCTGGGCGAGCAAGCCGTTGGCCACGTCGGCGCGGCCCTCGAGCCACCGCAGGAGGTCGTCGTGGGCGAGGGAGAAGAAGGAGCTGTCGGTGACCGCGGTGACCGTGGCCGACCGGGGACCGGGATCGAACAGCGACAGCTCACCGAACATCTGGCCGGGGCCCAGGATCGCGAGGAGGTTCTCCCGACCGTCCACCGAGGTGCGACCCAGCTTCACCTTGCCGTCGGCGACGATGTAGAGCTTGTCGCCGGAGTCCCCTTCGTGGAACAGCACCTCGCCGCGGCGCAGCCGCACGGTGCCCATGGACGACCGGAGCGCCTGCACCGCCTCGTCGTCGAGTCCGCGGAAGAGGGGGGCCTGGCGCAGCACCTCGGTGTCCAAGAGTCCTCCTTGTCGCTCCGCCGGGCCGGCCGCCTCGATCGGGAGTGGTTCGCGTCACATCTTGCCGCATCCGACAGTCGAAGGGTCAACCGGCCACGGGTTCCGCGGCTGGGCGGCCCGCCGACGAGCGGCACCGCCGTACGCTGGGCTGCGTGCCCGACGTGAGCCTCGTCCGTCGCGCCCGGAAGACCTACCGGGCGCTGGGCGACGCCTACCCCGACGCCCGTTGCGAGCTCGACTTCCGCAACCCGTACGAGCTGCTCGTGGCCACGGTGCTCAGCGCGCAGACCACCGACAAGCGCGTCAACCTCGTGACTCCCGCCCTGTTCGCCGCCTACCCCGACCCGCCGGCGCTCGCCGCCGCGGACCGGGCAACCGTCGAGGGGATCGTGCAGCCGACCGGGTTCTTCCGCGCCAAGACAGATGCGCTGCTGAAGCTGGCCCAGGCGCTCGTCGAGAGGTACGACGGCCGGGTGCCCGCCCGGCTGGAGGACCTCGTCACTTTGCCTGGAGTGGGCCGCAAGACGGCCAACGTCGTCCTCGGCGACGCGTTCGGCATCCCGGGCATCACCGTGGACACCCACTTCGGCCGGCTCGCCCGGCGCTTCGGCTGGACCACGGAGACCGACGCGGTGAAGGCCGAGCACGCCATCGGCGCGCTCTTCCCGGGCCGCGACTGGACGCTGCTCAGCCACCGGCTGATCTTCCACGGCCGGCGCTGCTGCCACGCACGGAAACCGGCCTGTGGCGCCTGTCCGGTCGCCCGCTGGTGCCCGTCGTACGGCGAGGGACCGACCGACCCGATCGTGGCCGCCGCGCTCGTGCGCACCGAGGGCCGCGCGTGAGCCCAGGCGCCCGACCGGCGGCTCCACGGCTCGCCCGGACGGTGACGGCGGTGGTTGCAGCAGTGGTCGCGGCCCTGCTGCTGCTTTCCGGTTGCAGCGGGACGGCCCTCCCCCAGCCGGACCTCTCCTCGCGCGTGGACGTCGACTCCGCCGAGCTGCGGCAGCAGAAGCGGCAGGCCGGTGTGGCCCCCTGCGACCGGCCCAGGGGGCCGGGGAGCGAGCTGGCCGACCTGACGTTGCCCTGTCTCGGCGGTGGCCGCGCGATGCGGCTCTCGGAGCTCAGCGGTCCGGCCGTGGTCAGCCTCTGGGCGTCGTGGTGCGTCTCCTGTCCCGACGAGCTGCCGCTGTTCCAACGGCTGGCGCAGCAGACCGAGGGCCGGCTCAGCGTGCTGGGCATCGACTACCAGGACACCCAGCCGGGCGCGGCACTGTCGCTGCTCGACCAGACCGGTGCGGTGTTCCCCCAGCTCGCGGACCCGGGCGGCGACCTCGCCGACCACTACCGGGTGGCCGGCCTGCCGGGAGTGCTCCTGGTCGACGCGCAGGGTGAGGTGACGTTCCTGCTGCGACGCATCGAGCGCTACGCAGAGCTGGTCGCGCTGGTCGAGGAGCACACCGGCGTCGACCCGGCTGCTGGGTAGGCTCGCCCTCGTGCCCGACCCCGCCCGTCGCCTGGACCAGGCCGAGCCGGTCCTCCCCGCGTGGTTGGCACCGTTGCGCGACGGGGTGCGCCCCATGCGCGCAGAGGACCTCACGGCCTTCGTGCCGCCGGCGGCGCCCGCGCCCGCTCCCCGGGAAGGCGCCGTGCTGGTGCTGTTCGGCGACGGACCCGACGGGCCCGACCTGCTGCTGACCGAGCGCGCACACACCATGCGCTCCCATCCGGGCCACGTGTCCTTCCCCGGCGGATCGCTCGATGAGGGCGAGACAGTGGTCGAGGCGGCCGTGCGGGAGGCACAGGAGGAGACGGGGCTGGACCCCTCGGGCGTAGAGGTGTTCGCGGTCCTGCCGCGGCTGTGGCTGCCGCCGAGCAACTTCGCGGTCGCGCCGGTGCTGGCCTACTGGCAGCACCAGCGTCCCGTGGCGGTCACCAACGCGCACGAGGTCCACGCGGTGTTCCGGGTGCCCGTCGAGCAGCTGCTCGACCCGGCGAACCGGTTCACGGTCCGGCACCCGCTCGGCTACGCGGGTCCGGCGTGGTGGATCGGGCCCCGGCGCGACGTACTGCTGTGGGGGTTCACCGCAGGGGTCATCAACGCGATCTTCGACTACGTCGGATGGACCCGCGAGTGGGACCGCAGCGACGTCCGTGAGCTCCCTGCCCGGCACATCGAATT